>NZ_DATCML010000011.1:0-608874 GCF_036563385.1 Phenylobacterium sp.
GCCGTGATGCTGCATCTGGCGGCCAAGGCCTTCTATCCGTCCAAGCCGCCGTTCCCCCTGCTGCACGTGGACACCACCTGGAAGTTCCAGGCGATGTACGAGATGCGCGAGCGCATGGCCCGCGAGCTCGGCTTCGAGCTCCTGGTGCACAAGAACCCCGACGCGCTGGCCCGTGGCGTCAATCCGTTCGACCACGGCAGCGCGCTGCACACCGACCTTTGGAAGACCGAGGGGCTGAAGCAGGCGCTCGACAAGTACGGCTTCGACGCGGCCTTCGGCGGCGCCCGGCGCGACGAGGAGAAGTCCCGCGCCAAGGAGCGGATCTTCTCGTTCCGCTCGGCCCAGCACCGCTGGGACCCGAAGAACCAGCGGCCGGAGCTCTGGCGGCTCTACAACACCCGCAAGAACCCGGGCGAAAGCATCCGCGTCTTTCCGATCTCCAACTGGACCGAGCTGGACATCTGGCAATACATCCACCTGGAGAACATCCCCATCGTGCCGCTGTACTTCTCTGAGGAGCGGCCGGTGGTGGAGCGCGACGGCGCCCTGATCATGGTCGACGACGACCGCTTCCGCCTGAACCCGGGCGAGACCCCGCAGATGAAGTCGGTGCGCTTCCGAACCCTCGGCTGCTACCCGCTGACCGGGGCGGTGGAGAGCACCGCCGCGACCCTGCCCGAGATCATCCAGGAGATGTTGCTCACCACCACCAGCGAGCGCCAGGGCCGCAAGATCGACCACGACCAAGCCGCCTCCATGGAGAAGAAGAAGCAGGAGGGCTATTTCTGATGGCCCATCAATCCGCACTCATCGCCGAGGACATCGAGGCCTACCTCGAGGCCCACGAGCACAAGTCCCTGCTGCGCTTCCTCACCTGCGGTTCGGTGGACGACGGCAAGTCGACCCTGATCGGGCGGCTGCTCTACGACTCCAAGATGATCTTCGAGGACCAGCTGGCGGCCCTCGAAGCCGACTCCAAGAAGGTGGGCACCCAGGGCGGCGAGATCGACTTCGCCCTGCTGGTGGACGGCCTCGCCGCCGAGCGCGAGCAGGGCATCACCATCGATGTCGCCTACCGGTTCTTCTCCACCGACAAGCGCAAGTTCATTGTCGCCGACACGCCGGGCCACGAGCAGTACACCCGCAACATGGTCACCGGCGCATCCACCGCCGACGCCGCCATCATCCTGATCGACGCCCGCAAGGGCGTGCTCACCCAGACCCGCCGGCACAGCTACCTGGTCAGCCTGCTGGGCATCCGCCACGTGGTCCTGGCGATCAACAAGATGGACCTGGTCGGCTGGGACCAGGACCGCTTCGACGAGATCGTCGCCGACTACCGCGCCTTCGCCGAGCAGATCGGCCTGAAGGCCTTCACCGCCATCCCCATGTCGGCCCTGAAGGGCGACAACATCACCGAGCCGTCGGCCAACCTGGCCTGGTACGCCGGCCCGCCGCTGATGCGCTGGCTGGAGGAAGCCCCGGTCGAGGACGACCTGCAGGAAAAGCCCTTCCGCATGCCGGTCCAGTGGGTGAACCGGCCGAACCTCGACTTCCGCGGCTTCTCGGGCCTGATCGCCTCGGGCGTCGTGAAGCCCGGCGACCGGGTGAAGGCCCTGCCGTCCGGGCGCGAGAGCACGGTGGCCCGCATCGTGACGATGCGCGGCGACCTCGACCAGGCCGTCGCCGGCCAGTCGGTGACCCTGACGCTGGCCGACGAGATCGACGTCTCCCGCGGCGACGTGCTCGCCGCCTCGGGCGAGCCGCCGGCGGTGGCCGACCAGTTCGAGAGCACGGTGGTCTGGTTCGACGACGAGCCGATGCTGCCGGGGCGGCCGTACCTGATGAAGCTCGGCGCCCGCACCGTCTCGGCCCAGGTCACCGAGCCCAAGTACAAGGTCAATGTGAACACCCTGGAGCACCTGGCGGCCACCCGCCTGGAGCTCAACGAGATCGGGGTCTGCAACCTCGCCCTCGACGCCCCGATCGCCTTCGACCCCTACGCCGAGAACAAGGACCTCGGCGGCTTCATCCTCATCGACCGGATCTCCAACCGCACGGTCGGCGCGGGCATGCTGCATTTCGCGCTGCGCCGCAGCCAGAACATCCACTGGCAGGCGCTGGACGTGCACAAGGCCGCCCGCTCGGCCGCCAAGGGCCAGAAGGCCCGCGTGGTCTGGTTCACCGGGCTGTCGGGCGCGGGCAAGTCGACCATCGCCAACCTGGTGGAAAAGCGCCTGCACGCCGAGGGCCGCCACACCTACCTGCTGGACGGCGACAACGTCCGCCACGGCCTCAACAAGGACCTCGGCTTCACCGAGGAGGACCGGGTGGAGAACATCCGCCGCGTCGCCGAGGTGGCCAAGCTGATGGTCGACGCTGGCCTGATCGTGCTGGTGAGCTTCATCTCCCCCTTCCGGGCGGAGCGGCGCATGGCCCGCGAGCTGCTGGAGGACCGCGAGTTCGTGGAGGTGTTCGTCGACACCCCGCTGGCCGAGGCCGAGAAGCGCGACGTGAAGGGCCTCTACAAGAAGGCCCGCGCCGGCGAGCTCAAGAACTTCACCGGCATCGACAGCCCGTACGAACCGCCAGAGACCCCCGAGATCCGCATCGACACAACGTCGCTGACGCCGGAGGAGGCGGCCCAGAGGATCTTCGACGTGCTGGAGGCTGGCTTCCACCCCGGCATCTGACCGCTCAAGCTTTCGTGACGCGGCGGCCGGAACTGCCGCGCTTCGCGACTGTTAAGCCGCGGTCCGGCGAAGGTCGGTACGAAGCCCTCGAGTTGAAGCCCGGCGGTCACCGCATTCCGGCCGCCGGGCTTTTTCCTGCCTAAAACGCCACCTCGACGCCGAAGCCCAGGCTCCGCGCCTGCTCGGCGAGCCAGCCCGCGGCCGCAAGGTCCTGAACGATGCTGCCCAGGGACTTGTAGGCGGTGATGTCGCGCGGCGTGGTCCGGCCGACGAGGGCGCCATCCAGCACCTGGCCGATCTCGCCCAGCAGATGGTCCTCGCCCACAACGCCCGCGGCAAGCGCGTTCAGCCACTCCGCCCCCTGCAGGCGCACGCCCTGCTCATGGTCGGCGAAGAAGCGGCTGCGGGCGACAAGCTGGACATCGACCTCCGCGGGGCCGGCGCGGCTCGATCCCACCAGGTTCAGGTGCGCGCCGGGCGTGATCCACTCGCCAAGCAGCACGGGCTCCGCGGCCGCGGTGGTGGTGCAGACGAGGTCGGCTCCGTCCACCGCCTCTCGTGCGTCGGCGCAGGCCCGCACAGGCCGGCCGAGTTCGGATTCCAGGCGGGCGGCGAAGGCGGCGGCGCGCTCTGAGGAGCGGCCCCAGACCCGCACCTCCGAAACCTGGCGCACCTTGGTCATCGCATGAGCGTGGGTGTGCGCCTGTTCGCCGTAGCCGAGGATCGCCAGCGTCGCCGCTTCCGGCCGGGCCAGCGCGTCCGTCGCCACCGCCGAGGCCGCGGCCGTGCGGATCGCGGTCACCTCGCCGGCGTGCACCATGGCGGCCAGGGCGCCGCTGGCGGGGTCGAACACAGCCACCAGCCCCTGGTGCGACTGCAGCCCCTTCTCGAAGTTTTCGGGAAAGACGCTGATCAGCTTGGCCCCGAACACCGCGCCGGGCCCAAGCGCCCCAGGCATGACGCCGAAGGCGCGCCCGCCCTCGAGGTCGATGATCTGGCGCGGGATCTGCCGGGTCACGTCGCGAGACAGGGCGACCATCGCCTCGCGCACGAGGGGAATGCAGGCCTCGTAGGTCAGGTGCGTCCGGACCGCCTCGCGGCTGATGACGATCACCTCAGCCTCCCCAGACGTCGCGGGCGTAGCGCACGAAATTGCCGCCGAGGATCTTCTCGATGCGTGCGGTCGAATGCCCCCTCGCCTTCAGCCGCCCGGCGAGGTCGAAGAACTGGGTGGGGCCGCGAAGATCCACGGCGAAGGGATAGGTCTCCGGCCCCTCGCCCGGCGCCCCGATGCCGCGCGCCTTGCGGTCGGCCACTTCCTTGGCCAGGGCCGCCTTGTAGCCGTCCAGGTCGTCGATCTGGGTGATCGGCCCGTCGGTGCCGAGGCCCACGGCGTCTTCGCCGCAGACATTCACCGCATGTTCGATGTGCCGGACCACGTCGGCCGCCCTGACCTTCCCCTCGGCGTTGAGGAACGGCATGAAATAGATGCCGACGAAGCCGCCCTTCTGGGCCACCCGCCGCAGCTCGAGGTCGGTCTTGTTGCGCGGCAGGTCGACGAGCGCCCGGCAACCGGTGTGATTGATCGAGATCGGCTGGGCGGACGCCTCGATGGCGTCCAGGCACGTCCGCTCGCCGCTGTGGCTGAGGTCGACCATGATCCGGTTGGCGTTCAGCCGCGCCACCACCTCTCGCCCGAACGGCGTCAGCCCCCGGTTCTGAGGCGCCGTCGCCCCGTCGCCGAGGGGGTTGGCGGGATTGTAGGTCAGCTGGACGACCCGCACGCCGAGGTCGGCGAAGACGTCCACCCGTTCCAGGTTCCGCCCCACCTGCACGGCGTTCTGGAAGCCGTAGATCAGCCCGATCTTGCGCTCGCGCTTGGCCCGCAGGATGTCCGCGGCGTTCAGCACCTTCAGCAGGTGAGCGCCGTGGTCGCGCACCATGCGGTCATAGCGGGCGATGTCGGAAACGGTCACCTCGAAGGGGTCTCCCTCGCCCGCGACGTAGCCGATCGTGCAGTTCACGGCCGTCACCCCGGACGCCCGTGCGTCGGCGAGCGTGCGGGCGTCGAGCCGCAGCGACCTTCGCGCCCCGCGCGAGACATTGCTCTCGGCCCCCTCGTCCTGGATGTTCGGGTTGTCGAGCCCGCCCAGGGCGTTGACGATCACCGCATCCTTCCACGGCCGCGGATCGACGGCCGCGACCGCCGGCGTTCCAAGCGCGGCCCCGACGGCCGCCAGCACCGCGCGCCGGCTGACGCCGTCCTTGCCGTCACTCATGCTCGATCCCCTCCGCTTCGCTGATCGGGCGGTAGTCCACCCGACGGAACACCTGCCCACGCTTCACCGTGAAGGCGACGGTGCGCAGGGCGCCGACGTCTTTCGACGGGTCCTTGGTCACGAACACCAGATTGGCCAGCTTGCGCGGCGCTACCGTGCCCATCTCGGCCTCGCGGCCCAGCGTCTTCGCCGCCACCAGGGTCGCCGAGCGGATGACCTGCAGCGGCGGCATCCCCGCCTTGCCAGCCAGCAGCTCCAGCTCCTCGTGCAGGGAAGGATAGGCCTCGCGCCAGTCGGTGTCGCCGTCCGTGCCGGTGGAGATCTCCACGCCCCGGCGGAAGGCGTGCGACGTCAGCCGGTAGGCGGTGTCGGCGCTGCAGCGCGGCGGCCGGCCCTTGGGATTGGCCTTCCAGCGCTTCTCGCCCTCGGCATAGACCCGCACGGTCGCATCCAGGACGACGCCCTTGGCCTTCATGGCGTCGAACAGGGCGGCCATCTGCGGATGGTCGCCGCGACCGAGCCTGGCCTCGTCCACCGGCGTAGGGTCCTGGTAGCTGGCCGGCATCTTCTCGGACACCTGGTAGGCGATCGGGCAGACGTGGGAGCTGACGTCGACGCCGGCGTCGATGACGTCCCGGGGGCTGGCCGGGAACACCGCCGAGTGCGCCCAGACCCGCATCCCCTGCCGATGCGCCTCGGCGGTGATCCGCTTGACCAGCTCGCCCGGCAGGTTCGCGTAGATCTTGATCGCCGTGGCGTAGGTGCCGCGCGCCATGGCCACCGCCAGCGGCAGGTCCGTCGTCTCGTCGATCGCCTGCATCCAGGGGACCTTGCCCGGCGTGTCGCCACGGCTCACCGCGAGGGTTCGGGGATCGGTGAAGAAGCTCGGCCCCGCCATCAGGGCGGCGAAATAGACGTCCGGTGCGGGGATTTCGCCGACACGGGCCCGCCGCTGCAGCTCCGCCACAGACCGGGTGTCGTCGGCCATGTCGCGAACGGCGGTGACGCCGCTGTAGAGCTGGCGGCGCATCAGCGCCTCGGCCCGGGGCGGGTTCGGCGGCGTCGCCATGTGCACGTGGGTGTCGATCAGGCCGGGCAGGACGAACAGCCCCCGGGCGTCCACCGTCTCTGCCTCGGCCGGCAGGGACATGGCGGTCAGCGACCCGACCGCGGCGATCCGCTCGCCCTCGACGACGATAGCCTGCTCCGGGCGCGGCGGCGCGCCCGTGCCGTCGATCAGGGTCGCGCCCTGGTAGATCACCACCTTGGCCGCCGGCTCGGCCGCCCCGGCGCCGTGGGCCGCGCAGATCGCCAGCGCCGCCGCCCACGCCTCCAATCGCCGCCATGCCATGCTCGCGCCCCCCGCTTTGTTCGGCTTTATGGCCCCAGTCGGCCCGCTTCGGAAAGGCGGGCCGCGGCCACGGTTGGCAAGCCGATGCGGATCGCCTATGCAAGCGGCATGCGCCGCGTCACCGCCACCGCGATGATGATGATTACCACCCGCCATATCGGACGGGGGCGATCCCGCGCGGCCTGACGAACCGCACGATCGGATGACCAGCAACCCCGCTCCGGCCAGGAGACGGGGTTTTTTCATGACCAGCGCGCTCCGGCCGGGACCACCCGGAAGGAGACCTGACCATGACCCACCCCCTGCCCCTCGCGGACGTCGAGGCCGCCACGCGCCGCTTCATCGAGGATCTCGCGCCCGCGCGCGCCCATCGCGTGGAGGCGAAAGTGGCGGGCGCCTCCGGCATGCCGGTGCTCTGCGCCGTGGAAGCCGGCCTCGCCGAGGCCCTGCCTGAACGCGCCGCCCAGGAGCTGGTCTGGCTGACCGGCGCGCCGGCGGACGGCGTCCATCGCCTGACGCTCTGCGCCTGGGGCGACGGGAACGAGCTGCTCGCCCAGGCCGCCCACGAATTCGCGCCGGGGTCTGCGCCATGAGCCGCTCGCTTCCGCCGGCGCCCGCCCTGCTGCGTTTGAGGTTGGCGCCCGAGCCCGGCGCGCTCACCCGCGTGCTTGGGGTCGTTCAGACCAGCCAGGCCCATCTGCGATCGGTCAGCCACGTGGACGTGGGCGCCTGCGCCTGGTCGCTGCTGGAGGTGGAGGGGCTGGAGCCGGCCCGGGCCGAGCTGCTCGCCCGCCGCCTGGCCGACCTGCCCTGTGTAGAGGCGCTGTCGCGCGTGGCGACGGCATGACCCGCTGTCCTGCTCAGGCGGCGGCCGGCCGGCGTCAGAACTCCAGCACGATCTTCCCGAAGTGCTCGCCCGCCTGCATGGCGCGGAAGGCCGCCTGCGCCTCGGTGAAGGGGAACACCTTGTCGACCACCGGGCGGATGCCGTGCAGCTCGATCGCCCGGCACATGGCCTCGAACATGTCGCGCGAGCCGACAAACACGCCCTGCAGCTTGGCGGCGTTGCCGATCAGGGCCGCCGGGTTGAAGCCGGAGCCGGCGCCCGCCACCACCCCGATGATCGAGATGTGGCCGCCGATCCGCACCGCCCTCATGCTCTGCTCGATGGTGCCGCCGCCGCCCACCTCCATGATGAAGTCGGCGCCGCGCCCGCCGGTCACCTCGCGCACCGGCTTCGCCCAGTCCGGGGTGTCGCGGTAGTTCACCAGGTGATCGGCGCCCATGCCGCGGGCGCGCTCCAGCTTGGCGTTCGAGGAGGAGGTGATCAGGGTCCGGTAGCCCGCCGCGTGCGCGAACTGTAGGCCGAAGATGGACACGCCGCCGGTGCCCTGCAGGACCACGGTGTCGCCGGGCCGCAGATCGCCGTCCTCGAACAGCGCCCGCCAGGCGGTAAGCGCTGCGCACGGCAGGGTGGCGACCTCCTGGTCGGTGAGGAACTCGGGGACCTTCGAGAGCCCCTGCTCGCTGAACGTGGCCAGTTCCCGCCCGGCTCCCGGGATCGGGTGGCCCAGCGCCGTCAACGCCTTCTCGAGGGTGGGCGGCCCCGAGATCCAGCCCTGGAAGAACATGGTGGCCACCCGGTCGCCCGGCCGGAAGCGGGTCACGCCCTCGCCGACGGCCTCGACGATCCCGCAGCCGTCGGAAAAGGGGGTGATCGAGCCGCTCGTAGGGCCGGCCCGGCCGTACATCCCCTGGATCATCAGCAGGTCGCGGTAGTTCAGCGACACGGCCCGCATGCGCACCAGCACCTCGCCCGGGCCAGGGCTCGGATCGGCCGCTTCGACCACCTGGACCTGGTCGATCCCCCACGGCTCCGCCACCCGCAACGCTCGCATGCCTGTCCGTCTCCTCCTGGATCTGCGCCGGATTAGGCGCGCCGGAGGTCCCTGGGGCAAGGCTCACCCCACGTCAGATCTAGGCTGGATCCAGGCGGCGCATGCCGAACAGCCGGAAGGCCCCGATCGTGCCGGCCAGCGCCATCGCCCCCATCAGCAGGTAGCCGGCCGCCCCGTGGCGATCGAACAGCCACCCCGACGCCATGGTGGCCAGGCCGGAGAGCAGCCCCGCCGAAAGCGCCGAGTTGATGGCCTGCCCCGCCGAGGCGTTCTTCGGCGTCGAGAGCGCCTGGACCAGCTGCAGCGAGGCGATGAAGGTGGCGGCGTAGCTCAGCGCGTGCAGCGCCTGCAGGGGGAATAGCGCCCACAGGGGCGGCGAGCTGGCCAGGATCGTCCAGCGCACCACCGCTGCAGCCCCGCCGAGCGCCAGCAGCCGCCGGGGTCCCAGCCTGCGCCGCCAGGGCTCGAGGAACCACAGGAAGACGATCTCCACCGTCACCCCGACGGCCCAGAGCACGCCCGTCATGTCCTCCGGGATGCCTTGCCGCCGCCACGTCAGGGCGGAGAAGGAATAGTAGAAGGCGTGCGCCGACTGGATCAGGCCCGCCGACATCACCGCGGTCATGAACACCCGGTCCGCCAGCAGGCCCTTCAGCCCCGCCATGCGCTCGGCGAAGCCCGGGGTTGGGCCGCCCTCGTGCACCTCGTCAGGCGGCAGCAAGAGCCGCGCCCCCAGGCTGGCGGCGGCCGCGGCCGCCACCATCCAGACCAGCACCAGCTCGGGCGAGCCGCGGGCCACCAGCCAGCCCACCACCAGGTTGGCCACGATGAACGCCGCCGAGCCGATGCCGCGCGGCCATCCGTAGTTGAAGCCGTCCTGCTGCGCCCGGCGCAGCACGATGACGTCGGTCAGCGGCGACAGCGTCGAGAACATTGATGAGGCGGCGAACCACACCACCGCCCACCAGGCGAAGCCGAACGGCAGGGCCATCAGGGCGAAGAGGCCGGTGATCACCGCCCCCATCAGGATCAGCGCCGTCCGCCGCAGCCGGAAGCTGTCGGCCCAGATCGCCAGCAGCGGGGCGGTGAACGCCCGGGCCAGCATCGGCAGCGACAGGATCAGGCCGATCTGCGCGCCGCTCAGCCCCCGATGTTCGAACCACACCGGCAGGTAGGGCGAGCTCGCGCCCGTCCCGATGAAGATGGCCCCGTAGAAGAGCCCCATGCGGACCGCCGGCGACATGGGCGTCTCCTAGCGGGAGTCGGACCGAGCGGTCCCGCCCCGGTTCGTGCGCCAGCTCAGCTCAGGCGCGAGCCGCCGCCCCCAGCGCCCTCCAGCCCGGCGATCTCCACCCGGGCCTCGGCGCCGGCGCTGGCCCAACCGACGGCGAACTGGGTGGCGTTGAAGGCCCAGCCGATGCGCCCCTGCGGATCGAGGGCGATCAGGCCGGCCTCGCCGCTCACCCGGTCGAGGCGCTTCAACGCCGCCTCCACGGCGGCCTGGGGCTCCGCCCCGTCCTCCAGCGCCTGGATCACCCGCGCGGCCAGCGTGGTGCGTGCGATCCGCTCCCCTTCCCCGGTGGCCGAGATGCCGCCGACCCGGCTGTCCGCGTAGAAGCCGCAGCCCGGCAGGGGCGAGTCCCCGATCCGGCCCACCGGCGCGCCCTTCAGCCCGCCGGTGGAGGTGGCCGCCGCGATGGCGCCGTTGGAATCCAGCGCCACGCATCCGACCGTGTCGCAGCCCGCGGCGTGCGGGTCCGGACGCGGTGGGATGTCGGCGAGCTCCACACCCTGCGCCAGGGCGAACTGCTGGGCGCCCTCCCCGGCCAGCAGCACCTCTTCCTGGCCGAGCAGGGCGCGGGCGATGGACACGGGGTTGGCGACCTTCTGCAGGGCGCAGACGGCGCCGATGTCGAGCGTCTCGCCGTCCATGATCGAGGCGTCCATCTCCACCCGTCCGTCCGCCTTGCCGACCGCGCCGTGGCCGGCGTTGAAGATCGGGTCGTCCTCCATGGACCGGACCGCGGCCTCCACGGCGTCGAGCGCCGATCCGCCCGACCGCAACGCCTCCGCCGCGGCCCGCACCGCCGCCGAGATGCCTCGCCGGTTTGCCTCAACCTCCTCGGGCCGGATCGGCTTGCAGCCCCCGTGCACCACCACCGCCCATTGGCCCGCCATGGCGTTCTCCTGTGCCTTACTCAGTCTGACCCAACCGGTGCGAGGACCGCCCGTTCCGGCGCCCCTCGAAAGGCAAGCCCACCGCGGTATTCCTTGGTCGCGGACGGGATCCGGGTTTACCGTTCGCGGGCGGCCCAAGCCCCCGCGTCTTTCCGACGCCACGAGGGGAGAAGCGCCGCGGGGGAGGTCTGGGATGACAGGCGCGAACAGCCGGGACCGCGAGCTGCGCGAGCGGGCGGAGGCGGTGATCCCGGGCGGCATGTACGGCCATCAATCCGTGGCCCTGCTGCCCGACGACTACCCGCAGTTCTTCGCCCGCGGGGAAGGCGCCCACCTCTGGGACGTGGATGGCCGCCGCTACCTCGACCTGATGTGCGCTTACGGGCCGAACCTGTTCGGCTACGCTAATCCCGAGATCGACGCGGCCTATGTCCGCCAGCTGGGTCTGGGCGACACCCTCACCGGCCCCACGCCCCTCATGGTGGAGCTGGCCGAGGCGCTGGTCGGCATGGTCGGCCACGCCGACTGGGCGATGTTCTGCAAGAACGGCACGGACGCCACGTCCATGGCCCTTGTGGTCGCCCGCGCGCATACCCGGCGCAAGACGGTCGTCCGCGCCAAGGGCGCCTACCACGGGGCCGCCGCTTGGTGCACGCCAAGGCCCGCGGGCGTTGTCGACAGCGATCGGGCCCACCAGCTGTTCTGCGACTACAACGACGTCGCCAGCCTCGAGGCGGCCGTGGCCCAGGCCGGCGACGACCTCGCCTGCATCTTCGCCGCCCCCTTCCGGCACGACGCCTTCGTCGACCAGGCCGACCCCGATCCCGCCTATGCGCGGCGCGCGCGCGAGCTGTGCGACGCCACCGGCGCCCTCCTGGTGGTGGACGAGGTGCGCGCGGGGTTCCGCCTGACGCGCGACGTGTCCTGGAGCCGCATCGGGGTGCAGCCCGACCTCTCCTCCTGGGGCAAGTGCCTGGCCAACGGCCATGCGCTCTCGGCCCTGCTCGGCGGGGACAAGGCTCGCGCCGCCGCGGCCTCGGTCTATGTCACCGGCTCCTTCTGGTACGAGGCCGCCCCCATGGCCGCCGCGCTCGAGACCCTGCGGTTGATCCGCGAGACCGACTACCTGGAGCGCATCACGGCGCTCGGCGCGCGGCTGCGCGATGGCCTTGCCGAGCGGGCGGCGGCGGCCGGGTTCGGTTTCCGGCAGACAGGGCCGGCGACCATGCCCCTCTTCCTGTTCGACGAGGATCCGGACCTGCGCAAGGGCTTCTGCTTCGCCTCCGAGATGCTGGCCCGCGGCGTCTATGTGCATCCCTGGCACAACATGTTCCTGTGCGCGGCCATGACCGAGGCCGACATCGAGGCCGCCCTCGACGCTGCCGAGGGCGCCTTCGGCGCACTCAAGCGTCAGGCCGGCGGTCTCCCGCCCGTCGACAAGCTCGCCTTCCTTTCCGCCGGAGCCCGCTGATGCCCAAGATGACGACCTTTTCCGAGTACGACGGCCTGGGCCTGGCCGAGCTGGTGGCGAAGAAGGCGGTGACGCCGGGCGAACTCGTCGAGGCCGCCATCGAGCGGATGGAGGAGCACAATCCCGTCCTCAACGCGGTGGTCTACAAGGCTTATGACGAGGCGCGCGAGGCGGCGTCCGGACCTCTGCCGGACGGCCCGTTCAAGGGCATCCCGTTCCTGATCAAGGATCTCGGGGCCAGGTGAAGGGCTGGCCGCGCACCTCCGGCAGCCTGTTCGCCCAGGTGGCTGCGGACGTCGAGGACAGCGAGCTCGTCCGCCGCTATCGCGAGGCGGGCGTGGTCCTGCTCGGCAAGACCAATACGCCGGAATTCGGCATCCCCGGCGTGACCAATTCCGAGCGTCTGGGCTTCTGCCGCAATCCCTGGAACCCCGACCACATCTCTGGCGGCTCGTCCGGCGGGGCGGCCTCCGCGACCGCCGCGGGGATCGTCCCCATGGCCCACGCGAGCGACGGGCTGGGCTCGATCCGCATCCCGGCGGCGTGCTGCGGCCTGTTCGGCATGAAGGTCACCCGCGATCGGACGCCCATCTGCGAGGTCTCCGACGGCGCCCTGGGCTTCTCCGTGCACCACGTGGTCACCCGCACGGTGCGCGACAGCGCCGCCATGCTCGACGCCACCGACGGGCCGCAGGCCAACGATCCGTTCCAGGCGCCCGCCAAGGCCGGTCCTTACCTCGCCGAACTGGAGCGGAGCCCCGGGCGGCTCCGCATCGCCTGGTCCGCCGAGACCCCCAGCGGCCGCCCGATCCCCGACGAGATGATGCAGGCCCTGCTGAGGACGGTGGACCTGCTGAAGGGGCTCGGCCACGAGCTTGTCGAGCGGGGGCTGGGCGTCGACTACCGCATCCTCTACCGCGCCCAGGGCTTCGCCAGCGCGTCCAACTTCTCGGCCAATGTCCAGCGCTGGGTCGAGGCGCTCGGCCGCGAGCCGGAGGACGGCGAACTCGGGCTGCTGGCCCGCCGTGGCTACGAGGCCGGCAAGCGGGTGACCGGCCAGCAGGCGTTCTGGGGTTTCCAGCAGCTGCGCTTGATGAACCGGCAGATCCTCGCCGCCTTCGAAGACTTCGATGTCTACCTGTCGCCGGTCATGGCCACGCCCGCGCCACGCACGGACTGGCTCGACCCGCTGATGGAGGACATCCGGGAGTTCGATCGGCGGCAGGCGGCGACCTACCCCTACACCCCGCCCTTCAACTTCACCGGGCAGCCTTCGATGTCGGTGCCGCTCTGGCAATCGGCGGACGGCCTGCCGATCGGGATGATGTTCTCCGGCCGCTTTGCCGACGAGGCCACCCTCTTCCGCCTCGCCGCCCAGCTGGAGAAGGAAGCGCCGTGGAAAGACCGGCGGCCGCAGGTGTGGGGCTGATGAACGCCTGGCTCGGGGTCGCCTCAATCCTCGGCCTCGCCTGCGTCGGCTTCGGGGCGTTCGGCGCCCACGGGGTCGCCGATCCCAAGGCGCAGGAGTGGCTGCGCACGGGCGCCCTCTACGGCTTCGTCCACGTGCTGGCGGTGTTCGCCGCGGCATGGCTGGGCGCCCGGCTTGCGCCGCCGGTCTTCCTGGCCGGCGTGGTGCTGTTCTCGGGCTCGCTATTCGCCATGGCCCTCGGGGGCCCGCGCATGCTGGGAGCCGTCACCCCATTGGGCGGCCTCGCCTTCATGGTCGGCTGGGCGATCCTCGCCTGGACGGCGTTCAGGCCGGCGGCGACCTAGGCAGGGCGAGCAGCCGCAGGACGCTGGCCGAGCCGATGAGGGCGACCAGCATGACCACGGCCATCGGCCGCGGCGTGCCATCGTGCAGCAGCCCGGCCAGGGCGGAAGCGAGCGCCCCCACTGCGAAGGAGGCCCCGCCCAGCAGGGCCGAGATCGAGCCGGCGCGCCTCGGATCCACGTTGAGCGCGCCCGCCATGGTGTTGCCCTGCATGAACCCGTAGCTGGCCAGCGTCAGGAAGAGCAGCGGCAGCACGCTCCAGCGCTCGCCGATCCCCGTCACCGCCGCGACGGTCAGCAGGGCCGCGAAGCTCGCCGCGGCGAGGCTCGCCCGGGCCAGCACCTGGTCAGGCGTCATCCTGCGCAAGAGCAGGCGGTTCACCTGGTTGGCGCCGATGACCCCGACCGCGTTGAGGCCGAAGATCAGGCCGAACATCGACGCGGGGATCCCATAGGCGCCGATCAGCAGATCCGGGGACGAGGCGATGTAGGTGAACAGGGTCGCGCCGTTCAGCGCCCCCGCCAGGCCGTAGCCGACCAGTCGGCGCTGCCGCAGCAGGGCGCCGTAGGCCTGGAACGGGTTTTCGGACCGCGCCTGGCGGTAGGTCTCATCGGACCGGCTCTCGGCGAGCCGCACCAGGGTGGCGAGGCCGACCAGCACGCCGAACACCAGCATGAACCAGAAGTTCAGCGGCCAGCCGCCCAGGCCGAGGAGTGCGCCGCCCAGCAGCGGCGCCAGGATCGGCGCCAGCCCCATGATCAGCATCAGCAGGCTGAGCATGCGCGCCGTCTCGGTGTGGTCGAAGCGGTCCCGGACGATCGCGCGCGCCACGACACCGCCGGCGCAGGCCCCGAGGGCCTGGACGAAGCGGGCGGCGATCAGCACCTGCGGGCTCGTGGCCAGGGCGCAGACCGCCGAGGCCCCGATGAAGATCGCCACGCCCAGCAGGATCGGCGCCCTGCGACCGAAGCGGTCCGAGGCAGGCCCGTAGAAGAACTGGCCCACGGCCATGCCCAGCAGGAAGGCCGAGACCGTGGTCTGCGCCTGACCAGGTGACGCCCGAAGGTCCTGGGCGATCGCCGGCAGGCTCGGCAGGTACATGTCGATCGCCAGCGGCCCCATGGCGGTCAGCGAGCCCAGCAGGACCACCAGCCCCCAGGGGGTTGTGGCGGGGCGGGTCTGCGGTTCGGGGATGGCTGACGTCACGAAACCTTGCCTACTGTCTCCGCGCCGCCGTCGCCAGCCGGTTCGGGGGACATCCAACAGGAGGCCCAAAGATGTCGTCGCTCGAGACCATGATGCCGCCCGTCCAGCGTGCGCAGGTGAACGGCGTCGAGATCGCCTACTACGAAGCCGGTCCGCGGAAGGGCGTTCCGGTTGTGCTGTGCCACGGCTTCCCCGAGCTGGCCTTCTCGTGGCGCCATCAGATCCGGGCGCTCGCCGACGCGGGGCGGTGGGTGATCGCGCCGGACCAGCGGGGCTATGGGCTGTCATCCACCCCAGCCGGCGTCGAGGCCTATGGCATCGAGCAGCTGACCGGCGACCTGGCCGGGCTGCTCGACCATCTTGGCGTGGAGAAGGCCATCTTCTGCGGCCATGACTGGGGCGGCATCGTCGTGTGGCAGATGCCGCTGCTGCATCCGCAGCGCGTGGCCGGTGTGATCGGCCTCAATACGCCCTTCCTGCCCCGGGCGCCGGCCGACCCGATCGCCATCTTCCGCCATCGTTTCGGGCCGGACATGTACATCGTCTGGTTCCAGACGTCTGACGAGCCCGAGGCGGTGCTCGGCGCGGATGTCCGCAAGACGATGCGCTTCTTCATGCGCAAGCCGCGCGGGCTCCAGGCGGCTGCCGAGCCGGCCGAGGGCGGCTCGACCTTCGCCTTCCGCGATCTGTTGCGGGCGTGGGACGACAGCGACCATGGCGCGCAGCTGCTCACGCCGGACGAACTGGCCGTCTTCGTCGAGGCCTTCGAGCGCACCGGCTTCGCCGGCCCGATCAACTGGTACCGCAATTTCACGCGGAACTGGGAGCGGGCCGAGGGCCTTCCTCAGCGCGTGGACGGCGTGCCCTGTCTGATGATCACCGCCGAGCTCGACGCGGTGCTCACGCCCGAGATGGCTGAGCCCATGAAGACCCTCGTCGGAGACCTGGCGATGCACATGGTCCGCGGCTCCGGCCACTGGACGCAGCAGGAGAAGCCGGAGGAGGTCAACCGGCTGATCCTCGACTGGATGGACCGGCGCTTCCCGAAGTAGAAGGGTCGCATGGAACGCAGCACGCCCCCGCCCGCCGTCTCCGGCTCCGCCAACCGGCGCGGACTGTTCCCCGAGAGCGAGCCGTTCAATGCCGGCTGGCTGCCGACCGGCGGCGCCCACGAGATCTATTTCGAGGAATGCGGCAAGCGCGACGGCAAGCCCTGCGTGATCCTGCACGGCGGCCCAGGCGGGGCGATCAATCCGACCATGCGGCGGTTCTTCGATCCGGCGAAGTGGCGGATGGCGCTCTTCGACCAGCGTGGCTGCGGCCGCTCGCGGCCGAACGCCAGCCTCGACGAGAACACCACCTGGACGCTCATCGAGGACATCGAGCGGCTGCGCGAGCACCTCGGAATCGAGAAGTGGTCCGTGTTCGGCGGCTCCTGGGGCTCCACCCTGGCGCTGGCCTACGCCATCACCCACCCCGACCGGGTGGAGAGCCTGGTGCTGCGCGGCGTCTTCCTGCTGACCGAGCGCGAGCTGCGCTGGTTCTACCAGGACGGCGCCTCCTTCCTGTTCCCCGACGCCTGGGAGCGGTTCTGCAAGCCGATCCCGCACGCCGAGCGCGGCGACATGATCGCCGCCTACCACAAGCGGCTGACCCACCCGGACCGGCGCGTTCAGGCCGAGGCCGCCGCCGCCTGGAGCCAGTGGGAAGGCGACACCATCTCCATCCGTGGTCCCGAGGCGCGGCCCTCGAAGTTCAATGAGATCGACTTCGCCATCGCCTTCGCCCGCATCGAGTGCCACTTCTTCGCCAACGGCGGCTTCTTCCCGAACGACGGCTGGATCGTGGAGAACGTCGGCCGCATCCGTCGAATTCCCGGCTGGATCGTGCAGGGACGGTTCGACGTGGTGACTCCCATGGAGGCCGCCTGGAAGCTGAAGACCGCCTGGCCGGAAGCGCGGTTCGAGGTGGTCTGGGACGCCGGTCACGCCTCCACCGAACCGGGCATCGTCGACGCCCTAGTCCGGGCCACCGACCAAGCCTTCTCCGTCTAGCCGGCAGGCCATGAGCCGCGCCACGATCGTCCGGGCTTACCTGAAGGCCATCGAACTCCGGAAGGACGTGCTCGGCTTCTACGCTGACGACATTGTCCAGGAGGAGTTCCCCAACCTGCTGGCGCCCGCCGGCGCGACGCGAACCCTGGCCGACCTGAAGGCCGCCAACGCGCGGGGCCAGGACGTCCTGCGCTCGGAGAGCTACGAGATCGTCAGCCTCGTGGAGCAGGCCGAGGTGATCGCCTGCGAGATCGTCTGGAAGGGCGTGCTGGCGATCCCGCTCCGGACGCTGAAGCCTGGCGACACCATGCAGGCGCGCTTCGCCGTCTTCTTCGAGTTCGACGGCGACAAGATCCGCCGGCAACGCAACTACGACTGCTTCGAGCCCTTCTGAGCGCCTAGAGCAGCGAGCCCTTGCCCGAGGTGATCTCGGAGTAGCGGTGCACCCGCACGCTCATCACCAGGCCAAAGCCGATCATGACGGTCAGCATGACCGTGCCGCCGTAGGACAGCATCGGCATGGGCACGCCGACCACGGGGGCCAGGCCCATCACCATCGCGCCGTTGATCAGCACGTAGAGGGTGAAGGTCGAGGTCAGGCCCGCGGCCGCCAGCCGGCCGTAGTGGCTGTGGCTGATGTAGGCCGTGCGCAGCGCCATGAAGATCACCGCGGCGTAGAGCAGCAGCACCGAGACGCAGCCGACAAAGCCGAACTCCTCCGCGAGGGTCGCGAAGATGAAGTCCGTCTGCTTCTCGGGCAGGAAGTTCAACTGGCTCTGGGAGCCCAGGCCATAGCCCTTGCCGAGCAGGCCGCCGGAGCCCAGCGCGATCATCGACTGCAGGATGTGGTAGCCGGAGCCCGAGGGATCGCTTTCCGGGTCGAGGAAGGTGAGCACGCGCTGGCGCTGGTATTCGTGCATCACGAACAGCACGAATGGCGGCACGATCGCGACAAAGGCCGCTACGCCGCCGGCAATGATCCGCCAGTCCAGGCCGGCCAGCACCACGATCGCGGCCCCTGTCAGCAGGATCAGCATGGCGGTGCCGAGGTCAGGCTGGTGCGCCACCAGGAGCACGGGCACGAAGATCATCGCCGCCGGGATCGCCAGCCACCACGACAGCCTCGCCTTCTCGGCCGAGACGCTGTGGTAGAAGCGGGCCAGCGCCATCACGATGCCCAGCTTCATGATCTCCGAGGGCTGGAAGCTGAACGATCCGATGGAGAGCCAGCGCTGGGCTCCCAGGCGCGTGTCGCCTACGAGTTCCACCGCGACCAGCAGCAGCAGACCCGCCCCGTAGATGGGGTAGGAGAGCGCGAACCAGACCCGGATGTCGATCATCGCGAGGGCGATCATCATCGCCAGGCAGATGCCGAAGCGGGTGGCGTGGTTGATGGCCCAGGGCGTCCAGGACGAGCCGGCCACGGAGAACAGCATCACCCCGCCGGCCGTCGCGATCAGGGTCAACGTCAGCACGAAGATCCAGTCGATCTCGCTCAGCTTGACGATGAGCCGGTCGCGTTCGCCGGGGCGGGTCAGCGCGGATACGGTCATGCGGGACCTCGCGCGGGCGGAATGACGGGAGCCGCGGGCGCCGGCGCCGCGGCCGTGGTGACCTGGGGCTGGCCGATCAGCGGCGCGTCCGGGACGATGTCCGCTTCGGGATCGGGCGCCAACTCCGGCATCGGCAGCGGCTTCTGGATGCGCGCCACCAGCTCGGGATCCTTCAGCAGGGCGACCCGCATGATCTCACGGGCCCGGGGCGCGGCGGCGGTCGACCCGCCCATGCCGTGCTGCACAATCACCGCCAGAGCGTAGCGCGGCGCGTCGAGCGGCGCGAAGGCCACGAACAGGCCATGGTCGCGCAGCCGCCACGGACCGCCCTTCCCGCGCGTCCCGCCGGCCTTGTAGCTGTAGACCTGCGCCGTGCCGGTCTTGCCGGCCATCAGGATGTCGCCGAGGCCGAGCTGCGAGGCGCGGAAGCCGGTGCCCCCCGCCTCGGTCACGGCGGCCATGCCGTCGCGCACATAGTTCAGGTGCTCCTGGCTGAACGGCAGGTCCGGCACGTCTGACCCGCGCTTCATCTCCCTGCCGCCGACCGACTTGATCAGCCGCGGATTGAGCGCCTTCTTCCCGTTCGCGAGGCGGGCGGTCATCACCGCCAGCTGGAGGCAGTTGGCCGTCAGCATGCCCTGGCCGATGCCGTAGCTTAGCGACTCGCCCGGGTGCCACTTGGGGTCCCGCTTGCGGTTCTTCCGCACCCATTCGGTGGAGGGGACGGTGCCCTTCTTCTGGCCGGGAATGCCGATGTCGAAGGTCTGGCCGAAGCCGAACTCCTGGGCGACAGCGGCGATCCGGTCCGGACCAATCCTGTGGGCGACGGAATAGAAGTAGACGTCGCAGGAGTTCTTGATTGCGTCCCGCATGTTCTGCGGCCCGTGACCCTCCTTCTTGTGGCAGCGGAAGTAGCGTCCGCCGAACTGCATGCCGCCGCCGCAGGACACGGTGAGGTCGGGATCGATCCCGGCCTGCAGCGCCGCCAGCGCGGTCATGGTCTTGAAGGTGGAGCCGGGCGGGTAGGTGCCGGACAGGCACTTGTCGAGCAGCGGCTTGCGTTCGTAGTTGGCCAGCGCCCGGTACTGCGCGCCCTGCAGGCCGCGCACGAACAGGTTGGCGTCGAAGCTGGGCGCGGACAGCATGCACAGGATGTCGCCGGTGCGGCAGTCGATCATCACCGCCCCGCCGCTCTCCTGGCCGAACACCTCCAGCGCCCGGTTCTGGATGTCGACGTCGAGGGTGAGCTGGATCTCCTGGCCTGGCACGGCCGGGATGTCGCCGTTGGGGTCGTGGCGCACCTCGCGGCCGTTGGCGTCCACCTCGACCTTCTTCGCGCCCGGCTTGCCCCGCAGCTCGAGGTCGAAGGCCTTCTCCACCCCCTGTTTGCCGATCCGGAAGCTCGGGTGAAGCATGATCGGATCGGAGTTCGGCCCGGTCGGCGTCCGGTCGCTTTCGGTCACCTTGGCCACATAGCCGATGACGTGGGCGAAGGCGCCGCCGTGGGGATAGACCCGCACCTCGCCCATGTCGGCCGTCACTCCGGGCAGCTCAGGGGCGCGCACGTTGATGGCGCTGAACTGCTCCCAGGTCATGTCCTCCATGACCGAGACAGGCGAGCGCTTGGGCGCGTGCTTGATGTCGCGCGCGAGCCGCTTCATCCGCGGCTCCTCGATCGGCACGAAGTTGGCCAGCGTCTTCAGCGTCTCTTCCGGCTTCATGTCCTCGTCGCGCGACACGAGCAGGCGGAAGTTCGGGCGGTTGGCGGCCAGGATCTCGCCGTTCCGGTCGGTGATCAGGCCGCGCGGCGGGGTGACCAGCTTGAAGTTGAACTGGTTGGACGCCGACAGCTTTTCGTACCGCTGGGTCTCCAGCAGCTGCAGGTAGGCCAGGCGGCCGCCCAGCGCCGTGATCCCCAGGCCGGCGAAGCCGCCCATGAGGAAGGCCCGGCGGTGGAACACGCCCTGACGTTCGTTGACGTCCTCGAAATAGATTGCGGGTTCGGCCATCTACCGGCGCCCCTACCGGAACCTGACGTCGGCATCCTCGAACATGTCGATCAGCCGGTGCGTGAAGGGATAAAGGATGATTGTGGCGAGGTATTGCCAGAGCATCGACAGCGGCCCCGGCTGGTTCTTCACGTCCAGCCAGACGAACAGGTAGCCGGCTAGCATCGCCGTCGCGGTCACCAGCCCGTACCAGGCCCACAGGATCGTACGGCTCTGGCCGGCCATGATCGGGCGCGCCGCCAGCACCACGCCGTAGGCGATCAGCAGGCAGAGCGCCCAGAGGCCCAGCGGCCCGCCCCAGTAGATGTCGAGGAAGAAGCCCATCACCAGCACCAGCAGCGGCGCCAGGATCGAAGGACGGATCACCGCCCAGGCGAACACCACGGCCATGGGGAAGATCGGCTCCGGCAGCCGCAGGCCCCAGATCCGCAGCGGGATCCCGAACAGGATCGTCGCCGCAAGGACCTGCACCATCGGGACGCCCAGCCATCTCCAGGGTTCGAGCGACCGGGCTTGGCTCATGGGGTCCCCGCCTTGGGCGCGGGCGCAGCCGGCCGCGGCGGCGGCGTGGCCGCAGACTTTGGCGCGGGCGTGCTTGGGGCCGGACGGACCGGAACGGCCGGGGCCGCCCGAGGCGCCGGCGGCGCGGGGGTGACGGACGGGGCGGCGGCCGGCCGGGCGGGCTGGCCCGTCGCCGGGGCGCCGGCGGCGCCCGCAGCGGGCGTCGGCGCCGCCGTAGGGTTGGGCGCGGGCGCCGGAGGCGGCAGGGTCGGCGCGCCGGGGGTCGGGGGCGGCACCTGCGTCTTGTCCAGCTCGGCCCGGTTCACCAGCTGAGTGAAGTCCTCGAACAGCAGGATCCGGACGAAGTCGATGGCCGACTTGTCGGACGCCAGCACCACCCGCCAGCGGCCGTCGAGCCCCTTCACGGCGGTGCCCACAGGCAGGCCTCGCGGGAACACCCCGCCGTCGCCGGACGTCAGCACCCGGTCGCCCTGCTTCACCGGATCGATGCCGCGCAGGTACTCGAGCTTGGGGTTCGGCCCGCCGTCGCCGGTGAGGATGGCGCGGGCGTTGGTGCGGTCGATCATCACCGGAGTGCGAGAGGCGATGTCGGTGAGCAGCAGGACCCGGCTGGCGCCGTCGGTGACGCCGATCACCCGGCCCACCAGGCCGTGCTCGGTCATCACCGGGTTGCCGGGTTCCACGCCCTTCTCGCGGCCGGCGTTGGCCAGGCGGGTGTTCGCGTAGGGGCCGCGGCTGTCGGTGACGATCCGCGCCGCCACCATGGGGATCGGCGGATCGGTCTTCAGCCCCAGCAGGGTGCGGTAGCGTTCGTTGGTGTCGCGCAGCGCGATCGCCACGTCGCGCCACTGGCGCATCTCGCGCAGCTCGGCCTTCAGGCGGCGGTTCTCGGAGACCGCGAAGAAGTAGCCCCGGATCGCCTCGACGCCGGCTCCCGTCCAGCGGCCGGGGGCGGAGAGCACGTCGCCCACCGGCGTCAGCACCCGGTCCGAGACGCTCCGGCTCGCGCCATAAGCCTCGGCCTGGAAGGTCTCGCGCCGGTCGGACAGCAGCACCGCCGTGGCGGCGACGCCGGCCACGATCACGGCCACAGCCGCCGTCCAGGTCAGCGGGACCTTCAGTTCACCAAGCGGACTGTCCCGTAAGGACACCTAAAGCCTCGTCTGCGGGAGCCCCCCGGCCGCCCTGCGCGTCCGAGTCGAAAAGAGCGCTTAGGCTAGCGTGGATTCCAGGACGCCCTTCATCCACTTCGGGTGCTCGAGCACTTTGCCGCAGCCGAGGGCGACGCAGGACAGCGGGTCATCGGCCACGGTCACCGGCAGGCCGGTGTGGTCGCGGATTTCGGCGTCCAGGCCGCGCAGCAGGGCGCCGCCGCCCGTCAGCATGATCCCCTTGTCGGCGATGTCGGAGGCCAGCTCCGGCGGCGTGGCTTCCAGCGCCATCTTCACCGCATCCACGATCTGGCCGACCGGCTCCGACAGGGCGTCCGACGCCTGCTTCTCGGAGATCCGCACCTCGCGCGGCACGCCCTGCATCAGGTCACGGCCCTTCACCTCGATGGACAGGCCCTCGCCGTCGGCCGGAGCCCGCGCGGTGCCGATCTCCTTCTTGATCCGCTCGGCCGTGGTCTCGCCGATCAGCAGGTTATGGTTGCGGCGCATGTAGCTGATGATCGCCTCGTCCATCTTGTCGCCGCCGACGCGGACCGAACGCGAATAGACGATGCCCGACAGCGACAGCACGGCCACCTCGGTGGTGCCCCCGCCGATGTCGACGACCATCGAGCCGGTGGGCTCGTGGATGGGCAAGCCGGCGCCGATCGCCGCCGCCATCGGCTCGTCGATCAGGCCCACGCGGCGGCCGCCGGCGTTCAGGCAGCTGTCGTTGATGGCCCGGCGTTCCACGGCGGTGGCGCCCGACGGCACGCACACGATCACCTTGGGGTTCACGAAGCCCTTGCGGTTGTGAACCTTGCGGATGAAGTACTTGATCATCTCCTCGGCGACTTCGAAGTCGGCGATGACCCCGTCACGCATGGGACGGATGGCTTCCATGTGACCCGGGGTGCGGCCCAGCATCTGCTTGGCCTCGATGCCGACGGCGTGCACGACCTTGCGGCCGCCCACGTTGCGCAGCGCCACGACCGAGGGCTCGTTCAGCACGATGCCCTTGCCCTTCATGTAGATCAGGGTGTTGGCCGTTCCGAGGTCGATGGCGATGTCGTTGGAGATCGCGCCGAAGAGGGATTGGATCATGCAAGGCCCTGGGGCATGGGGGCTGAAATGTGCGGTCCGCCGACGATCCGGAACGACCCGAATTGCGCTTGAGATTGCGCTGAGTCGCACCGATTGGCTGGCAGGTTCGTCCCCCCTCTGCCCTGTGGAATTTGCGAATTCAAGCGTGAAACGGCGGTGTGCGCCTTCGCGTCGCGCGCGAGTTTCGCCTCTACAGTTCGCCTGAGAATCGCCACGATGCGGCGCCGTCCGCCTACTCGACCGCCAGGATCACCTGCGCAGGGTCGATCCGGGCCGTCACCAACTCGCCGACCGCCGGGCAGGCGCCGGGGCCCTCGGGCCGCCCGAGTGTCGCCACCAGCGTCTTGCCGCCGCCGATGTCGATGGTCACCTCGCTGGTCCCCTCGCCGTCCTCGCGGCGCGCCACCCGGCCCGGAATGGCGTTGTCTCTGAGGTCCGCGTCGTCGCCGGGCGCCAGCCGCACGAAGCTCGCCTTGACCAGCGCGATCGCCGGCCGGCCCACCGCCAGTTCCAGGTCCTCCAGGCTGCGGCGGGTCAGACTGGCCCTGACCTGGACCCCCGCCGCCAGGTCAAGCGTCACCTCGGCGCTCACCGGGCCTTCCCGCACCGCGCTGACACGGCCGCGCAGGGCGTTCCGCGCGCTGGTCCTCAGTCCCAGCGTCCAGAACAGATCGTCGACGGGCTGCTCGGCCACATGGCTCTCGAGCTTCGTGAGCGCCGCGTCGATCTCGCCGCGGACCCGGCGGAAGGCCGCCACCACCGCGAGCCCTTTAGGCGTCACCGCCGCCGAGCCGCCCCGTTTCCCGCCAGGCGCGGCCGCGACCAGGGGCGTGTCGAAGAGGTTGTTCAGGGCCTGCACCGCGTCCCAGGCGGCCTTGTAGCTCAGCCCCGTCCGGCGGGCGGCGGCGCTGATCGAGCCCAGCTCGGCCACCGCCTCCAGGAGCGCCACGCGCTCCAGGCCCACGCGGGCCGCCCCGCGCCGGAAGGTGAGGCTTGCGCTCAGATCGTCGGCCATGCGGTTCCCACTCCAGCTGGATGGCGTTATGTAGTCGTACCACATAACGAGGGGCGGGCATGCTCGGACGGCTGTTGGCGCTTCTGATGTCGCTTGTTGCGACGTCCGCGACCGCCGGCGAGGTGCAGGTGGCGGTGGCGGCCAACTTCACCGAGCCCGCACGCGTCCTCGCAGAGCGCTTTCAGGCGCGGACTGGCCACACGGCGCGGCTGAGCTTCGGCTCCTCCGGCCAGTTCTACGCCCAGATCGCCAACGGGGCGCCGTTCGGCGTCTTCTTGTCGGCCGACGCCGAGCGGCCGCAGAAGGCCGAGGCCGAAGGGCTGGCCAGCCCAGGCACGCGCTTCACCTACGCCACCGGCCGGCTGGTGCTCTACAGCCGCACGCCCGGCCTTGTGGACGCCGGCGGCGCGGTCCTGCGGACGGGCCGCTTCCGAAAGTTGGCCATCGCCAACCCCGGAGCCGCGCCCTATGGCCTTGCCGCGGTCGAGACCCTGCGCCGGCTCGGGCTCTACGACCCGGTCCGGCCCAAGCTGGTTCAGGGCGCCTCGATCACCCAGACCTTCCAGTTCGTGCAATCGGGCGCCGCGGAGCTCGGTTTCGTCGCCCTGTCCCAGGTGGCGCAGACCCGCGGCGGCTCCCGGTGGATCGTTCCGGATCACCTGCACAGCCCGATCGAACAGCAGGCCGTGCTCCTGAAGGCGGGCGAGCCCAATCGGGCGGCCCACGCGTTCCTGCAGTTCCTGCGCACCCCGGAGGCCCGCGGGATCATCCGGCGCTATGGCTACCGGGCGCCCTGACCGTGGCCGAGGTCGTTTGGCTCACGGCGAAGCTCGCTGGGGTGACCACCCTGCTGCTGCTGCTGCTGGCCACGCCGCTGGCCTGGTGGCTGGCGCGCGGCGAAGGCCTGGCCCGGGAGGTGGTCGGCGCCCTCGTCGGCCTGCCCATCCTGCTGCCGCCCACCGTACTGGGCTTCTACCTGCTGATCGCCCTCGGCCCGGAAAGCCCGCTCATGGCGCCGCTCCAGCCGTTCGGCGTCCGCACGCTCGCCTTCACCTTCGCCGGCCTGGTGATCGGCTCGCTGGTCTACTCCCTGCCCTTCGCCGTCCAGCCGCTGCGCAACGCCTTCCAGGCGGTGGGCCAGCACAATCTCGACGCGGCAGCGACCCTGGGCGCCTCGCCGATGGCGGTCTTCACGCGCGTCGCCCTTCCCCTGTCCCTGCCCGGCTATTTCGTGGCCGCCATCCTGACCTTCGCCCACACCGTGGGCGAGTTCGGTGTCGTGCTGATGATCGGAGGCGCCATCCCCGGCGAGACCGAGGTCCTGTCGATCAAGATCTTCCACATGGTGGAGGCGCTGGAGTGGCGGCAGGCGCACCTGGTGTCGGGCGCCCTCGTCGGGTTCGGCTTCCTGGTGATCGTGGCCATGCTCCTGCTGGAGCGCCGGATGGCTCGCGCCGCGCGGGCGGACGACTGAGCCCTACCGCCCGCCCGGCAGGTTGAACCCGTGCTGGCGCATGATCGCCCGGGCCTCCGGATCGCGCAGGAACCTGTAGAAGGCTTCGGCCGTCGCGCCCGCTCCCTTCAGCAGGACGGCGCGGTGCCGCAGCGGACGATGGTAGGTGTCTGGCACCAGAATGTAGGCGCCGGCCGCTCGCAGCCGCGGCATGATCGCCACGCTGAGCGGCAGGAGGGCGGCCTGCACGCCAGGCGAGGTCGCCAGCTGCACCATCTGGTTGGCGTTCTCGGCCAACGCCACCTTCGGCTGGACGGGCATCCAGATCCGCGCTCGCGTCAGCGCCTCGCGCGAGGCGCGACCGTAGGGTCCGTTGGTGCTGAACAGGGCGAGCTTCTGCAGTCGCCCGTCGCGGGTGGCGGCGCCCAGATCCCGCAGCCGGCCGTCCAGCCTCACCTTGGATCCGTTGGGCACATACAGGCACAGCCGTCCGATCCCGTAGAGCGCGCCGGTGTTGGCCGTCAGGCCGACCTTCTCCAGCTGCCGCACGTAGGACTCGTCCGCCGCAAGGAAGAGCTCGTACCGGCCCGTGTCCTTCTGGATCTGCTGGGTGAAGACGTGCGTGGGGCCATAGACGATCCGCACAGCGCGGCCGGTGCGCCGCTGGAACGCCGCGGCCACGAGCGGCAGTGCTTCCGACAGGTCCGAAGCCGCCGCCACCGTGGCGACGGCCTGCGCCGCGGCCGCGCGGGGCGCAACGGCGGCGGCGAGGGCAAGCTTCAGGATGGCGCGCCGGGACGTCATCTCGGCCTACTACAGCTTTGATTCGGCCGAAGCCAAGACGCTTCAGTCGGTGATGAGCGCCTCGGTGACCGCGGTCACCTGGCCGCCCGACTCCTTTGCGCCGCCGCCGACCGCATAGATGCGGCCGCCCACCGCGACGCCGGCCAGGCCGTGGCGCGGCGTTCGCATGGCGGCGACCGCGGTCCAGCTGTCCGCCTTCGGGTCGTAGCACCACGCATCCGGGATCACGCCGGGGCCGCCCTCGCCGCCGAAGACATAGAGCTTGCCGCCGGCCGCAGCGCCCGCGAGCCCGCCGGCGGCGCGCGGCATCGGCCGCAGGGTCTCCCAGCGATCGGTTTTCGGGTCGTAGCGGTCCAGCTGCGCGGAGTTGCCGGCGCCGACGCGGCGCCCGCCGGCGAGGTAGAACAGGCCGTCGACCGCGGCGCCGGTGGCGCTGTTGCGCGCGAGCGGGCACGGGGCGGCGGTGGTCCAGCGGCCGGCGCGGGCGTCGAACACCTGGTGCAGCGCCACGTCGCCCTGGTCGGTCCACGCCCGATTGGCGGCCCCTTTCGGGGCGCGGCCGCTCGCCACGTGGATGCGCTCCCCCAGCGTCACGGCCACGGTCTCGCACTGCAGCTGCGGCATCGGCGCGACAGCCGTCCAGGCCTTCCCATCGAACGCCACCCCGTCCCGCACCCCGACCCACCCGCCCTCGTCGGTGACCCGATAGCCGCCGAAGGCGTAGAGCCGGTCACGCGCGGTCGCCAGCACGGGGTGGTGGCGGGCGAACGGAAGCCTCGGCCCCTCGCTCCAGCGGTTCGCCACGGGATCGTAGATACCGGTGCGGTCCTGCGGATTGATCCCGCCGCGCAACCCGTTGGCGCCCGGCGCCATGCCCCCGGCGATTACGACCTTGCCGCGGAACGCCGCGCCGTAGACCTCCTGCACCGGCCAGGGCACCTCCGCGCGCGGCTCCCAGCGCGCGGCGGCGCGGGCGGCGGTCGGCAGGGCCCCGGCGGCGAGGCTGGCGGCGATAAGGGTGCGGCGGTCGATCATCGGGCCATATTGCAAAGCCCCCGCCGGGAAGGAAGCGCTCAGCCCAAGGCGCAGAACAGCAGGCCCGCAGCGCTCATCGCGCCCCCCGCCCATTGGCGGAGGCTCAACCGCTCGCGGAACAGGCGCCGGCCGACGGCGGCCGCCACCGGGCCCTCGATCAGGCCCACCGCGCGAACTGGCGCGGCGGGCGCCAGGGCGAGGGCGCCGAACCAGCATGCCGAGGCCGCGGAGCCGAAAAAGCCGGCCGCCAGGGACGTGCGCCAGGACGAGGCCACCGCCCGGAGCGCGCCCGGCCGGGTGACGGCCAGCAGGCTGGTCAGCACGGCCGATTGCATCAGCTGGGCGATGACCAGTGCGGCCGTGGCGGCGAAGATCGGATGCGCCGGATCGAAGGCCTGGCCCGCCGCCCGGAAGCCGTTGAAAGCCACCGCGAAGCCCGCCCCTGCCGCCAGCCCAAGCAGGCCGCCCGCGAGGCCGGCGCGCCCCTCCCCCGCCCTGGGCCAGGAGAGCACCACCAAGCCGGCCGTCGCGAGCGCAACGCCGGCCCAGACGGCAGGCGCCAGACGGTCGCCCAGCACCAGCCATCCCATGAGCGCCGCCAGCGGCAGCGAGGACTGCTGGAGCATGGTGGCGACGGCGAAGCCGGAATGACGCATCGCCATCAGCAGGGCGCCGGTGGCCGCCACCTGGGCGATGGCGCCGGCCACCGCGCCGACCCAGAACCGGGCGGTCGGGTGCGGCTCGGCGCCCGGGGTGGCCAGCGCGACGACGGTGAAGATCGCGATCGAGAACGGCAGGCCGAACAGGAAGCGCACCAGGGTGGCGCCCCACGGGCCGGCGTCGCCGACCAGCCCGCGCTGCATGGCGTTGCGCGCCACCTGCAGCGGCGCCGCCGCGGCGGTCAGAAGGATCCAGAGCATGTGCGTCGGGACCGCGCCGCCGGCGGCGGCGCGGCGCCTCAGAAGCCGCTGGCGACGCGAGCGTCGGGCGCGGTCTTCTCCTTGCGGGCGAAGAGGTTGTTCAGCGCGTTCACATAGGCCTTGGCCGAAGCGGTCAGGGTGTCCGTGTCGGCCGCCTGGCCAGTGGCGATCCGGCCGTCCTCCTCCAGCCGCACGGAGACCTGCGCCTGGGCGTCAGTCCCTTCGGTGACGGCGTGCACCTGGAAGAGGCGCAGGATGGCCTCGTGCGGCACCACCTCGTGGATGGCGTTGAACACCGCGTCCACCGGGCCGTCGCCGGTGGCGTTGGCCGACTTCTCGGCGCCGTCGATGGTCACCGTCAGGAACGCCTCCTGCGGCCCCTCGGTGCCGGCGATCACCCGCAGGTGCTTCACCTGAACCCGGTCGGCCTGACTCGCCAGGGCGTCGTCCACCAGGGCCACCAGGTCGTCGTCGAAGACGTGCTTCTTCTTGTCGGCCAGGTCCTTGAAGCGCTGGAACGCCTCGTTCAGCGCGTTCTGGCCAAGCTCGTAGCCCAGGGCCTTCAGCTTCTCGCGGAAGGCGTGGCGGCCCGAGTGCTTGCCCATGACCAGGTTTGAGGAGCCCTGCCCGACCGACTCCGGCGTCATGATCTCGTAGGTGCCGCGGTCCTTCAGCATCCCGTCCTGGTGGATGCCGCTCTCGTGGGCGAAGGCGTTCTTGCCGACGATCGCCTTGTTGAACTGCACCGGGAAGCCGGTGATGGCGGAGACATAGCGGCTGGCCCGCGTGATGTGCTGGGTCTCGATCCGCGTGTGGTACGGCAGGCGGTCGCCGCGGACCTTGAGCGCCATCACGATCTCTTCCAGCGCCGCGTTGCCCGCCCGCTCGCCAATGCCGTTCACCGCCACTTCCACCTGCCGTGCGCCGGCCTGCACCCCGGCCAGGCTGTTGGCGACCGCCAGGCCCAGGTCGTTGTGGCAGTGGGTGGAGAAGATCACCTCGTCAGCGCCGGGCACGTTGGCGATCAGGTCCGCGAAGACCTCGGCGTATTCGCTGGGATAGGTGTAGCCGACTGTATCGGGGATGTTGATCGTCCGAGCGCCGGCCTTGATGGCGGCTTCCACGCAGCGGCGCAGGAAGTCCTGCTCGGTGCGGGTGGCGTCCTGAGCCGACCACTCCACGTCGTCGCACAGGTTGCGCGCATGGGTCACCGAGCCCGTGATCATGTTCAGGATGTCTTCCTGGCTGGCGCGCAGGATGTGGTCGCGGTGGCTGGGGCTGGTGGACAGGAAGGTGTGGATCCGCCCGCGCTTCGCCTTCTTCAGCGCCTCTCCGGCGCGTTCGATGTCCGCGATCCCCGCGCGCGCCAGGCCGCAGATGGTGCTCTCGGTCACGATCTCGGCGATCGCCTTCACGGCTTCGAAGTCGCCGTTCGAGGCGATCGGGAAGCCCGCCTCGATGACGTCGACCCGCATCTCCTCGAGGATCTTGGCGAGCTCGATCTTCTCTTCCAGCGACATGGACGCGCCGGGCGATTGCTCGCCGTCGCGCATGGTAGTGTCGAAGACGATGACGCGGTCTTTTTCGGAACGCGGGGCGGTGTCGGATACCGGGGACGTCATGGGATGAGGCTCTTCGCGGAGGTTTCTGTCTTCGGGCGGGGGTTCGAAAGCCCCTGAGCGCCCGGCCGCGAAGCGTCTCGCGTGCCTAGAGAGGCGCCCAGGGGCGGCTAAGCCCCAGCGAGAGAAGAAGCAGGCTGTCGAGCCGCGTACGCATGCGAGGCTTCTAACCGAATCCGGCCTTGGGCCGCAAGACTGTTCCCAAAAGCGCGGCCTTAGGACCGCTTGCGGGCAAGAACATTCCCCTGTTGGTCTCAGCCGAGATCGCCGCCGCCGGCCGCCTCGCGCGCCTTCAGCCACTTGCGGGCGTACCAGCCGATCACCAGCCAGAGCAGCGCCACGCCGGCGATCGCCGCCACGTGGCCGCCGCCGCCCTCGCCGCGCAGCACCTGGATGATCGAATTCCCTGCGAAGGCGGTGAGCGCGATCTTCGGCACGATGCCCAAGGCCGTGCCGGTCGCGAAGTCGCGCATCCGCATGGGGGTCACTCCGGCCGCCATGTTGACCACGATGAAGGGCGCGGACGGGACCAGCCGGACGATCAGGCTCGCGAAGAAGCCGTTGCGGCCCACGAGTTCCATGAACTGCCGCAGCCCCTGGCCCGAGAAGGTGTCCAGCGTCCGCGCGCCCGCGGCCCGGCCGAGGTAGAAGCCGATCATCGCCGAGACCATGGTGCCGATCCACGAGTAGGCGAAGCCGGCCCAGGGGCCGAAGGCCACCACGGCGGCAGCGATCAGCATGAACTGCGGCACGCCCACGAAGGCGAGCAGGGCGAACGCCGCCACCGCCACGGGGAGCGACCAGGGCCCCGCCCCGGCGCCCATCCAGCGCTCCACCGTGGCCTCGCCGTCGAAGCCCAGGACCTGCGCGCCAAACACGAACACCACGCCGACCCCGCCGAACAGCACGAAGGAGACGAGCAGCGCCCGCCACGCCTTGGCGTCCATGTCGGACAGGAACTGCAAGAGGCGGCGCATCGGCGCTGAGGTCGCCGATCAAGCCGGGCCGGTCAAGCCGCGGCCATGTTGCGTTTTTCTATGTTGCGTTTTTACGCAACATGGTCGATCTAAAGCCTAAGGCCGGGCTTCGGCCGAGAGGGACTTCCAGTTCGGAGAGGCTGCCTGTGGCACGCTACGCGTTCGAGACCATCACCGCCAACCAGGCCGCCGCGATCACGGCGGCGGACACCGTGACCTTCGCCGGCCGCGCCAATGCGACCAGCGTGGTCTACCAGTCCTACGATCCCCTGGCCCTGACCCCCGAAGTGCCCAGTATCCTGGTCACCCTCGACGGCCGCACGGTGAAATTCGGCACGGCCTTCACCCAGGTCACCAAGAACGGCCAGGCGGAGTTCGCCGACGGCTCCAAGCTGGTGGTCGGCGATACCTCGGACGAGCGGATCGCGGGCTCGGTCTACGGCGACGGCCTCTATGGCGGCCCCGGCCACGACAGCGTCAACGGCGGGCGCGGCGACGACCTGATCCAGGGCAACGCGGGCGACGACCGGCTCGAAGGCGATCTGGGCTCCAACACCCTCTACGGCGGCCAGGGCGACGACGTGATCTACGTGGCCACCGCCGCCGAGACCCGCGGCGGCTTCGCCCACGGCAACGCCGGCAATGACGAGATCTTCGGCGGCGGCGGCGGCGACACCCTGCTGGGCGGCCGCGGCGACGACCTCCTGGTGGGCCTCGACGGCGCCGACTACCTCTCGGGCGACCTCGGCGACGACGAGCTGCACGGCGGAGCCGGCGCCGACACCCTGCTGGGCGGCGAGGGCAACGATATCATCCAGACCGGCGGCGGCGCGGACCGGGTGCTTGCCGGCGCGGGCGACGATCGCATCGCCATCTTCTACGGCGGCTCGGCCATCGTCGACGGCGAGGACGGCAACGACACCATCACCTCGGTTTCGGTCGGCAAGGACGTGCTTTCGGGCGGCGCCGGGCGCGACGTGTTCGAGTTCGTCAGCCACACTCGGCCGGCGGCCGGCCAGGACGACACGATCCTCGACTGGAGCGGCGCCGACGACAAGCTGCGCTTCCAGCAGGTCAGCATCTATGCGCTGGGCGGCGGCGATGAGGACGAAGCCGCCCACTCGATCCTGCCGCTGGAGTATTCCGAGTTCGTGGCGACCAGCTACGACGAGGCGCTCCGCATCGCCAACGAGCACATCTCCGGCCCCGGCGCGAAGTACGTGGCGGCCCAGGTGGGGCAGAACGTCTACGTCTTCGTGGACTCCGACGGCGACCCGACCAATGGCGCCGACGCCGGCGTGGTGCTGGTGGGCCGCACCTTGGCCGACATCTCGCTGACCAACTTCATCTGATCCCGAAGTTCGTCTGACCCCCTGGAGAGCGGGTTTGCCCCGGGGGCGGGTTGTCGTTAAACCCGCCCCCGATCCGCAAGTCTGAGCCTTGAGGGGGCCCGTTCCCATGTCGTTGCAGTCCGCCGCCCTGTCGCGCGTCAAGCCGTCCGCCACCCTTGCCGCCGACCAGAAAGCCCGCGAGCTCAAGGCCCAGGGCCGCGACGTCATCGGCCTGGCCGCCGGCGAGCCCGACTTCGACACGCCGGACAACATCAAGGAAGCGGCCATCAAGGCCATCCGCGACGGCAAGACCAAGTACACCAACGTCGACGGCATCCCGGAGCTGAAGGACGCCATCTGCGCCAAGTTCCAGCGCGAGAACGGCCTCACCTACAAGCCCAGCCAGATCAACGTCTCGCCCGGCGGCAAGCCGGTGATCTACAACGCCATGGTCGCCACCCTGAACCCGGGCGACGAGGTGATCGTGCCCACCCCCTACTGGGTGAGCTACTGGGACATCGTCCTGCTGGCCGGCGGGGAGCCGCGTGCGGTGATGACCACGGCCGAGGCCGGCTTCAAGGTCCAGCCGGAGCAACTCGAGGCGGCGATCACGCCCAAGACCCGCTGGGTGCTGCTGAACTCGCCGTCCAACCCGTCGGGCGCCGCCTACACCCGCGCCGAGCTGCGCGCACTGGCCGATGTCCTGCTGCGCCACCCGCACGTCTGGATCCTCACGGACGACATGTACGAGCACCTGGTGTTCGACGACTTCGAGTTCACCACCATCTGCCAGGTGGAGCCCGGCCTCTACGAGCGCACCCTGACCATGAACGGGGTCTCCAAGGCTTACGCCATGACGGGCTGGCGGATCGGCTACGCCGGCGGGCCCGAGCCGCTCATCAACCTGATGCGCAAGGTGATGAGCCAGTCGACTTCCAACCCCACGTCCATCTCGCAGTATGCCGCCGTCGAGGCGCTGAACGGCCCGCAGGACTTCATCAAGCCGAACCAGAAGCTGTTCCAGGAACGCCGCGACCTGGTGGTCTCGATGCTGAACCAGGCCACCGGGATCCACTGCCCGACGCCTGAAGGCGCCTTCTACGTCTATCCCTCCTGCGAGGGCCTGATCGGCAAGACCGCGCCCAGCGGCCGGACCATCGGCTCGGACCAGGACTTCGCCAACGAGCTGCTGGAGGCCGAGGGCGTGGCCGTGGTGCACGGCGCGGCCTTCGGCCTGTCGCCCTTCTTCCGGATCAGCTACGCCACGGCCAACGCCACCCTGGAAGAGGCCTGCCGCCGCATCCAGCGGTTCTGCGGCGCGGTCCGCTAAGACCGCCGGCCCCCTACCAGGCGCCGGCCGCCCGCCGAAGCCGGCCCTGGGCCTCGTGCACCGGGTTGGCGCCTTCCGCGCGCCCCAGCCGGAAGCGCGACACCGCCTCGCCCAGCGCCTCGGCCTGGGTGCGCAGTTGGGCGGCCGCAGCGGTGGTCTGCTCCACCATGGCGGCGTTCTGCTGGGTCACCTGATCCATCTGGTTGACCGCGCTGTTCACCTCGCCCAGCCCGAGCGACTGTTCCTCGGCGGACCGGGCGATGGCCGACACCAGGCCCGCGATCTCGCCGGCCCGCTGCACCAGGGCCTCCAGCGCCTCGCCGGTCGCGCCCACCAGCTTCACGCCGCGGGCCACCTGTTCGCTCGAGGACGCGATCAGCGTCTTGATCTCCTTGGCCGCCTCGGCGGAGCGTTGGGCGAGCGCGCGGACCTCCTGGGCCACCACCGCGAAGCCGCGCCCCGCCTCCCCGGCGCGCGCCGCCTCGACCCCGGCGTTCAGGGCCAGCAGGTTGGTCTGGAAGGCGATCTCGTCGATCACCCCGATGATCTGGGTGATCTGGCCCGAGCTGTGCTCGATCTCGCCCATTGCGCCCACCGCCTCGCCGACCACCGCGCCGGCGGTGTCGGCGGCCGACCGCGAGGCCTCGGCCGCCGCGGCCGCCTCGCGCGCGCTCTCGGCGCTCTGGCGCACGGTGGCGGTCACCTCGTCGAGCGCCGCCGCGGTCTCCTCCAGCGAGGCGGCCTGCTGCTCCGTGCGTCGGGACAGGTCGTCGGCGGCCGTGGAAATCTCGCCCGAGCCGCTGCGCACCGCGCCGCTGGCGTCCGAGATGCGGCTCATCGCCTCGGCCAGGCTGCCCACCGCCTTGTTGAAGTCCTCGCGCACCGCCGCGTAGCCGCCGTCGAACTCCGCGTCGATCCGGCAGCCCAGGTCGCCCGCCGCCAGCCGGCTGAGGCCCTGGGCCAGGGCCTCCACCACCTGGGCCTGCACGGCCTCGTCATGCCGGCGCGCGGCCTCCGCCTGGCGCGCCGCCTGCTCGTCGGCGGTGATGTCGGTGGCCAGCTTGATCACCCCCACGGGGCGCCCCGTCGCGTCGAAGATCGGGTTGTACGAGGCCTGGATCCACACCTCGCGCCCACCTTTGGCCAGCCGGCGGAACTTGCTCGCGATGAACTCGCCTGCGTTCAGCCGCCGCCAGAAGGCGCGGTAATCCTCGCCCGCCGCCTCGGCGGGGTCCATGAACATCGAGTGGTGCTTGCCGAGGATGTCCTCGGCCGCATAGCCCACCGTCTTGAGGAAGTTCTCGTTGGCCGAAACCACCGTGCCGTCGAGCCTGAACTCGATCACCGCCTGCGAGCGGTTCAGGGCGGCGAAACGCGCCGCCAGATCGTCAGCTCTACGATCATCTTCCGCCAGCTTGCGCCGGGCCAGCCCGAACATCTTCGATATCCCCCGAGTCGACACTGCGGAGGATGGGTCATGATAAGATAACGCTAAGTATATTTCAGGCCCGACAACAGACTCCGCCGCCAGTCGTTATCCCGATAAACCTTAGACCCTGATCTTCCACGCGGCCTTGGCGGCGTCCTTGGTGCGGTTCAGCCAGACCTTGTCGTCTTCGACACGGTCGACCCAGCTCATCGGCACCATGTGATGCTTCAGCCCAGCGCCCAGGTCGAACTTGGCCAGTTCGATCTCGTCCCCGACCACGTGGTCCACCTTGCCCACGTGATCGCCGTCCGAGCCGATCACCTCCATGTGCGGGTGGATGTCCGCCGGCTGCACCATGTCGCGTCCTCGTTCCGTTGGCCGGCGGGAAACGGGGAACCGCCGCCGAGGTTGCGCGCCGCAGCCGGCGCGGCCACCCTGCCCCGATGACCGAGCCGATCAACCTCAACAAGGCGCGCAAGGCGCGCGCCAGGGCGGCCGCCAAGTCCGCCGCCGCCGAGAACCGCATCCGCTTCGGCCGCACCAAGGCGGAGAAGGCGGTCTCCAGGCTTGAGGCCGACAAGGCGCGTCGGCTCCACGACCAGGCGAAGCGCGAGGACTAGGCGCCGCGGGTCTCCGGAAGCGGCAGGTCGATGCGGCAGCACACGCCTTCCGGCTGGAACAGCAGCTCCACCTGGCCCTGCAGCTGCCGGCGCAGGCCGGTTTCGATCAGCCGCGAGCCGAAGCCCCGCTGTTGCGGGGGGCTGACCGGCGGCCCCCCGTGTTCGACCCACTCCAGCTCGAGCCGGGGCGCGCCGGCCGCCTCATAGGTGCGCCACGCGATCGTCACCCTGCCCTGCCAATCCGACAGCGCGCCGTACTTCAGGGCGTTGGTGGCGAGCTCGTGCACCGCCATGGCGAGCGACAGCGCCGTCTCGGGCGGCAGCACCACCTGCGGGCCACCGACCGTCACCCGATCCCGCACGGCGCCCAGGGGCGCAAGCTCGAGCTTCACCAGCTCGCCCAGCTCGGCTCCTTCCCAGTGCTCGCGCGTCAGCAGGTTGTGGGCTTCGCTGAGCGCCAGCAGCCGCGCCTCGAACCTGGCCCGGGTCTCGCGGATGTCGCGTCCCTCCCGCAGCGTCTGGGCCGCGATCGACTGCACGGTGGCGAGGCTGTTCTTCACCCGATGGTTCAGCTCGGCCACCAGCAGCAGCCGCTGCTCCTCGCTTCGCCGCCGGGCCGCCACCTCCGCCTCGGCGGCCAGCCGCGCCCGCAGCTGCCACCAGGACGCCGTCGCCACCAGCAGGCTCGCCACCGCGCCGCCGAGGAAGAAGGCCATGCCCAGCCCGCGTGTGCGCTCACGCTCGAAGCCTGGGCCAGCGTAGTAGACCACCTGCCAGGTTCGACCGGCGGTCTCCAGCCTATGGGTTGCGCTCAGCCGCGCCTCGCGCGCCATGGCGTCGACTGGACCGGGGAACGACTTGTGCAGCAGGTTCTCCGGACGGACGGCCTGGTCGTAGACGGCGATGTGGATCGGCGGCGCGGCCTCCCGGCCCAGTATCCCCGCCAGCAGGTCGTCGGCCCGAAACGCGCTGTAGGCGAAGCCGATCAAGCCCGTACGCCGCGCCTCCACGCTCGGCGGCGGCGCACCGCCCCGGTAGACCGGATGGTAGATCAGGAAGCCCGCCTGCTTCTGGGCGTCGATCTCCTGGACGAGCTCCACCTTGCCGGACATGGCGCTCCGCGCCTGGTCCCGCGCGCGGCTCATGGCCGTCCGGCGGGTGGGCTCGGCGTACATGTCGAAGCCCAGGGCTGCGCGATTGCGGGCGTCCAGCGGCTCCAGGTGCACGATGGCGTGGACCTCCGGCCGGGGCGTCCGGGGCCTCACCGAAACATCGGGCGCCCCGAGCGTCGCCAGGCGGGCGCGCGTCGCAGGCGTGTCCAGGCCCGGCAGCGGGGCGCTGAAACCGATGCCCTGGATGCCGGGATAGATGCGCGGCAATTGAAGCCGCTCGGCATAGGTGCGGAACTCGTCCCGGGTGACCTCTCCTTCCGAGGCCGCGAGGAAGCCGGCGGTCGCCCGCAGGACGCTGATGTAGGCCTGCAGCCGGTCGGAGATCGCGCTGTGCGCCCGTTCGACTCCGTTCTGGAAGCGCTGCAGGTCCTTGGCCCGGCTGAGGCGGTCCACCTGCCAGGCCGCCAGGACGCTGGCCAGCAGGCCGATCGTCAGGACCAGAATCGGCACGAGGTGCGGCGGGATGCCCCGTGACCGCCCATTCACCTCGAGCCCGGCAGAGTTCACTGCCCCTCCCTGCGAAAAGCGGCTTCTCGTGCCCCAAACGCGCGCCGCTGTCGAGCGGGGGCTAGTGACCTGCTCGGCCTCGGGCCGCGCTCCTGTGCGCCGGCGAACGCGCGGCGAGCCGGCTCAGCACGTGCGGGTCGGTGATCCGGCGATAGGCCGCCTGCACGATGCTGAACACGCCGAACAGGCCCAGCCCGCCAGCCACCGCCACCCGCATCCACCCGGAGAGCGAGGCCAGCGCCTCCCCCACCCCGCCCGCCTGCTGTGGATCAGAGGCGCTCGCCGCCCGCCAGAGCAGCCAGCCGATCAGCACGAAGACCACGCCGCGGGCCAGGTAGCCGAGCCGGCCGATCCACTTGATCCACGGCCGCCCGGCTGCGGGCGGATCCAGCTGCTTGAGAAACTTCAGCCTGTAGGCGCTCCAGCCCTGCGCCAGGCCGCCGGCCATGAAGCCGAGGGCGGCCAGTCGCAGGATCAGCCCGCCGCCGGGCAAGCCCAGCACCCAGCCCGTGGCGCTGTCCGCCCCGCCGCCGCCCCCCGCGCCGGCCCCGCTCATGCCCAGGGCGAGCGCGCCGGCCAGCAGGCCCAGGACCAGGTGCAGTACGCCGCTTGTCCCGTGCACCAGCCGCACCAGTGCGCCCTTGGCGCCATCGCCGGCCCCCTCCAGGTCGAGTAGGCCCTCGGCGCAGCGCCAGGCGCCGTACGCCAGCAGCCCCAGGGCGATCACGGCCAGAGCCACCCGGCTCATCCCGCCGCCGGCCATGGAGCGCAGGGCTCCCGCGCTGCCCGTCGTCCGGTGCGCCTCGATCGCCAGCCAGGCGATGGTCAGGTACAGCACGCCGCGCGCGGCGAACCCCAGCCTGGTCAGCGTCTCAAGGCGCGGCACGGCGTTCATGAGCGATCTCCTCCAGGGCGCTACAAGGGTGCGCTCGCGGGTTTGTTCCGCCGGTATGCCCTGCGAGGCTGTCGGGACCGCCCCGCCCCGTAGGCCTGGGAGCGCCTGCGGCGCTGGCACGGCCGCGCCCGCCGCCAGCCCATAGCGGCGCTGCGCAGTTGCGGAACCGCTGATCGCCGCTTGCCGGCGCCGCCGCCCTGTTGCACACCAATGTTCTCCAGGGGCGGAGGCTGGCCGGATGAACAGGTGGCTCGTGCTCGGCGGCGCGCTCAGCGCGCTGGCCGCGGCGGTGCATGTGGCGGTGATCTTCGGCGGGCCGGACTGGTACCGGTTCTTCGGCGCAGGTGAAGGCATGGCCCACGCGGCGGCCCGTGGCTCGTGGCGCCCGGCCGCCATCACCGCCGGCATCGCCCTGGTCCTCGCCGCCTGGTCCGCCTACGCCTTCTCCGGCGCGGGCTTAATCCCTCGCTTGCCGCTCCTGCGCACGGCCCTGGTGCTGATCAGCACCGTTTACCTGCTCCGCGGCCTGCTGCTCTTCCCAGCTCTCTTGTTCCGCCCCACCGACGCCTTCGCTGTCTGGAGCTCGGCGATCGTCCTCGCCTACGGCTGCGTCTACGCCCTCGGAACCTGGACCGCATGGCCCGCGCTCACCCAGAACGGCCACGCCTTGCGTTTGGAGCCGGCTTCAGCCCCGCCGCCCCCGCTGGGATAGAATTTGCGCGAGGCCTGGCCGCAGCTCTCCCTTCCTCCTCAATGGAGGAAGGGCGGGGATGGTGGTGTGCGCAATGAAATGAAGGCGACGCTCCGTCAGGCGCCGACGCCCACCCGCGCCGCCTGCCGCAACGCGATGTGCACACCAGCACCCAACCCTCCTCCATCGAGGAGGAGGGCTTTCGGGCGCCTCAGCCCCCCACCACCAGGTCCCGCGCCTCGGGCGGGATCGAGTCGTACACGGTCGCGGGGGTGATGTTCAGCCGGCGGCGGGCGGCCTCGAGCGGCTCGGCCATCAGGGTCTCGTAATCCTCGCCCAGAAGCCACGCTGCCCGCTTGCCGCGCTGGTAGCCCTGCCAGATGGCGGCCCGGTAGGGGAAGCGCTTCTCCTTCAGGGAGCGCAGGCCCGCGCCCACGGCGATCAGCGCCCATCCGAGGCCCTTGGTCTGGGCGTAGGAAAAGGCCACCAGGCAGGCCTCTCCAAGGGCGTCGCGATGGTAGCCCGACAGGATATGCCAGACGTCGTGCACGTCGCGGGTGCGGCGGCCGAACCAGGCGTAGGGGTGCTGTTCCTCGATCTGCGACAGCCCTTTGCGGCTCACTTCCGCCAGGCCCTCCGCCGACAGCTGCTCGGAGCGCACGAATGTGCGGTAGGCGGCGCCGACGGAGCCTTCCGGCAGGCTGTCCAGCCAGGCGTCGTCCATCAGCTTCTCGGCGAACTCGGGGCGCTGGTAGGCGATCCGTCCGCCCTGCGGGGTGTGCAGCAGGCGGTGGTAGCCCTTGGCCGTCGAGGCGCCGTTCAGCGATCGCATGATCTCGAAGACGGCCGTGGTGTCTTCCTTGTCGGCCAGCAGGCGGCGCAGGGCGCGGATGGCGTGCGGCCAGTCAAGCTTCGTCGACGCCCGGGGCGGCGCATACTTCGCGTCGATGGTGTCGGCGGTCATCGCCATGATCAAAGAACCTCGTCAACTTGCGGCGCTGAAAATGACGACAGCGTCATCTTCGCGCAAGACCTGCTGGACGAATTACCCGGAGGGCCTAAACAAAGCCTATGCCCGTGCTGCGCAAGCGTTCAGTCCTGCTCTCCGGCCACGCCACCTCCATCGCGCTGGAGCCGGAATTCTGGGCGGTGCTGGAGGCCATGGCGCAGGCGCGCGCCACCAGCCTGGCCGGCCTCATCGGCCGCATAGACGGCCAGCGCGGCGAACGCCCGCTGGCCTCCGCCTGCCGGGTCGCCGCGCTCAGGTACGCCCAGGAGACTACTGGGCCGGGGGCTGCTGCGGGCCGTTAGCCGTACCGGCCGGCGTCGCCGGGGCGTCGCCTTGCGCCGGAGCCGCGGGCATCACCGAGGTCCCTTCCGCCGCAGCGGGGGTTGAGCCGCCCTGCGGGGTCCGATCAGAGCCCTGGCGCTGCATCATCGCCACCACCAGCCAGCCGACCAGCAGGGCGAGCACGATCCAGACAAGCGGCGGGATCCGGCGGCTGGCCTTCTTCGGGGCGGCGTTGGAGCTGTGGTCGGTCATGGGCTCTCCCTCTCTACTTCGGTGTCGGCAGCGGCGCGTCGGGCAGGCGCGGCGCGTCCGGCAGCGTCGGCCTCGGCAGCTCGGGCATGGCGGGCGCCATCCGGACGTCCAGGTTCCGGGCCGCGCCGCGGGTCCGCGACCAGCCCGTCCAGAGCGCCACGAGCAACAACGCCGCCGCCGCGCCAACCAGGACCGCGGCCCAGGTGGGCAGGCGCCCCCGTTGCGTCTCGGCCATGGCCCTTCGCGCCTCCGCTAGGTTCGCCAGCCAAACGGCGCCCCTGCGGCGAAGTTCCTCCCGAGGCCGCCCTCCCCTTGCGCGGAGCGTCACGAACGCCGATCTCCGCCGGCGAAGGAGCCACCCATGTCCTATCCCGATCGTCCGGCCCGCCGCCGCGGCGCCGTCGCCAAGGCGGCGCCCGCGCCGGCCCTCGCCCAGCGCCTGCTGGTCCCGAGCCTGCTCAGCCTCGCCGCCGCCCTGGCCGCGCTGGTTGCGGCGATCCGCTGAGGAACGGAGCGCGAACGCACCGGCTGCCGTCGGCCGTCCTTCGTGCTAAACCGGCGCCGATGTCTCCGTCCGAATCCCATTCCGATTACCAGCCGCCCGCCACCCGCATCAGCGATCTGGCGCGCGTTGATGGCCGACCCGGCGACTACCTCGAAGGGCTGAACCCCGAGCAGCGCGAGGCCGTCGAGGCCGTGGAGGGCCCGGTTCTGGTGCTGGCCGGCGCCGGCACCGGCAAGACCCGCGTGCTCACCACGCGGCTCGCCCATATCCTGGCCACCGGCCGGGCCCGGCCGTGGGAGCTGCTGGCGGTCACCTTCACCAACAAGGCCGCGCGCGAGATGCGCGAGCGGATCACCCACATGATTGGCGGCCAGGCCGAGGGCCTGCGCTGGCTGGGCACCTTCCACTCGGTGGCCGCGCAGATCCTGCGTCGCCACGCCGAGCTGGTGGGGCTCAAGTCGAACTACACCATCCTCGACGACGACGATCAGGAGCGGCTGCTCAAGCAGATCCTCGAGGCGGAGAACATCGACGCCAAGCGCTGGCCCGCCAAGCTGCTGGCCGGCCTCATCGACCATTGGAAGAACCGCGGCTGGCGCCCCGACCAGGTGCCGCCCGCCGAGAGCGCCCAATACGCGAACGGCCGCGGCCAGGCGCTCTACCGCATGTACCAGGAGCGGCTGCGGGTCCTGAACGCCTGCGACTTCGGCGACCTGCTGCTGCACAACATCACCATCTTCACCAGCCAGCCGGACGTGCTGGCCGAGTACCACGACCGCTTCCGCTACCTGCTGGTGGACGAGTACCAGGACACCAACGTCGCCCAGTATCTGTGGCTCAGGCTGCTGGCCCAGAAGCGCCAGAACGTCTGCTGCGTGGGCGACGACGACCAGTCGATCTACGGCTGGCGGGGCGCCGAGGTCGACAACATCCTGCGTTTCGAGCGCGACTTCCCGGGGGCCAAGGTGGTCCGGCTGGAGCGCAACTACCGCTCCACCAGCCACATCCTGGCCGCCGCCTCGGGCCTGATCGCGGCCAACAAGAGCCGTCTGGGCAAGACGCTTTGGACCGAGGCCGAGGGCGGCGAGAAGGTCATCGTCCGGGGCATCTGGGACGGCGAGGCCGAGACCCGGCTGATCGCCGACGAGGTGGAGCGGGCCAAGCGGGCCGGCCGCCGCTACCGCGACATGGCCATCCTGGTGCGCGCCTCCTTCCAGATGCGCGCCTTCGAAGAGCGCTTCGCCCTGCTGCAGATCCCGCTGAAGATCATCGGCGGCCAGCGGTTCTTCGAGCGCGCCGAGATCCGCGACGCCCACGCCTACCTGCGGCTGATCCAGTCGCCGGACGACGACCTGGCCTTCGAGCGCATCGTCAACACCCCCAAGCGCGGCATCGGCGACACCACCGTTCAGAAGCTCCTGCAGATCGCCCGCCTGAACGGGGTGCCGGTGACCCACGCCGCCCGCCAGGTGGTGCTGACCGACGAGCTCGCCGCCCGCACCCGCACGGCGCTTTCGAACTTCCTGCGCGACCTCGACCGCTGGCGGGGCGACGCCCAGCGCATCCACCACGCCCGCCTCATGGAGCAGGTGCTGGAGGAGAGCGGCTACACCGACGCGCTCAAGCTCGACCGCAGCCCGCAGGCCCAGGGCCGGCTCGAGAACCTGAAGGAACTGGTCAACTCCATGCAGGCCCACGACACCCTCGAGGCCTACCTGGAGCACGTCTCGCTCGTGCTCGACCTGGAGCGCGAGAGCGGCGACGACGCCGTCCAAATGATGACCCTGCACCAGGCCAAGGGCCTGGAGTTCCCGCTGGTCTTCCTGCCGGCCTGGGAGGAGGGCGTGTTCCCCTCCCAGCGCAGCATGGACGAGAAGGGCGAGAAGGGGCTCGAGGAGGAGCGCCGCCTGGCCTACGTAGGCATCACCCGCGCCCGCGAGGAGGCGCGCATCTCCTTCGCCGCCAACCGCCAGGTCTACGGCCGCTGGACCAGCCAGCTGCCGTCGCGCTTCGTGGACGAGCTGCCGCCGGCCAACGTCGAGGCCTCCTCGGAGACCGGCTACTACGGCGGCGGGCCTGGGATGCAGCAGCACGGCAGCCGCTGGGACGAGAGCCCATCGTTCGGCGCCGGCTACTCCTCGCCCGGCTGGAAGCGCGCCCAGGCCTCGGGCTACCGCGGCAGCCATCCCGGCCGCCAGCAGGTCATCGAGGGCGAGGGCCGCCTTGTGGCGGTGTCCGAGAGCTCGGCGGCCAGCGACTACAAGCGCGGCGACCGCGTCTTCCACCTGAAGTTCGGCTACGGCCAGGTCCGCAGCGTCGAAGGCAACAAGCTCACCGTGGACTTCGACAAGGCCGGCGAGAAGAAGGTCCTCGACAGCTTCGTGGAGAAGGGCTGAGCCTTAGCCCTTCCGGCGCAGCGTCCGGAACAGCACCGCGCCCAGCCCCGCGGCCACCGCGACGCCGCCGGCCACCAGGGCCCCCATCGGGAGCTTCCGGCCTGTCGCCGAGGCCGGCGGCTCGTCCTGCGCCGGCCGTTCCACCAGCTCGGTCGCCTGGCCTACCGCCTCCACGGCGCTCGGCGGGATGTCCCCGCGACGGAAGGTGACATGGCCCGCCGCGTGATCGGGCTCGGCCGCGAAGCCGTGCTGCGTCCAGGCCCTGGCGTGCGGCTTGTCCTCGCCGGACCACCAGGTCTTCCCCGAGCGCGCCGTCTTCGGCAGCGGAAAGCCCAGGACCTCCTCGATCTCGGCGAAGCTGGCGCGCCATTCCGGACCTTCGTGGCCGGCCAGGCGTTCCGAAAGCGGTTGGTACTTGCTCATGGCGACGTCTCCCGCGGGCTCAACGCTCAGGGTGTGAGATGGCGCCACCTTGGCCCTGAACCAACCCGCCCGTCGCGCGCTCTAGCGGCCTGGAACTGGAACATCAAAGGCGCAGGGCCGTGGATCTCAAGAAGCTGTTTTCCGGCGTGGGTCTGGCGGCCGTGGCGGGCCTGCTGTTCGGCGGCGCCATGAAGCCCAACCTGCGCGGCGACGAACGCCCCGAGGGCCCGCAGATCTTCACCGGCTGGTCCGGCGCGCGCTCCACCGGCCCCTTCGACGACGGCCTCACGCTGGCCTACTGGCAGGGCCAGATCCCCGACTACGTGGTCGGCACCGACTGGAAGCAGCAGATCGCCTGGCGCGAAGAGCCCGACGTCATCGAAGCCGTTCCGTATACGGACTACATCGCCTCCGACGAGGAGGCCCCCGAACCCGTCCAGTACGCCATGACCCGCTGGGACGAACCGCCGCCCGAGCCGGTCCAGTTCCCCTCCCTCGCCGGCGGCGCCGCCTATGGCCCAGAGCGCCTCGACGCCCCGCCCCCGCCCCCCTCGGACGAGTACGACGCCGAGGCCATGCCCGAAGCGACCGGCGACACCCGCCCCGTCGACGGCTGATCCCCCTCGCCTTTCCCGCCCCCGCCCGCTAGACGGCGCGGCATGAGCGACGACGCCTTCCAGATCACCGCCCGCGGCCCTCGCCGGCACGCCGAAGCCGCCGCCGCCGTCCTCGACGAGACCCCGGCCACCGAGACCCTCACCTACTCGATCCTCGAGGAGGACGAGGACCACGACGTCTGGCGGATCGACGCCTTCCCCACCTCGGAAGACGAGCGCGCGGCCCTGCTGGAGGTCCTCGCCGGGCATCCCGAGCTCCGCGTCAGCACCGAGAAGCTGGCCGACGCCGACTGGCTGGCCATGGCGCTCTCCGGCCTGCCGCCGGTCCGCGCCGGCCGCTTCTTCGTCTACGGCGCCCACGACCGGGGCCTGGCGCCCGCCAGCACGGTGAACCTGCGCATCGAAGCCGGCGCCGCCTTCGGCACAGGGCACCACGGCACGACCGTCGGCTGCCTCCTCGCCTTCCACGACCTGCTGAAGGCCCAGAGGTTCGACAAGGTGCTGGACGTCGGCTGCGGCACCGGCGTGCTGGCCATCGCCGCGGCGCGGACGGGCAGCCGGGTCGCGATCGGCACCGACATCGACCGGGTCTCCGTCCGCATCGCGAACGAGAACGCGACGCTGAACAACGCGGGGGCGCGGTTCGTCCATGCAAGCGGGTTGAACGACCAGAAGGTGCGCGGCGAGGCCCCCTACGACCTGGTGTTCGCCAACATCTTGGCGCCGCCGCTGGTGGCGCTGAGCCACGACATCAAGCTGGCCCTGAAGCCCGGCGGGCTGGCGATCCTTTCGGGGCTGCTCAGGACGCAGGAGCGGCGGGTGCTCGCGGCCTATACCTCGAAGGGCTTCCGGCTGGTGCGCCGGCTGCACCGCGACGCGTGGGCCACCCTGGTCCTGAAGCGGGCCTAACCGAAGATCTTGCGGGCGTTCAGGGTCGCGAGCCAGTGGGCGAGGCGGTCCTTCAGCTGGCTGTCGCGGCCGTAGGCGCCGAGATCCTCGTCGTCGATCACTTCGAGGATCTCGTAGGCGATGGACTCGGCGTCGTACTCACGGAACGCCTTGTGCAGGTCGGGGTGGAGGCGGCCGCCGGGACCCGTCTTCAGGGAGAAGCGGATGGCGTTCTGCTGCTGGTCGAGGTTCTTGGAGGCGCCGACCCAGGCCTCGCCGGTGGGCGTACAGCGTACGGCGAAGATCCCGCAGCGCGGCTTCGTCTCCTTGTAGTCGCGGATGGCGTCGCGGCGGGCCTGGCGGTCCATGGGAACTCCTATTTCACCCGGGTATAATAGCCGCCTTTGCCGCGCCGCGGGAAGGGACTAAATCCATTCCATGCGCCAGACCTTCGACGAGACCACCGATCGCTCCTTCGGCCCCAAGCACGTCCCGCTGATCCGCCAGGCCATGGCGCAGCAGGGGCTGGACGGCATCCTCGTGCCGCACGAGGACGAGCACCAGAACGAGTACCTGCCCGCCGCCAACGACCGGCTCGCCTGGGCGACCGGCTTCACCGGCTCGGCGGGCGCCGCGGTGATCCTGAAGGACAAGGCCGCCGTCTTCGTGGACGGCCGCTACACCCTGCAGGTCCGCGACCAGGTGGACCAAGCCACCTTCGAGATCCGCGACCTCGTGGAAGGCGGCGTCCCCGCCTACCTGGAGACGGCCACGGCCCGGGGCCAGAAGATCGGCTACGACCCGCGCCTGCACAGCCCCGACGCCCTGGAGCACCTGAAGCGGGCGGCGGCCCGCGCCGGCGCCGAGCTGCGCCCGGTGACGCCCAATCCGGTGGACCTGGCCTGGGGCGAGGCGCGGCCGCCGCAACCTGTGGCCCCCGTGGTCCCGCACCCGCTGGAATATGCCGGCGAGGACTCAGCCTCCAAGCGCGCCCGGGTGGGCGCGGCCCTGCCGGGCGGCGCTGACGCCGCGGTGCTGACCGCCCCGGCCTCCATCGCCTGGCTGTTCAACATCCGCGGCGGCGACGTGATCCGCTCGCCCCTGCCGCTCGGCCAGGCGGTGCTGAACCGCGACGGCACGGCGCGGCTGTTCCTCGACCCGCAGAAGGTGACGCCGGAGCTGCCGGCCTGGCTCGGCAACCAGGTGCGGCTCGAGACCCCGGAGGACCTGCCCCAGGCCCTAGCCGAGCTGCGCGGCAAGCGCGTGGTGGTCGACCCCGGCCAGTCCTCGGCCTGGTATTTCGAGGCGCTGAGCGGCGGCGGCGCCGAGGTGGTCCGTGCGGACGATCCCTGCGCCCTGCCCCGGGCCTGCAAGAACGAGGTGGAGATCCAGGGCGCGCGCAACGCCCATGCCCGGGACGGGGCGGCGGTCACCCGCTTCCTGCACTGGCTCGCCACCGAGGGCCAGATCAACCCGCCCGACGAGATCACCGCGGTGAAGACGCTGGAGGCCTTCCGCGAGGCGACCGGCGCGCTGAAGGACCTGTCCTTCGACACCATCGCGGGCGCTGCCGGCAACGGCGCCATCGTCCACTACCGGCCCACCGAGCGGCTGAACAAGCGGGCCGAGAAGGGCTCGCTTCTGCTGGTCGACTCCGGCGCCCAGTACCTGGACGGCACCACCGACATCACCCGCACGGTGGCGATCGGCGAGCCCAGCGCCGAGATGTGCGAGCGCTTCACCCTGGTGCTGAAAGGCAACCTGGCGCTGGCGCGCATCCGTTTTCCGGCCGGCACCACGGGCTCGGCCATCGACGCGCTCGCCCGCGCGCCGCTGTGGGCCTACGGGCTCGACTACGACCACGGGACCGGTCACGGCGTCGGCAGCTACCTCGGCGTCCACGAGGGGCCGCAGCGGATCTCCAAGGCGCCGAACACGGTCGCCTTGCGCCCCGGCATGATCCTGTCCAACGAGCCCGGCTACTACAAGGAAGGCGCCTACGGGATCCGGATCGAGAACCTGCAGGTGGTGACCCCGCCGCAGGACGTCCCCGGCGGCGAGCGGCCGATGCTGGGCTTCGAGACCCTGACCCTGGCGCCCATCGACCGACGCCTGATCGTGGCCGCCTTGCTCACCGAGGAAGAACGCGCCCAGCTCAACGCCTACCATCAGCGCGTCCTGAAGGTGGTCGCCCCGCAGGTCGAGCCGGAGGTCCGCGCCTGGCTCGAGCAGGCCTGCGCGCCGGTCTGACCCGATGAGCGACGCCCCCAACGCGGCCCAGCAGGCCTACTGGAACGACGCGGCGGGCCGGACCTGGGCCGAGATGCAGGAGCCCCTGGACCGGCAGCTCAGGCCCCTCGGCCGTGCCGCCATGGCGGCGCTCGCCCCGAAGCCCGGCGAGCGCCTGCTCGACATCGGCTGCGGCGCCGGCGAGACGACCCTGGAGCTGGCCGCGGCCGCGCCGGGGGGCGAGGTGGTCGGCGTGGACATCTCCCGGCCCCTGCTGGACGTGGCCCGCGCCCGCCCGGCGCCGGCCGGCGTGAGCTTCCTGGAGGCCGACGCCCAGGCCTATCCGTTCGATCCCGCGAGTTTCGACGGAGTCTTCTCGCGCTTCGGGGTGATGTTCTTCGCCGATCCGGCGGCCGCCTTCCGCAACATCCGTCGCGCCCTCAAGCCCGGCGGCCGCCTCGCCTTCGTCTGCTGGCGTTCTCTGGCGGAGAACCCGATCATGACCGCGCCGATGGCCGCGGCCGTGCAGCACCTGCCGCCGCCGGCTCCGCCCGGCGACCCGCACGCGCCCGGCCCCTTCGCCTTCGCCGATCCCGAGCGGGTGCGCGGCATCCTGGGCGCGGCCGGCTTCGCCGACGTTGCGCTTGCGCCTCACGACGAGGCGATCGGCGGCGGGGACCTGCGCACCGCCGTCGGCCTGTCCCTGCGCATCGGGCCGCTCGGGATGATGCTGCGCGAAAACCCGGACAAGCGGGACGTGGTGGTGGCCGCGGTGCGCGACGCGCTGGCGGCCTATGAGGGACCGGATGGGGTGAAGCTGCCCTCCGCCACCTGGATCGTCACCGCCCGGAACCCCGCATGAGGATCCTGGTCACAGCGCTGGCCTGCACGGCCTTGGCCTTCCCGGGCCCTGCCGCCGCCAAGCGGCGGGCGGACCCGGAACAGGAGGCCATCCTGGCGCAGATCGACCGCTTCTTCGCCGCCATGAAACGGCAGGACACGGCCGGGCTGGAGAAGCTGATCTACGCCGACGGGGTGATGACCATCGTGCGGATCGCGCCGGACGGCAGCGAGCGGCACGTGCGGCGGCCGGTGACCGCCTGGCTGGAGAGCATCAAGGCCAGCCCCGATCTCGACGAGCGGATCTGGACGCCGAAGGTCATGCGCCGCGGGCCGATCGCCGTGGTCTGGGCGCCCTATGACATCAAGCAGGGCGGCAAGCGGCTGCACTGCGGGGTGGACGTGTTCGACATGGTGAAGGTGGACGGCGTCTGGCGCGTGGCCAGCCTGATGTTCACCGCCGAGCCGGCCGCGTGCGCGGAGCTGAAGGCGCCGGACTGAGCGGTGGGCCACTGCACTCTCTCCGCTCGTCCCGGCGAAAGCCGGGATCCAAGCTGAGCAAGGAACGGACCCAGCCGCGGGCCCGAGTCCGCTTGGGCCCCGGCTTTCGCCGGGGTGAGCGGTTTGGGGGGGCAAGGCTTTTTAGCGCGGCCCTCCGCTCGAGTGACCGCCCCTACCCGCCGACCATCTCCAGCCACTTGGCTTCGGTGATCACCTTCACGCCGTGCTTTTCGGCGTCCTTCAGCTTGGAGCCGGCGCCGGGGCCGGCGACGACGAGGTCGGTCTTCTTGGACACCGAGCCGGAGACCTTGGCGCCCAGGCGCTCGGCCTGGGCCTTGGCCTCGTCGCGGGTCATCTTCTCGAGCGCGCCGGTGAAGACCACGGTCATGCCGGCCACGGCGGTGTCGGACTTGGGCTTCTCGGCCGGGATCACCCGCAGCTCGCCCAGCAGGCTGTCGACCATGGTCCGGTTGTGCGCCTCGCCGAAGAAGGCCGCGATCATTCGGGCGGCGACCACCCCCACCGTCCCGATGGACGAGAGCTCGTGGAAGGCTTCGCCCGGGGTCTGGGCGAGCGCCTCGGCGGCGGCGGCCTCGAAGGTCGGCCAGTCGGCAAAGCGCTCGGCCAGCGCCGACCGGCTCCGGGCGTTGAGCTTGGGGATCGCCAGCCGCAGGTGCTCTTCCAGCGAGGCGTTGGCCGGGATCAGCAGGGCGGGCCGGGCGCGGGCGAACTCGAGCACGGCGGCGAGCGCGGTCGGGCCGAGGCCTTCCAGCTCCGCAAGCTCGGCGTACATGGCCCCGCCCGACTGGTCGGCGGCGGCCCGGGCGGTGGCGACGAAGGCCTCCACCGTCTCGAAGTGCCGGGCGAGCGCGAGCGAGGTGGTCTCGCCCACATGCCGTATGCCGAGGCCGTAGATGAAGCGCTCCAGCGCGATGTCGCGGCGGGCCTCGATGCCGTCGAGCAGGTTACGGACGCTGGTCTCGCCGAAACGGTCGAGGGCGAGCAGTTCGTCGCGCTTCTCGTGCAGGCGAAAGATGTCGGCGGGGGAGTTGAGCCAGCCCTTTTCGCTGAACAGCACCAGCTGCTTCTCGCCCAGCCCCTCGATGTCGAAGGCCCGGCGGCTGACGAAGTGGCGCAGGTGGGCGAGCTTCTGGAACGGGCAGGCGAATTCGCCCGAGCAGCGGCGGACCACCGTCTCGGCGCCAGAGGAGGTGGTCTCGCGCACGACCTCAGTGCGCAGGGGGCACGGGCAGACGTGCGGGAACTCGTAGGGCGTGGCGTCCTTCGGCCGCTCCTCCGGCACGACGGCCAGGATCTGCGGGATCACGTCGCCGGCCCGCTGCAGGATCACCGTGTCGCCGAGACGCACGTCCAGGCGGGCGATTTCGTCGGCGTTGTGCAGGGTGGCGTTGGTGACGACCACGCCGCCGACGGTCACGGGGGTGAGCCGCGCCACGGGGGTGAGCGCGCCGGTGCGGCCCACCTGGATGTCGATGGCCTCCAGCACCGTGCGGGCCTGCTGGGCCGGGAACTTGCGGGCGACGCCCCAGCGCGGGGCCCGGGACACGAAGCCCAGCCGGTTCTGCCAGTCGAGGCGGTCGACCTTGTAGACCACGCCGTCGATGTCGAAGCCGAGCTTCGGACGCACGGCCTCCATGTCGCGGTAGGCCTCCAGCAGGCCCGCCACGCCCACCACCCGGCGGCTCTGCGGGGTGACCTGGAAGCCCCAGGCCTTGAGCTGCTCCAGCGCCTGCCACTGGGTCTCGGCGAAGGGCGCGCTGACCGCCCCCCAGGCATAGGCGAAGAAGCGGAGCGGTCGCTGGGCCGTGACCTTCGGATCGATCTGGCGCAGCGAGCCGGCGGCCGCGTTCCGCGGATTGGCGTAGGTGCGCTGGCCGGCCGCTTCGGCCGCGGCGTTCATGGCCGCGAACTCCTCGTTCGCCAGATACACCTCCCCGCGGATTTCGATGCTGTCAGGCCAGCCTGAGCCGGAGAGGCGCTTGGGGATCTCGGCCACGGTGCGGACATTGGCGGTGACGTCCTCCCCCACCCGGCCGTCGCCGCGGGTGGCCGCGCGAACCAGCACGCCGCGCTCGTAGAGGATGGAGCAGGACAGCCCGTCGATCTTCGGCTCGGCGGTGTAGGCGACATCCTCGTCCAGCCTGAGGAACCGCTTCACGCGTGCGTCGAACTCGGCGGCGTCCTCGTCGGAGAAGGCGTTGTCGAGGCTGAGCATGGGGACGCCATGCTCCACGGGCGCGAACTGCTCCGAGCGCGCTGCGCCGACCCGCAGGCTTGGGGAGTTGTCGCGGACCAGGTGCGGGAAGCGCTGTTCGATCGCTGCATTGCGCTGCTTCAGCGCGTCGTAGTCGGCGTCCGAGATGGAGGGCTGGTCCTCCTGGTGGTAGCGGATGTCGTGCGCCGCGATCTCGTCGGCCAGGAGGGTCAGCTCCTCGACGGCTTCGGCTTCGGTGAGGTCGGTGACGGGTTTCGGAGTCGCGGCCATGGGGCAGGTCTAACTTGCACGGGCAAGGACGTGGAGCCCTTCCTGTTCTTCCGGTCTCGGCAACCACGAAGACGATGATGATCTAAAGCCCTCCTCCTCGATGGAGGAGGGTTGGGTGGTTGTGGACGCAGAGCGGCCGTCGTGTGGCGGGAGTGGCGCGGCGCCCAACAGACTGACATTCAGCTCACTGCACTCACCACCATCCCCGCCCTTCCTCCATCGAGGAGGAAGGGAGAAGCTGCGGCAACCCCGGCGATCTCGCACCGCAGCGTGAATAAGCTCAGGCCCCGATGAGGGCGCGGGCGGCGGCGCGGGCGGCGTCGGTGATGTGGGCGCCGGCGAGCATGCGGGCGATCTCTTCCTCGCGGTCTTCGGGCGAGAGGATCTCCACGGCCGTGCGGATGCGGTCGGCGTCGCCGGCCTTTGAGATGCGCCAGTGGGCCTCGGCGCGGGCGGCCACCTGGGGCGAGTGGGTGACCACCAGGACCTGGGCGTTGGCGGCCAGCTTCTTGAGGCGCAAGCCGACCGCGTCGGCGACGGCGCCGCCCACGCCCTGGTCCACCTCGTCGAAGATCATCAGCGGCTGGGGGCCGCCGCCGCGGCCAGCCAGCGCCGCCTTCAGGGCCAGCGCGAAGCGGGCAAGCTCGCCGCCGGAGGCGATCGCGCCCAAGTCGCCGAACGGGGCGCCTGGGTTGGTGGCGATCTCGAAGGCGACGCGGTCGAGGCCGGCCGGGCCGGCACGGTCCTCGGGCAGCGGCTCGACGGCGACGCGGAAGCGGGCCTTCTCAAGCTTGAGGGGGGCGAGCTCGGCCATGACAGCCTCGGCCAGCCGCACCCCGGCCCCGCGGCGGACTGCGGTGAGCTCGGCGGCGGCGGCGAGGTAGGCCTGGCGCGCGGCCTGCAGGGCGGCCTCGGCGGCCTTGAGCGCGTCCTCCGACGACTCCACAGCCCGCAGGCGCTCGGCGAAGCGGACGCGAAGCAGCGGCAGCTCCTCCACCGCCACGTTCAGCTTGCGGGCCAGGCCGCGAAGGTCGAACAGCCGCTCCTCCGCCTTCTCCAGGCGGTCCGGCTCGAACTCGAAGGCCTCGGCGGCCGCGTCGATGGCCGCCTCGGCTTCCCCGGCCTCGATAAGCACGCGGTCCAGGGCCTCAGCGGCCTGGGTCAGGCGGCTGACGGCCGCGCCGTCGGCGGCGGCGCCGGCGGTGACCGCCCGCTCGCGGGCCCGTTCGAGGGCGCGGATGGCGGAGGCCACCTTGCCACCGAGACCGTCGAAGGTGTCGCGGGCGCTGGAGATGTCGGCGAGCGCCTTCTCCGCAGCGCCCAGCACCGCGCGCTCCTCCGCGAGGCGGGTCTCCTCCCCTTCCCGCGGGTCCAGCCGGTCGAGCTCGGCGAGGCGCAGCTGCAGCTCCTCGGTCTCGGCGGCGGCGCGGGCGACCACGGCGCGCAGCTCGTCCACCTGTTCGCGGGCCTCGCGCCAGGCCCGCCAGCGCTGGGCCACGGCGGCGGCCAGGGGACCTGCGTCTCCGTAGGCGTCCAGCAGCGGGCGGTGGGTGCGGGCGTCCAGCAGGCCCACCGTCTCGTGCTGGCCATGGACCTCGAGCAGCCGCTCCCCCACCTCCTTCAGCACGCCCACGCCGGTGGCCTGGTCATTGACGAAGGCCCGGCTGCGGCCGTCCGCGGCGAGCGTGCGGCGAAGCACCAGGTCCTCGTCACGGGCGTAGGAGAGGCCCTTGTCCTCCAGCAGGTCCCAGACGGGATGGTCCGGCGACGGCGCGAAGACCGCCGAGACGGCCGCCTGGGGCGCGCCGCGGCGCACGAGGCCGGCGTCGGCGCGGGCTCCCGTGGCGAGGCCGAGCGCGTCGAGGATGATCGACTTGCCGGCCCCGGTCTCGCCGGTAAGCGCAGTGAGGCCGGGCCCGATGGACAGGTCCAGGGCCTCGATCAGGACGACATCGCGGATCCAGAGTCCGATGAGCACGGCTGCGAAGATCGCCCGGAATCAGGCGCCGAGAAAGCCTTAGTTGTTCGCCTTAGGTTCCGCGGTCGCGGCGGCGTCGGTGGAGGTGGCCGCGACCGGGCTGGCGGCGGCGGCCGGCGGCCGGATCGTCTCGGACTTGTTCTTGCGGAACGGGATCTTCAGGAAGCCGCGCCGGCCCGAGGCGCCGGTGGGCTCCACCGCCGGGCGCAGGCCGCGCGAGGTAAGCAGCTTGTAGGCGTCGCCGTACCAGGCGTCGCCCGGGAAGTTGTGGCCGAGCACCGCGCCGTTGCGCTTGGCCTCGTCCATCAGCCCCAGCGTCAGATAGGCCTCCACCAGGCGGTAGAGCGCCTCCGGCGTGTGGCTGGTGGTCTGGTAGCGGTCGACCACGGTGCGGAACCGGCCGATCGCCGCCAGGGTGTCGCCGTTGCGCAGGTACCAGCGGCCGACGGTCATCTCCTTGCCCGCCAGCTGGTCGTTGACCATGTCCACCTTCAGCCGGGCGTCGGCAGCGTATTCCGTCCGCGGATAGCGCTGGATCACCTCACGCAGATTGGCCAGCGCCTGGCCGGTGGCGGCCTGGTCGCGGCCCACATCCACGATCTGTTCGAAGTAGCAGATCGACTTGATGTAGTGGGCGTAGGCCGCCGCGGGGTTGCCCGGGTAGAGCTGGATGAAGCGGTCGGCGTCGGCGATCGCCTCGGCGTAGTCGTTGGACTGGTAGTGGGCGAAGGCCTGCATGAGGATCGCGCGGCGCGACCACTCCGAATAGGGGTGCTGGCGTTCCACTTCCTGGAAGTAGTTGACCGCCTGGTCCCACTGGCGCCGGTCCAGACGGTCGGCGCCCGTGGCGTAGAGCAGCTCCACAGGGCGCTCCTCGTAGACGAGACGCGGCTTCTTCTGGCGGCCGGCGCATCCGGTCAGGGCAAGGGCGCAGACGCCGGCCACGAGCGCCGGACGAGCCCACGAATTGCGAAGCAGAGACACCTTCACCTCAAAGGACAGACGCGCGCCCCCACGCGAGGAGTCGCTTCTAAACCACGCCGGGGGACCCCCGCAAACGGAACCGCTGGCGGGCTACCCCATGCCGCGGGAAAGCGGCGGAGGTTGGGCGGCTACAGGGTTTCCTTCAGCTGCGCCACCTGTTCCTCGTGCGTGGCCTGGGGCTTTGGCAGGCCGATCTGGTCGCTGACCATCTCGGCGAGCGACGGAAAGGCGCTGCGCTCGATGCGATGGCTGTCGCCCCACAGGTCGGCGCGCATCAGCGCCTTGGGGCAGTGCAGGAAGGCTTCCCGCACGGCGATGCGCAGCACGGAGCGTGGCGGCTTGCCGAATTCCACGAAGGCCTGGAGGAGGCTGTCGTCGTAGGCCAGCTCGGCGCGGCCGTTCACCCGGTAGACGTCATCCATGCCGGGGATCAGGAACAGCAGGCCGATCTCACCGGTCTCGGCGATGTTCTTCAGGCTGTCGATGCGGTTGTTGCCGGGGCGGTCGGGCATGAACAGGGTCTTGCCAGCCTCGTCCACCTTCACGAACCCCGGGCCGCCGCCGCGGGGGGACACGTCGAGGCCCCGCGCACCGCCGGTGCCGATCACCACGAAGGGCGAGAGGCCGATGAACTTCCGCCCGTGGGCGTCGACGTGGTCGATGGCCTTGGCCACCGTGAACTGGTGCGGCGGCTTGTAGAGCCGCGCCAGCGCGTCCTGCATGGGTTCTTCGGACATGACGCGCCCTCCTGCGGCGGAGGCTCAGGGAACACGGGTTGCGAACCGTTCGCAAGCGGCGAGCGCGTGGAACGGCGGCGAGATCGCCCCGCCCTCAGACGGCCTGAGCGAGATCCTCGACGAAGGTGCGGATGCGCCAGGACTCGGGACGGGCCAACAGGGCGCGCACCAGCTGGTTGTTGATGGCGTGGCCGGCGAGCTCGCCCTCGAAGCGGCCGAGGATCGGCGCGCCCAGGACGTAGAGGTCGCCGATGGCGTCGAGCGCCTTGTGACGCACGAATTCGTCGGGGCGGCGCAGGCCTTCCGGGTTGAGGATGCGGTCACCCTCGATGACCACCACATTGTCCATGCTGCCGCCGCGGGCGAGGCCCATGGCGCGAAGGGCCTCCACCTCGTGCAGGAAGCCGAAGGTGCGGCAGTCGGCGAGCTCGCGGCGGAAGGCCGGGCCATCCATCGGCATGTCGATGCGCTGCACGCCGATGGCGGCGGTGGGGAAGCGGATCTCGAAGGCCACCTCGAAGCGGCCGGCGGGCTTCAGCGCCGCCCGCTTGTCGCCGTCGACCACCTCGACGGCGTGGAGGATCTCGATGTAGCGGCGCGGCGCCTGCTGGGCGCGACGGCCGGCGCGGTCGAGGATGCGCACGAAGGGCTCGGACGAGCCGTCCATGATCGGCATCTCGGGGCCGTCGAGCTCGACCACTGCATTGTCGATGCCCAGCATGGCGAAGGCCGCCATCAGGTGCTCGATCGTGGAGACGGTGACGCCGGCGGCGTTGCCGATGACGGTGCCGAGCTGCGTCTTGCAGACCGCCTCGCCTGTCGCTGGGACGCGGTTGTCGGCGTCCGTGATGTCGGTGCGCACGAAGACGACGCCGTGGTCGGCCGGGGCCGGCCGCACGTCGACCCGGGTGTAGGCGCCCGTGTGCACGCCCACGCCGGCGAACAGGGCCGGCGCGCGGAGCGTGTGCTGGAACGCACGGTCCTGGAAGAGGTCTGCGGCCAAAGGGGTACCTGAAGATTTCGCACCGGCGCCTCGCGGCGCCTGTTGTCCCAACGTCTGGCTAAGGTGTTTGCCGCGCTGCAGCAAAACACTTGCTGTTTCGCTTTGTTTCGCTTCGGGACAGGTGGGCGCGGCCTCAGGCCGAGGCGAGCTTCCGGGCGTCCGCGGCGCTGTAGCGGGTGGCGCCGATCAGGGCGTCCGTGCGGTCATGGATGTAGACGAAAGCCTCGTCTCCGGCCCGGCTGAGCGCTAGGGCCAGCGCCCTCGCCTGCGCCTCCGCGCAGCGACCCGAGAGGAACAGCTGCGGCTGGGTCTCGCCCTCGCAGGCCAGCGACCATCCGCCGTCCACCGGGGTGACCGAGATCCTGTGCTCCGACATGACAACCTCCCCACAGCTCGCGCCGCAGGGAGGATGCTAGATCGAACGCCGGTCGCCCGGCATTCACGTTTGAGGGAGCGGTCGGTCAGTTGGCCAGGCGGCGGAGGAAGGAGGGGATCTCCAGGTCCTCGCCCGCCTCGGGCTGCTCGAGCGTCTGCGGGGTCTCCACCGGCAGGGCGCCGCCGCGGCTGGCGGTGGCGCGCGGCGCCGGAGGCGGAGCGGCCTGCTGCGGCTGGGCGTCGTAACGCGGGCGGCCGCCGAACAGGCTGAGGAACCCGCCGCGCGGACGGCGCTGCTCATAGGGCTCGGCGAACAGCGGCTCGTCGGCGACGGACTCCTCGACGGCCGGATCGACGATGCGCGACACGGTGGGCGCGCGCGCTGGCTCGGGCGCCGCAGGCGCGGCGTAGAGGTCGGCCTGCTCCTCCTCGACCATCGGGGCCTCGTAGACCACGGGCTCGGGAGCGACCGCCACGGCGGGCTCCGGCGCGGGGGCCGGGGCCGGCGTGGTGTCGACGCGCAGCGGCTGGGCGGTGGTGTTGGCCCGGCGCTCCAGGCGCGGCTCGATGGCGGCGATCGAGACGCCGTCCATGCCCGTGGCGACGACGGAGACGCGGATCTTGCCCTCCAGCGCCGGGTCGAAGGCGGCGCCGAAGATGATGTTGGCTTCTGGATCGACCTGCTCGGCGATGGCGTTGGCCGCCTCGTCCACTTCCAGCAGGGTCATGTCGAGGCCGCCGGTGACGTTCACCAGCACGGCCTTGGCGCCCTTCAGCGACACTTCGTCGAGCAGCGGGTTCTGGATGGCGTTCTGGGCGGCCATCAGGGCGCGGTCGTCGCCGGTGGCTTCGCCGGTGCCCATCATCGCCTTGCCCATCTCGGTCATCACCGTACGCACGTCGGCGAAGTCGAGGTTGATCAGGCCCGGCAGGACCATCAGGTCGGTGATCGAGCGGACGCCGGAGTGCAGGACCTGGTCGGCCATGCCGAAGGCTTCGGCGAAGGTCGTGCGCTCGTTGGCCACCCGGAACAGGTTCTGGTTCGGGATGACGATCAGGGTGTCGACGTAGCGCTGCAGCTCGCCGATGCCGGCGTCGGCCAGGCGCATGCGGTGGCGGCCTTCGAAGTGGAAGGGCTTGGTGACCACGCCCACCGTCAGGATGCCGCGCTCGCGGGCGCACTTGGCGATGATCGGGGCGGCCCCGGTGCCGGTGCCGCCGCCCATGCCGGCGGTGATGAACACCATGTGGGCGCCGTCGAGGTGCTCGCCGATCTCGGGGATCGACTCCTCGGCCGCGTGCATGCCGACTTCCGGATGCGCGCCGGCGCCGAGGCCCTGCGTCGCCTGCACGCCGAGCTGGATGCGGCGGTCCGTCTTGGCGAACTGCAGCTGCTGGGCGTCGGTGTTGGCGACGACGAACTCGACGCCTTCGAGCCCCGCCTCGATCATGTTGTTCACGGCGTTGCCGCCCGCGCCGCCCACGCCGAACACGACGATCCGAGGCTTCAATTCTGTCGCCTGCGGAGCTGAGAGAGAAATCGCCATCGGACCCTGCGTCCTTCCAATAAGCCGGCCTCACCGCTGGTCGACCCGCCCGGCCAGCGCTCCTTAAGGATGGGTGAAAATTTGCGCCGTCATCCTTAAGCGAGGGTTAAGGGCATAGCGTGAGTCGTCGGGGGTTCGACCTGCGACAGGCTGGAAAAATGGGGTTGTTCCACAGGAGCCGCGGCGCGACTCGGGCCGGTGCGACGCCCTGTCTCGCAAGCCGAAGCTTGGCCGTAAAGAGCGGCGAGGAACCGGATCTGTGAACGCCCGTTGCCGCGATGGCTGGTGAAGCTGGAGGGACAGATGCTCAGGATACTGCTCGTGGCGGCCTCGGCCGCCGCGCTCGTGGCGTGCTCGACGACCGTGAAGGAAGCGCCGTCCGGTGCTGGGCCGGCAGCGGCCGCGGCGGTCCGTAACCTGGCGATCCGCAACGTCAGCGGCTCGACGACGGCCGCCAACGTGACGCCGGAGATCGTGGCTGCGCTCACCGAGGCGATCCGTTCGCAGCTGGGCGGCGGGGTGGCCGGCGGCCAGCCGGCGGACGTCACCTTCGTGATCTCGGACTACCGGGTTGTGAGCAAGGCCACCCGGTTCATGGTCGGCGCCCTGGCCGGAAGCAACCGCCTGACCGTCGACGTGACGGTGAAGAGCCCCTCCGGCGCCACCCTGCGCCAATTCACCGTGACGCGGAGCGCCAACACCATGGGCGTCGGCGCGGTGATGAACCAGAAGGGCAGCCTGATCGCCCAGACCGCCGAGGGCGTGGCCAAGACCGTCCGCGGCGAGAAGTAGCGGCTAGAGATTCTCGCGAAGCCAGGCGGCGGCCTTCGCCACCGGGTTCGCTCGGGGATCCAGCGGTTCGCGGCGCAGCTTGGCCGAGGCCAGGGCCTTGGCCGAGACGGCTTCGCGCGGACCGAACGCGGCGCGGTGCAGGATGCCGGCGGCGGCGGTGAAGGCTGGGCCGGAAGCCGCGTCGGCCAGGTGCGGCACGCGCCGGGGACGCCCGAGACGCACCGGCCGGTCGAACACCCGCACGGCGACCTCGCGGACGCCCGCCAGCTGGCTGGCGCCGCCGGTGATCACCAGGCCGGCGCCCGGCTCCACGGGCGCGCCGGACGCCTTGAGGCGGTCGCGCAGCAGCTCGAGCGTCTCCTCCACCCGCGGCGCGATGATCCCCTTCAGCAGGCTGCGCGGGGCGACCACCGGACCTGCGCCGGGATCGTCGCCGCGCGGCGGCGCCTCGATCATTTCGCGGTCCTCGTTGGCCGAGGCGATCGCCGAGCCATGCAGGGTCTTGATCCGCTCGGCGCCGGCGATGGAGGTCGAGAGCCCGCGGGCGATGTCCTGGGTGACGTGCTGACCACCGACCGGGACGGTTTCGACGTGCACCAGGCTGCCGGCGTTGAACACCGCCGCCGAGGTGGAGCCGCCGCCCATGTCGATGCAGACGGCGCCCAGGTCCATCTCGTCCTCTTCCAGCGCCGCGAGCGCCGAGACGAACGGCGCGGCCACCACGCCCTCGAACTGCAGGTGGGCGCGCTCCACACAGGCGCCCAGGGTCTGGAACACCGCCTCGGAAACCGACACCACCAGCAGTTCGACGCCTAGCGTGCGCCCGAACATGGCCCGCGGATCGCGGACGCCGCCCTGCCCGTCCACAGCCCAGGCGATGGGCAGGATGTGGGCGGCGCGGCGGCCGGGAAGCTTGATCTGGGCCAGGGCGTGGCTGATGGCGCGCACCAGGTCATGGTCGCTGATCGGGCGAGCGCCGAGGGAGACGCGCCCGGCGACGCGGGTGGAGGTAAGCTGGCCGCCCGCGGTTGCGACCGTGACGCCCTGGACGCTGACGCCGGCCACGTTTTCCGCACGCTCCACGGCCTGGGCGATGGCTTCCGAGGCCTCGTCGAGGTTGACGATCGACCCCCCACGGATGCCGCGGGACTGGACATAGCCGACGCCCGCCGTGGTCAGGGTGCGGTCGCCACGGCGAACACCTTCAGGCTTCATAATGAAGCAGGTAACCTTCGAGGCGCCGAGATCCACGGCGGCCACGACCTGGGGCCGCGCGATGGCGGCGCGGAGGCCTTCGCGGCCTTCCTTCTTCTGTTCGGCGCGTTGCGCGACCTTCAGCATCTCTTCGTTGTCCCTCACGCGCCTTCTGCGACGAGCTGGCCGGCCGGAGCCGCCTGGCGGGGCCTGACGGCCACGACATCGGGGTTACGCAGGTCTATCCGTTCGAAACCGAGCTCGAGGATGTGGCTGCGCTGATCGAGCTGCTCGAGCTGCATCAGCGCCTCCTCCTCGCCCACGGCGGGCAGTTGGACGATCGAGCCGTCCTTCATCCTCAGGTCCCAGCGGCGGTTGTCGACGCGCACCAGCGCCTCCAGCCGCTCCATCAGCCGCGGCCGTTGGGCCAGCGTCGGTAGGATGCCCGGCGCCATCTCGGCGGCGCCCAGGCCGACGACCAGCGGCAGGGTGGGGAAGCGGCCGGGATCGGCCTCGGGGATTGGCTGGCCGCGCTCGTCGATCACCATGGTGCGCCCGCCGTGCTGCCACACCGCCAGCTGCCTGCGCTCGACCACGGCGATCACCAGGGTGTCGGGCAGCAGGCGCACGACCCGCGCCTCCTTTACCCAGCCGACCCTCTCCACCGACTGACGCACCGCCTCGAGGTCGAGGCCGAGGACCGGCTGGTCCTTGTAGACGCCCGTGGCGGCGACGATGTCGGGGGTCGCCATCGCCGAGGCGCCTTCCACATGGACAGACTGCAGGCGGAAGCCCGCCTGGCCGAAACGATCATCGATCCCGCTCGTCACCGCCTGCGCTAGACGCTCACCGCGGCCGCCCGTGCCGAGCGTGGCCACCACGGCCAGGACGAGCACGCCGGCCGAGGCCACGAGCGCGGTCTTCGGAGAGATGCCGGCGCCCTCCGAACGCGGGCCAGCCGCCGCCGCCGGCCGCTTGGCCGTCGGACGTTTCGATGCGCTAGGGGGCGTCTTGCCCCGAGGGGTCGCTTGAGCCTGCGATCCTCCCCGCACCGCTGCGGGCATAGGCGTCCTCCGTGATCCACAAAACCAGGTCGTCGAATCCCACGCCCTGCGCCGCCGCCTGCTCAGGAACGAGCGAGGTGGGCGTCATGCCGGGCTGAGTGTTGACCTCCAAAAGGACCATAATGTCGTTAATGTCGTCATAACGGAGGTCCGACCGGGTAACCCCGCGACAACCAAGGGCTGCGTGCGCTCGCTCGGAAAGTTCCTTGGCTTTTTCAATCGCTTGCGGCGGAATCCTGGCCGGCACCACATGCTCGGAGCCGCCTTCGCCGTACTTGGCTTCGTAATCGTAAAAGGCCGTTTTCGGCACGATTTCGGTAACGGTCATCGCCTTGCCGTCCATCACGCCCACCGCCAGCTCCAGCCCGCGGATGTAGGGCTCGACCATGACCTCCTCGCCATAGGTCCAGGAGGGGGCGACGACCTCCTGGGGCGGGGTGTTGGCGCCCTCGTGGACGATGAAGACCCCGACAGAGGAGCCTTCCGCGTTCGGCTTCACCACATAGGGCGGCTCGATCACGTGGCGGGCCGCCACATCGAAGCGGTTGAAGAGGCCGCCGCCCGGCACCGCGACCCCCGCGGCGGCCAGCACCGCCTTGGCCTTGGCCTTATCCATGGCCAGGGCCGAGCTCAGCACCCCGCAGTGGGTGTAGGGGATGCGCAGCGTCTCCAGAACGCCCTGCACGCAGCCGTCCTCGCCCCACTCCCCATGGAGGGCGTTGAAGCAGACGTCCGGGTTCAACCGGGTGAGCACCTGCGCGATATCGCGACCGGCGTCGACGCGGCTGACCCGGGCGCCCAGCCGCTCGAGCGCGTCGGCGCACTCGCGCCCGGAGACGAGGCTGACCTCCCGTTCGGAGGAAGGGCCGCCCATGAGGACAGCGACGTGACGCCCTGCGAGGGGGCTGGCGGTAGGGGGAAGGCTCACTTCGCCTCCTTGGCAAGCTGGCGGAAATCGATGTCGCTGTTGGCGACCGTGTAGAGGAAGGCCGCCCACACCGCGACGTTCTGGGACAGCTCGGCCGGATCGATCTTGTCGAGGGTGTCGTCGGCTGCGTGGTGCAGGTCGAAGTAGCGGCTCATGTCCTGGTTGAAGTCGACGAAGGGCGTCCCCGCCGAGATCAGGCCCGCGATATCTGCGCCGCCTGACTGCGGCGCTTCCCGGCGCACCACGACCTTCAGCGGGACCAGCGCGGCCTCAAAGGCCTTCATGGCGGGATGCGACCGGCTGCCGGCCGGCAGGGCGATGCTGTAGACCCGGCCTGCGCCGCTGTCGCTCTCGCCGGCGACGATCATCTTCGGGACCTCGGCGCGGTTGGCCGCCAGATAAGCGCCCGACGAGCCGCCCTGCTCCTCCGAGCCCCACATCACAACGCGGATGGTGCGCTTCAGCGGGCCCGCGCTGGCGGCGAGCTTGGCGGCGGCCGTTGTGATGGCGATCCCAGCGGCGTCGTCCACGGCGCCCGTGCCTGGATCCCAGCTGTCCAGGTGGCCGCCCAGCACGATGACTTCGTCGGGCCGCTCGGTCCCGCGGATCTCGCCCACGATGTTGTAGGCCGGGGCCTTGGGATCGCTGCGCGATTGCATGTCGAGCTTCACGCGGACGGCACCGCGACGGGCGAGGTTCTCGAGCAGCTCCGCGTCGGGGGGCGAGAGCGCCGCGGCGGGGATGCCCGCGGCCTGGGCCCCGCCCGTGTGCGGCAGGCGGGTGTCGTCCGTGGACAGCGAACGGACCAGGTAGCCTACCGCGCCACGCCGGGCGGCCTCGCGCGGCCCTTGCGTGCGCTGCGCGTTGACGAAGCCGTAGCTGGAGCCGTCCTGGGTGCGGGGCATGCGCTGGGTGACCACCGCGATCTTGCCCTTCAGGCTGCCCTCGGGCTGGTCGAGGAGCTCCTGGTATGACCGGAAGAGCGCGATTTCGGCGGTCAGGCCGCCCTTCGGCGTAGAGGCCGAGTTCCCGAGGCCCAGGATGTGCAGCTTGTGCGGCGCGGGCCCGACGACCTCGGCCGACTCGGGGCCGCGGAACCAGGCGGGGGTCGTGAAGCGCTCGACCCGCACATTGGTGAAGCCCAGTTCACGGAACTTGGCCACCGCCCAGTCGCGGCCGCGCTCCATCGCCGGGGAGCCCGTCATCCGCGGGCCCACCTCGGTGGTCAGGGACTCCGCGACCGCCCAGGCCGTTCCGTCGGTCAGGGCCCGGTCGCGCACCTGCGCGGCGCCGGCGACAAGGTCCTGGGCAAAGGCCGGAGCGGCGAGCACGGCCAAGGCGGCCGCGGCGAAGATGGTTGTCATGCGCATGAAGTTCGCGTGCGCCCCTGGAAGATTCCCGTCAAGGCGCACTGCTGCCACGGCGGTGTCAGCAGGCGGTCCATAGGCTGAGCGGGTTCGAAGGAGACCGCCCATGACTTCCGTGCAGGCCCCTGCTCGCCCAACCACCGCCCTCGACGCCCTGCCCCGCCCCCCATGCGCGGAGCTGCTGGGTTGGGAGGTGGTGGACGCCCGGCCGGCGGAGGGCTGGATCCGCATCGGGTTCGACGCCCGTCGTGAGTTCACCAACCCGGCCGGCTTCATCCAGGGCGGCTTCCTGGCCGCCATGCTGGACGACACCATGGGGCCGGCGGTGTTCGCCCACACGGATGGGCGCCTCTACACGCCGACGATCGACCTGCACGTGAGCTTCCTGGCCCCGGCGAAGGCCGGCCGCCTGTACGGCGAGGGCCAGGTCGTCCAACTCGGCAAGAGCATCGGCTTCATCGAGGGCCGGTTGATGACCGAGGACGGCACGGTGGTGGCTCGGGCCACCGCCAGCTGTCGGCTGGTGGAGGCGGCGAAGGCGCTGGGGTGAGCAGGGCCGCGGCTGCCCGCCCGAGGTGAGGCCTGCCCTCTCCACCACCCGCTCCTCGGCGGGCGGTCCCCCTCTCCCAGTTGGTGGGAAAAGAAGGTGGTCAGGCCGGCTTGCCGATGCGCTTGATTTCCCAGTCGAGGTCGACGCCGAACTTGGCCTTCACGTCGGCGCGGACGGCTTCGCCAAGGCCCTCGAGGTCGGCCGCGGTGGCCTCACCCGTGTTGATCAGGAAGTTGGCGTGCAGCGGCGAGAACATCGCCCCGCCGCCGGCGCCGCTTACGCTGAACGGCTTGCCGCGCCAGCCCGCCTCGTCGACCAGCTTCCAGGAGGAGTGGCCCGGTGGATTTTTGAAGGTGGAGCCGCCGGTCTTCTCGCGTATCGGCTGGGTCTTCTCGCGCCGCTCGGTGATCTCGTCCATGCGCTGCTGAATGGCGGCGGGATCGTCGGGCCGGCCCTCGAACAGGGCGCCGGTGAAGATCAGCGGCTCGGCGGCCGCCCGGGCGGACTTGCGATAGCTGTACTCCAGCTCGGCGTTCGACAGCGTCAGGCGACGTCCCGCACGGGTGAGCGCGTAGGCCTCGACCAGAACGTCCTTGGTCTCGGAGCCGTAGCAGCCAGCGTTCATCACCAGGGCGCCACCGACCGAGCCCGGCACGCCGCGGTAGAACTCCAGGCCGGCGATCCCCGCCTTCCCAGCCTCGCGAGCCAGGGTGGCGTCGAGCACGGCCGCGCCGGCGAAGATGCGATTGTCCCCGCGCGGCTCGACCCTGGCGAAGGCCTTGCCCAGACGCACCACCACTCCGTCGACGCCGCCATCTCGCACCAGGGTGTTCGAGCCTACGCCGAGCACCGTCACCGGGACCTCCGGCGGCAGCGCCTGCAGGAAGGCGGCGAGGTCCGCCTCGTCCTCCGGCAGGAAGATCAGTTCGGCGGGCCCGCCGACCCGGAACCAGGTGAAGGGGCCGAGCGGCTCGTCCTTCAGCAGCTTACCGCGGACGGCGGGGAGCGTGTCCCTCCAGCTCATTCGGCGGCTTCCCCCAGCGCGGTGAGCTCGCCTGGCAGGGCGTAGGACCAGCTGGTGATATCGCCGGCGCCCAGCAGGACGACCACGTCGCCGGACCTCGCCTCGGCGCGGACCAGCTCCGCAAGCGCTTTCGGGCTCTCCAGCGGCAAGGCCCGGCGGTGGCCGTAGCGGCGCAGGCCCGAAACCAGGGCGTCGCGGTCGACGCCCTCGATGGGCTGTTCCCCGGCGGCGTAGACGTCGGCGACGATGACCGTGTCGGCGTCGTTGAAGCAGGCGCAGAAGTCGTCGAACAGGTCCCGCAGCCGGGTGTAGCGGTGCGGCTGGACCACAGCCACCACCTTGCCCTCGGTGACCGCGCGGGCCGCCTTGAGCACGGAGGCGATCTCCACCGGATGGTGGCCATAGTCGTCGACCACGCGAACGCCGTTGGCCACGCCTGTCGTGGTGAAGCGCCGCTTCACGCCGCCGAAGCCGGCCAGGCCCTTGCGGATCGCGTCGGCGCCCACGCCCAGCTCGCGGGCGACAGCGATGGCGGCGAGCGAATTCAGGACATTGTGCTGGCCGGTCATCGGCAGGCGCAGGTCGTCGAGGGTGACCATGCCGCCCGCGCGGTCCTGGATCATCACCGAGAAGCGCGCGCCGTCCGGCCCCATGGAGACGTTGTGGGCGCGGACCTCCGCCTGCGGATTGACCCCGTAGGTGACCAGGCGCCGATTTTCCACCCGGGCGGCCATGGACTGCACCTCGGGATGGTCGATGCAGACCGCAGCGAAGCCGTAGAACGGGATATTCTCGACGAAGTCGCGGAAGGCCTTCTTCACCGCATCGAAGTCGCCGTAGTGGTCGAGGTGCTCGGGGTCGATATTGGTGACGATGGCGGCCGTGGACTTGAGCTTCAGGAAGGTGCCGTCGCTCTCGTCCGCCTCGACCACGATCCAGTCGCCCGAGCCGACCTTGGCGTTGGTCCCGTAGGCGTTGATGATCCCGCCGTTGACCACGGTCGGATCGAGGCCGCCGGCGTCGAGCAGGGCGGCGACCAGGGAGGTGGTGGTCGTCTTGCCGTGCGTGCCGCCGACCGCCACCGAGAACTGCAGGCGCATGATCTCGGCCAGCATCTCGGCCCTGCGGACCAGCGGCAGGCGGCGCTCCCGCGCGGCCACCATCTCCGGATTGTCGGGCTTTACGGCGGTGGAATAGACGACGGCGTAGGCGCCTTCCACATTGGCTGCGTCGTGGCCGATGAACACCTTCGCGCCCAGCTTCTCCAGCCGCTCGGTGTTGGCGCTCGCCTTGGCGTCGGAACCCTGCACCTGATAGCCGGTCCGCAGCATGATCTCGGCGATGCCGCTCATGCCGATCCCCCCGATGCCGACGAAGTGCACGGGACCGATCTCGAAGGGGACGGGGCGGCGAGTCATGGAAGCCGAATAGGCGCAAAGGCCCGAGGGTGGAAGGGGTTCGGACCGCAAGCGCCGTGAGGGCTCAGCGCGCGTTCAGGACCGTGGGCACGGCGTAGGCCAGCACGAGCAGGCCCAGCAGGACGATCAGCAGGCGCGTGAGGAACCGCTTGCGGCGCTCGCGGCCTTCGTGCGGCTCGGACATCGGGGAGCCGCCTTCAGCTGCCGCGCGCGGTGCGCTCGACCACATCGGCCAGGCGCTCGGCGGCGTCCGGAATGGCGACGGAGCGGGCGGCCGCGGCCATGCGGGTGAGGCGGGCGGGGTTGTTGAGCAGCTTCTCGAGGGCGCCGGCCAAGCTGTCGACGGTGAGCTGGTGCTCGCGCGCGACCTCCGCGCCGCCGGCCTCGGCCAGCAGACGGGCGTTCTGGCCCTGGTCATCGTCGATGGCGATGGCCAGGGGGACGAGGATGGAGGGCTTCCCGGCCACGGCGAGCTCGCAAACCGTGCCGGCCCCCGAGCGGCCAACCACCAGGTGCGCGGCGGCCAGCCGGCTGGCGAGGTCGCGGAAGAAGGGCGCGATCTCGGCCTCGACCATGGCGTCGCGATAGGCGCGCCGGGCGACGTTCATGGATTCCGCGCGGGTCTGCTGCTGCACGACAAGCCGCTGGCGCAGGTCCTCGGGCAGGATCTTAATGGCCTCGGGCACCAGCTCGGAGAGCAGGCGCGCGCCCTGGCTGCCGCCCGTCACCAGCAGGCGCACCAGGCCGCCGGGCTCCGGCGCCTCGTACGGCAGCTCGGCCAGGGCGCGGATCGGCGGGCGCACCGGATTGCCGACCACCACGGCGCGGCCGGCCACCTTGGGCGGGGCCTTCTGCAGGGTGGGGAAGGCGCAGGCCACAGTGGTCACCCGGCTGGCCAGCATCCGGTTGGTGCGGCCCATAACGGCGTTCTGCTCGTGGATCACCGTCGGGCGGCGGTCGAGCAGGGCGGCGACCAGGGCCGGCGCCGAGGGATAGCCGCCGAAGCCCACCACGACGCGGGGGTCAAGCTTGCGGAACTCGCGGCGCGCCTTCATCGCCCCGGCCATCACCGCCAGGCCCGCCCTGGCCATGCCGATTGGATCGCCGGGCTTGTAGGTGGCGGCCGACAGGCCGATGCGGTCCTCGGCGGGGAAGTCCTGGGCCAGGCCCGCCACCCGCTCGTCCGAAGCCAGGACGATGCGCCAGCCGCGGGCGATCAGAGCCTCCGCCAGCGCCTGGGCCGGAAACAGGTGGCCGCCGGTGCCCCCGGCGGCGACGACCGCGATCTTGTTCATGACGCCAGGGGCACTAGGCGAACGCGCCGGCCTTGGCGAGCCCTTCATTGGCCAGGTAGGCGCCCGGGCGACGCCGGGTGAGGGCCAGGGCCAAGCCGAGCGTCAGCCCCATGGCCAGCATGGACGAGCCGCCGTAGCTGATGAACGGCAGGGTCATGCCCTTTGTGGGGATCAGGTTCAGGTTCACAGCCACATTGATGAAGGCCTGCTGGCCCACGAGCACGAAGAGGCCGGCGGCGGCGACCTGCTCGAACGGGTCGGACAGCTTCATGGCCCGGTAGAGACCGCGGATGACGATGAAGCCGAACAGCGAGATCAGCAGCAGCGAGAAGACCAGGCCGTATTCCTCGGCCCCCACCGAATAGATGAAGTCGGTGTGCAGGTCGGGCACGTGGCGCTTCATGACGCCCTCACCCGGGCCGCGGCCGAAGAAGCCGCCGGCGGCGATGGCCTCGGCGGCGCGGTCCACCTGGTGGGTGTCGGCCTTGTCGGGACTGAGGAAGCGGTCCACGCGGCTCGCCACGTGAGGGAACAGGAAATAGGTGGACGAAAGGCCGGCGATGGCCGTTGCGCCCAGCAGCATCACCCAGGAGAGCGGCACGCCCGCCATCCAGAAGGCCGCGCCGAAGGCCACGGTGATCAGCACCGTCTGGCCCACGTCGGGCTGGATCAGCAGCAGGGCGACGGAGACGAAGTAGAGCGCGAAGGCGATGGAGACGCCGGGCACCCCCTGCCCCTTCTGTCCCTCGGCGAACATCCAGGCGACCAGGATGATCAGGGCCGGCTTCATGTATTCCGACGGCTGGAAGGTGAAGCCGCCGAACTCCAGCCAGCGGGTGGCGCCCTTGGCGTTGTGGCCGATGAACGGGAGCGCGATCATCACCGCGATCGCCGCCACCCAGATGAAGAAGGCGGCCCGGCGAACGCCGCGCACGTCCAGCATCGAGACGGTGATCAGGATGAAGGCCGAGGCGCCGGCGAAGACGCACTGGCGCACCGCGAAGTGGAACGGATCGCCGAGGTTCATGCGCGACGCCGCCGCCGGGCTGGCGGCGAACGACATCAGAACGCCGATGAAGATCAGCACGGCGACCACGCCCAGCATCCAGCGGTCGACGGTCCACCACCACACCCCGATCGGGGAGCGGTCGGAGCGGGCGAAGGCGTGGGCGTGCGACGCGGTGGTCATGCGGCGCCCTTGCTGGCGGCGGCGGGACTGGCGAGCGCGGCGACGGCGGCGCGGAAGGCCTCCCCACGCTCCTCGAAGTCCTTGAACTGGTCGAACGAGGCGGCGGCGGGCGACAGGAGAACGATGGCCTCCTCGCCCGAGGCCGCGGCGTCGGCGTAGGCGGCCTGGACGGCGGCGGCCATGGTCCCGCAGTCCCGGACCTCGGCCTTGCCCTGCAGCGTCTGGGCGAACATCGCTGCACCCTCGCCGATCAGGTAGGCGCGGGCGACGCGCGGAAAGAGATCGGCCAGCGCCTCGATCCCGCCGGTCTTCGGCTGCCCGCCGGCGATCCAGTAGAAGCGCGGGTAGCTCGACATGGCCTGGCGGGCGGCGTCGGTGTTCGTCGCCTTGCTGTCGTTGACGAAGCGGACCTTGCCGATGGTCCCGACGGTCTCCATCCGGTGGGCGAGGCCCGGGAAGGTCATCAGGTGCTCGGCGGCTTCCTCGGCGGCGATGCCGATGCCCTTCGCGGCGGCGTAGGCGGCCGCCGCGTTCTGCCAGTTGTGGCGGCCCGGCAGCGAGCGGGCGCGGGTCAGGTCGGCGACCTCCACGGCGCGCTCGGCCGTGGCGTCGTAGAGCATGCCCTGCAGGGCGTAGATGCCGCGCCCCATGGCCTTGGACGCCGAAACCGGCACGATGGTGCGGCGGTTGGCGGCGGTGATCTCGGTGCAGATCCGCGCGCCCCAGGGATCATCGACGCCGATGACCGCCGTGTCGCCCTTGCCCTGGTTCAGCAGGATGCGGCGCTTGGCGGCGACGTAGCCTTCCATGCCGCCGTGGCGGTCCAGGTGGTCGGGCGAGATGTTGAGGATGATGGAAACGTCGGGGTGCAGGCTGGAGGTCAGGTCCAGCTGGTAGGACGACAGCTCCAGCACGTAGACGGCGCCGCCGTGCATGTCCTCGAGGCCCAGCACCCCGAAGCCGATGTTGCCGCCCATGCGCACGTCCCGGCCCGCCTGGGCGCAGATGTGGGCGATCAGCGCGGTGGTGGTGGACTTGCCGTTGGTGCCGGTGATGGCGACGATCTTCGGCCGCTTGTGCTCCGGCGCGGCGTTCACCGTCCGGGCGAAGAGCTCCACGTCCCCGAGAATCTCCACGCCGGCGGCGCGGGCGCGCTCCACCGTCCAGTGCGGCGCGGGATGGGTGAGCGGCACGCCCGGCGACAGCATGAGGGCTGCGAAGCCGCTCCAGTCGGCCGAGGAGAGGTCGACGAGCTTGAAGCCCTCGGCCTCGGCGGCGGCGCGGGTCTTCGGGTTCTCGTCCCACAGGGCCACCTGGGCGCCGCCGGCCATCAGGGCGCGCGCGGCCGCCAGGCCGGTGCGGGCCAGGCCGAACACCGCCACCGTCTTCCCTTCGAAGCCGCGGACCGGGATCATGGCTTGCGCTTCCCCTCCCCTACCGCAGCTTGAGCGTGGCGAGGCCGACGAGGGCGAGCACTACGGCGACGATCCAGAAGCGGATCACGACCGTGCTCTCGGACCAGCCGAGCTTCTCGAAATGGTGGTGCACCGGCGCCATCCGGAACACCCGCTTGCCCGTGAGCTTGAACGAGGCGACCTGGATCATCACCGACAGGGTCTCGGCCACGAACAGGCCGCCGATCACCGCCAGGATGATCTCGTGCCGCGTGGCCACCGCGATCGTGCCCACCGCGCCGCCGAGCGCCAGGGAGCCGGTGTCGCCCATGAAGATCTTGGCCGGCGGGGCGTTGTACCAGAGGAAGCCCAGACCGGCCCCGATCAGCGCCCCGCAGAAGACGGAGATCTCGCCCACGCCCGGGACGAAGTGGAGCTGCAGGTAGTTCGAGAAGACGAAGTTCCCGACCACATAGGCGATCAGGCCGTAAGTGGCCGCGGCGATCATCACCGGCACGGTGGCCAGCCCGTCCAGCCCGTCGGTGAAGTTCACCGCGTTGGCTGCGCCCACGATGATGAAGGCGCCGAACAGCAGGTAGCCCCAGCCCAGGTCGAGGTAGGCCTGCTTGAAGATCGGGAAGGTCACCGTCGTCAGCAGCTGCGGCATCTCGGGCGGACGCGCCGCGAAGACCACGATGATGGCCACCGCGGCCATGGCGATCAGCGCTTCGAGCAGCAGGCGGACCTTGCCCGACACACCCTCTGTGGTCTGCTTGGTGACCTTGGCGTAGTCGTCCAGGAAGCCCAGCGCGCCGTAGCCGGCGGTCACGATCATCACCGCCCAAATGTACGGGTTGGACAGGTCGCCCCAAAGCAGGGTGCCGCCCAGCAGGCCGGCCAGGATCATGACCCCGCCCATGGTCGGGGTGCCGGCCTTCTCGACGATATGGCGCTCGATGCCTTCCTTGCGGATCGGCTGGCCCTTGCCCTGCTTGGCCTGCATCCAGCGGATGAAGCGCGAGCCCATCAGCACCACGATGATGAGGGCGGTGAAGATCGCCAGGCCCGTGCGGGTCGTCTGGTACTTCAGGACGTTGAGGCCGGGGATGTAGCCGCCGGCGGCCAGCAGCTCGTAAAGCCAGTAGATCATCGGCCGCCCTCCCCACCTTCGGAGTCGAGCGCGCTCAGCGCCTGCGCGATCGCGCCGGCCCGGCTTCCATTCGACCCCTTCACCATCACCAGATCGCCGGGCTCTACGGCCTGGACGACCTGCGGCGCGAGTTCGGCCGCGCTTTCGGCGTACGCGCCCCGGCGAGTCGGCGGAAGGGCGTCCCAGAGGCTTTTCATCAGCGGCCCGGCGCAGAAGACGCGGTCGATCCCGGCCGTCTCCAAGGGCTGCGCGAGGGACGCGTGGAAGGCCGGGGCGTCGGCGCCCAGCTCAAGCATGTCGGTCAGCGCGACGATGCGCCGCCCCTCGGTCGCACGCGCGCCCAGGGTAGCGATCGCCGAGGCCATGGAGATCGGGTTGGCGTTGTAGCTCTCGTCGATCAGGGTGACCTCGCCGCCTCGGATGCGGAGGCGCTTTTCGGCTCCGCGTCCGGCCAGCGGCTCGAACGAGCCGAGCGCCGCCAGGCTGGCGTTCAGGTCGACGTCCAGCGCCTCCAGCATCAGCAGGACGGCCATGCTGTTCAGGCCCCAGTGGAAGCCGGTTTGCAGGATCGGGAAGTCCAGCGCCTTTCCGTGCAGGCGGGCCTGCACCACCGCGTGGCCCCCGGGGACCTGGAAGTCGATCAGGCGGGCGTCACAGCCCTCACGCGTCCCGAAGGTGCGCACCGTGGCGCCGACCTTCTCGGCCTCGGTCTTGAGCAGCTCGAACCAGCGGTTGTCGGCGTTCAGGACAGCGACGCCGCCGGGCTCGAGCCCGTCGAAGATTTCGGCCTTCGCGCGGGCGACGCCTTCCTCACCGTCGGGGAAGTTCTCCACGTGCACCGGGCCCACCGTGGTGACCACCACGGCGTGGGGGCGAACGAATTTCGCCAGGGGCCGGATCTCGTCGGCGTGGTTCATGCCGATCTCGAACACCGCGCGCTCGGCGTCGCGGGGCATGCGCGCCAGGGTCAGCGGCACGCCGATGTGGTTGTTGTAGGACTTGACCGAGGAGTGGGCGCGTCCGGCGAGCTTGAGCCCGGCCATGATGGCCTGGGTCACGCTGGTCTTGCCCACCGAGCCGGTCACGGCGCCGCGACGCACCTGCGGCGCCCGCTCGCGGGCGGCGACGCCGAGCTTTTCCAGAGCGGCGAAGGTGTGGTCCACCATGACGGCGGGCGCGTCCACGGGCTTGGACGCCAGCACCCCCGTGGCGCCGGCGGCCAGCGCCTGGGCGACGAATTCGTGACCGTCACGCACGCCTGCGAGCGCCACAAACAGGTCGCCCGGCTCGATGGAGCGGGTGTCGATGGAGACGCCATCGGTCGCGAAGGCGCTGGTCGCCTTCCCGCCCACGGCGGCGGCGAGCTCGTCGGACGTCCAGAGGGGCTCAGCCATGGACCAGCTCCAGCGCGGCGAGCGTTTCGGTGACGTCGTCAAAGGGATGGGTGACGCCGGCGATGGTCTGGCCCTGCTCGTGGCCCTTGCCGGCCACCACCAGGATGTCGCCCTCGCTGAGCAAGGCGGCGCCGGCGCGGATCGCCTCGCGACGGTCGCCGATGTCCTTGGCCCCCACAGCCCCGGCCAGCACCTCGGCGCGGATCGCCGCGGGATCCTCGGAGCGCGGGTTGTCGTCGGTCACGATGGCCACGTCCGCCAGCTCGGCGGCGATCCGGCCCATGATCGGCCGCTTGGTGCGGTCGCGGTCGCCGCCGGCCCCGAAAACCACGACCAGCTTGCCGGTGACGTGCGGCCGCAGCGCCTTCAGCACGGTCTCCAGCCCATCCGGGGTATGGGCGTAGTCCACATAGGCCTCGCCGCCGCGGGGGCCCTGCCCCACGCGCTGCAGGCGACCGGGGGCGCCTTCCAGGCGTTCCAGGCCGGCGAAGGTTTCGTCGAGGCTCAGACCGGCGGCGAGACACAGGCCAGCCGCCACCAGGGCGTTGGACGCCTGGAAGCCGCCGGCGAGCGGCAGGCGGACGTCGTAGGTGCGCCCATCGGCCAGGATCTGCAGGCGCTGGCCTTCCGGCAGCAGGCTGCGCGAGGCGAGCTTCAGCCCCTGCCCCGCCTCGCCGACGCTGAACACCGTCTGGCCCGCGCAGGCGGCGGCCGCGGCGAAGGCGGGGAAGTCGTCGCTGTCGGCGTTCAGCACCGCCACGCCGCCGCGCGGCAGCAGGGTCTCGAACAGGCGCAGCTTGGCGGCGCGGTAAGCCTCCATGGTGCCGTGATAGTCCAGGTGATCCTGGGTCAGGTTCAGGTAGCCGGCGGCCTTCAGCTTCACCCCGTCGAGGCGACGCTGGTCGACGCCGTGGGAAGACGCCTCCATGGCGAAGTGGGTCACGCCCATGGCCGTGATGCGGGCCAGCAGTTCGGCGACGTCCGCGGCGTCGGGAGTGGTGAGGCCAGGCGGGGTCACCTGATCGTGCCGCCCGTCCGGATGGCTGACGGTGACACCCAGAGTGCCCATGCTGGCCGAGGTGCGGCCGGCCTGGGCGAACACCTGCCGGCAGAAGTTGGCCACCGAGGTCTTGCCGTTGGTGCCGGTGACCGCGACGCAGGTCTGCGGCTGGTGCCTCCAGAAGTTGGCGGCCGCGAGGGCGTAGGCCCGGCGCGGATCCGGGGTGGCCACAGTGGGCACGGCGAGGCCGAGGTCCCGCTCCGCGATCACCGCGGCCGCGCCCGCGGCGACCGCCCTGGCGGCGAACGCCGCGCCGTCGACCTTGCTGCCCGGCAGGGCGGCGAACAGGAAGCCCGGCTGCACCTTGCGGCTGTCGGCGGTGACTCCCGTGATTTCGGGATCTTGGCCGAGGTCACGCTTCACCAGATTGGAGAGGCGGGCCATCACTGCACCCCGGGGGGCGGCGGCGCCTGGCCCTCGGCGAGGGTCAGGATGTCGGTCTTGCGCTTCACGCCCAGGAACGGGGCGATGCGCTCGATCACGCGGCCGGCGGCCGGCGCGGCGACCCAGCCGCCGGTGGAGAAGCCAAAGGTGCGGGCGCTGGGGTGGGGCTCGTCCATGAGGATCAGCACGAAGTAGCGGGGCTCGCCCACCGCGCCTTCAGTCGGGAAGGCGGCGGCGAAGGAGGAGACCTGCCGCTGCTTGGAGTAGCCGCGGATCGCCGGGTCGTACTTCTCGCCGGTGCCGGTCTTGCCGCCCACCGACAGGCCCGGGACGTTGGCCGACTTGCCGGAGCCGCCGGTGACGTTGGCCCGCATGATCTGCAGCATCTGAGCCGAGGTGCGCTCGGACATCACCCGCCGTCCTTCCGGGACCTGGCCCGGGTCCACCTTGCGGATGGTCAACGGCCGGAGCACGCCGCCGTTCATGACGGTGTTGTAGGCGATCACCAGCGACAGGGGCGACACGTTCATGCCGTGGCCGAAGGAGGTGGAGGCGACGGCGTCCTCGTCCCACTTCTTGGGCGTCAGGGGGCGGGCGCTCTCGATCAGCTCGACCTTGGCCGGGCTCGTGAGGCCGAGGTTGGTGAAGTACTGCTGGAGGCGCTGGGGGCCCACCGCGACAGCCAGCTTGGCCGTGCCGATGTTGGAGGAATGCTGGAAAACCTCCACCAAAGTCAGGATCTTACGCGCGGCGTGATAGTCGCTGATCGTGCGGTAGCCGAGCTTGTAGGGCTCGCGAGCATCGAAGGTCGAGCTGGGCGTCGCCACACCGCTGTCCAGCCCGATGGCGACGGTGAAGGCCTTGAAGGTCGAGCCCATCTCGAACACCGAGGCTGCGGCGCGGTTCAGCTTGGCGTCGTCGCTCGCGGCGCCCGGCTTGTTCGGGTCGAAGGTGGGGTAGTTGGCCATCCCCAGGATCTCGCCCGTGTGGACGTTGGTGACGATGCCCACGGCGCCCTTCGGCTGGAACTCGGCGGCGGCCTTGTAGAGCTCGTCCTCGAGCGCGGCCTGGACGCGCAGGTCGATGGAGAGGGGCACGGCCGCCTTGCCGCCGGCGCCGCGCCGGATGTCCTCGTTCAATGCAGCCTCGGCGCCGGTCAGGCCCTCGCCGCCGGTGTCGGCGAAGCCGATCAGGTGGGCGGCGGTGGATCCCAGTGGATAGACGCGGCGCTCCTCGGGCTCGAAGGAGACGCCGGGCAGGCCCAGGCTGTGCACCCGAGCCCGCTGTTCCGGGGTGAGGCCGCCCAGCACGAACACCCGGCGCTCGCCGCGCAGCGCGCGTTCCAGCCGTCGGCGGTCGAGTTCGGGCAGCGCGCGCACGAGAGCGGCGCGGGTCTCGGCCGTCTCCCAGATCTCGCGGGGATCGATGTAGAGGCCGTAGTGCAGCAGGTCGGCGGCCAGCATCTGGCCGTTGCGGTCGACCAGGTCGGCGCGCGCCGCCCCGCCGATCGGCGCCAGCCCCTCGCCGTGCCGCAGGCCGGAGAACAGGGCCGCCCGCGTCGCCCCGACCGCCAGGGTCAGGAAGGCGAAGGCGAAGATCGCCAGGACGAAGAAGATGCGGATGCGGGTGTCGTCCTCGGCCTTGCCCGAGGCGCGCGCGCGCTCGAAGGCATGCTCCAGGCCCCACATCCAGCGGGTCAGCCAGCGCGAGAGCTGCGGCCCGCCGAAGCCGTGCTGCACGAGGCTCATTGGGCCTCCTCGGGGACGGCGGCGACCTCGAGGGCGGCGCCGGTCTCTTCCGCCACCGCCGGAGCGGCGCCGACGGCGGGGGGCGGGATCACGACCACAGGCGGGGCCGGGTTGCGCGCCACGTCCAGCAGGGTCTCGGTCGAGGCTTCGCGCTTCACCGACACGGGCACCAGCCCCAGGTAGGCGGTGGACAGCCGCTCGATGCGAGAGGGCTGCTCCAGGTGGCTGACCTCGGCCTGCAGCAGACGGATGCGAGCCTTCTCGGCGGCGATCTGCCGCTCGATCCGGGCGATCTCGGCGCGCTCGCGCCCAGCGACGGTCTTGAACAGGTAGACGCCCAGGATCAGCACCACCAGCAGCCCCAGGGCCACCAGGTCGACCAGGCGGAAACCACGCACCCTCCGGTCAAGCAGGCTCATGCCGCGTCACTCCAGACCGGCGCCTCGGTGCGCACGGCCGCTCTCAACTTCGCCGAACGGGCTCTGGGATTAGCCGCCACCTCCGCTTCGCCCGGCGACTTCGCACCGTTGAAGAGGAGCCGGAAGCTCGGCGCGCCGCTGGCCTCGACCGGCGGCGCGTGGCGCGATCCCGACGGCGTTCTACCCGCTCGCACCGTCAGGAAGCTTTTGACGATTCTGTCTTCCAGCGAATGGAACGTGACGACGCAGAGGCGGCCGCCCGGTTTGAGCGCCCGTTCGGCGGCGACCAGGCCGGATTCAAGTTCGGCCAGCTCTTCGTTGACGGCGATCCGGATCGCCTGGAACGAGCGGGTGGCGGGGTGGACCTTGGCCCCGCGGCGGCCGCCCAGCGCCTTCTCGATGAACTCGGCGAGCTCCACGGTGCGGGTGAACGGCTGCTCGGCGCGGCGGCGCGCGATGGCGGCGGCGACGCGGCGGCTCTGCCGCTCCTCGCCATAGACGAACAGGATGCGCGCGAGCTCGGCCGGCTCGGCGGTGTTCACCAGGTCGGCGGCGGTCTGGCCGCTTGCGCCCATGCGCATGTCGAGCGGCCCGTCGCGCATGAAGGAGAACCCGCGATCGGGCTCGTCGAGCTGCATGGAGGAGACGCCGAGGTCGAGCGCCACCCCGTCCACCGCGCCGGCGCCCACCACCTCGTCCATCTCGGAGAAGCGGGCCTCCACCAGTCGGAACCGGTCGCCGGGCAGCCCGTCGGCGAAGCGGCGGGCCGTGGGGTCGCGATCGAAGGCCACGACGGTCGCGCCGGTCGCGAGGATGGCGCGGGTGTAGCCGCCCGCTCCGAAGGTGCCGTCCACGTGCGTCTCTCCGGGCGCCGGCGCCAGGGCTTCGACCACCTCGTCGCGCAGGACGGAGACGTGCGGGGCCTCGGTCATTGGCCGCCCCCGAGCTTGGCGGCGCGCTGCTGCGCGCGCAGCTGGGCGAGGCCTTCGCGGGCGAGCTCGCGCTGGGCGGCGCGGTGGGCCTGGAAGGCCTCGCGCTGCCAGATCTGGAAGCGGTCGCCGAGGCCCACGACCACCACCCAGTCGGTCAGGCCGAACATCTCGCAAAGCGACTCGGGAAGCGTGATGCGGCCCGCGGTGTCGAAGGAGAGCCGGGCCATGCCGCCGAGCACCGAGGTCTCCAGCGCCGAGCGCAGCGGATCGCCGAACGGCAGCTCCTCGATCACCCCGTTGTAGCGGTCGAACAGGGCTTTGCCGCCGCCCTCGATGCAGTCGGCCTCGATGGAGGGGAAGCAGAACACGCCGTCGAACGGGCCAGACGCCAGGGCGCGGAATTCCTGCGGCACGACGATGCGCCGCTTGGCGTCCAGCTGTTTCTCGAACGTCGAGAGAAACACCGCCTGTCCGATCCCTGCCCTTGCGACCGCACCCCCGGTCGCCCCGCCGCCACTCCCCGGATGTCGGCGCGTCACTTGCGAAGCAGGCGCGCGCCGACGTGGTTAGCGAATGGTGTTTGGGTTAACATGGGACGAATTGGGATACAATGACTCCACACGACTCAGATGCGTGGAATCAATGATGTCGCAGCCGAGGTTTTCGGGCGGGATCTACTTATCCACAGAACGTACAGAGAACTGGTTAAGCTCGGGCCGCGAACCTGGTCGGCATCGCCTCTCCCGCGGAGCGGGAGAGGGTGGGGTGAGGGCCGGCTCGTGCGATGCGATCGCGCCGAATGAGAGGACGAGGGCCCTCGGGGTCGCATGCGGAGTGGCGGAAGGAGCCCAGCCGGCCCTCACCCTACCCTCTCCCCCGCCTGCAGCGTGGGAGAGGAGAGCAACAGCGGGAGCTAGCGGACCAGACGGCCTGTAAGCCGGGTTCTGTGCCGCCCCCGAAGGGACGCGGCGGCCATTCCTCTGGACCGACCCTCGCGGGCCGGTTCTCGCGACCTACCCGGACCTGCTCGGGCCAACGACGGCCCTGCCCCGATCGCTCGGTGCGCGCGGTCCCTATTCGGTCTTGCTCCTGGCGGGGCTTGCCATGCCGTCCCTGTTGCCAGGCACGCGGTGGGCTCTTACCCCACCCTTTCACCCTTCCCTCCCGCGCACGGGAGGAGGTTTGCTTTCTGTGGCGCTATCCCTGGGGTCGCCCCCGGCGGGCGTTACCCGCCGCCATGTCGTCGTGGAGCCCGGACTTTCCTCGAGCTTGCGCCCGCGACCGCCCGGCCGTCTGGTCCGCGCGGAAACTGGTCGCTCGGTGCGGTCAGGTCAAGCCGGTGTCATTCCGGCCCATTTTCCATCAGCCGGGCGAGCGGATGGTCGCCCAGGGCGGCGATCACGCCGAGCCGGTCGGCCTCCGGCTTATTCTGCGACAGCTTGGAGATGCCCTCCAGCCGCTCCACCGTCAGCCGGCAACCGACGATGCCGCGGACCATCCGCTCGAACACGCCCGGCGTCATCTTGGCCCGGGTCCAGGGCGGTTTCGGCAGCAACCGCGCCTCCTCCTGGGCGGACAGCGCATCCAGCTGGGCGACCAGGCCAGCCTCGTCCAACAGAGTCACCGGACCCTCGGCCTCCACGGAGACATAGTTCCACGTGGGCACCTGGTCGGCGCTCTCGTACCAGTCGGGGCTGACGTAGGCCTCCGGGCCCAGGCTGACCGCTACCGCGCGGAAGCCATCGGCGAGGAAGGGCGCCAGCGCATTACCGCGGGAGATGTGCAGGTCGATGGCGAGGCCGTCCGCCAGGCGTCGCACCACGGCGGGCGCGTGCGCGACGCGCGGCCGGCCGTCTGGCGACGCGGCGAGCGTCAGGAACGGCTGGTCCGCCAGCTGGGCGACCAGCCGCTCGGCGTCGTCCACATGGAACAGCGGCGCCGGATGCATCAGCCGCCGAGCCTGAGCAGCGCGATCAGCCGCGCCCGGGTCTCCCCGTCCGCGACGCCGTCCACCTGCTCGGGCCGCCAGTGGCGCTGGAAGGCGCGGACCACGGTTTTGGTGTGGGCGTCGTACGTCCCGGAGGGCGCGCAGTCGTAGCCCAGCCGGGTGAGCCCCGCCTGCAGGGCGAAGACGCCAGCCCCGGCCTCGCCTTCGGCCAGCGGCGCGCCGGGCGCGGCGGCCGCCTCCGCCCAGAGCCCGTGGCCGGCCTCGGCCAGCCGCTTCCAGGGGAACAGCTCGCCCGGATCTTCCTTGCGGTCCGGCGCGATGTCCGAGTGGCCGACGATCTTGCCGTCCTCGATCGTCCAGCGGGTGCGGATGTCGGCGACCAGCTGGATCACCGAAGCGATCTGCGCCTCCGGAAAGGGCCGGTAGCCGAACTCGTGACCGGGATTGACGATCTCGATGCCGATGGAGGTCCCGTTCAGCCCGCGCTGGCCCTTCCAGAACGAGACGCCCGCGTGCCAGGCGCGGCGTTCTTCGGGCACCAGCCGGAAGACGCGGCCGTCCTCCTCCACCAGGTAGTGCGAGGAGACCTTGGCCTCCGGGTCGCGGAGCCGGTCCAGGGCGGCCTGGCCGGTCTGCATGCCCGTGTAGTGCAGCACCAGGACATCCGGCGGCGCGGTGCGGTGGTCCCAGTTGGGCGACGGGGCTTCGATGACGTTCATTGCGCGCGGTTCCGTATGGCGAGCAGCATGGGCCAGACCTGGTTGCCGCGGATCGCGATGATCAGGACTCCGGTCAGCGCGATGGCGCTGCCGATCGCCATCCGCAGGCCGAACGGATCCTTCATGACCGCCACCCCGAGCGCGATGGTGGCCAGGGGCGTCATCAGCGTCAACGCCGAGATCAGGTTCGCCTCGTAACGCTGGACCAGCACGTAGTAGAGCGAGTGGGCCAGCAGCGAGACGACCAGGGCCGAGAACACCAGCGCGGCCAGGAACGGCCAGCCGGCGTGGAGCGCCTTGTCCACCTGGCCCGGCTCCAACACCGCCGACAGCGCCGCCAGGGGCCAGACGGAGGTGAAGCCCACCCAGGCCTGGTACTGCAGCGGCTTCACGCCCTCGAGCTGCTTCATCAGGACGGCGCCCACCGAGCCGGCGAAGGCGGCGGCGGCGACCAGCAACAGGCCCGCCGAGATGGCGAAGCCGTGCGGATCCCACATCACCGTCACCGCGCCGAGGAAGGTGAGCGCGATGCCGATGCCGCGCCGCCAGCGGACCCGCTCGCCCAGCATGAGCATGGACAGGAGGATGGTCATCGGCACGCCGAGCTGCAGCACCACGGCGGCGGACGATGGCGTTGCGAGCGTCAGGCCCACGAACAGGAGGGCGAAGTTCACCGCGCCCATCAGCAGCGCCACCACCACCAGCCGCCAGAGCGGCCGCGGCGCCGGGAACAGCCACGGCAGCACGCAGACCAGCACCAGGGCGAAGCGGAGCGCCGCATAGAACAGCGGCGGCACATCCATGACGCTGACCACGTACTTGGAAAGCACGTTGTTGATCGCCCAGATCAGGCAGACCATCACCAGCAGGCCGAAGTCGCGGAGAGACATCGCGCCCCGGTTAGGGTGCTGCGCCGGCGGGGGCAACCTCGGCCGGTACGGAAAGGGTCAGGTCCTGCGCCGCACCAAACGCAACGCGGTGTGGGTGACGGAGAAGCCCACCACCTTGTTGTCGACCAGGCCGCAGGCCTTGGCGGCGGCCATGACGTCGAGGTCCCTCACGGTGGCCGCCTTGCCCTTCCGCGACGCGATCCAGAGCGCGCCCCGTTCGGCGAGCGCCGGGAGAATCTCGCCGAGACGCGACAGCTGGTCGGTGCTGTCGGCGGCATAGAACAGCAAGTCCAGGTCGCGCCGCTCGTGCGTCAGGATCGCGCCCGCGGCCGCCAGCTCGGCCGCAAGATCGGGATCGTCGACGCCCAGGATCGCGGCCCGCATGCCGGCCTTCACGCCGATCTTCTCCACCCGACCCTTGGGCCGCAGGATCGCCTCGGCCCAGGCGATGGCCTGTCTTTCTCCAAGGCTGAACCGGGCCCCGTCGGCAAGAACGAGATCGCCCTGGTCGGCCCGGACACCAGCCAGGGCCGCGCCCTGCCAGACCCGGCGCTGGGCGCCCCGGAAAACGAGACGGGGCGGCTCCAGCTGGAGCCGCCCCTCATCCGTCCCGTCGGCGAAGGCGGCGCGGACCTGCGCCTCCTTGCCCATGGATCAGGCGGCCTGGCCGAGACTCAGGAACTCGTAGCGGGCCAGGTGATGATCGGTGTTGCCGAAGGCGCTCTCGATCATGGTCGCGCGCTTGAAGTAGTGGCCGATGGCCATCTCGTCGGTCATGCCCATGCCGCCGTGCAGCTGGATGGCGTTCTGGCCGACGAACTTGCAGGCCTTGCCGAGCTGGACCTTGGCGGCCGAGACGGCCTTGGAGCGCTCGGCGTCGTCGGCAAGCTTGATGGTCGCCATGTAGGTCATGGAGATCGACTGCTCGACGTTGATGAACATGTCGACCATCCGGTGCTGCAGCACCTGGAAGGACGAGATGGGCGCGCCGAACTGCTTGCGCTGCTTGGTGTACTCGAGCGTGCCCTCGTGCAGCTTGCGCAGGACGCCGACGCCTTCGGCGCAGGTGGCGGCGATGGCCTCGTCCAGCACCTTCTCCAGCAGCGGCAGGCCGTTGTCGGCCGGCCCCAGCAGGGCGTCGGCCCCGACGCTGACGTTCTCGAAGGTGATCTCCGAGGCGCGGCTGCCGTCGACCGTCGGGTAGTCGCGGGTGGAGACGCCGTCGGCGTCCTTCGGCACCACGAAGACCGAGATCCCCTGAGCGTCGCGCTGGGCGCCGCCGGTGCGGGCGGTGACGATCAGGTGGGTGGCCCACGGCGCGCCGACCACCACGGCCTTGCGGCCGTTGATCACATAGCCCGAGCCGTCCTTGCGGGCGGTGGTGGTCAGGTCGGCGATGTTGTAGCGGCCCTGCGGCTCGGCGTAGGCGAAGGCGAAGGTGGCCGTACCCGCGATGATCTCGCCGATCAGGTCGGCGGCGCCGGCGTGGCCCGAGTGCTTCAGGAAGCCGCCGCCGATCACCACGGTCGGCAGGTAGGGCTCGACCACCAGGGCCTTACCCAGCTCCTCCATGACCACCATGTTCTCGATCGGGCCGCCGCCCAGGCCGCCCAGCTCCTCGGAGAACGGCGCGCCCAGGATGCCCAGCTCCTCGGCGAAGGCCTTCCAGACCTCCGGCCGCCAGCCCGGCTCCTTGCCGATCGCCGCGCGGCGCTTGTCGAAGTCGTAGGTGTCGGCCAGGTAGCTCGCGACCGTGTCGCGCAGCATCGACTGTTCTTCGGTGAAGCTGAAATCCATCGGAAGGACCTACTCCGGTAGCGCCCCTCCCGGCGGCCGGGAGGGGTCTGTGCATCTGAGAATGACGGCGGAAGCGCGGCTGGCCTAGAGGCCCAGCACCATCTTGGCGATGATGTTGCGCTGGATCTCGTTGGAGCCGCCGTAGATCGAGGTCTTGCGGCCGTTGAAATACTCCCCGGCCAGGCCGCGGGCGTAGTCGGGACCCGCCTGGAAGTTGTCGCCGAGGTCGCGCAGGAACGGGGCCCCGTAGTGGCCGACGGCCTCGAGCGCCAGCTCCTGCAGGCGCTGCTGGATCTCGGTGCCCTTGATCTTAAGGATCGAGCTCTCCGGGCCAGGGCCCTTGCCGCTGGACTCGCCCGCGAGCGTGCGCAGCTCGGTGAACTCCAGGGCCGTCAGGTCGATCTCCAGCTCGGCCACCTTGCGGCGGAAGAAGGCGTCGCCGATCAGGCTGCCGCCGGCGTCGGAGCGTTCAGTGCCGGCGATCTGGCGGAGCTTCTCGAGGTTGCGCTTGGAGCGGGCGACGCCCGCGATGCCCGAGCGCTCGTGGGCGAGCAGGGCCTTGGCGCAGGTCCAGCCCTGGTTCTCGTGGAAGATGCGGTTCTCGACCGGCACCTTCACATTGTCGAGGAAGACGTCGTTGACCTCGTGGCCGCCCTCCAGGGTGATGATCGGGCGCACGGTGACGCCCGGCGTCTTCATGTCGATCAGCAGGAAGGAGATGCCCGACTGCGGCTTGGCGTTCGGGTCGGTGCGGACCAGAAAGAAGCCCCAATCGGCGAACTGGCCCAGTGTCGTCCACGTCTTCTGGCCGTTGACGATGTAGTACTCCTTGCCGTCGTCGGCGGTGATCCGCTCGGCGCGGGTCTTCAAGCTGGCCAGGTCGGAGCCGGCGCCGGGCTCGGAGTAGCCCTGGCACCACCAGACCTCGCCGTTGTAGATGCCGGGCAGGAACTTCTTCTTCTGCTCCTCGGTGCCGAAGGTGTAGATCACCGGGGCCAGCATGTTGACGCCGAACGGCAGGACCGGCAGGGCGTCGGCCTTCGCCAGTTCCTCGGACCAGATGTACTTCTGGGTGGGCGTCCAGCCCGTGCCGCCGTGCTCCACCGGCCAGGACGGCGCGACCCAGCCCTTGTTGGCGAGCACCTTGTGCCACATCAGGTACTCGTCCTTGGTGAGCTGGCGATGCTCGTCCTGCGCCTTGCGCAGCTCGGCCGGATAGTTGTCGCGGATGAAGGCCCGGACCTCTTCGCGGAAGGCGTTCTCTTCAGGCGTGAAGTCGAGGTTCATGGGCCGTCTCCCTGGCGTGCTTTACAGCGTATTCGGCGAGGGCGCGGACCATACGCCGCAGGGACCGGCTTGGGAAGATGACGCTTACGTCAACGTCACTCAGCCCTTGGCGGCCGGAACTTCACGGTCATGCGAACCACCTTCTCGGTGGCGCCCGGCGGAGGCGCCATCAGCAGCTTGCCCTGCAGGTCCAGGGCGGCCTTGCCGAAGCCCTGCCCCTCGGGCGTCTCCGCCAGGACCGTGCAGATGATCCGGCGCTTCTCGTTCGGGCGGCACTCCACCCTCGCCTCCCCGGACACCTTCTGCTGGCGCGCCTTAAGGGGATAGAGCCGCTCCCAATCCCAGGGCTGCTGGAGCACCTTCCACCCGCCCTCCGCCTTGACCGAGATGAAGGCGTCCTTGGGGTTGATGCGGAAGCCGATCGGCAGGCGCACCTTGGCGCCGGCGGCCCCCGGCCTGGCCTGGAAGAACGGCGTCGCCTTCAGGGCCGCCTCGCCCAGGCCGTAGCCCGGCGGGTCCTCCCGCTCCACCGCGCATTTGCGCAGCCGGCCGTCGCCCGCCACCTCGCAGGCGACCAGCGCCCCGCCCTCCACGCCGGCCTCCAGCGCCTGCTGCGGGAAGTGAGGGCGCAGGGCGTCGAAGTTCGGCCGCTTCACCCAGAACGAGGGGTCGGCCTCTGGAGGGGCGGCCTGCATAAGCAGCAGGGCGAGGGCGGCGGCGGGCATGAACGACGCCTCCTGCGGTGGCAAAGACGCGAGCTTCGCATCCTCCGCGGGCGGATTGGAAGCCCTCCAGGGCCACGGCCGCGCCTTGCCTTCGCATTTGAGACGCGCGAAACCTCCGCGCCCCATGCCCCGGATCGTGACCTACAATGTGCACCGCTGCGTCGGGAATGACCGTCGGCTGGACGTGCCGAGGATCGCCGACGTGCTGGCCACGCTCCAGCCGGACATTGTCGCCCTGCAGGAGCTAGACGTCGGGCGGGCGCGAACCAACCATGTCGACCAGGCGCACGAGATCGCCGAGCGGCTGCGCATGGTCGGCCATTTCCACCCGGCCATGCGCGTGGAGGAGGAGCTGTACGGCGACGCCATCCTCACCGCCTATCCCGAGACCCTGATCCAGACGGGTCCCCTGCCCGGTCATCCACGCATCGCCCAGCTGGAGCCGCGCGGCGCCCTGTGGATCGAGGCCGAGATCGAAGGCTCGCCGGTGCAGGTGATCAACACCCACCTCGGCCTGGTGCCGAAGGAGCAGCAGGTGCAGGCGGCCTGCCTGGCCGGACCGTCGTGGCTGGAGCATCCCCGCTTCGCCGGGCCGCGGATCCTGCTGGGCGACTTCAACGCCACGGCGACTTCGGTGGTCTACCGCACCCTGGCGGCCAAGCTCGAGCCGGCGCGGCGGCTGGCGCCGAAGAAGACGCCCACAGCCACCTTCCCCTCGCCCCTGCCGGTGCTGCGCATCGACCACATCTTCGTCAGCCGGGAGATCGTCGTGCAGGACGTCTTCGTGCCCTTCGACCCGCCGTGGCGGGTGGCCTCCGACCACCTGCCGCTGGTGATGGATTTCACGATCGCCGGATCTCGCGGGTGACCGACTCGGCCTCGGCGGCCGATCCCGCCTCGGCGACGCGCCGGGCTTCCTGGAACAGCCGCTCGCGGCGCTTGGCGAGCCGCCAGGAGTCGGCGGTGTCGGAGGGGTCGCCGATGTGATAGGCGGCGATGAACTCGCCCACCCCGGTCATCATCGGCGGCTCGATTGGCGCGAGGCGCCCCTCGCGGTTGAGCGTGTCGATCGCCCGGCCGAGCCCGCCGTACTCGGCCCGGGCCTTGCTGACGGCGTCTCCGGTGACGCCCATGAAGTGGCCGACCAGGCGGTCGCGGAAGGCCGAGATCACCATGCGGGCCTCCGGCGCCTCGCACTCGAGGGACAGCTCGCACTCGGTGTCGAAGCCGCCTGAGCGGTTGTTGAGGTTGGCGGAGCCCACGCGAGCGATGCGGTCGTCGATCACGCAGACCTTGGAGTGGACGATGATCACGTCGCCGCCCGGCGTGGTGGGATAGAAGGCGCGGAAGCGGCCGAACACGTCGGCGGCGCGCAGCCGCCAGATCATGGTGCCCCGCGCGCGGTCCATGGTCATCTGGTCGAACCAGCTGGGCGCCTTGCCGGTGGAGATCAGCACCACCTCGGGGCCGTCGGGCTCGGCCAGGCGGGCGGCCAGGGCCTCGCAGATCAGCGGCGAGGTGAAGTACTGGTTCTCCAGGTAGATGATGTCGCGGGCCTCGGCGATGGCGGCGAGGTTCAGCTTGCGGATCTCCTCGACCAGCGGCCGTCCCTTCCAAGCCGGCAGGGTGCGCGAGATGGCGATGTCCACCTGGGTCAGGGCGGGCGGCACATGGTCCGGCCACGGGTCGCCGCCGGCGTCGGGCGGCGGCGACAGCTCGTCGCTGCCCGCCCCTTTCGGCGCGCGGCGCCAGCGCTCGCGGAACAGGTCGCCGAGTGCGGCCGCGGCGTCTCCGTCGACCATCATCATGACCTCGTGCCGGGGCGGGTGCAGGTCCTGGCCCGGCATGATGCGGCGGGGATCGTCGTCACGGTGGTGCGGCGTGTCCCAGCGGTCCACGCTGATGTCGCCGCCGCCGCAGAAGGCCAGCCGGTCGTCGATCACCAGCACCTTCTGGTGGTGGCAGGCGCCGAACGGCACCTGGTCGTCCAGGCGGAACTTCACCGGCGTGTTCTCGAACCACTTGCGCGCCTTGTGCGGGAAGAACTCCTGGCTGGCGCTGATCGGCAGGGCCGACTTCCAGATCAGCAGGCGGACGTCGAGCTCGGGCCGGGCGCAGGCCAGCTCCACCAGGATGCGCCCGACCTCGTCCGGGTCGTCGGGCCCGTCGTAGCCGTCAGGGAACAGCCGGGTCCGCGGGTCGAACCCCCAGCCCAGCAGCAGCACGGAGCGGCGCGCCTTCTGCAGGGCGTCGAACACCGCGGCGAAATAGGCCTGGTTGTCGATCAGGAAGGCGGCGCGGTCGGCCCGCGCCGTCCGCCAGCAGGTATCCCCGGGTCTTAGGACCGACATCACGCTCCCTGGCGGCCGCCGCCGCACTGCGGCCTTTGAAGATCAACAAAAGCTTGGCCAGCAGGGTGGGTTCCGGCGCGGCGGCGCGCAAGAAAAAGCGCGCCGCTCCGGGGGAAGCGGCGCGCAATGCCTGGTTGGGACAGGCGGAGGGATCAGCGGGCGGCGACGGCCTTTTCCGCGCCGGCCATGTAGGCCACGCAGGCGCCGGACAGCTCGGCGCTGAGGCGCTCGCGGCGGTCGGCGCTCTTGGCCTCGCGGCGGGCCTTGTCGAACTCGGTGTTGGCGCGCTCGAGCACGAAGCTCTGCCGGCCCTTCTTCTGTTCCTTGAGGAAGCTGTCGAGGCCGGCGGTGTCCACCGAGCCGATGGTCTCGGCGATGCCCTTGCAGCGGCTGGCCTTCATGTAATCGAGGTCCGTGGCGCGCTCGGCGGCGCTCGCCGCGCCCGCGGCGGCGGCCAGACCCAGGGCGGCGAGAGCGATGGCGGCGGCTTTCATTTCAGATCTCCCTCAGAAACTTCCTGAGCTGAAACTGCCGCCGGGGCGCGATTACTTCAAATGAACAAGCCGCAATGTTGAGTAGATTCGGATTAAACTTCTGCAATGATACGTCCATGTTACTTGCGACCATAAACAGTTTGTAATGTTCGCAGACCCGCGGCATGAAAGGGCATGGGCCGGTTCGAGCTTCAGATGACGGCGGACGCGGTGAACGCGCTGATGCTGCGCGCCTTCCCCGACGCCCACGCCGACGCCATGGCCAAGGTGGTGGACCTGGCGCCCGGCCGCGCCACGCTGGTGCGTCGCTACGGAGAGGGCATGCTGCGGCCCGGCGGCCTGATCTCGGGCCCGAACCTGATGGGGCTGGCTGACACCGGCGCCTACGCCCTGATCCTGGCCCACGTGGGCGAGCAGCTGATGGCGGTGACCTCGCAGCTGACCATGAACTTCCTGCGCGGGGCCAAGCCCGGCGACCTGCACGCCGAGGCCGAGCTGCTGCACCTGGGCCGCCGCAGCGCGGTCTGCGACGTGCGCATCTGGACCGAGAGCCCCGACCGGCTCGCCGCCCAGGCCAACGTCACCTACGCCCTGCCCCTCCCGAAAGGCGCCTCATGAGCCAGCCGCCCGGCCCGCCCAAGGCGATCAAGACTCCCTGCATCAAGGTCTGCGTGGTCGACGGCGAGAGCGGGCTGTGCATGGGCTGCTATCGCCAGCTGCACGAGGTGGCCGGCTGGGCCAGGCTCCCGGACGACGAGCGCGAGCGGATCATGGCCGAGCTGCCGTCCCGCCGCAGCCGCATCCGGCCCGAGAAGCTGGCCATGTTCCGCTGACCGGCGCCGTTCATCCCTTAACAACGCATCGTTCTTAACCTTCGCGGCTCGGGACTGGCCTTACGGGCTGCGGAGCGGATGAACGAGCGGGTGTCCAACCTCGTCAGGTATGCCCTGGTGGCCTTCGTGGCCTCGGCCTCGGCCTTCGCCTCGGCCGGCGCCGTGGTGGCCTTCGCGCCCAAGCCGCCGGCGCTGCGCGCCGCCCGCGCCGAGGCGCCGGTGGTCATCGCCGCCCAGCCGGAAGCCGGCGCCGGCCCACGCGCCGAGATCCCCAAGGCCGCCGACGGGCACTACTGGGCCGACGCCGAGGTGAATGGCGCCCGGGTGCGCTTCCTGGTGGACACCGGCGCCACCGCCGTGGCGCTCACCCCCGCCGACGCCCAGCGGCTCGGCGTCAAGCTCGATCAGCTGAAGTTCGACTACACCGTGGGCACCGCCGCCGGCCAGACGCGCGCCGCCTCGATCAAGCTCGCCGCGGTGTCAGTGGACGGCGCCCGGGTGGAGAACGTCGACGCCCTGGTGATGGAGAAGGGCCTCGACTCCTCCCTCCTCGGGATGACCTACCTAGGCCGCCTCTCCAGCTTCCAGGCCACGCGCCAGGCGCTGTTCCTGCAGCCCTGAGATCGCCGCGAGCGCGCGGTCGACGACCTCGATCCCGGCGCCTGGCTTGACGCCCTCCACCGTCAGGATCCGCCGCCACGCCCGGGCGCCCGGCAGGCCGTGGAACAGGCCCAGCATGTGCCGGGTCATGGCGGCCAGGTGCACGCCCTCGGCCAGCCGCGCCTCCAGGTATGGCCGGTAGCGCCGCACCGCTTCGAAGCAGTCCACCGTCGCCGCCCCCGCCTCGCCGAAGATGCGGGCGTCGGCTTCGCCCAGAATGGCTGGCGTGTGATAGGCCGCGCGCCCCAGCATCACCCCGTCCACGTGGCGCAGGTGTTCCTCGGCCTCGGCCAGCGAGCCCACGCCGCCGTTGATGACGATGGTCAGCTCCGGCCGCTCGGCCTTCAGCCGCCAGACCAGCGGATAGTCGAGCCGCGGGATGTCCCGGTTCTCCTTCGGCGACAGCCCCTTCAGCCAGGCCTTGCGGGCGTGGACCACGAAGTGGCGCACGCCGACGGCGGCGCAGCGGTCCACCAGCTCGAAGAGGCTCTCCTGGGGCTCCTGCTCGTCGACGCCGATCCGGCACTTCACGGTGGCGGGAACCTGCACCGCCTCGCCGATGGCGGCCATGCACTCGGCCACCAGCGCCGGCTCACGCATCAGGCACGCGCCGAACCGCCCCGACTGCACCCGGTCGGACGGACAGCCGACATTGAGGTTGATCTCGTCATAGCCCCAGGCCTCGCCGATCCGCGCCGCGACCGCCAGCTCCGCCGGCTCGGACCCGCCCAGCTGCAGCGCCACCGGATGCTCCACCGCATCCAAGCCCAGCAGCTTCTCCCGGTCGCCATGCAGCACGGCCCCGGTGGTCACCATCTCGGTATAGAGCAGCGCCCGCGCCGACAGCGTCCGGTGCAGAGCCCGGCAATGCCGGTCCGTCCAGTCCATCATAGGTGCAACGGCTAGCCTATGCGCTTGAAATTCCTGCACTTTTCTTATAGTCTCAACGAGTTAGCGGACACCGAGCGCATCCGATCTTACGCATTCGCACGGGGTCTTTCGCGGCTTTTCGACCTCTCGGTGCACACGGAGCGCACACGAAAATGGCTACCTTCACAAAGCTCGCTTCCGGATCCTGGCGCGCGCAGGTGCGCCGCAAGGGACGCTATGTAAGCGAGACGTTCCTCCGACGCGAGGACGCACGCGCCTGGGCCACCGAGGCGGAACGCAGCATCGACCGCGGGCTGATCCCGCCTCCGTCGCGCGTCAAGCGACTGAGGACGTTCAGCGAACTCATCGATCTTCACGTTGCGGACATGAAGGAGGTGGGGCGCGCGCCCGGCCGTTCTAAGGACGCCACCCTCGCGATGCTCCGTCGCGAGTTGGGCGATCTCGGGCTGGAGGAGCTCGATCGCGAGCGTCTGGTGAAGTTCGGCCGCAAGCGCGCCGCGGAAGGCGCCGGTCCGGTCACCGTGAGCATGGACATCGGGGCGATCCGCCTCGTGGTCTCCCACGCCGCCGCGGTCCACGGGCTTGCCGTGTCAGTCGAGCAGGTGGAGCTGGCGCGCATCGCGCTCAAGCGACTCGGCCTGGTGGGCAAGAGTAACGAACGGGATCGCCGACCGACTGACGAGGAGATCGAGCGTCTGACGACCTACTTCGACGACAATCCACGACAGATCATTCCCATGAGCCGGATCGTCCGCTTCGCCGTGGCGACCGCGATGCGTCAGGAGGAGATCTGCAAGGTGACCTGGCCGGACCTGAACGTGCGCACCCGTATGCTCACCATCCGCGACCGCAAGGATCCGCGGGCCAAGAAGGGCAACGACCAGCGGATCCCCCTCCTCGCCGTCTCGGGCTTCGACGCCATGGCGCTGATCGAAGAGCAGCGGGCTTGCCGCGGGAACGAACACGATCGGATCTTCCCCTACTGCCACAAGTCAGCAGGGGCGGCCTTCACCCGCGCATGCCGTGAACTGCAGATCGAGGACCTGCACTTCCACGACCTGCGCCATGAAGGAACAAGTCGTCTCTTCGAGGCCGGTTTCACGATCGAGCAGGTCTCACTCGTTACCGGCCACAAAGATTGGAAGATGCTGCGGCGCTACACGCACCTGCGACCGGAAGCGCTGCACGCCATCGCGGCCGCACGGGTCGCCTAGGCCGGGCCGACCCGCCGGCCGTTACGGACACTCCTGAACGACCGGGGCTCGGCCCGAAGCGCCGGCTGGACCATCCTCACGTCGTGCGTGGAGGTCTGGCGCGCGCGCTCCGCCCAGGCCTGCAGGTCTTCCACACCGTAGACCACACGACCGCCGATCTTCCGGTACGCAGGACCGGTCCCGTACATCCGATGCTTCTCGAGAGTTCGGCCGGACAGGCCTAGGAAGCGACCGGCTTCCGCCGTGCGGAGGAAGCGGGCCGGAAAAGGCAGCTCATCGAACATCGGGTGACCTTTCGTGGTAGATTGGCCCACCCTAGCCGCGCCGCAGTCGCAAGCGCACGCGCAACCCTACGCTGCGCCGCGAACCGGCAGCCCCTTCGCCTCCAATCTCCGCTACCTGCGGTGCAGATCATCAGCGTCAACCGTGCGTCCTGGGGATCGCCTCCTCGCCACTCCCAGCATTGGAAGACCCTATGCTTATGCTGGCTAGTTGCGCAGCTTTGCGCCAATAGCGGTCATTCAGTCGGGCTCAGGAAGCGGACATTCGCCCGCTGGCATGCGTGCGTCATCGAGTTTGGCCCTGCCCGTCTCGCGGACCCTGCTGTGCTCCGCAACGGTGACCAGGCCCTTGATCGTCGGTAAATCATGACGCCAGCTTGCTTCGGACAATGCACATGCACCTGCGGCCAACTCGACACTGAGTTTGACCGGATCGCCTCGTCGGAATTGCGTTCGCCGATGCGCCTAAATGACATCGTTCGGTCAGGTATTGGCTGGTATCAAGATCGGAGTCTTGGCGACCATCACCTGGACGGTTGGACCGAAAACGATGGACTTTACATACTTTGGCACAAGGATGACTACTGCGCAACGCACGAGATGTTCCACATGCGTGCACTCTATGTGGGTAAGGGGAAGATTCTTCGGAGGCTAATCAGTCACTGGAGAACAAAAAGAATGCACGAAGAGATGCTCATATATGTGACTCATGTGGAACTTTGCAATCGAGTTGCCAAATACATTGAGCAACTATTCCTGGATCTTTTTGATTTCCCCTACAACAAGAGGGAGAATCCGGGTACGCGGAAGTTGTGCGCTCATCTAAGCCAATCGGAAGTGGACTGATAGCTCAGCAGCGGCGGCGAAGGTCTCGAGCGCTCGCTGTTCTCTGGTCCACTTTCCCGTGGCGAGCGCAATAACTGCCTCGCTGTGCGTCGCTGCGCCAGCTCGACAACATCGGAATGCCTGCGCAACTCATGTGCTCCACCTGACTTTCGATGCCCGACAGACGTTCAGCCAGGCACCTCAGCGAAGCTAGCGAGACTATGGCTGGCGCAGACGGGCCTTGCCGATGAAGGCGTACGCCGCCTCTTGCCGAGCTGAGCCAAGCCCCCCAAGGTACTCCAGCACTCGAAACGGGATCCCAAGCGCGGAGCCCACTTGATCCTTGATCAAATCGACGGCGACAGCCTTCAAGCTACGACGGCCGGCATGTTGCTGGAGCGCGTTGACGGTGAACTCACGAACTCGCGCGTCAATCTCTTCTTCTATATCGCGCAGTTCGCGGTTGTTGAAGGTGCCGGACTTGTCCACCAGCCAGCGACGGAACGCGACGATCGAACGATCGTCCCGCAACTCTTCCACACAAGGGTGATACGGCCCCTTACGACCGGCAATATCGTACAGGCTCCGAAGCGAGACAACCGCTTCGGCGACTCTGAGGGCGTCGTACTCCGCCCGATCCAGCCCTTCACCGGGAGAGGCCTCGCCCCCGAACGCGTAGCGAGCCGTGACCGGGTTGAGCACCAGATTGAGGTTCAGGTGACGCAAGTGCGCCACGAGCCAGATGTCGGTAGCCAACTGCCGCGGACCACAATTGCCACTCAGGCCCGTGTCGTAGAAGCGCAGCCCATGCGTATGATTGTCGACGAGCCCACGGGGGCTGTAGAACCGCCGCATGCCCTCATAGCCATCGACAAACATTTCATTGATGGAAGCGTCGCCCTGAAATCGAACAGACTCCACGAACTCATCAAGTCCTTGAGCTTTCGGGTGGAGGCCCGGCCACTCGCGATCGACGAACCGCACGTATGGCAACGTGCGCATGGATTGCGGGCATAGGCTTTCACAAGCGAACCAGAGCTCATCGTACAGAACGAATAGCCCCATCGAAGCGAGCAGCACGGGGTTCGGCGAACTGCCGCCATCGTTAGCCGTCTTAGCAGCCTGCCATTTGTAGCTGTAGCCGGCTGGAGAACTGAATCCAATCAGCGCTCGGCGCATCCCTATCGGCTCCTCAATCGGACTTCTCCCGCGCAGTAGAGCGTAGACTCGACATGTTCACTCCATGGTTTCACCCCGACCGTCCCCGGCGTTCGTCCGCGCTCAGACGCCGCTCTCCGCTCCTTATTCGAGGTCTCGCTCGTTCTGCCTCGCGCCAGTAGCGGACTTTGGCTTCTGCCCTATTAGCAGACCTCAGCAGCCCGCCTGGTCTTTGGACGCCTCGCACCAGGAGCGCATCTGTGTGTCACAAAGGTAGGCTTTCGCTGCCGTCTCACTGGCCCTGGCGACCCCTCTCATCCAACATGAGGCGCCGATGCTCGGCGCGATGGCAGGCCGCGCAGAGGCATTGCAAATCCCCTAGTGACGTTTCGTGATCCTGGTCCATGGCACTCACAAGGATGGTGTGGTGGACTTCGAACACCGCTTCGGCAATCGCGAGCGGAAAGATCCCGTACCAGTCGGCCGTGCAGGTCGGGTTTTCACAGGCAAGCCGCCCGTCATTCTCAGCCCGCACCTCGGCGCGCTTGGCTGCGACAGCGGTACGGCTGCGTTGTCGCTCGTTGCGAAGGTGCTGGGCGAGCCGCGGACTACCTTCCGCCCATCGTTTTTCGTCGGGATCCGATGGTGTCTCACTACCCCCGGGTGGCGTGGGCGCGGCCGCGGAGGCGGTCGCCTTGGCGACGATGTCGTATCCCGCCTCCAGGATTGCACTGAAGCAACGCTCGCTCCACCCAGCCTTGAAATGCCCAGGGAACGCCTCGATGCCTAGGGCCTGCTCGACTGCCAAGCCGAACACCTTCTTGGGGGCTAGCCGCTCACCGGTTGGCAGTAGCACGTCGTAGTCTCGCGAGGGGGCGAAGTTCAGGGCATCCTCGCCGGCCAGCAGACGATCCACGGCGCGGCGGATCTGGAGGGCTGTGACGGGACGCAGTTCCTCTGCCGTCAACAAACCAACCTCCGGAATGGGCGTCGCACCGCCTCGGCGGAATTCGCCCTCGCGCAGGCCCAACAATCGCACGATGGCGAGCTGGTCCAAGTTGAAGTCGAACCTCACCTGCTTGGTCGAATGGCCTCCGGGGACGCCCTCAGCCTGACCGAAACGCCGCAACCGGCTTCGAACCATCCTGGCCAGCCGATCGCCGTCCAGTGTGGTGATCTCATCACGTTGAATGAGGACCCGACGGGCTTCCGGCAATTTCCTGGCCGGCTGACTGTCGATCAACACCGCCTGAAGCGAGCCATCGTCGATGCGGGATCGGCGGCAGATCGCGAGAAGCGCTGGGCCATGCCCCGGGTTTCTTGGCGGACGACCGCCAGTCGAGCCGCCCTGGCTGTGCAGGATGACAGAGCTGCCTTCCAGATCGAGCCGGGCATCGAGAAGGAGCCCATTATCGCCAGTGACGAGGTACGGCATTCGGAAACCCTGCTGAATTTGGCACCTGTCCCGAGCGGCCTTCGAGACGTCTGAACACGCGGTCGCCATCCCGCATGTGAGAACGCGTGCTCCAGTGGCTAAGGCGTGCCCGCACCCGGCGAACCGTCACTGACGACGGCTCTGCTCCGCTGGGCGGCCGTTTCGGCAAGGCCAATCACGGTGGCACGGAGGTCGGGGAACTTCTCAAGGGCCTTCTGGAACCCCGCGGAAGCGAGCAGTGCTTCGTAGGGACTGCCGTGCTCCTCGGTAGAGATGAAGCGCAAAGGAGCTTCGTCGAGACGGTCCAGCGCAGAAGCGAACAGCCGCGCCTCCAGCTCTGGATCCAGACGTGCAGCTTCGCGCCGATACCCTTCGTAAGCTCGGGCGACGGAAGCCTTGAACGCATAGTCTTCGGATAGGCGGAAACGCTGGCCGATTTGGCGCGTGGCGAGCCAAGCGAACCAAACCGGCGCCGCAATCGCGAGGAGCGACATGCCGGCGTTCATCCACAGCCATTGCGGTTTCACCCCGGTCGTGGTCGCCAGCGATTGTAGTTCTGCGAGGCGGTGCGCCCCCAGGTAGGCTCCTGCGAGCAGGGCCAAGAGCAGCATGCCGACCCAATACCGGGTGGAGAGAGTGAGGCTGGCTGCTCTCTCTGAGAATGCAGCTGCCAAGCCAACCGTAGTAGCGGCGCTGTAAGCGGCATCGATATTCTGGATCGATTGCTTTGCGGCTTCTTCCTCTTTGGCGATCGAGGCTTTGCTCAGAGCTGTTGCGTTCTGGTCAGCTGCAGCTGCCTCAGCCGCCTGCTTGGCCTCTGACACGTACCGCTCGATCTCGGCACGAGCCTCCGTCAGCGTCTGCAGATCCGTGGGCAGATCCAAGGCCGCAGCGTGCGCCTCATCGATTCGCTGGATCTTCTCCTCAAGGTCGCCAGTTCGAGGCTCGAGTCGCGTTAGCGCCGCCTCGAGGCTGCGAATACGGCGGGCGAGTTCCCTTGGGACGAGGTTGGAGCGCTGTACCTCCTCCCAGTCTGGCAACCGCTCTGTCGGCAGAGACTGCTCGACGTTCAACATCAGCGACTCGAAGCTAGCAAGGAACGGGAGGACGTTGCCCCCAAGGTTCGGAAGCGCATTCCCTTGGAACCAAGCCACCTGCTCCGGCAGATTTTTCAGCTTCCGTCGGAGATCAGCATCGAGTTCATCGTCTTGCAGCGACTTGAGACGCTCCGACAGCTTGCGTGTACGGCCCGCCAAGTCGTCTCGGCTGATAGGCGGCACAGTCCACGGGTTGCCCATCGCTGCGTGGTAGGGCTGATCAGTCCACGATGATGCGATGGCAGTAGCGAGCCCCTCCAACGCATTGGCAGCGGCGATTATCTCAGTCTGCATCTCGGCCCCCCGGCAGGAATGCGGTGACCTTACAGCCGTGTTGGACCACGTCCAGCACGCGACAACCGCGACTCGTGCCCCGCAAGTGATGCAGCGGCTGCATTCGCAGGAGCTAACCTTTGCGCATGTTAGTGAAACCCGGTGGACGGGTAGCAGAGGTGAGCACTCGGAAGCGACCAAGCAGACCTTCTGAACGTCACTAAGAGTCAGCACCTGACTCTAAGCACGCGCTCACACTCCAAGCGCACCCGATCGTGCAGAACCGCAATGCGTTCGGCGAGCCATGCGAGTTCACCGGAAGTGATCCGGAAATGCGGTGAGTACCGCGCATCGACATAGGCCCGGCGCAGCAGCTCCCAGGAGCGCTGCTCGAACTTCGTTCCCCGCGGCCAGGCGGCAATCAGGTCCGGCGCCAGACGCTCGGCCTGGGAGCGCAGGAAGTTCAGCTTGTGCGACTTCGGGCTATAGAGTGTCAGCGTCAGCAGCAGGCAGTGGTACAGCCGCTCGGCAGTCTGGTGCAGGTCGAACGCAGCTTCCTTCGAATAGCCCCGCTTCATCGCTTCCAGCCCGAGCTCTAGCCGTCGCTCGGCGCTGGGAAGCCACTCGTCGAAGTGCGCCTTCGCCTCCACCCGCGCTTCGTCCGCGGACAGCTCGCGCGGCTTGCCAAGCGGCTCAGGGTCGGCCTGGTAGAGCGCCACCCCATCGCGCACGATGTCGGTGAAGAAGGGGCGCCCCCGGGCGAGCTGCTTGTTCACGTCGGCCAGGGAGTGGACGATGAAGTTCGCCGGCGCAGACAGCGCGTGGGTGGTCTCGTACTCGCGCAGCAGGTGCTCGTCCGCCTTGGCCCAGTACTCTACCACGTCGGTCAGCTCGTCTTGGTTCACCACCACCAGCAGGTCGTAGTCGGAGCGATAACCGCTCACCCGATCCTCCACCCAGTCGCCACGGGCGTAGGAGCCAAAGAGGACGATCTTCAGGATCCGCCCCATCTTGCGCCTGGCGATCTGTCGGTGGGCGACGACGTCTTCGAACTCAGCGAACAGGAGCTGGACCACGCGCGACAGCTCGCGGCGCTTGCCCTCTGGCAGGTGGTCAAGACTCGTCTTCATTTCGGGAGAGTCGCCCGCCGCAACATGCCTTGCAAGTGAAGGCCCGCATCCAGCCCAGGGCGGTAACCGCAGGGCACGTTGTCGATCGCAAACCGCCTGGCGCGGTCACACGCCCGAGCGACTGCCGACGGCTTCGCTGTCATACGAAGCTGCCTAGAAGCCTATCCTGCCCTCAACCTCACGGCCCTCAACCACCCTCACGGCAGCGGCGGTAAGTCCGGACGGGCGGTCCGCCGCAGCCTCGGGGATGCGGCGGCACAACTAGGCAGCTAAACGTCAGCCATGCGGTTCGACCGACGCCCCTTCAAGGAGGCGCCGGTCGCCCTAGCCTCAGCCGCGTTGCCGGGACCAGACCAGATGCCAGCCATCAGGCCGTTCGACCAGCATGGCTGACGCCGGTCCTGCGAAGCTGAGGTCGTCAAGCTCCACGGCCAGCACCTCTTCGCCGCTCAGGCCGGTCTTGCGCACAGCGACGCCGACCTCCACCGGACCTGCGAAGACCGTGAAGGCCGACGCCGGTGCAGCGGAGGACGCGTGCGGGCGGAACACCACCCGGTTCAAGACCAGTGTGAGTGTTCGGAGCTCGCCTACGAAGCTGCCGTCCTCCTGCAGTTGAAACTTCCCGATTGTCGCCATTGCGATCGTCCTCTTCAGGGGCCGCGCCAGCCGCGGCTCCGTGGCCGCTCGCGGCCGGGGTGCGGCGCGCCCGCAGGCGAAGCCCCGGAACGCAGTGGAGGACGGCGGCAGCCGTTTCGGGCGCGGCGTAGAGGGCGTGCCCTCCACCCCGGGCAAGGTGGCCCATGGAGCCGTCTGGCGCGGTGCGCCAGAAAGCACCCGCGACAATGGGGCGTCCGGGCTTGTCGCAGCGGCGCTCCAGCTTGGGCTGCACGTGGCCAGCTTCCGGGCACCAGCAATGGAACGCGTTTTGATCGGCGCCGGTCGGCCGCACGGACTCAGGGTCGTATCGTGGCGCGCACGCTGCTAGGTTCCGGGTTGGGCTCCATGGCAGATCCGCTGACACCAGAAGCACGCAGTGCGCACATGGCCCGGATACGCGGCCGGGACACAGGGCCTGAGCTGCTGCTCCGGAAGTTGTTGTTCGCCATGGGCTACCGCTTCCGCCTGCATCGCAAGGACCTGCCCGGGCGGCCCGACATCGTTTTCAAAGGTCGCCGCAAGGTCGTTTTCGTGCACGGCTGCTTCTGGCACCAGCACCCCGGTTGCGGCGTGGCGCACGTGCCCAAGACACGGCCGGACTATTGGCGTGACAAATTCGCGCGCAACCGAGAACGCGACGCCCGGAATGAAGAACGCCTGCGTGAAGCGGGTTACGACTGCTTCGTCGTTTGGGAATGTGAGGTCCGCGACGAACGCCTACCGGGCAAGCTGCGCGAATTCCTTGGGCCGGCCACGGCCAAGCAAGGGCGTTCGTAGGTCACGCCATTGTCGCGTCGCCTGATTCTGCCCCAAAGCAATGTTGGGTCCCTTGTGGCTGGAGCAGCCCCGCAGCCCCCGGAGTGTGATGGCTAGGCCTCGTTTCATCGACTTGTTCTCCGGATGCGGCGGCCTGGCGCTCGGACTCATGCAAGCCGGCTGGGAAGGCGTCGCCTGCATCGAGCGTGAGGCATTTGCGTTCGCCAGCCTTGCGCGGAACATGGTGGACGCAGGCAAGGGCTGGGACCTCGAATGGCCCGAGGGCCTCCCCGTAGAGCCGATGTCGATTGGGGACTTCCTGGAGCGCAACCCTAAGGTCGTGAAGGCGCTTGCCGGCACTATAGACCTGCTCAGTGGCGCTCCCCCCTGCCAAGGCTTCTCGTCTGCCGGGCGCCGCGTCGCTTCTGACCCCCGCAATAATGCGTTCTGGTCCTTTATGGACGCCGTACGCGCCATCCAGCCGAAGATGGTGTTGATCGAGAACGTCAAAGGGATCGAGCTGCCCTTCCTGAAGAAGGGAGGCGGATTCAACCTGCCGAGCCATGTGAAGGTGTCGGGGGAGGCGAACACCTTCTCTGAAGTGATCAGCTCCGCGCTCTCAGATGCAGGCTATGTCTGTACAAAGCGGGTGGAGTTCTCAAGCGATTACGGCGTGCCGCAGCTGAGGCCCCGCTTCTTGCTGCTCGGCATCCGGGCGGACCTACTGCCTGAGGGCGGGCTGTTCGATTTCTGGGCTGCCGTCGTGCAGCAACAACGGCGTACCCGGGAGAATTACGGCCTGCCGGTCGACCGCGCGGTGAGCGCCGAGGAGGCTATCTCCGACCTGGAGCTCATTGGGGCCGAGATGGTGCCATGCCCCGAGACGAAGGGGTTCCTCCAGCCAGTCTACCGCAAGCCTGCGACGAGCTACCAGCGGCTCATGCGGCGCATGATGGTGGACGGGGAGCAACCCAACAGCATGCGGATCCCGAACCATCGGGACGAAACCGTTACAAAGTTTTCCCGGGCGATTGCCTGGGCGCAGGAGACCGGCCGGACCGGCATGAACCTGCCTGAGGACCTCAAGGCGGAGCTGGGCTTCAAAAAGCAATGTGTGCGGGTGCTCGGCGCAGGGAAGCCTGCGCCGACCGTCACCAGCATCCCGGACGACGTTATCCACTACTCGGAACCGAGGGTCTTGAGCGTACGGGAGTGTGCGCGGCTGCAGTCCTTCCCAGACCTCTTCGAGTTCGCTGGCAAGTTCACAACCGGCGGCGAGCTGCGCAAGGTCGAGAACCCAAGGTACACCCAAGTTGGCAACGCCACCCCGCCGCTCCTGGCGGAAGTGCTGGGGCACGTCCTCGCCAGGGTGGCGCGCGAACTCGCACGAGCGCAAAAGGAACGGGCCGCCTAGTCCAGGAACGTTTGGGTAACGCCGCCGTGCCGGGTGACGCGGGGACGGATGCTGAGCTTACGCGGCACCGCATATAGGCCGCTCTGGGAAGACTGGCACCAGGCATAGCATTGGCCTTTCTCGATCCGCAGGACGCGGTCCCCAAGCTCCCGCATCGGGCCAATAGCCGCCGCGAGGTCGGCCTGGTTCCGAGCCGTGCCCATCCCGAAGACGAACGCGGTGTCGAGGAACTTCAATATCCCGTCGGGCAAGGACTCAACGTCCTGGGTCGCGAAGACATAACTCGCCCCCTCGTGCCGCATATTGCGGATGCGGGACGAGATCTTCTCCTCGAACTCTGCCGACATGTACTCATGGGCTTCATCGAACACGACGAGCTTATTGAAACCACGAAGATTGCCAATTTGGTTGGCGCAAACGAGGAAGAACCTCAATGCGTCATGCTTGTTGAAGAGGTTCGCCCGCAGGTCAAACACCGTGACGCTGCCAGGGCGCACGATTTGGGAGAAATCAGTCGGTTCCGACTGGGACACGTACTCGCGGAGGAAACGCAGGCGCAGCTCACCAGCCTTCCGGCTCGCTGCCGGGATGTCATCGGCCTGGAGCGCCTCCTCGATTGCTTCGAGGGTGACTGGCACCCGCTGCTTCTCGAGGTCCCTGAGGACAGCGGTGATCGTTTGGGCGTACACGCGCTGGTGCCCAGGCTCCCCCATCAACAACATCCAGTCCTCTAGGCTGAGGTTCGCTGGGTTGAAGGCAAGTTCAGACGAACTTGCAGGCCCGTACTCCGCCAGACGACGGTCCGTGAGTTGGTTCGGCAGCGCTAGGACTTGGACATTGTGTAGCGCGGTCGGCGCAACCCCATACCCCCGCAAAGCGTCGGCGTCGGATGGATTGTCATTCGGGAAGCAGAGCGATGAATACTCGAAGCGATCATGCGCAGATTGCCGGTAGTTGAACACCACCACCGCGAGCGGCTGGGGCAATGCGTTGACGGTCCCGAGCGGCTCGACAGCCCCTTCAATAAGGGTGTTCAGGAAGTAGCTTTTGCCCGAGCCCATGTACCCGAACACGCCGACCGCATGGGTCTGCTCGAGGTCCAAGGCGACGGGGTGCCCCCGCTCATTTCTCCCAATCGTTGCCCAACGGCGTGAAGCCGCGGAACTCCCGATGATCGAGGGCGTGGCGTCGAGGGGCGCCTCGCCTGCCGCTGCAGCTGTAGCCACCGCGCGCGGCGCAATCTCCTGGAGTGGCGGAACAGGTTCTGGCTCAGCTTCCGTGCCCTTGGCCTCGGGAGCAGCCTCCGCGGTTGATGGATTGGGCGCGGCCGCAGCAGCGGGCGTGCTTCCACCGTCCTGCGGCAGTTCAGCAGCGGCTCCACTGCCGCCACTTCCGTCGGGCGGTGAGGGAGCGGCCGGCGCGCCGCCGCCCTCCTCGCCAGCGTCATCCCGGCCGAAGTCGGGCGTGCCGGCTTCCCCAGCTATAGCTGCAGATGTGGCGAGCTGCAGGAGGGCCGCATCCAGTTGGTCGCGGGCGTCGGCGCTCACCACCGGCGCGCCGTCCCAGAAGAACCCCGGCAGCGCCTTCGGGTCCATCGTCACGTGGAAGACGGAGTCCTCCCGCGAGATGCTGTAGGCGGAGACGCCGAGCAGCGGAGTGCCGAAGGCGCCCGGCAGGAAGGTGAAGACGGCGCCTGTGGCGACACGGAAGGTAAGCTGCGACCAAAGCACTCGACGCAGTAGCTCGGCGGTGGCCTCCGCCGGCTGTGGCCTGGGAGACAAGCCGAGGCCAAGCTCCAGCAGCAACGCCAGCGCGTTGCGGCGTGCATGTGCGGCAACTGGCGGCGCGTCCGGATCCCCAAAAGCCCGGCCAATGGCCTCGAGCAGTTCGCGCGTCTTGCGGACCTGCGTCCTTGCGTGGGCGGCGTCCGCTGGGGAGAGTGGTGACGGTTTGGACGGGCTCCCGCGGTGCTTGACCTCGATCGGCACCGCAGTGATGTCCAGGCGTTCGTCCGCGAGCCGCAAGACGAGCAGCACAAAGTCTGCGCGGTTCCTGCTTTCCTCGTGGTGCCCGGGCCCTGCCAAGCCTTCAAGGATCGGGTTCACCGCGTCAACGGGAAGCACGGCATGCACTTCGCCGTCGTTTAGCCATGCGGCTGGTGGCGACGCGCCTGAGGGCGGGAATAACAAGCGGAAGGCGTAGAAGAAGCCCATCGCCCCGCGTTCCTGCGGGCGGCCGCCGTTGAACATAGACGCTAGCCCGATGCCACGGCGGCCGAGGTCAGTCAGCAGCTCATCGACTTGGGCGTCGGTAAGCGCCTGGCGCGAAGCCAGGCCCCGCCGGAAGGAGGCCGGCACTTCGGACGTTACATAGTACGAGCGCTCACCTGGGCTCGCACTCCTCCCCATGCCCATCCATCCGGTGCGCCACTCCCAAAGGAGTTGCCCCGCTTGCCTGCTGGCGTACTCGGCAAGCACGCTGGGATGCAGGTGGAGGTCGCCCAGCACGGTCCACCGGCTTGCCTTCTGCTCCCGTCCTAGCGTGGACGGCATCCGGATCCGCACAGCGGCGGCCGTGCCGTCCTGCGTGAATTCGATCTCTTTGAGGAGCGCGGCTAACCCGAACTCGTCATTCACGCCTGGCGCTATCGCTTGATCTCGAGCAAGCCAGGTCGTTGCACCGTTGAAGGTGGTCACCGCGAACCGGCGCAAGGGCCAGGGGCCCCACCCGCCAAGGCCGCGACTAGGCTCGTGCGCTGTGGTGGTCTCGATCGCTTCAAAGACCCGGAAATCTACCCGCGGCGGAAGTGCATCTTCGGCGACGCTCCGCCAGGTGAAGCCTGGATAGGATTGCCCCTCCGAACGGCGTTTGAGCAGTTGTTGCCGCCGCGGCGGGCTGCCTTGGCGACTCTTCGAGTCCCAGACCTCCACGCCGCCTGGGAAGCCGCCCCCGGCTTCGTCGCCGAGCAGCTTGATGACCGCGTCATCGATCGCCGAACTTCGCGGCACCGGTTGGAGGGCATCCAGCGCGACCGCGATGGTCTCTCCGTAGGGGTGCACCGCCTTGTAATCTGCCAGTGCGCGTTTCAAGGCGCCTTCTGTGACCCCGGCCTGCCCAGCCCAGGGTAGAGGTGCACGCAGGGAGGTCGGTGGCGGCGAGCTTTGGCTTTGGACCACAGCCACGAGGCCCGACCAGGCAGCAAAGGTGTCGCCGGCCCCCTGTTCCAGCGGCTGGGCGACCGCCAATTCTTCAACCTCAGCGGGGTTCGGCAGTCCGGTAGAACACGGGATGTTCCACCCCTCCGCGAGCTCAAGCAAGCGGGCGGGCAGCTGGGCTTCCGTCGTTGTTGCTGCGGCATGCGCGACGCCCCACGCCCATGCGAGGCGTGCCGGGTGCATTGGCGACATAAGCACGGCGGCAACGCGAAGCGCTGACGCCTGTGGATTGATCCTCTCAAGCACAAAGATCGAAAAGGGGAAGCGCGCCAACATGCGCTCCCACGCGCCGAGCCGGGAGGCGGCTTCGGCAAGGCGTCGGTGCGCTTCGGAAAAGGCCACGATTTGGCGACGCGTCAGGCCGCTATAGGACCAAGCGGATAGCAGCTTGGCCCCCGCTGCGCCGGCGCCGTAGGCTCCGGCCACCTCCTGCGCGGCATCTGCAAAGGCCTGGTACTCCGGCAAGTGCTGCACGGCTGCCAAATGGGCGCCGCTAAAGGGCGGAACTTCACCGCCCCCGAGCCAGACCTCGAGGCTAGCCTCCCCGAATGCAGGGACATCCTGGGCTGGCGGCGCGCCGCGCGCCGACACCACAAGATGGCCGAGGCCCAATGCGGCGCCATCTGCCAGCACACGCCCGACATGCGTGCAAAGCCGCTGCTCATAAAGGCCGCGGATCTCATCCAGCGCTTCGGCTGGGGGATCGACCCGACCGCCTTGTTCCCGGCGGATGGCCCGGAGTAGGCCTGAGCTTGACAGCAGCTCGCCTTCGGCCGCGCGGAACACCGCCAGTTCCGAGGCACCCCAAACGATGGCATCACCCTCAGCGAAGTTGAGGTGCTGTTCGACAGGGCCAAAAACACCGTCCGCCAAGCGAAGGGCGCCCACGGCGACATCACCCTGGGCAGAGAGGCTGGGCGCATTTGGGGCAGCCAAGGTGGCGCGGTAAATGAGGCAGGTGCCCGCGCCCTTCGTGGGCAGCTGGAGGTCTCGCGTTTCCGCCGGAGCCCACCCATCGCCGTCGAAAGCGAAGCCGACGTCCGTCGACGGGAAGGTCTCAACGGGCTTCTGGTTCGCTCCTTCAGTCACGTAGACCGTTGGCGAGAACGGGCTCGGCACGATCACCTTCGCCGCCAGCTGCACTGGGGCGGGCGGCAGCCAGTTGCCGTTGTGGCGCTCGCTCGCGCGGAAGCTCGCGGAGAGCTTGGCAAAGGGGTTCCAGACTTGCGGCTTGCCGGGCGATCCGGTGATTGGCGCGCGCACGCCGACGGAAAGCCGCAAGACGCCTTGCTCCAGGACCAAGGCTGGGCTTCGCACTTGGAAGCGCTGGCCTTTCACATCCAGGGTTCCGGGCTGGATCCATGTGTCGCCATCTTCCGCAGCCGGCGGAGGGGTGTCCGACAAATGGATCGCTCGCTCAGGACCGCTGAGGTCGAAGGTGACGTTCTCGAGTACGAGGTCCCTCCCGCGGCTGGTGCCCTCAATGGCCGCGCGTTCGGTCAGCAAAAGCACCACTGAACCCGCCGCGGACGCCTTTGCATCGCCGCCTTCGGTCGGCAGCCAGTTCCATTTCGCCTGGTGCCCAGCGGCCTGGACTGCATCCGCAGCAGACAACGTCCACCAGGCCTTTGGATCGCCGTCTCCGCGCTCTGGTAAACCCGTGAAGCCTTGCAGCCCTTCCGCGGATGCGAGCGTCCTCCGCACTGCCTCGAACGGTGTCGCAGACGGATGCTCAGCACCCCAAGACAACCCCGACCAAGCTCCGCCGCCGCTTGCACCCGCGCGCGCTTCAAGGCGCGCTTGGAACTGTTCACGGGCTGTGCGGTCCGGCAGGGCTTCCGCGCACCACCGCGCCCAACGCTGTCCTTGCTCCCGCGCCTCGGCCTCCGAGCTGAACAACCGTTCGCCTTGCAGCGTGACGCCTTGGTAAGCGGACGGCGGCGCGGGCAGGCCCAAGCGGAAGAAGATCTGCATGGCGTCGGATGGCCTGAGCGCGCGGTCGATCGCGCCGAGGTCCTGCCCGAGCTCGTCGAGCGCCCGGTCCCAATGCCGGATGACGCCCAAGATGCCAGGCTCACTAGGCGTGTCGGGAGCTTCGGAGAGCGCCCCCTCTAGGAAGCGCAGTGCTGCATCGGCCACTTCCACGAAGTTCTGCTTCACGGCGGGGGCAATGGTGGGGTCGGTGGGATCCACCAGCGCCTCCGCGCCCAGCCTCGCCAGCAAGCCGAGGTCGCATCGGCAACCGACCGGGAAGCTCCGGGAGATGAAAGGCTCTACCGCGCTGCGGAAACCGGTATCTGGATCGAAATCTGTACCCGCCCAAACGAACACACGGCTATGGTCCGTACGCCATGCGAGCGCCTGACCTGGGGTCGCCGCGAACTCGCCGGCATTTGCGGCGTCCACGGTGACCAATACGGCGCCGCCGCGGATAGCCGCGTTGATCGTGTCTGCGACAGCTGCAGCGGCAGCTCCCATCCGCTCCGGGAACTCGACGTAAAGCCGGCCCGAGTAGTTCTCCAGGTGCCGACCAATGGCCTTACCGAGCAAGCTCAAGGGCGCTTATCCTTAGAAGCCAGACCGCACGACGAGGCCATCGTCCGCATCGGGGCTGTCAGTGGTGAGGCCGGATGCTTCCAAGAGCCCGACCAAGACATCGCGCTCGCAGTCCAGCCCGAGGCGGGCAAGGTCCTGCCGGACGAGGTTGAGCGTTGTGTCGCCCCCTGGCCGGCGCGCGAGCAGGCTCGTGACCGGTACAAGCCACTCCGGACCGGGCTCGAACCAAGTGCCCGCGGTGCTAGTCCGCAATAGCCCGTATAGGTCAGCGCGGTCGCCGAAGCCGGTCTCATCCGAACGGTCCTCCAGCGGCCTCAGGAGGTGCCGGATGAACTCGTGCAAGTTCTTGCCGTCGCTCGGGCTCGGCTGCGAGTCCTCCAGGAGGGCCTGCGCAGCGGGTGCAGTGAGGCTGCCGAGCCAATCCGCAAAGACGGCGCCGGGCGGGCGTCCATCATCCCAATCCGCCTCATGCAGCTTGGCTTCACGAGCCGCCGCCCGGAACGCCACCCCCTGACGGACCACGCCCTCGATCCACGGCCCGCAAGCCTTGGTCGAGATCGGCGTCCCGCTCCCATAGATGCGCCCAAGTGGCACTGGGCGGGGGTGGGCTCCCAGGTAGTAGTCGATCGTTCCTGCTGCGTCTGCAGGTGCCCCCCCAGCAGCAAGCGCTGCAACAGCCTCCTTCATGAGGAGGAAGACCCTCGCTTCGTAGAGGTACCCCATCGCAAGTGCTGTGCGCGCAATGCTCGCCTGCCAATCAGCAAAACGGCGGGCCGGCAACTTGTCTCGCCATCCAGCAGGCCCGTGCAGCGTGGACCATTTGGACCAAAACCACGCAAAGGGCGTCTCTGCAAGGTAGCCCGCCAGCGGCATCGGGCTTCCCTCAAGCGGCAGCCCGGAAGGTGACAGCTGTGGCCATGGCGAACCAAGTCCGAATGCCTCAAATGCTTCTGAGCAGAACTTGGAGAGGCCAGACTCGAGGAGGCCCGTTGCGCCCTCGCGGATAGCAGCTTGGCCAGCGTAGGCTCCTAAATAAGCGCGTGCCGCGGAGCCACTGCCAGGCGCACCACCCAATGCGGCGAATTGCTCAAAAATGCGATGGTAGCTTGGCGGCTGGGGCTTGTTCGTGAAGCCGCGGAGGTTCTGCAAAGCTGCAAGGTCCGGATTGACAAGGACCAGTGCGTCTCCCAACCGCGAAGCTTTGGCACGGGGCGCATACAAGGCACGGAAGAGCGCTTCCATCACCCGCAACTCGTTCGCACCTGGGTTCGCGAATACCGGCGCTGCCCCCACCATTTCCAAGGCGAGGGGTAATGTCCCCGCTTTGCCAACGTAGTTCGGGTTTTCCCGGTCCAGCAGCGGCAGGAGGCGCGGCCGCGAGCCATTCGGCGCCGTGACCGTAAGCTCCGGCTCGAGGCTGCCCCAGATCAAGTCCGTGACCAGACTCTCTGGCTGCCGCGTGTACTCGGGCCGCGGGAGGCGAAATGGGTCGAGGGTCAATTTCCAGCGTCCATCAACTTCAGGTGCTGTTGGTCTGCGGCTGCTACGACCCGGAACTTCCGGCCATCAGCAAGTGTCACCTGCAGCGGGAGGCGCTTGGCTTGCGCGCGTGAGACGAGGCGGGCACGGGCTCGCTCCACGCGCGCCAGCTGGAGTTCGGGGATGTCTGTAAACCCCGCATCGGCGTCCGCTGCGATGAGCATTTCCCGGAGCAGGTCGAAGCTGATCGGCATGCCCGGGTCGCCGTCGTAAAGGCGGACCATCATCTGGTCGCCTTCTGCCCACATGCGGGGTTGCACGCTTGAGACACCCACGGACACCTGCGACACGCCTGACGTCGCAGGCGTCGTTGATGCCCTCGGCGACAACAGGTTAACCTGCCCGGATCCTGCCAGCAGGTTTTGGAGCCCCGCTCGCACGTCAGCATCCGGCTCTTGCTGCATCAGCAGCGCCTGCTGGGTCCGAAGGAACTGCTCGATTTCCGCGTGTTTGTGCAAGCGTCCGGTTGCAAGGCCGACCTGCGACAGCAGCAGGTGCAGCCTGGCCTTCAAGACGGCCGGCAGGGCTTCTGGCCGCGCCGCCTCGCCCGCCACGTACACCTCTTCGATGAAGGCAGCGATCTCGCGGTCAAGGCGGGCTTCAAGTTCGGAGTGCGCATCAGCAGGGACTTCGGCCCTGGTGCGAATCCAGCTGCTCGGTGCTTCTGAGCCCTCCACGGTCATGACCTCGACCGCCTGGATGCAATCGTGCTTAAGGTCGTCACCGGCCTCGCCCCCCCACCCAGAGGTGTCCCTCGAGGGGCGGATCGCGATACACGCGGCATTCAAGCGGGGAGGCCTCCCCGCGCCCAACGAGGCGAGCCACGCGGCGAGGCCAGCGAGGGGGCCGCCAGACGTGAGCACGTCGTGTTGTGCCGGCGTTAGCGCCGGGCCGCCGAACACCGCTGCATAAATGCGGTGGGAGACGAGGGCCGCGGCACCCTCAAGGCCCGGAGTGGCGGCCTTGGCCCTCACCCAATCGCATGGGTCCATCCCCTCCACCCACTCAGCTTCCAAGCCGCCGAGGATGGCGTTCGCCATTTCTGCGAGCAGTTCGCGGTAGGTGAGCCGCCATCCTGTCGTGACCTCGGCCGCACGCAACACGTCGAGGAAGTGAACGAGAAGGTCACGGTCCCTCAGCCAGCGAGCGTTCGCACTGAAGGGACACTCGTCGCTTGCCCTGCAACCGGCGCAATGCTGCCAGTTTGCAACATCAACAAGCTGGGCCAGCAGCTGGCCGGCTGGTGAGAGTGCACGGTCGCCGTTTCCCCCGGGCCTGTGTAGCTCTCCGACAGTAGCGTAAGGCTGGGGTTCGACCTCTGCTGCGCCGAATGTGATAGCCACCTCAGGGCCGGGTGGCGGCTCGACGAGCGAGGTGACATCCAAGCTGAGAGCATGGACGCACAATTCGACGCCCTGGATGAGGACCTGCTTCTGAGCGTAATAGGGCGAAGCGCTGGCGCCCTTCGTGTGCGACGTCGCGAGGAAATCCAGGATGTCCTGGACGGTTGGAACCGCCTGGTCGAAATGGTTTGCCCGCTCCTCGACGAGCACTCCCCGGTTCACGTTCGCGAACAGCATCAGCCGCCGGCCGCCGGTAATCGCGCCGAGTGCGTCGTCGATATCAGCCGCCAATCCGCCCAACCCGTCCACCGCTGGGCGGTCGATTGAGGCGTCGTTGACGAAGACTAGTTCCAAGCCGCTCGCCAACGAGTAGGTATCAGCTGGCCAAGCTTCAGGTAGCGCCCGGCTGGTCGGGCGTTCAGAGCTTGCGCTCGGAAGTGCGATCCCGATCGCGCTTGCGAGCTCCTGGATTGCTCGCGACTTGCCGTTGCCCGGCCCACCGACCAGGAAGAACCAGTTGACGCGGGCCTCACCTTCCGACGGCTCAGTCGCGAGCTGGCGGATGTAGCTGATGGCGTCGTCTACACCCGCGGGGAAGCGGCCGCGGAATCCGCCACCTCCGCCCGCGACAGGGACGGACACGGCTGCCGACTGGCCGTAGGCCTGGCTTAAAAGCGTATCGATTACTGGCACCACGCCCCTCCCCTAGCGCCCAGTCATTAGCGCACACAGACAACCTGAACTAGATGCCAGCTGGCGTCGCTCTGGCTGCCTGAAGGGGCTGCGCGGCGCCGCTCGAAGGCGGCGGCGACCGGCGTCCACCGCAATGCATTTCGGGCGAGGTCTCGGCGGGTTGCTTTGACTGCACCTTGCCCCCATCGTCCGCAGCGCAGGTTGTCTGCATCGACGGGGTGCTTTGTGGACCGATTTGCCTATTTGGTCGATCTGCGGTCGAAGATCCGCGAGGAGCTCAGCGATGTCCAAGACGCTGGGAACTCGTTGTTCTGGGACGATACTCGGCCCAACCGCCTCACACGGAGCAACCTATTCAGGTTGTATCAACACGCGCGCGAAGGCGCTGAGGCGTTCGGGGTTTACATCCTTGCACGCCACGCCGATTGCGGTTCGCGGTCGCACAAAGAAGATTACGTCATGGAGCCGATTGGCAACCGCGAGGTTGCCTACGGAGACCCTTCTTTCGTCTGGTCGCATCCCTTGGATCAAGCTACGGGCGAAAGCGCCTGCCCGTGCTCCAAAAGCACGAAGGCAAGGAAGCATTGGGTCATATACGATCTTATCTACGACAAGCGGGCGGATCAGGCTTTTTGCGTTGAGCTCGAGAAAGTACTTACCGATCTCTACGAAGCCGCCGGCCGTGCAGGCCCGAAGAAGCCGAGGTCCGCGATCCGAGAATACCTCCTGCGGGCATTGCTAGTCGTGAACGACCAGATCCTGCCTGAACCAGTTGAGGCATACATCGCAAGCCGGAGCGCAGCTGACGGCGAGCAATAGCGGGTTCAGAGGACGAACCCGCTCGCTCAGGTTATGCGGCCTAGCTCTAGGGTAGCTCCAGAAGCTCCGACCGGCCGCCCCTCGCGCACAGCGCGACTCGGCCGCCCCGCTTGTCCGACGGCAGCGCCTACTCCGGCGCGCCGAGCTGTACGCCAGCGGCGTCCAACCGCCGCCGGGCAGCCGCCCTGGCGGCCTCGCTAAACGCCGCGGGATAACGCAGGACAATGGCCTCAGCGGTGAACTCTGGCATGCCGTATTCCAGAACTTCGGCGAACCCCACTGTCTCCTTTAGGGCGCAGTATTCAAGGGCGGCGAGCTCGCCGTCCTTTTCGATCTTCCGGCGCATTCGGTTCATGCGCCAAGCCTTAGCCTTGTTAAGCCGCCGCGTGGCCTCGATAGTTTCCACCATCGCCCAGCAAGCGTGCTCCACCGTGCCAGGCGCGTGACGGGCCGAAACAGCCGCGAGGCGGCGTATTGCAGCCTGCTCAATTTGGCGAGACTTGCCTCGCGCGTTGCGGGCGAAGGTCATTAGTTTCTCGGTGTCATTTTCAGTAGCGATGCTGGCCAGGGCACGATCGATATTGGTCATCGAGCTTTCCTCAGAGAATTTCAATGCGGACGGTGATGTCAGCAGGCGCGAGTTCGAGTTCGGCAGCAACCTGGGCCTCGAACGCAACCTTCAAGCGCTTTAAGGCCTCTCGCTTCGACTCCGAGGCGCGCCGAGTGGTCGGAATTGCCGCCAAACCCATCAACGCTTCCTGCGTCGTCTGCAGCGCTTTGGCGAGGCGTGGCAGGGTGACGTCAGAAGGCGCGCTGCGGCCCCGCTCGTAGCCATTGTACTGAGTGACGTTCATCCCGGCTGCAGCCGCTACAGCCTCTTGGGTCATGCCGAGTTCGTCCCGCCGTTGGCGCAGCCGATCGCTGATGTTGATCATGCAGGCTCCCGCTTAACGTAGTAGAGTACATTGAATGTTTGTTGGCTTTTGAACTTTAACGCGCCTAGTCGGCCATTGCAATCGGTGCCCGGACTCGGCTGAGCACGAGGAGCCTGATGCTCCCGCCCGCCGACGCGAGTGCGTCTACGTCATCATGGTGCTACCTCGCGCTGCGTGCTGGTGCCCGCTCCTCAGCTCGGGTCTTACCTAGGCGGGCCTACTCAGCTCCCGGAGTTTGCTTCCGGCGCGCCCGAGCCCCGCGCCTAACTCGAGGCGGCCCGCCAATTCGGCTGCAATCGCAAGGCGCGAACGGGACCTCACATGCCAGAGGCCGAGCTAAGGCCGACCTATTGATGCGCTGACCCGCGCTTGGCCGTCGCGGGGCACCTGTCTCAGCGGCACCACTTCCGGCGGGTCACGGCACCTCGCGCGTCTTCCACTCTGATGGAGGGCACTCAGTCGTGACGAAGAACCGCATCACAGGGGCGCCAAATCCCGCGTTCCCGCGCATGATCTCGGATTTTGTGCACCTTCGTGCCGCCCCCGTCCTTCCGCCGCGGGATGTCGAGCGGCTGCGACTGTACCTGGTAGACCTGTTTCATCGACGTCAGCAGCCCCCCGCCCGCGGGCGGGGCCTTGATTGGCCCAAGCTTGCAGAAGAGGCCGGCCTGGACGCCGAGTTCTCGCCGGCCGCGCGCGCTGTTCTCCGGCCGGGTGTTGAGGCTCTCCGGCGCGAAATCGCAAAGTGCGACCAGGCTACGACCTCGCGCAGCCGTCTCGCTCCTTTAGCCCCCCCTGCGCAGCGGCTGGCGCCTCAAGCCCAAAGCAAAGAACTCGTCCCGGGGCGGCACGATATCGTGCCTGAGCCAGACGAACTTATGTGGCTGGATCCGGCAAGCTTCTCGGAATCCTTCGACCTCCACATGCGCCGCCACCGTGACACGGTGCGCCGGCTGCAGCTGGTGCTCGCGCATCGAGGGGTCTCCGTCGAAGGCTCGACCCTCAGGATGTGGCGACGCGGCCTCAAGGCTCCGCATGCCAAGGAGAGCCTGGCGATCCTGCGCCTTCTGGAGGAGCGCTGGCAGCTTCCTGCCGGCTACTTCAAACAGAAGCTCCCTCACCCCTCTCGCGCCACCTCAGGCAACTACGTCTCCGGTATCGGCCGCGCGGAGCGCCGCCGGCTCGCCTGGCATCTTCCGGACGACTTCGACGGCCGCCTCCCGTCTGAGCAGGAGGAGATCATCGACTGGGTGCGCCGCGTGGTGGTGTCGGGCTCCACCGAATATCGACGCTTCCAGGCCCTGGCCGCGACCCAACCGTTCGCGCTTCGGTTTCGCGGGCTGGAGGAGAGCCTTCGCGGCAGGAAGAGGACGCGCCGCGGCACGCGATTAGCTCCTAGTGAACTGCACGGCGAGATGCAGGCGCTGCTGGAGTTCAAGACCTGCACTCTCGCGCCGCTCGGCTATCGTCGACGCGGCGTGTGGGGGAGCGAGACAGCCGCGCAGAAGCTGGAGCAGCTCAGCCTCCTATTCGGCGCGCTGGCGGCCGATCCGCTCGGCCCGGTGCGTGGCGGAGGGGTGCCGGTGACAGACCTCACCTTCGGGATGCTCGCACTCCCACGCGTCTGGGACTGGTACGTGACCTGGCGCGAGCGCCGACGCGGCTTCTTCACCGACTGGGAAGTCGACATGCTGAGCCTGGCGGTCGCCCTCACCTCCCCCGAGACGGGTTGGGTTGCTCAGACGCCAGTATTGGCTGAACGTCTCGTGCCGATCCCTGGCTTGGTGTCCGCGAGCGAGATCGCTGCCGCTCGGGAGGACTGGTCCGGAACGTGCGCGAAGATGCAGAAGATCGGCTTGGCACGGTCGAAGGAGATCGCACGTGTGAGCCGGGTTCACAGAGACTCGTTCGAAGCGATACTGCCTGTTCTCGAAGCCGACAGCCCCGTGGGCGAATACCGCAAGATCGCCGACGAAATCGTGCGACTTCAGCCCTGCGGAAGTCGGTATCCCAAAGCCGCGGCGGAGGGCTCGAGATCCTTCCTCATGATCCGGCTCGGCCTGCATCTTGGCTTCCGGCAGAAAAACCTCCGCCAGCTCCTCGTCTGCTTGCCACACGACAGGCCTCGTCCCGAACGCCAGCTCGCGGAGCTGCGGCGCGGAGAGCTGCGCTGGAGCGAACGCGATGCGGGCTGGGAAGTCTTCGTCCCACATGTGGCGTTCAAGAATGCAGGTTCCTCCTTTTTCAGCGGCCGCGCTTTCCGGCTGATCCTGCCGGACGTGGCCGGCCTCTACGCGGAGATCGACAGCTACCTCTCCCGCCACCGGCGTAGACTGCTGGGCGAGGCCCGGGATCCCGGCACGTTCTTTGTGAAGTCCGTGAAGGTCAGCAGTGAAGATGCGGCCTACAACCAGACCACGTTCTACGAAGCGTGGCGGTGGATCATCCAGCGGTATGGAATCTACAACCCCTGGACCGGGAGAGGCGCCATCCGTGGCCTTCTCCCGCACGGCCCTCACAACGTCCGCGACGTTCTCGCCACGCACATTCTCAAGCAGACCGGCTCATACGAGCAGGCAAGCTACGCCATCCAGGACACGCCCGAAACGGTGGCGGCGCACTACGGCCGTTTTCTGCCCCATGACAAGGCAGCCATCGCAGCCCAGGTGCTCAACAGGGCCTGGGAAGTCAGCTGAAGTCTGGGGAAGACAGCCTCAAACGCAGCGGACTAGCTTGAGAGGAGCGCTTCGATCGCCTGGCGAGGAATCAACGTGCGTGAGCCAACTCGCACCACCGTCAAACGTCCGTCCTTCATAAGCTTGTAGAGCGTGCTGCGTCCGATCCCACTCACGGCGGCAGCGTCCTTGACGCTGTAAGCCTGCGGCGTCTGCGGGCCCGCAGCACCCACCCGCGCCGCGATCCTCGCGACATCAGCGTCGCTGAGAGCCCCACCGGCCGTTGCCGCGGAAGGAACCTGCCAGGTGGGAGGCTCAGAAGGTGGAAGCTCGTTGACGAGCCGGTCAATGTCGCGCCTTCGCCAGCGATACGCGCCCTTTGCCGGCTCTACCGCGGCTACAGCATTCACGCGGCAGAGGCTCAGGAAGCTGGCTTCATCCAGTGAGACATACCTCGCTGCCATCTCCAACGGCATCAGCGTTGGCCAATGGGGCAGCGGCTCAGCTGCCGAACCTCTCTGCGCCACGACCGTCCCTCCGCGCCGTCCCACTTTGTGTATGACGCACGGAGACCTCCACTCCTCCGCTCCGCCTGCTCATGGGGTGCGCGATCGTAGGAACGCGCGCTATTTCACCCGAACGAAGAGGAACAGAAACGTGAACATGTGCGTGCAAAATTCGCACACACGCCGGCCTAACTGATTGACGATGCTTGCCTTTCGGCCCAGTCCATCATAGGGGCGACGGAGAGCTTATGGGGCGGAGATCGCTGCAATCTTCTTGTGCTCGAGGCGGTGGGCGAACGCGATCCTACTGATCGCGCTCCGCGCGGGCTCTACGACGCCGACGGGTGGGGACCCAAGTGAAAACGGCCGCTCGCCCATTCCGCTTCGCCCCAGCGCGTCGGGCGGCGAGGCGATCTAGGCAAGGCCCAAGCCGCGGAAGCTGCGGAACAGCAGGATCAGGCCGCTCAGGGCGAGCCAGGCGCCGGCGAGGGCGAAGGTGACGATCAGCGGGTGGTTGAAGCTTTGCCGATCGTCGTAGTCCATGACGTGCAGCATCCAGGCGATGTCCCAGAGCCGCCAGGTGTCGTTCCGGACGTCGAGAACCTCGCCCGTGGCGGCCGAGACCAGCAGGGTCGTTTGCTCGTCGTCGGCGAACGCCACGCGCCAGACGGGCAAGGCCAGGTCGCGGGTCTCCAGGGTGGGGCGCGCCACGCGGGTCACGGACGCGACCGGCGCCTGCCCGCTGAAACGGGCCACGGCGAGCTCCCGCCCCTTGTCCGCGTCGATGGTGACGGGCTCGCCCGAGATGGCGTCGACCAGCTTCACGCCGGCCGGCGAGGTCGCCTCGTACACCCAGCGGTCATAGAGCGGCTTCAGCTGAAGGCGCGTAACCGGTCCGCCCACCGCCTCGGACACGCGGGCGAGGGGCAAGGCCACGTCGGGCGGCGGGAGCTCGGCGACTGGAAGCAGCGCGTCCTCGGCCGCGACCTGCCGCTGGTCGAGCAGGGCCATGACGGCGCCGCTGGCCGCCCACAGCAGGAACTGCAGGCCGATCAGCAAGCCGAACCACTTGTGGAGCCACCGGATCACGTACATCGGCGACCCGCTCATGCGCGGCCCCCCGCGCCGCGGCGCCTGCGGCGGAAGCTGTAGAGCAGCAGCCAGGCCCCGCTGACCGTCGTCCCCACCGCCAGCCAGGTGAACGCGCGGACCAGCGGGCTATTCACGTCCTCCCGCGCCTCGTAGTCCATGATGTGGAGCATCCAGACGAAGTCGTAGGCGCGCCACAGGTCGTGCCGCCGCGACACCAACTCGCCGGTGAAGGGCGAGATGTAGAAGGTGGGCCGCCAGGCGCCTTCGAACTCCACCCGCCAGACCGGCGCGGGCCGCCCCCGGATCTCGGCCGGCGCCCTGGTGAGGTGCTCGGTGCGAACCACCGCCCCCTCCCCGGCGAACAGCGCCTTGGCCCGCGCCTCGGCTTGCTCTGCGCTCAGCGGAGAAAGCTTGCGTCCGGTTCGCGCGTCGAACAGCGCCGGCCCGTCCCGGGCCTGGACCACATAGACCGGCAGGCCGAGCTGGGTCTCCAGCCTGGCGCTCCTGAGGCCCGGCGCCAGGTGCGTCAGGCGGGCGGGTTCGACCAGGCCGGCGAGCGCGATCGGCGGAGGGGGCGTGGCCTTCACCAGGCGGTCACCACGGATGATGTCGATGTGCACGACGGTCATGTAGACGCCGCTGAGGGTCCAGAAGACCGCCTGGACCGCGACCACGAGGGCCAGCCACTTGTGGAGGTTACGGGCCAGGGCCGGCCAACGCATTTAGGTCTTCTCGCAGGTGGAGGTCGCCGCCGCCGAGGGCCTGCCCCCCAGAAGCTCAGATCAGGCGGACATAGCCGCCACAGCCCACCCGTCATAGACCATCGCCCACCGCTCAAGCCTCTGCGAGCCGCTCCCGTGCGACCCGTGCGGCTTCGGCGATGGCCCGCGCCCACTCGCCTGGGACCTCCTGGCGGATCAGCTGGACCGAGCCGTACCAGGGCATGCGTTCGCCGGCGTCAAGGTAGCGCCATTCCGGACTGGCCGGGACGAGGCCCAGGCACGGGGCGCCCAGGGCGCCCGCCAGATGAACCGTCGTGTTCTGCACCGACACCACGAGGTCCATGTGGGCGATCAGGGCGGCCAGCTCGGCGAAGTCGTCGATCTCCGCCCTGGGGAACAGGCGGATCGAGCGGCCGAGCCGCTCGGCCGCCGCGGCGACCTCGGCGGGCACGTCGCCGTACTGCAGGCTGACAATCTCGCAGCCCGGGAGATCGAGCACGGGCGAAAGGGCTTCGAGCGCCACCGAGCGGGCCGCGCCTCCGGTCTTAGGCGTGCCGCCGCGCCAGGAGATACCGATGCGCCGGACGCCCCCGCGCGGACCGCGGCGATCGGCCCAGCGCGCCCGCGCCTCAGGCGGCGCCTGCAGGTATGGCGTACCCGGGAAGTCCTGCCACTTATGGCGGAACAGGCGTCCCAGGCTGCCGATGGCGACCACGCGCCGGGCGCCCGGGTCGGCGCCGTGCGGCAGGATCTCCAGCTCCGGAAAGGCGTAGGCGAAGAGACGCGCGAGACGGGGGTCGGCGATCAGGCTCACCCGGCCCGCGATCCGCAGCAGGTCCGGAAGCGCGCTGGCGAACATGATGACGTCGCCGACGCCCTGCTCGCCCACCACCAGCACCTCGGCGCCCGCCAGGTCGGCCCCCGTGACCTCGGGCTCCAGGCGCGCCTGCAAGGCCGGCGAGACGTGGGCTGAGCATTCGGCGCGGAAGTCGGGCGCGCCCCAGCGGCGCTCGTAGCCCGCCCAGCCTTCCGCGAAGCGACCAAGGGTGAGCAGGCAGTAGCTCCGGTTGGCCGCGGCCTCCGGGTAGTCGGGCCGGGCGGCCAGCGCCTGGTCAAAGGCTGAGATGGCCGCCTCATAGCGGCGGAGCCGGCGCAGCGCCGCGCCCAGGTTGTTCCAGGCCATGGCGAAGGCGGGGCGGAGCGCCACCGCCTGCCGATAGGCCTCCACGGCTTCCTCAAGCCGGTCCAGACCCGCCAGTGCGATGCCGCGGTCGTTGTGCGCCTCGGCGAAATCCGGTTTCAGCGCCAGCGCGCGGTCGTGCGCCGCAAGCGCATCCCCCAGCCGCCCGAGCTCGACCAGGGCGCCCGCGCGGTTGTTGTGCAGGGCGGGGTCATCCGGCTTCAAGGTCACGGCGCGGTCGAAGGCGCCAAGGGCCTCGTCGGGGCGGCCGAGGTCGCGCAGGGCGTTGCCGAGCTTGCCAAGCGCGTCCGCGTCGTCGGGGCGAAGCGCCAGCGCGCGCCGGTGGCTCTCGGCGGCGGCTTCCGGGCGGCCGAGCGCGCGCAACACCACCCCGCGGACGACATGGACGCCGGCCTCCATGGGCGCGAGGCGCACGGCCGCGTCGAGGGCCTGCAGCGCCGCCTCGAGGCGTCCCAGACGCCAGAGCACCGTGCCAAGGTTGGCGTGCGCCGCCGCACGGTCGGGCTGGCGCCGGGCGACCTCGCCATAGGCGGCGGCGGCGTCCTCCAGCCGCCCCTCGCGCTGCAGCTGGACGGCGCGGCGGAACACGTCGTCGGGTTGGCTCTCGTCGGCCATGGCGCGCTGATAGCGTGATTTTTCCGCCGCGTCCGTGTCGGGGCGCGGCATACTCGACCGTCCTTAGCTCGAACGAGGCCCAACATGCTCTACGCCATCCTCTGCTACGACGACGAGGCCAGCGTCTGTTCCTGGACCAAGGAAGAGGACGATGCGGTCATGAGCCGCCTCGCCGTCGTCCAGCAGCGTCTCGCCCGTGAAGGCAAGCTCGGGCCGGTGGCCCGCCTGCTTCCGACCACAGCGGCCACCACCCTGCGCAAGAGCCGCGAGGACCTGGTGATCGACGGCCCCTACGCGGAGACCAAGGAGCAACTGCTGGGCTTCTATATCGTCGATGTGGCCGGCCTGGACGAGGCGCTGGAGATCGCCCGCGAACTCGGCCGCGCCAAGCCGTCCAAGGGTTCGTACGAGATCCGCCCGGTGGGCCTGCTCAATCCCGTCACCGCCGACGGCCTGGAGACCGCATGACCACCGACCTGGCCTGGATCGACGCCGCCATCACGGCCGCCCGTCCCCAGGCCGTGGGCGCCCTGCTGCGCTATTTCCGCGACCTGGACACCGCCGAGGAGGCTTTCCAGGACGCCTGCCTGCGGGCGCTGAAGGCGTGGCCGAAGAACGGGCCGCCGCGCGACCCCGCCGCGTGGCTGATCATGGTCGGCCGCAACGCCGCCCTGGACGGGGTGCGCAAGCGGTCGCGTAACGAAGCCCTGCCCGACGAAGAACGGCTGTCCGACCTCGACGACGTCGAGACCCCCATGGCCGAACGGCTGGACGGCTCGGACTATCGCGACGATGTGCTCCGGCTGCTGTTCATCTGCTGCCATCCGGATCTGCCCGCCACGCAGCAGATCGCGCTGGCCCTGCGGATCGTCTCGGGGCTGACGGTGAAGCAGATCGCACGCGCCTTCCTGGTCTCGGAAGCGGCCATGGAGCAGCGGATCACCCGGGCCAAGCGGGTGGTCGCCGCAGCGGACGTGCCCTTCGAGACGCCCGGGGCGATCGAGCGCAGCGAGCGCGTCGGGGCGGTGGCCGCGATGATCTACCTGGTCTTCAACGAGGGCTATTCGGCGGGCGACAACTCGGCCAGGGCCCAGCTGTGCGACGAGGCGATCCGGCTGGCTCGGTTGCTGCTCAGGCTCTTCCAGACGGAGCCCGAGATCATGGGGCTGCTGGCGCTGATGCTGCTTCAGCACGCCCGCACGCCGGCCCGTTTCGACGCCGAGGGCGAGATCATCCTGCTGGAGGACCAGGACCGGGCGCTCTGGGCGCGCCAGCCGATCGCCGAGGGCCTGGCGCTGATGGACAAGGCCATGCGCCACGGCCGCCCCGGCCCCTACCAGGCGCAGGCCGCCATCGCCGCCCTGCACGCCCGGGCCGCGCGCCCGGAGGACACCGACTGGGCCCAGATCGACCTGCTCTACGCCGCGCTGGAGCGGATGCAGCCCTCGCCCGTGGTGACCCTGAACCGCGCCGTCGCGGTGATGAAGGTGAAGGGGCCGCAGGTCGCCCTGGAGATGATCGAGCCCCTGGCCGGACGGCTGGCCGGCTACTTCCACTTCTTCGGGGTGAAGGGCGCCCTGCTGCTTCAGCTGGGCCGTGAGGCCGAGGCCAAGGCCGCCTTCGACCAGGCCATCGCGCTCGCCAACACCACCGCCGAGGCGACCCACATCCGAAAGCACCTGGACCGCCTGATCCAGGACAGCCGCGCCGCCGGCGTCCGCGCCGCGGGCTGACATCGAGACCGAGGGAGATAAAGATGACACGCACGATGACGCTCGCCGCCATGGCCGTGGCGGCCGCCTGCGCCGCCGCGGCGACGGGAACGGCTCAGCCTGCCGCGCCCAAGGCCGACAGCGCGCCGGCCGGCGTCTATGCCCTGGACCCCGCCCACTCGACCGTGGCCTTCCGGGTCGGGCACGTGGGCCTCTCCGCCTTCGCCGCCGGATTCGACAAGGTCAGCGGACAGCTCACCTTCGATCCCGCCAATCCCCGCGCCATGCGGGTGGAGGCGACCATCGACGTCGCCTCGCTCGACCTGCCGGCGCCGCCGGCCGGCTTCCACGACCAGCTGATGGGCGAGGCGTGGTTCGACGCCAAGCGCCACCCGCAGATGACCTTCCGCTCGACCAAGGTGGAGCCCACCGGCCCCCGCACGGCGCGGGTCACCGGCGACCTGACCCTCCGCGGCGTCACGAAGCCCGCGGTGCTCGAGGTCACCTACAACAACGGCTACGCCAAGGGACAAATGGACCCCGCCGCGAACCGCATCGGCTTCTCCGGCCGCGCCACGATCAACCGTTCGGACTACGGCATGAGCTACGGCGTGCCGGCGCCCGGCTCCAATATCGGCGTGGCCGACAAGGTGGAGATCGCCCTGGAGACGGAGTGGACGAAAAACTGACGACGCCGTGTCGGCGTAGCCGCGCGTCGCACGTCCTTGGGACGAGCCCCTGACCGGGGGCGCACCGCAGATAGGGAGTTCCCCATGAGCGAGACCCTGGACCCGCAAGCCGAAGCCGCAGCTCAGGCGCCCGTGAAGGGCGGCGTCGTCACCTACCTCAACATCGACGGGGCCGTCGCCGCCGCCGAGTTCTACGTGAAGGCCTTCGGCGGCGAGATCGCCGCGATGGTCCCGCCGGACGAGAAGGGCCGCACCATGCACGCCCACCTCTATGTGAACGGCGGCTCGCTGATGATCAGCGACTTCTACCCGGAGCACGGCCACCCGCCCGTCCCGCCGTCCGGCTTCACCGTGATGCTGATGATCGCCGACGACATCCACGCCTGGTGGCGGCGGGCGATCGACGCCGGCTGCACCGGCAAGGTGGAGCCGCAGGTCATGTTCTGGGGCGACACCTACGGCGAGCTGGTCGACCCGTTCGGCGTCACCTGGGCAATGAACCAGCCGAAGGGCTGAGGAGGCGACGATGCTGAAGGTCCTTGGCCTCGCGGCCGCCGGCCGAGAAGGGGCTGGCCGCCCTCAAGCAGGCGTCCGAAGCCTGAGGCCCGCCACCACGGTGGCGGCCACTTCGGCGGTCTGGCTGCGCAGGTCGGGAACGGCCAGGGCTTCCCAGACCGCCGCCCGCGTGAGCGGCCCGACGGCATAGAGCCCGGGTGTCGGGCGGCCTTGCGCCCCCAGCACCCGCAGCTGGTCGTCGACCTCGAGGCCGAGCCCCAGGGGATCGCGGCGCAGCAGGGCCGCCCGCCTCAGCTGCGCCAACAGGCCGGCAGTGGCGGCCTCGGGGTCGCCGCGCGGACCCGTGCAGTTGACCACAGCCGCGAAGCTGCGCTGCACCACGTCGCGCTCGCCGCGGGGGCGGTAGCGGACCGAGAACCCGTCACCGTCGGCCTGCACCGCCTCCAGCCGGCCCGCCAGCACCTCCAGCTCGGCGGCGATCACCAAGCCTGAGAGGCGGGCGGCGATCACCGGGGCCATGCGGTGGCGGTGGACGTCCCACCACGGCCGCGCGTGGCGCAGGAACCGGCGGCGCTGGGTCAGCGGCCAGCTGCGCCAGATCTCCGCCGTCAGCGGACGGATTCCGTCGACGGCCTCGCGCCAGCCCACCTTCTCGGCCTGGGCGCGCAGGGTGCGCAGCGCCACGCGCGGCGTGCTGAGCGCCCCCTCCGGCGGCGGCGCGGCCGCCGTGGGCGCGTGGCTGCGCGAGATGAGGCCGTGGCGCGACAGCGCCGTCAGCCGTCGGCCCTCGCCCGAAAGGCTGAGCGCCACATCGACCATGGTCAGGCCCGAGCCGATCAGCAGGATGTCGCCGGCCGGAGCCGCCTCCGGATCGAGCCGCCAGGGATCGGCCACATAGGCCGGGTGGGCCAGCACGGCGGGCGAGGCGCCGGGCGGCGGCGCCGGGGGGAGCAGCCCCAGCGCCAGCACCACCGCGTCGGCGTCGAAGGCCCGGCCGAGGCTGAGCGTCACCCGCAGGCGTCCGTCCGCGGGCTCCACCGCCACGGCCTCGTCGGCCTCGAGCAGGAACCGCCCGGCGCGCGTGGGGTCGCTGACCTCGTCGCGAAGCAGGCCCTGCAGGTAGTCGCCATAGCGGCCGCGGCTGACGAAGCCGTCCTGGCCGCCCTCCCCCGCCTGCGCCAGCCAGCGGCGGAAGTGGTCGGGATCGTCCGGGAAGGCGCTCATGTTCGAGGCCCGGACGTTCAGCAGGTGGTCGGGATGCCGGGTCTGGTAGGCGCGGCCGCGGCCGAAGCGGGGCGCCCGCTCCACCAGCCGCACCACCACGTCCGGGTCGCGCCGCAACAGGTGCACGGCGGTGAGCAGGCCGCTGAAGCCGCCCCCGATGACGGCGACGACGGCGGGTTCGGACGGAGGAGCCATGGCCGGATCCCTACAAGGCCGGAGCGGTAATCTCCACCAGCTTTGTAGGAATATGAGAACCCGGCCAGCCAGTTTCCCTGGGCGGCCTGCCAGACCCGCTTACTTGGCCGGGGCCGCCATGGGCGTAAGCGCCTGGGCGGCGGCCTTCACCTGGTCGTGCTCTGCCGCCGGCAGCGAGATCAGGCCGCGCTGCTGGAGGTAGCCGCCCTTCCCGGCGGCCGCGTCGGAGACGAAGGCGTTGACGTATTCGCGCAGGCCCGGGGTCACGCCCACATTGGCCTTCTTCACGTAGATGTAGAGGGAACGCGACAGCGGGTACTGGCCGCTCGAGATGGTCTCGAAGGTGGGGGCGACGCCCTCGACGGCGGCGGCCTTCACCTTGTCCATGTTGTTCTCGAGGAAGGAGTAGCCGAACACGCCAACGGCGTTGGGGGTCTTCTCCAGCGTCTGGACGATGGCGTTGTCGTTCTCGCCGGAATCCACCCAGGCGCCGTCACGGCGCAGGGTGTGGGCCTTGGCCTTGAACTCGTCCTCGTTGCTCTTCTTGAGCGCGGCCATGGCCTCGACCTTCTCGGCGCCCTTCTCCATGGCGAGCTCCACGAAGGCGTCGCGGGTGCCGGAGGTCGGCGGCGGGCCGTACGCGAGGATGCGCGTGTTCGGCAGACCCGGCGCGACGGCGCTCCAGGTCGCGGCGGTGTTCGGGGCGAAGCCCGAGCCCTGCGGAACCTCGGCCGCCAGGGCGCGGTAGATCTGCTCGCGGGAGATGTCGAAGGTCGGAGAGGCCTTGGCGTTGGCCAGCACGATGCCGTCGAAGCCGATCTTCAGCTCGACGATCTCGGTGACGCCGTTCGCCTGGCAGGCTTCGAACTCAGACTTCTTCATCGCGCGCGAGGCGGTGGCGATGTCCGGGTAGCCTGCGCCCGTGCCGGAGCAGAACAGCTTGATGCCGCCGCCGGTGCCCAGGCTCTCGACTTTGGCGGCGCTCCCGCCGGTGGTCCGCGCCACGGTTTCGGCCACGCGCGTGGCGAACGGGAAGACGGTGGAGGAGCCCGCCGCCCACACCTGGGTCCGCGCGCCGCCGCCGCCGCTGACCTGGCCCTTCTGAGCCGTCTGCTGCTGGCCGCAGGCCGTGAGCGCGACCGCCGCGGCGGTGAGGAGGAGAGTGAGTCGCATGGGGCAGGCTCCGGTTGTCGACGGGGGCGCTAACACCGCCGTGTGACAGTCCTGTGAAACCGCAGCCCGCGGCGACGTGTAAGCGTCACACTTCGTCGTTGGGTATGTTGAGCAGCACGCCGCAGGCCTTGCAGTGCACCGCGTCGGGGTCGTGCCGCATGAGGCCGCAGGCCGGGCAGGTGAAGCGCACCTTGTTCGGCCGGATCAGGGTTTGGGCGAGCCGCACGAACAGGGTGATGCCGCTGATCATGATGCCGATGGCCAGCAGCTTGCCCCAGGTCCCTGGCAGGGTGATGTCGCCGTAGCCGGTGGTCGTCAGGGTGGTGACCGTGAAGTAGAGCGCGTCCACATAGCCCGCAATGCCCGGGTGGGTCCGGGCGAAGGTGGCGTAGACGAAGCCGGTGACCACGAAGATGAAGGTGACCAGGGTGGCCAGCGCCTTCGCCGTCTCTTCCCACCGGGTGTCATCGTATCGGCGTCCCACCGTGTCCCAGAAAAATTCGGAGTGGAACAGGGACCACAGCCTGAGCACCCGCAGGAAGGCGAAGTTGAACAGCCAGAGCGGGAAGAGCAGGGTCAGCAGGACGAAGAGGTCCACCCACAGGATCGGCCGCATCAGCGAGGCCCGGACGCTGGGGGAGGCCAGCACCCGGGCGGCGATGTCCAGCGCCAGCACCAGGGCGATGGCGTAGTCGACGATCAGGAAGGCCGGGAACTCGCGCAGGAACGGCGCGGCGACGAAAAAGCCGATGAGCAGCAGGTCGACCACGATCACGGCGTAGCGGAAGCGCACCGCCTCGCGGCTCTCGCCGAGATAGAGCTCGCGCAGTCGGGCGCGAAGCTTCGCCAGGCCGCCGTGGGTCTGGGTCGGTGCGGCGTCGGGGATGGTCAAGCGACTGGCTCCTTGAACCATGAACCCTGGGCCGCGCGCGCGAGTTTCCCGGCGGAAGCTGCGCAGTCATCGCGCGGCGTCAGCAGGAGGACAAGCCATGCCCGCCAAATCCGCCGCCCAGCAGAAGGCCGCCGGCGCGGCGCTGTCGGCCAAACGCGGCGACACGCCCAAGTCGAAGCTGAAGGGCGCCTCGCGGCAGATGGCCGACTCCATGAGCGAGAAGGAGCTGGAGGACCTGGCGTCCACCAAGCGCAAGGACAAGCCCGAGCACGTCAAACGCTAGGCGGCGACCAGCCCCTGGGCGCGGGCGGCGGCCTCGCGCACCCGCTCAGGCCCGCCCAGCAGCTGGCGGTTCAGGCCGATGCGCTTGAACCAGTAGTGCAGCCCAAGCAGGTCGGTGATGCCGATGCCGCCGTGCACCTCTGTGGAGGTCCGCGCCACGAACCGGCCGATCTCCGACAGGTGCGCCTTGGCGTGGGCGGCGGTGACCGTGGATTCCTCCGGCGCGTGGTCGAACGCGTAGGCGGCGTACCACACCAGCGCCCGGGCGGGCTCCAGCTCGGCGGCCATCTCGGCGCAGAGGTGCTTCACCGCCTGGAACGAGCCGATCACGCGGCCGAACTGCCTGCGCTCCTTGGCGTAGGCCACCGCCTTGTCCAGCATGGCCTGGCCGGCGCCCAGGGTGTCGGCCGCGAGCATCACCCAGGCCGCGTCGCGCAGCCGGTCGAGCCCCTCGTTCCCGCCCAGCGGCTCGGCGGCCACCTGCTCGAACACCACCTCGGAAAGCCGGCGGGTGTCGTCGATGGTTCGCATCGCCTGCGGAGCCGGCGGCGCTTCCACCAGGTGCAGGGCCCCCGTGCGGTCGGCGACGATCAGCAGGTCCGCGCCCGGCGCGTCGATCACGAACAGCGCACGGCCGCTCAGCCGCCCGCCGTCCGCCGTCAGGCCCGCGCCGTCGCGGGCGCCTGCGACCGCCTCCGAGATCGCCACGCCGGCCGTCGTCTCGCCGCTCGCCAGCCTCGGGAGCCAGCGCGCCTGCTGTTCGGGCGTCCCGCCGCGCAGCGCCAGGGGCGCCAGCACCGCTGACCCGAGGAAGGGCGTCGGCGCGACGGCCGCGCCGAGGGCCTCGGCCGCCAGCGCCGCGTCCAGCAGGCTGAGCCCCAGGCCGCCGTGCTCCTCGGGGATGAGCAGGCCGGGCAGTCCCATCTCAGCCAGCCCCTGCCAGATGTCGGGCGCGCTGGACTCCTCCTGGTCCGCGAACCGGCGAACCCGCTCCAGCGGGGCGAAGGCCGCGAGCGCGCGCACCACACTGTCCTGCAGCAGACGCTGGTCTTCCGAGAGCGCGAACCTCATGCGGTCACCTTGGCGCTGGGCTCGCGCGGCAGGCCGAGGCCGCGCTCGGCGATGATGTTCTTCTGGATCTGGGCGGTGCCGCCGCCGATGATCAGGCCGAGATCGAACATGTAGTTGCGCTGCCAGCCGCCCCTGGCCCGCAGGTGCGGCCCGTCGTGGTAAAGGATCCCGAGCTCGCCCAGTGCATCGATGGCGAGCGCGGCCACCTGGTGGTTCAGCTCGCAGCCCTGCAGCTTCACGATCAGCCGGGCCAGTCCCGCCGTCTCGTCGGTCATCACCCGCAGGCCGTTGAACTTCATGGCCATCACCCGCGCCTGCAGCTGCATCAGCCGGTCGCGGAAGACGGGGTTGTCGACGATCCGCTCGCCGTCCACCGTCTCCTCGCGCATCAGCTGGATCAGGGCGTTCAGCCGGGCCTCTGTGGCGTTCGGGTCGCCCAGCATCCCGCGTTCGTGCTTCAGGGTGGTGTTGGCCACGAACCAGCCCCGGCCACGCCCGCCGACCACATTCGCCTGCGGGACGCGCACGTCGGTGAAGAAGACCTCGTTGAACTCGGCATGGCCGGTCATGGTCTTCAGCGGGCGGACCTCGATCCCCGGCGTGTCCATGGGGATTAGAACGTAGCTGATGCCCTCGTGCTTGGGGGCGTCCGGCTCGGTCCGCACCAGGCAGAACATCATCTGCGCGTGCTGGGCGGTGCTCGTCCAAATCTTGCTTCCGGAGATGACGAAGTCGTCGCCGTCCTCGAGAGCCTTCGTTTGCAGGCTGGCGAGGTCTGAGCCCGCCCCCGGTTCGGAGTAGCCCTGGCACCAGACCACCTCCCCCCGCAGGGTCGGTCCGATCCAGCGCCGCTTCTGCCCCTCCGAACCGACCTCCAGCAGCGTGGGGACCAGCATGGAAACCCCCTGGTTGGCGATCCCGCGCGGCGCGCCGGCGGCGATGAACGCCTCGGCGATGATGCGCGCCTTGAGCACGTCAGGTTCGGCGCCGTAGCCGCCGTATTCCCGCGGGATGGTGCGCGCCGCGTAGCCGTGCTCGATCAGCAGGCGCTGCCAGGCCATTGGGTCCTTCGCCTGCCCCGCCTCGTAGGCGTCGGCGTGGGCGGTGAGGAAGCCGCGCACCTCGTCGCGGAACGCCGCCATCTCCGGCGTGAGCCTCAGGTCCATGGTGTCCTCCGGGGGACAGCTTGGGCCGGATCGGGAGAGGTTCGCAACGGCGCCGCGACGTCACTCCCGCGCCGGCCGCGCCTGCACTATGGTGCAGCGACAACGGAGGTCTCCAAAGATGCGCCCTGCCCTCGTCGCCGTCCTCGCCCTTGCGGGCGTCGCCATGGCGGCCTGCTCCAGCGGCTCGTCCGATCCCTTCGTCGGCTTCGGGCCCAACCCGCCGCTGCCGGCGCCGCAGAAAGCCCTGCTGCCGGTCGTCGGCACGCCCAAGGCGGTGGGCTGGCCGGCCGGCGCCACGCCGAAGGCCCCGCCGGGCTTTGTCGTCACCCGGTTCGGCGCGGGGATCGAGCACCCGCGGTGGCTCCTGGTCCTGCCCAACGGCGACGTGCTGGTCGCCCAGTCGTCGTCCGAGGCCAAGCCGCCCAAGGGGCTGCGAGACCAGATCATGCAGGCCCTGATGAAGCGCGTGGGCTCGCTTCAGAAGAGCCCCAACACCATCACCCTGCTGCGGGACGCGGATGGCGACGGCGTCGCCGAGCTGAAGACCACCTTCGCCCAGGGCCTGAAACGGCCCTTCGGCATGGCGCTGGCGCGCGGCCACCTCTACGTAGCCAACGACGACGGCGTGGTCCGCTTCCCGTACCAGGACGGGCAGACGCAGGTCGCCGGGACCGGCGAGCGGGTGTTCGACCTGCCGGGCGAGCCGCGCAACCACCACTGGACCAAAAGCCTGATCGCGAGCCCGGACGGCGGCCGCCTCTACGCCACCGTGGGCTCCAATTCGAACGTCGGGGAAAACGGCCTGGAGATCGAGGAGGGCCGTGCGGCGATCTGGGAGTACAACCTCGACGGACGGGGCCTGCGCCTGTTCGCCACCGGCCTTCGCAACCCCAACGGGCTGGGCTGGGAGCCGGTCACCGGCCAGCTCTGGACCGCGGTCAACGAGCGGGACGAGCTCGGCAACGACCTGGTTCCCGACTACATGACCTCGGTGAAGGACGGCGGCTTCTACGGCTGGCCCTACAGCTATTTCGGCCAGAACGTCGACGCGCGCGTGCAGCCGCAAAGGCCGGACCTCGTGGCCCGCGCCATCAAGCCCGACTACGGGCTCGGCCCGCACACCGCCTCCCTGGGTCTCGCCTTCTACACCGCCCAGGCCTTCCCGCCGCAGTACGGCGGCGGCGCCTTCATCGGCCAGCACGGCTCCTGGAACCGGCGGCCGCTGAACGGCTATCGCGTGGTCTTCGTGCCCTTCTCAGGCGGCGTGCCCCAGACCTCGCCGCAGGCCTTCCTCACGGGCTTCCTGAACGAGAAGAACCAGATCCTGGGACGGCCGGTAGGGGTGGCCGTCGACAGCCGCGGCGGCCTGCTGGTCGCCGACGACGTGGGCGACATCGTCTGGCGGGTGGCCCCCGCGGCCGCGGCTTGACCGACACAACCAACACGCGCGAAGAGCACGGCCGGGGCGCGTGGCCGCCCGGGTCGACTCGCGCTGGGCCTTGCACTTGATCCGCCGCCTCACCGAATTCGACCTGCCGGGCCGCGTCGAGACGTCGGCGCCGCGGCTGGCCGTCGAACTCGGCCTCGCCGCGGTCGCCGCGACGGTGGCGCTCGCCGTGCGGGCGGCGCTCGAGACCGTCACCCCCGGCATCGTGCCGTTCGCCCTGTCCTTCCCGGCGGTCCTCGTCGCCACCATGCTGGCCGGGGGACGCGCCGGCGTGGCCACCATGGTGCTTGGGGGACTCGGCACCTGGTACTTCTTCGTCGAGCCGAAAATGAGCTTCGGCTTCGACAGTCCCGCGCAGCCGGTGAACCTGGCGCTCTTCGTCGCCTCCTCGATGCTGATCATCGTCGTGGCCGACGCCTACCGCGGCTCGGCGCTGCGTTTCGCCGCCGAGAGCGACGCCCAGATGCGCGAGCGGGAGGGCCTGCTGGCGGCCTTGCGCGAGTCGCAGGCGCGGCTGGACCTCGCCACTTCGGCGGGCCAGGTGGGCGTCTGGGATTGGCGTCTGGCCACGAACGAGATGGTCTATTCCCCGGAGGCCCGGGCGATCTGCGGGTTCACCGCGGACGAACCGGTCACCTTCGAGAAGGTCCGGGGCATCACCCATCCGGACGACCTCCTCTGGACGGGCCCGCAGAGCCAGCGGGCCCTGGATCCGGAGATCCGCGACGATTCCCCCTATGAGTACCGCATCATCACCCCTGCCTGTGACGAGCGCTGGGTGCTCGCTCGCGGCCGCGCCGTGTTCCAGGAGCGGGACGGCAAGCCGGTCGCCACACGGTACGTCGGCACCTTGCAGGACATCACCTCACGCAAGCAGGCCGAAGCGGCCCTGGCCGCCTCGGAAGCGCGCTTACGGCTGGCGGTGGAGGCCGGACGGATGGCGGTGTGGCAGGCCGACGCCGCCACCGGCGCCCTCACCAACAGCCCCGAACTCAACCGCATCCTCGGCCTGCCGGAAGATGCGCAGCCGACGCTGGAGGAGGTCAACGGACGCTATGCGCCTGGGGAGCTCGATCGGGTTCGGGGCTTGGCCCAAGCCGCGCTCGGTCGCGGGGAACGCTTCATCGAGGCCGAGTTCCAGTACCGGTGGCCAAACGGCGAGATCCGCTGGCTGCTGATCCGGGCCGAATTCCTGCTGGGGCCCAATGGGCAGCCGCGCACGGCGATCGGCGTGGTTCTGGACGTCACCGAGCGCAAGCATGGCGAGGAGCGCCTGAAGCTGCTGGCTCGCGAGGTCGACCATCGGGCCAACAACCTGCTGGCCGTTGTGCAGGGCACGGTCAGCCTTAGCCGGGCGGACGACACTAAGGCGCTGAAGGAGGTGATCGTCGGCCGGATCAACGCCCTGGCGCGCGCCCACCAGCTGCTGGCCGACGCCCGCTGGGAGGGGGCCGACCTGCGCACCCTGGTGGAGGAAGAGCTGCTCGCCTTCAGCCTTGGCGAGGCCGGGCGCGTCGCCATCCAAGGGCAGGATGTGGCCCTGCCGCCCGCGGCCGCGCAGGCCATCGCCATGGCCCTGCACGAGCTGGCCACCAACGCCGCGAAGTATGGCGCGCTCTCCGTCCCAACCGGGCGCGTCCGCGTGGGCTGGACCCGGGAGGCTGGCCCGCTGGTCATCCGGTGGGAGGAGATCGGGGGCCCGCCGGTCAGCCCACCCCGCCGCCGCGGCCTGGGCACGAACATGCTGCAGCGGGCGCTTGAGGGGCCGCTGCGCGGGCGCACCCGCATGGACTGGCGCCCCGAAGGCGTGGTCTGCGAGCTGGAACTGCCGCTTTCGACCGAGGCGGCGGCCGACGCCTGAGCCCACGGCCTTGCGCTCGGCGCACCCCGCGCCGCAAACTCAGGCGGCGGAGCGAAGGAGACGGGATGCTGGGCAGGATCACAGGCGCTGCGGCGCTGCTTGCCGTGCTGGCCGGACCGGCCAACGCCGAGCTCACCACGGCGGTCCGGCGGGAGGCCCAGTCGGTGGCCGGGCTGCAGCAGCCGGCCGAGATCCTGGTCGACCGCTGGGGCGTCCCGCACATCTATGCCAAGAGCGCCCGGGACGCCTTCTTCCTGCAAGGCTGGAACGCCGCGCGCGACCGGCTCTGGCAGATCGACCTGTGGCGAAAACGGGGGCTGGGCCGGCTGTCGGCCAGCTTCGGCCCCGCCTATGTGGAGCAGGACCGGGCGGCGCGCCTCTTCCTCTACCGCGGCGACATGGCCGCCGAATGGGCGGCCTACGATCCGGGCGGCCGGGAGGCGGTCGAGGCCTTCGCTTCGGGTGTGAACGCCTACGTGGCCGAGGTGAACGCCGGCGCCCGACCGCTGCCGCCGGAGTTCCGGCTGACAGACAGCCGCCCGGAGCCGTGGGCCGCGGAGGACATCCTGCGCATCCGCAGTCACGCCCTGGTGTCCAACGCCGCCTCGGAGGTCGCCCGCGCCCGCACGGTCTGCGCCGGCGGCCTGGCGGCGGATGCGCTGCGCCGCCGCCTCGAGCCGGAGCACACCCCGAAGATCCCGCCCGGACTCGACCCCTGCGAGGTCCCCGAGGACGTGCTGAAGGACTACACCCTCGGCACCGCACCGGTGAGCTTCGCCCCGCTGGCCGGTCACAAGCAGGGCCGCGCGCCCGGCGCCGTGGAGCTCGCGCAGTTCCTGGAATCGCAGGCGGCGGAGGGCTCCAACAACTGGGTGATCGCGCCCCCGCGCACCGCCACCGGCCGCCCGATCCTAGCCAACGACCCACACCGGCCGGTGGGCGTCCCTTCCCTGCGCTACATCGCTCACCTGGAGGCGCCGGGGCTGTCGATCATCGGGGCCGGCGAGCCCGCCCTGCCCGGCGTCTCCTTTGGGCATAACGGCAAGACGGCCTTCGGCATCACCATCTTCTACATCGATCAGGAGGACCTCTACGTCTACGAGACCCGGGGCGACGCCTATCGCTACAAGGGCGGCTTCGAGCCCATGCGGGTGGTCAGGGAGACCATCGAGGTGAAGGGCGAGGCGCCACGCGAGGTGGAGCTGCGCTTCACGCGCCACGGGCCGGTGCTGAAGGTCGATCCCGCCAAGAACCGGGCCTTCGCCCTGCGCACCGTCTGGAACGAGCCGGGCCTGGCCGGCTACTTCGGCTCGTCGCGGATGTGGCGCGCCGCGGGCTGGGCGGATTTCCAGACCGCGCGCGACCGCTGGGGCGCGCCGCCGCTGAACCTTGTCTACGCCGACACCTCGGGCGAGATCGGCTGGTCCGCGGCGGGCCGCACGCCCGTGCGGCCGAACTGGGACGGCCTGACGCCCGTGCCCGGCGACGGTCGCTATGAGTGGCGCGGCTTTCTGGCCGATGGCGGGCTTCCCGCGGTGCGCAACCCCACGGAAGGCTTCTTCGCCACCGCCAACGAGATGAACATCCCGGCCGATCCGGCCTACCCGCGCCAGGCCCGGCAGCTCGGCTTCGAATGGGCCGACCGCACGCGATCGGTGCGGATCAAGGAGGTGCTTTCCGCCACGCCGAAGGCGACGCTCGCCGACTCCATGGCCCTGCAGGGCGACAGCGTCAGCGCCCAGGCCCGACGCGGGCAGGCCCTGCTCGCGCCGCTGGCCAGCGACGACCCAGAACTCGCCCGGGCGCTCGCCCTCCTGAAATCCTGGGACGCCGACGAACGGACCGACAGTGCGGCCGCCGCGATCTACGAGACCTGGGCCGTGAAGCACCTGGGACCCGCCACCGTCCGCGCCGCCACCCCGCCCGCCGCTCACGCGCTGGTCGGCGCGAGCTCGCCCGATCCCGTCCTGCTCTGGCATGAGCGCCAGCCGCGCCGCGTACGCGACCCGATCCTGCTGGGCAGCCTGCGCGCCGCCCTGGACGAGCTGAAGGGCCGCCTCGGCCCGGACATGGCCGCCTGGAGCTGGGGCCGGCTGCACCAGGCGCGCTTCGAGCCCGCCGCGGCGGTGCTGGCCGACCCGCAGCTCGCCGCCCAGATGAGCGTCGGCCCGCTGCAGGTGGCGGGCTCCGCCTCGACTCCGCGCGCGGCCAGCTGGCGCGGCAGCGATTTCCGTCAGACCGCCGGCGCCTCGGTGCGGCTGGTGCTGGACGTGGGCGCCTGGGACAACTCCATGGCCGTGAACACGCCAGGGCAGTCGGGGGACCCGTTCAGCCCGCACTACCGCGACCTGTTCCCGCTCTGGGCCGCAGGGACCTATTTCCCCCTGCGCTTCACGCGGCCAGCCGTGGAGGGGGATACCGAGGCGGTGATCAGCCTGACGCCTCGCTAGCCGAGGATCTTGCGGATCCGCAGGTACAGGCTGCCGCCCCATTCCAGGTCGCGAACGTCGGTGAAGGCGAGGCGCGAGGGATCGCGGGCGCCGCGGTAGACCTCGCGAATGCGCTTCACGTTACGCAACGTGGCGCCCTGGGCCTCCAGGCGGATGATCCAGTCGGGCCTTGGCTTGTACTCGCCGTAGACAACCGTCCAGGCCGACTGCTTCTTGGTTTCCACCTCGGTCAGGCGGTAGGCCCGCTCCCGGAAGGCGCCGGACACGTCGATCCCCCAGGTGGCCTTCAGGGCCGGCAGGTCCTGGCTGAAGTTGAGCGTCCAGTCGACCGGGTGGACGAGGCTGATCTCGCGCTTTTCGCCGGTCAGCGGATCGGTGACCTCCGTGCGCCGCCAGGTGGACTGCGCCTTCAGCTGGGCTGCGCGGATGCGGAACCTGTCCAAGGGGAACGAGACGCTGGCCTGCAGCTCGTCCTTGGTCCCCTTGCCGATGTTCTCCGGACGGTCCGCCAGCGGCAGGCCGGTGACGGGATCGCGGATGATCTCGCCCGCGGCGGTGCGCGCCGGGCCCCGATCGACGGTGTCCTTGATCTCGAAGTGGCGGGCCGTCAGCACCACCGCGGCGCTGCCCCAGAAGCGGCGCTCCACCGCCGCCTCGGCCACCCAGGCCTGCTGCGGCACGAGGTCGGGGTTGCCGACCACGATCACCCCCAGCGAGCCGACGCTCTGCGAGGCGACGAAGTCGTCGAAATTGAGCTGGCCCACCTCCCGCTCCAGGCGCAGGCGCACCTGGGTGGCCGCGTCCGGGGCCCAGGTGAGCGCGAGCCGCGGCTTGGTGTAGGTGAGCGTCTTCTCGAGCACCACATCGCCTTCGGACGTGACGGTGGAGCCCTCCTGGCGCACCCCGCCTTCGACGGTCAGGCGTGGGCTGGGGCGCCAGGTGCCCCGGGCGAAGACCTCGCCGCGGGTCTCCTCCACCTGCACATTGGCGGCGGGCAGGAAGACGGCGGCGCCGTTGATGTTGAGCTCCGTCTCGCTGTCGAGCTGGTTCAGGGCGCCCTCGACGCCGGCCTCGAGAGAGACCCGCGGGCTGAAGCGGTGGCGCAGGTGCAGCCGCCCGACGCTCTCGGTGGTCTCGCGGTCCAGCACGAAGCGGCGGACCAGGCCCGGCGCCTCGAAGCGCACATAGGTCTTGTTGTTGTTCCACTGCTGGAAGGCCACCGCCTCCATGGACAGCCGCTCGGTCAGGGGGCGGGTGAACCGCCCGCCGAGCTCGGCCTGCAGCCGGTCGATCTTGTTGTACTCGTACTCCAGCCCGCCGCCCTGGATGCGGTCGTAGATCTCCACACTGGCGGGGGTCAGCATGAAGGCGCCGTTGATCCGCGCCCGGCCGCCGGCGAACGGCGTCTCGTAGGCGCCGGTGGTCCACTGGCGAAGCCCCTGGCCGTCGGCGTCCACGTCCGAGCGCAGGATCACAGCACCAGTGGGGCCATAGCGGGTGCGATGGCCGTCGCCGAGGTCGTCGCTCGGGCCTTTGCCATAGACCTGGGCCAGCTCCGCCGAGCGGCCGCCGGGCCAGCGCCACTGGAATTCGCCCCTCAGCCCCAGCAGGGTTCGGCCGTCGTAGATGAAGTAGCTGCCGGGCATCACCGCGCCGCGGAAGCCGGACCCCTGCCGGCGCACCACGTTGGCCATGATGCTGCGGCCCTCCATGTCGACGCCGGGCGCGCCGCCGCGGATCAGCTCGATGCGCTCCACGGTGGCGGCGGGGATCCGCTTCAGCGTCTCGTCCAAAGCGTCGTTCTTGGAGACCGGCGGCGCCCCGTCGATCAGCACGTTGCCGCCCGACCCCGCCAGGCCGCGCACCGTCTGGCCCTTGTCGAAGGTGAAGCCCGGCAGGCGGATCACCATGTCGTAGGCGCTGGTCGGCGCGGCTTCGGCGAAGAAGCTGGGGGGATAGGCGATCACCCCGCGCTCCGGCGCAGCCGGCGGCTGCGGCGCCACAACTTCCTGCGCCGTCGCAGGCTGCGCCGCTGCGGCAATCATGATCCAGGAGCTCATTGGACGGCCCCCCTCCCCTGTTGCATTTGTGGAGGGGTTCAGTCGGGCCGACTAGCGACGTTCGGCGTACAGCGTGATTTCGAAGAACCGGTGCGGCTTTCGCGTAACAGGATCGCTAGACCCGCCCGGTGACCGGGAGCAACGCCCCGGTCACGGCCCGGGCCTCCTCGCTCGCCAGGAACAGGATCACGGCGGCCAAGTCGTCCGGCGCAACCCAGGCGGCGAAGTCCGCCTTCGGCATGTCGGCGCGATTGGCGGGCGTGTCGATGATCGAGGGCAGCACGGCGTTGACGGTGACCCCGTCGGCCTTCAGCTCCTCGGCGAGCGCCTGGGTCAGGCTGTGGACGCCGGCCTTGGCCGCGGCGTAGGCGCCCATGCCCACCGAGGCCTTGAGGGCGGCGTTGGAGCCGACGTTGACGATGCGCCCCGCGGCGCTCCGCTTCAGGTGCGGGATGGCGGACCGGCTGGCGTTGGAGGCGGTCAGCACGTTCATGCGGTAGAGGCCATGCCAGCTCTCCATGGAGCCGCCCTCGACGGTCTCCCAGCGGAAACCGCCGGCGATGTTCAGCAAGGCGTCCAGCGCCCCGAACCGGTCGGCGGCCGCGTCGATGGCCGCGCCGGCGGCGACCGCGTCCGTCAGGTCGACGCCCCCTTGCACGAACACGTCCTCGCCCGCAGGCAGGCCGCCCGGCGCGTCCTTGGCGTAATCGATCAGCGCCAGCCGACAGCCCTGCGCGGCCGCGGCCTTCGCCACCGCCTGGCCCAGCACCCCGAACGCGCCGGTGATCGCCAACACCCGTCCCGCCATCTGGCCCTCCCGAAAACGAACATGGCCGGGCTTGCGCCCGGCCATGCGTGGATTGCCGATCCCTCGTCGGGCCGCAAGGCCCTGGCGGGCTAGAGCCGCTCGACGATGGTGACGTTGGCCATGCCGCCGCCTTCGCACATGGTCTGCAGGCCGTAGCGCTTGCCGCGGTTCTTCAGGGCGTAGAGCAGGGTCGTCATCAGCTTGGTGCCCGAGGCGCCGAGCGGGTGGCCGAGCGCGATGGCGCCGCCGTTGACGTTCAGCCGGTCCGGGTCGGCGCCCGTGGTGTTCAGCCAGGCCACCGGCACCGAGGCGAAGGCCTCGTTCACCTCGAACAGGTCGATCTCGTCGATCGACATTCCGGCCTTCTTCAGCGCGCGCTCGGTCGCCGGGATCGGCGCCTCCAGCATGATCACCGGGTCGTGGCCCATGATCGACAGGTGGTGGATGCGGGCCATCGGCGTGAGGTTGTGCTCCTTCAGCGCCTTCTCGGACACGATCATCACGCCGGACGCGCCGTCGCAGATCTGGCTGGAGGTCGCCGCGGTGATGCGGCCGCCTTCCTGCAGCAGCTTCACGCCGCGCATGCCGTCGATGGAGACGTCGTAGCGAATGCCCTCGTCGCTGTCGTGACGCACCGCGTTGCCCTCGGCGTCCTTGCCGTCGACGGCGATGATCTCGTCCTTGAAGGCTCCGCCCTGGGTCGCGGCGATGGCGCGCTGGTGGGACAGGTAGCCGTACTCGTCCAGCTGGTCCTTGGTCAGCTTGTACTTCTCGGCGACCATCTCGGCGCCCATGAACTGGCTGAACTGGATGTTCGGGTAGCGCTCCTCCATCCGCGGGCTCTTCGGCACGCCGAAGCCGTTCTTGGCCGGCAGGGCCACGGACAGGCCCATGGGCACGCGGGTCATGCTCTCGACGCCCGAGGCGATGACGATGTCCTGGGTGCCGCTCATCACCGCCTGGGCGGCGAACTGCAGGGCCTGCTGCGAGGAGCCGCACTGGCGGTCCACCGAGGTGGCCGGCACGCTTTCCGGCAGCCGCGAGGCGAGCACCGCGTTGCGCGCGATGTTGGTCGACTGCTCGCCCACCTGCATGACGCAGCCCATGACCACGTCCTCGACGGCGGCGGGATCGACCCCGGTGCGATCGACCAGCTCGTTCAGCACCACCGCGCCCAGGTCGGCCGGGTGCCATTCGCGGAGGCGGCCGCCCTTGCGGCCACCGGCGGTGCGGGTTGCGGCGACGATGTAGGCCTCAGCCATGTCTCTCAAGCTCCCTGAAGAGGTTCGGGCGCGGTCTCCCGCGCGTCGCGAACAAATGTATGAGGCCGACGCTGCGTAAGCCAACGCCCTGCCGTGACGTGCGCGTCAACTTCGCGGGATCAGTGGGCGAAGGTGCGCAGCAGGATCCGCTCCAGCCACTCGGCGTCGACCTCGTCGAAGGCGTCCGGTCGTTCCGAGTCCACGTCGAAGACGGCGATCAGCTGGCCCTGGCTGTCCACCACCGGCACGACGATCTCACTCGCCGAGCGGCTGTCGCAGGCGATGTGACCCGGAAAGGCGTGCACATCCGGCACCACCTGGGTCTGCCGGCTCCGCGCCGCCGCGCCGCAGACGCCGCGGCCGAAGGCGATGCGCAGACAGCCGAGGGTTCCCTGGTAGGGCCCGACCACCAGCTCGTCCGGCTTGTCGGGATCGACCACGTAGAAGCCGGTCCAGAAATAGTCCTCGAAGCTGTTGGCCAGCATCGAGGCGACAGTCGCCATACGGGCGGTGAGGTTCTTCTCGCCCTCGAGCACCGAGGCGATCTCCTCGGCGACGGCGGCATAACGCTCGGCCTTGGCGGCCGGCAGGATCTTGTCGTTGAAGGCTTCGGCCATCGCGCGGGTTTAGCGGCCCACGGCCGCGCGGTCACGCCGCCTTCTGCGCCCGCGCCACCTTCTGCTTCACCACCGCCGCGAGGTGGCTGACCAGCTTGGCCGCTTCGCGAGCGTCTTCCGGCCCCATGTCCAGCAGGTTGCCGATGGCCTTGAAGTGGATGTCGAGAACCTTGGGATCGCAGGCGTCGTGGCCGCCCATGGCCTCCACGTAATCCATCAGCAGCTTGGAGGCGCGGTCCACCATGTTGTCGCGCACCTGGCGCGCCCGGAAGCTGGTGTGCTGCATCACCCGGTAGGTCATCTTCAGCGTGTCGCGGTCGACCCCGCCACGCACCTGGATCAGCCGGCGCAGCGCCTCCAGTTCGACGCTGATGGTCTCCCGAGTGGCCGAGCGCTCGACGGTGTCCACCACCTCGTCGGGGTCGCTCATGCGCCGCAGCGGGCCGGAGTAGCTGAGCTCGACGCGTCGCCGCCGGTCGGGGCCGATGTAGGCCTCGCTGACGATGAATGGCCGGGGCTTGGTGAGCACCAGCTCGATGCGGGACAGCAGGGCCGCCGGCGTGAACGGCTTGATGACGAACTCGTTGACGCCCGCCTTGCGGGCCTCTTCCACCTCGCGCTGCGACCGATGGGCGGTGACAATCACCACCGGCACCTCGGGATTGGGCACGCGGCGATCCGGGTTGACTGCGGCGCGGCGGATCGAGTGGGTGAGCTCGAGCCCGCTCATCACGGGCATGTTCCAGTCGCAGAAGATGATGTCCGGGTCCCAGCGGGCCAGCATCTGCCGTGCGCGCTGGCCGTCCTCGGCGAAATCGACGAAGCCCACGCCGCCCGCGCGCAGCACGTCGCCGATCAGGCGCTGCACGTTCGGGTTGTCGTCCACGATCAGCACCTTCAGCGACGCCAGGTCGTCGGGCCGCATGTGTGCGTTGGGAAGGGTTCGACGGGGCATCCGGAGAACTCGCGAAGTTCAACGGCGGAGATTGACGCATCGCGGTTAGCGGGCCGTTTATTCCGGCTCGGATTCTCTGAAGGCAGGTGGGGTGTCGCCATGCGTCTGGGCTTGATGGTGTCCGCTGCGCTCGCAGCGGTTGCGGTGGCGTACGCGCCGGTTGCGGCCCAGGTGGCGGACGCGCCCGCCCCCGCGGCTGCCTCGAAGGCCGCGGACGGCCCCTCGCGCACCTTCACGCCTCGGGACCTCTTCGGCCTGCGCACCGCCTCGGATCCACAGGTGCGGCCGGACGGCGGCGCCGTCGCCTATGTGCGGACCACCTACGACATCATGACGGATGCCGGCCGCCGCTCGATCTGGCTCGTCGACCCCGCCAACGGGGCGCAGTCGCCGCTTGTCGCCGAGGAGACCTCAAGCTCGACCCCACGCTGGTCGCCGGACGGGACGCGGCTGGCCTATGTGTCCGCCGCGCCGGGCGGGCCGCCTCAGCTCTATGTGAAGTGGCTGGCCAACGGCCGCTCGGCTCGGGTGGCCACCCTGGAACAGGCGCCCAACGACATCGCCTGGTCCCCCGACGGCAAGATGCTGGCCTTCACCATGCTGGTGCTGGACGACGGCGCTTCGCTCGGCGCTCCGATGAAGAAGCCGGAGGGCGCGAAGTGGGCGGAGCCCCTGAAGGTCATCGACCAGATCATCTACCGGGCGGACGGCGCGGGCTATCTCAAGCCCGGTCACAGGCACATCTTCGCCGTCTCCGCTGACGGCGGCTCGCCGCGGCAGCTGACCTTCGGCAAATTCGACAACTCCGGACCGATCAGCTTCAGCCGCGACGGCCGCGCCGTGCTCTTCGCGTCCAATCGCGCCGAGAACTGGCGGCGTGATCCCCAGGAAAGCGAGATCTACCAGGTCACTGTCGCCGACGGCGCGCTGACCCGGCTGACCAATCGGGTCGGGCCCGACCTCGCCCCGGCCGTCTCGCCGGACGGTTCCAAGATCGCCTACGTGGGCTACGACGACCAGCGCCGCCGCGGGTACGAGAACCAGCGGCTCTACGTGATGGATCGCGACGGCCGGAACGTCCGGGTCTTGACCGGCGCCCTTGACCGCAGCGTGGGCAATCCCGAGTGGTCGGCGGACGGCCGCAGCCTCTATGTCGACTATGACGACAAGGGGATCACCAAGGTCGCGCGGGTCAGCCTCGACGGACGGTTGGAGACGGTAGCCCAGGGCCTGGGCGGCAGCTCGCTAGACCGCCCCTACAGCGGCGGCCAGTTCTCTGTGGGGCGGAACGGGGTGGTGGCCTTCACGCTCAATACGCCGGAGCATCCGTCCGACATCGCGATCGCCCGCGGCGGCAGGGTTCAGCGCCTGACCCGCCTGAACGACGACCTGTTCGCTGGCAAGAGCCTGGCGCGGGTGGAGCACCTGCCCACCGTCTCCAGCTACGACAAGAAGCCGATCGACGCCTGGATCGCGCTCCCGCCAAACTTCGACCCGTCGCGCAAGTACCCGCTGATCCTCGAGATCCATGGCGGGCCGTTCCAGGCCTACGGACCCTACTTCTCCACGGACGTGCAACTCTACGCCCGCGCCGGCTATGTGGTGGTCTACGCCAACCCGCGCGGCTCCACGTCCTACGGCGAGGCCTTCGCCAACGAGATCCACCACAACTACCCGAGCCACGACTACGACGACCTGATGAGCGTGGTGGATGCGGCGATCGCCAAGGGCTACGTCGACCAGAACCGGCTCTACGTCACCGGCGGCTCCGGCGGCGGCACCCTGACGTCCTGGATCGTCGGCAAGACCGACCGCTTCAAGGCCGCAGCCACGCAGAAGCCGGTGATCAACTGGACCAGCCACGTCCTGACGGCCGACCTCTACACCTTCTTCGGCCCCTACTGGTTCGGGAAGATGCCGTGGGAGGACCCGCAGGGGTACTGGGCCCGTTCGCCGCTCTCGCTTGTGGGCAATGTGAAGACGCCGACCCTGGTCGTGGTGGGCGAGGAGGACTACCGGACCCCGCCTTCGGAGTCGGAGCAGTACTTCCAGGCGCTGCAGTATCGTGGCGTACCAACCGCCCTGGTGCGGGTGCCGGGCGCCGGCCACGGGCTCACGGCCCGTCCCTCGCAGTCGGCGGCCAAGGCCGAGGCGATCCTCGCCTGGTTCGACCGCTACAAGTAAGGCTCAGGCCACGTCCGCGGCCGGCGCCTGGTCGGCCGCGGGCTCCTCGTCCGTGACATCGACGATGGCCTGGAACAGGGCCATGGCCTGGATCGGCTTGGCGACGTGCCCGTCCATGCCGACGGCCAGGTACTGGGCCACCTGGTGGCTCATGGCGTTGGCGGTCAGGGCCACGATGGGGGTGCGGGTTCGTCCCGTCTCGCGTTCCCGCCGCCGGATGTGCTCGGCGGCGGTGACCCCGTCCATGTCCGGCATCTGGATGTCCATCAGGATCACGTCCCAGGCCTCGGTCTCCCAGGCCTCCAGGGCGGCGCGGCCGCAGTCGACCACCACCGGCTCGACCCCCAGCTGGTGCAGCAGGGTCTTGAGGACCAGCTGGTTGACCGTGTTGTCCTCGGCGGCCAGCACGCGCAGGCCCAGAGAGGCGCGCTGGGCCGGCGGCGGGGGGGCGTATTCCGCCACCAGCCGCTCCTCGCCGACCCGCTCCAGCGGCACGCGCAGGATGAACCGTGAGCCGCGGCCAAGCTCGCTCTCCACGTGCATGCCGCCGCCCATCAGCACGGCCAGCTCATGGCAGATGGCGAGGCCCAGGCCCGTGCCGCCGAACTTGCGGGTGGTGGACGAATCCAGCTGGTCGAACTTGGCGAACAGCCGCTGCAGGCCCTCTTCCGAGATGCCGAGCCCGGTGTCGGCGACGGCGATCTCCAGCAGGTCGCCGTTGCGCCGGGCGGTCACCCGCACCTCGCCGGCTTCGGTGAACTTCAGGGCGTTGGAGATCAGGTTGTAGAGGATCTGCCGGATCCGCGTCGGATCGCCCAGGTAGCGGCCGCGCGCCGGCTCCACGTCGACCGCGAACGACAGGCCCTTCTTGTTGGCGAGGGCGGTGAACGCCGAATGGGCGCCGCGGACCACCTCCGCCAGTTCGAACTCGATCGTCTCCAGCTCCAGCTTCCCAGCCTCGATCTTGGAAAGGTCGAGCACATCGTTGAGGATCGCCAGCAGCGCCTCCCCCGACTGCTGGATCACCGACAGCCGGTCGCGCTGCAGCGGCGTGAGCTCGTCGGCCGACATGGCCTGCGCCATGCCGAGCACGCCGTTGAGCGGGGTGCGGATCTCGTGTGACATGGTGGCCAGGAAGGTGCTCTTGGCCGCGTTGGCCGCCTCGGCCGCGAGCTCGCCCGCCTCGGCCCGGGCACGCGCCTGACGCAGGGCGTTGCGCGACCGGTCCAGCATCCGGCGCGAGAGGAAGAAGAAATTGGCGCAGCTGACCGCTGCCGCCAGGGCGGCGATCGTGGCCATGGGCGTCCGCGCGGTCCAAGCCAGGTCGACGGCGATCCAAACCAGCACGCCGACATAGGGCGTCAGCAGCAGCCGGAAGAGCGTTGGGCTCGCGTAATACTGCAGCAGGACGTAGGTGGCGCCCAGGAAGGCGATCGTCAGGGCGAACGTGCCCGCCACCGCGTAGCCGGACTCCCAGAGCGCGATGATCATCACGCATTGGATCGCGCCGCTGAGCACGCTGTTGGAGTTCAAGGCAAGCCACAGCCGACGCGCCCAGGGACCGTCGCCGTGCCGATCGATGGCGCTCGTCAGGACGATGCTGGCGAAGAGGCTGGCCCAGACCGCGATCACCCAAAGCCCCGTCCAGAGCGGCGAGACGTAGAACGCCGCCACCGCGACCACGGCGATGCTGCTGATCACGCGAGGCACGACATTGCGGGCGGAGGCGGCGTACAGGCTGAGCCCGCTGGCCCCCCGCTCCACTCCGGCCTCGGCGGCTGGCGAACCGGCGCTCCTGGACGTCTCCAACAGAGAGCTCTCCCGTAACATCGTTGTCTTTTTTCGGGAGAATGCCGTTAGCAGGTTAACCGTAGGTCAAACGCCCGCCCTGCAAGCGGAATTTCGAATTCAGCACGCAGCGAGGCACGCCGCCTTCGGTGGAGACCGTGGCCGGCTGGCCTGCGCCGGTCTCGAACCAGGCCTCCGTCTTGCCGGTCTTCACGTGCAGGGCGCCCGGGCCGGTGAATTGGCAGAGCGCGAAGGACGAGAAACCCCTGCCGCCGTTCGTGCGGAGCATCCTGCAGTCCACGTGGCCGTACCGCCGGGCCATCACCACGCCCTCATATTCGAAGGCTTTGGGCGCCGAGAGCCCGCGAGCCCGGAACTCTGCGGCGTTCAGCGAAGCACAGGGCGGGCCCTTGATGGTCCACTCGCGGGCCGCCGAGATCGCCGCCGAGCGCCGGGCCAGCAGGTCCCGGATCTCCCAGGCCGCGAACGCCGCCACCCCCACGGCCAGCGCTCCGATCCCCAGGGCGACCACGGGGCGTACCCGTCGCCGCCCGCGCCTCACATCGTAGTCGCTCAAGGCCGCCTCTCCGTGTTACAGATGTAATCTTGGCGCAGTTCGATGAGCTTGTGAAGCCCTCGCCGCGGCGCCTGCGCAGCTCTTCCGTAGAATTACTTAGGGGAACGCCCCGAATTTCGGCTCAGGGGGGCGCATGGCACCTCTTGGTCATCGAAACGGAGCGAGCGATGACCCTGGCCTACCCCCTCGACGACCACCGCGGCGCTCGCCCGGAAGCCGCCATCACCGAGCTGATGGATCGTGTCGGCGTTCGGATGACCTTCGCCCGCAACGAAGAGATCTACGCCCAGGACGACCAGGTGGAATTCCTCTACCGCGTCGTCTCCGGTTCGGTCCGCACGATCCGGCTGACCAGCGACGGCCGCCGGCAGGTCGGAGACTTCTATTACCCCGGCGACCTGCTGGGGCTGGAGACCGGTCCAGACCATCGCTTCTCGGCGGAGGCGCTGAGCGACTGCGTGGTGCTGGTGGTGAAGCGCGCCACCGTGCGGGCCACGGCCGGCGACGCCGCCCTCGACCGGGCGATCCTGGAAGCCACCCACCGCGAGCTGGAACGCACCCAGGCGCACCTCCTGCTGCTCGGCCGCAAGACCGCCCAGGAAAAGGTCGCCGCCTTCCTGCTCGCCCAGGCCGAAAGCAGCGACGCCGGCGCCGTCGAGCTGGCCATGGGCCGCCAGGACATGGCCGACTACCTTGGCCTGACCATCGAGACCGTCTCGCGCATGCTGACCCAGCTGCAGTCGCAGGCGATCGTGGAGTTCCCCTCCACCCGCCGCTTCAAGGTGTGCAAGTGGGAGCGGCTTGAAGAGCTCGCCGACTAGCCGCCCAGGAGACCGCCGCAAGGTTGCGCGGGGGCCGGTTCGGCCGTAGGCGTGCGGCGATGCCCCGCGTCCGCACCGCGCCTTTCTCCCGCCCCGCCACCTTTGGGGTCGCGGTTCTTGCCACGGCCGGCTGTGCTCTGGTGCGGCTCGCGCTGGAGCCGTTCTTCCATCAGCGCTCCAGCTTCCTGCTGTTCGTCCCCGCCTTGATGATCAGCGCTGGCGTGGGGGGCTTCGGCGCGGCCCTCCTGGCGACGGCGCTGAGCCTCGCCGTCTCGGTGCTGTTCAGCGGCCAGGCCCTGCTCAGCGATCCCGCCAACCTGGTCAGCGCCATCGTCTTCGCCCTGCTGGGGATCGCCAGCGGCCTCGCCGGCGGCAAGATGGCGCGCGCCTCACGCGACACCACCGCAGCCCTGGAACACCTGGAGCAGCGCGAGGCGCACCTGCAGTCGATCCTCGACACCGTGCCGGACGCCATGATCCTGATCGACGAGCGTGGCGTGATGCAGTCGTTCAGCGCGGCCGCCGAACGGCTGTTCGGGCTGAGCGCCGCCGAGGCGATCGGGCAGAACGTCTCCGTCCTGATGCCCAACCCGTACCGCGACGCGCACGACTCCTACCTCGACCGCTACATGACGACCGGCGAGCGGCGGATCATCGGGATCGGCCGGGTGGTGGTCGGCCTGCGACGCGACGGCTCGACCTTCCCCATGGAGCTGGCCGTCGGCGAGATGCGGCTGGGCGAGCGGCGGTTCTTCACCGGCTTCGTGCGCGACCTCACCGAGCGCCAGGCCACCGAGCGCCGGCTGCAGGATGTGCAGTCCGAGCTGGTCCATGTGGGCCGGCTAACGGCCATGGGCGAGATGGCCTCCGCCCTCGCCCACGAGCTGAACCAGCCGCTCTCGGCCGTCGCCAACTATGTGAAGGGCAGCGTGCGGCTGCTCGACCAGGATCCCGTCGACAAGGCCAAGGTCAGGCACGCCCTCACCCAGGCCGGCGAGCAGGCCCTCCGCGCCGGCCAGATCATCCGGCGGCTGCGCGACTTCGTGGGCAAGGGCGAGGCCGAGCGCCGGATCGAGAGCCTGCCCCAGCTGCTGGAAGAGGCCGGCGCCCTGGCCATGGTCGGCGCCAAGGAACGCGGCGTGCGGCTGCGGTTCGCGATTGATCGCAAGGTCGACCTCGTGCTGGCCGACAAGGTGCAGATCCAGCAGGTGGTGCTGAACCTGATGCGCAACGCCATCGACGCCATGGAGGACAGCACGAGGCGCGACCTCCTCGTGGCCGCGAGGCCGGCGCCCGAGGACATGGTCGAGGTCTCCGTCACGGATACCGGCCCAGGCATCAGCGCCGAGATCGCCGACCAGCTGTTCCAGCCGTTCATCACCACCAAACAGCAGGGCATGGGCGTGGGGCTGTCGATCTCGCGGACCATCGTGGAGGCGCACGGCGGCCACATCTGGGTTGAGCCGAATCCCGCCGGCGGCGCTATCTTCCGCTTCACCCTCATGGCGGCGCCCGAAGGGGAGCTTACGGACGTTGAGTGACACCCTTGTTCATGTGATCGACGACGACGAGGCCATGCGCGAGTCGCTGAGCTTCCTCCTCGACAGCGCCGGCATCAGGGCGCGGACCTACGAGTCCGCCGTCGCCTTCCTGCAGCAGCTGGACGGCCTGGAGCCCGGCTGCATCGTCACCGACGTGCGCATGCCTGAGATGAACGGGCTCGAACTGGTGCGCCGATTGAAGGAGCGCGGCGTGCAACAGCCGGTGATCGTGATCACCGGCCACGGCGACGTGCCGCTCGCCGTCGAGGCCATGAAGGCGGGGGTGATCGACTTCCTCGAGAAGCCGTTCGACGACGAGGCGCTCCTGCAGGCCGTACGATCCGCTCTCGACGCGCGCGAACGCGAGGACCAGCAGCACGGCGAGAAACGCCGCTTTGAAGCCATGCTCGAGGGCCTCTCGCCTCGTGAGCAGGAGGTGCTGCGGGGCGTCATCGCCGGCAAGCCGAACAAGGTGATCGCCTACGACCTCGGGATCAGCCCGCGCACCGTCGAGGTGTACCGCGCCAATGTGATGACCAAGACCGGCGCCTCGGGGCTGTCGGAGCTGGTCCGGATGGCCCTGCTCGCCGGCTTCTGACGGCTTGCTTTAGGTCAAGGCCGGGGCCTGCGGCTGGCGTCATGCTGGACCGATGCCCGCCCGCTCGACGCCCTCCCCGGAGCTGCCGCTCGTCATCGTAGTCGACGACGATCCGGCGGTGCGCAGCTCGCTGCAGTTCGCGCTCGAGCTGGAGGGCTTCGCCGTCGAGACGCTGGACTGCGGCGAGGCCCTGCTGACCCGTGACCTGCCGGAACGGGACGCCTGCCTTGTTCTGGACGAGCGGATGCCCGGCATCGGGGGACTGGCGGCGCTCGCCCGGCTGCGGGGCCGCCAAGTCGCCTTGCCCGCCCTGCTGATCACCAGCAATCCCAAGCGCGCGGTGCGTCAGGCGGCCGCCGCGGCCGGGGTGCCGATTGTCGAGAAGCCGCTGGTGGGGGACGCCCTGTCGGGCTGGATCCGTGCGGCCTTGCGCGGCTGAGTGCGGGCTCAGGCCGCGCGCTTGCGCGCCGGCTCAGCGGGCGCCGGCTCCTTGGCCCGGGTGATCACGATCTTCTCCGCCGGCTTCCTGGCCGCGAAGGCCGACCTCACCCAGTAGGCGCCCAGCACCAACACGAACAGCGCGTAGGCGCCCAGGATCATCAGCAGGTAGGCAAGGTTGGCGGCGGTCATGGTCTCCTCCCGGCAGCGTCCTGAGCATGCCTGGGCGACGCGCCGGCCGCCTTGACCGCGATCAAGCGCCGGGCCGGTCGGCGGGATCGTCCAGCAGGATGCGCGCCGCGTCGCCCGCCGGGTCCTCGTACTGGCCGGCCTTGAGGGTCCACCAGAAGGCGGCCACAGCGAGCAACCCGAGGCCGAGGGAGAACGGCGCGAGGAAGAGCAGGATCGTCACGGCTTGCGTCCCATCCGGAGGGCGTTGAGGGTCACCGCGAGCGACGAGCCCGACATGGCCAGGGCGGCGACGAAGGGGTTCACCAGGCCCAGCATGGCCGCCGGCCCGGCCACCAGGTTGTAGAGCGCGGCGAAGCCGAAGTTCTCCATCGCTCGCCGCCGGGCGACGCGCGACACGTCGTAGGCGGCGGCCACGGACGACAGGCCCTCGCCCGAGAAGACCAGGTCCGCGGCGTTCTGGCTGGCTTCCAGGGCGGTCCCGGGGGCCATGGCGGCGTGCGCCTTGGCCAGGGCTGCGGCGTCGTTGAGGCCGTCGCCCACCATCAGCACGCGGCGACCGTCGGCCGCCAGGGCGTCCACCGCGGCGGCCTTCTGCTGGGGGGTGAGGCCGGCGCGCCACGCGTCGATCCCGGCGGCCTCCGCCGCGGCGGCCACGGGCCCGGCCACGTCGCCGGAAAGCACCTCCACCGTCAGCCCGCGGGCCTTGAGCGCCGCCACCGTCTCGGCGGCGTCTTGGCGCAGCCGGTCGGAGAAGCGGAAGCGCACCTTGGTGTCGCCGTCGAAGCCGAACCAGAGCTCGGTTTCGCTGCCGCCTCGGCTCTCCACGCCCACGAACGAGGCGCGGCCCAGCCTGGCCCGCCGGCCGTCGATCAGCCCCTCGACGCCCTGGCCGGCGTGCTCCGTCACCTGGCTGGCGAGAGGCCCCTCCCCCGCCTCCTCGGCCAAGGTCCGGGCCAGCGGATGGCGCGAGGCGCGGGCGAGCGGCGCGGCGAGGGTCACCGCGGCCGGCGCGGGGTCGATCAGGCGCGGCCGGCCCTCGGTCAGCACGCCGGTCTTGTCGAACACCACGTGATCGATCTCGGAGAGCCGCTCCAGGGCGGCGCCCGACTTCACCAGCACGCCACGTCGGAACAGCCGCGACGAGGCCATGATCTGCACCGCCGGCACGGCCAGCCCCAGGGCGCATGGGCAGGTGATGATCAGCACCGCCACCGCCCGGATCAGCGCCTCGCGCGGCCCCAGGCCGACAAGCCAGCCGCCAGCGAAAGTGAGGGCCGCGGCGGTGTGCACCACCGGGACGTAGATGGCGGCCGCCTTGTCGGCGAGCTGCACGTACCTGGACTTCGACTGGGCGCCGATCTCCACCAGACGCGCGATCGCCGCCAGGGCGGAGTCCTCCGACCGCGCCAGCGCCCGCAGCCGCAGCACCCCGGACAGGTTCATCGACCCGGCGCGGCAGACCGCCCCCTGGGCCACGGCCACCGGGGCGGTCTCGCCGGTCAGCAGGGCGTTGTCGAGCTCTGACATCCCCGCTTCGATGCGGCCATCCACCGGGATCCGCTCGCCGGCGCGGACCAGCACCAGGTCGCCGGGCTGCACCTCGGCCAACGGCTTCATGTGCGCCTGGCCGTCCCGGTCCAGCACGGCGGCGGCGGGGGCCTGCATGGCCAGGAGGTCGCCGGCGGCGCTGCGCGCCCGGGCCCGCAGCTGGTGGTCCAGCCAGCGGCCGATCAGCAGCAGGAACAGCAGGCTCACCGCGGCGTCGAAATAGGCGTCGCGGCCGTTCAGCACCGTCTCGGAGAAGCTGATGACCAGCGTCAGCAGCACGCCGATCGAGATCGGCACGTCCATGTTGGCCCGGCGGGCCTTCAGCGAGCGCCACGCGGACTGGAAGAACGGCAGGCCGGCGTAGATGGCGGACGGCGCGCCCACCGCGCCCGAGAACCACATCATCACCTGCTTGGTGGCCGGGCCGAGCTCCTGCCCGAACAGGCCGGCCCACAGGGGCACCGAGAACATCATGGTGTTCATGGCCCCGAAGGCGGCCACCGCCAGCGCCAAGATCAGCCGGCGGCCTTCCTTGTCATGGGCGACCTGCGCCTGGCCGGGATCGTACGGTGTCGCCGGGTAGCCGAGCTTGTCCAAGGCCGCGATCACGGCCGCCGGATCGCCCGACGCGGTGCGGAAGCCCACGGTGAGCTTGCCGCTGGTCAGGTTGAGCCGGGCGCCCTCCACGCCCGGCAGGCCGGCTACCGCCGCCTCGATCTTGGCCAGGCAGCCCGCGCAGCGCGCGCCGCGGACCAGCAGGTCCAGGCTCGCCTTGCCGTCCGTCCCCCGGCCGAGGAAGGCGGAGAAGTCCGCCCCCGCAGCCGCCTCGTAGGTCAGCGCCACGTGAGCCTCCGCTCGGCTATGAAGGTGCGGCCCTGCCCGTCGCGGGCGTCCGCCGTCAGGTCCCAGGCGCCGTCGATCGCCCCTGTGGTCGCCTCGTAGCGGCCCGGCGCGACGCGCTGGAAGGTCAGCATCCGCCGGCCGGCCTCGGTGGCCGGGCGTTCCAGCTTGCCGGTGACGCTCAGGCCGGCGACCGGCTGGCCCTCGCGATCCTGCACCAGCAGGACGACGACCCCCGGCTGGGCCTCGGCGGCGGCGCGCCAGCCCAGCTTCGCCTGCGCCTCCAGCTGGGCGATCTTCTTGTTGTAGAGCAGCCCATCCTCGTAGGGCGTCACCGACACCTGGCCGGGATAGGTCTTCAGCGCCAGCACCGTGAACCAAGCGTCCACCCCGATCACCAGGGCGAAGAAGGCGCTGACGCCGGCCAGGACGTGCCAGCCACGGACGCGAAAGCCGGTCTGCGCGCCGGCGGGGGAATGGGTGGCGCTCATGGGTTGGCGGCTCCCGAAAGGAAGGTGGTCTTGGTGCGCCGGGTCTCGCCCGGGGCGCGGATCTCGAAGGCGGCCGGCATGTTGGCGCTCGCCAGGTCGTCCGGCTCGGCGGTGACGAACACCCGCACCGAGGTGACCTCGTTCGGCTCGGCCCGGATGGTCAGCACCCGGCTTGCCGGGCGGCCCGGGCTGCGCAGGCGGGCGTTCGGCACGCCCTCGAAGCCGATCTCGACGGTCTGCGGCGAGAAGGTGCGGTTGGCGACCTTGAGCGTGTAGCCGTTGCGGATCGCCCCGTCGTGCAGGCGCACGAAGGTGGGGTTGCGGTCACGCAGCGCGTGGACGTCGTAATGCGGGCGCGTGACCAGGCCCCAGACCATCAGGCCGCAGACGATGAGCAGGCCCACCGTGTAGTAGACGGTCCGGGGGCGCACGAACTTGTAGCGCGGCGTGTTGCCCCGCTGGCGCTCGGCCACGGCGCTGTCGGTGTCGTAGGCGATCAGGGCCTTCGGCCGGCCGACCTTGACCATGATTTCGTCGCAGGCGTCGATGCACAGGCCGCAGTTGATGCACTCCATCTGCGGGCCGTTGCGGATGTCGATGCCCATGGGGCAGGCCACGACGCACTGGCGGCAGTCGATGCAGTCGCCGCGGCCGGTCCAGGCCTGGCCCTTCTTGTGCGCCCCGCGCGGCTCGCCGCGGTCGTAGCGGTAGGTGACCTGCAGCGAGTGGTGGTCGAGCATGGCGCCTTGGATGCGCGGCCAGGGGCACATGTAGAAGCAGACCTGCTCGCGCATGAAGCCGGCGAAGCCGTAGGTCGTCGCCGTCAGCAGGAAGCAGAAGATGTAGGCCGTGGCCGGCGCCTGCCCGACCCAGAAGTCGGCCAGCAGCTGCGGCGCGTCGTGGAAGTAGAAGATCCAGGCGCCCCCGGTGCCGAAGCCGATGCCCAGCCAGACGAGGTGCTTGCCCGTCTTGCGCCACAGCTTGTCGAAGGACCAGGGCGCCGCGTCCAGCCGCATGCGCGCGTTGCGGTCCCCCTCGAACAGGCGCTCCACATAGATGAACAGGTCCGTCCAGACCGTCTGCGGGCAGGCGTAGCCGCACCACAGGCGGCCGAACAGGGCCGTCACCAGGAACAGGCTCAACGCGGCGATCACCAGCAGGCCGGTGATGAAGTGGACTTCCTGCGGCCACAGCTGGATGTCGAAGAAATAGAACCGGCGTCCGGCGAAATCGACCAGCACGGCCTGGTCCGGCAGCTTGCCCGGCCGGTCCCAGCGTATCCAGGGCGTGACGTAGTAGATGGTCAGCATGGCGGCCAGCAGCGCCCACTTGATGGCGCGCCACTTGCCGTGGACCAGTTTCGGATAGATCGGCGTCCGCGGCTTGTAGAGCCCACCGGCCGCGTCCTTCTTCCGGACGCGCTCAGCCGCCGAGACCGGAGCCTCGCGCCTGGCGGGGTCCGGCCTCGAGACGCGGTCGATGACGACGGTCATCTCCCGGCGCCCCCGGCGGCGGGTTGGGCGGTCGGCGGGGCCGCCGCCACGGCGGGCTCCTCGCCGCCGCCGGCGTTGGCGTGGATGTAGACCGCGAGCGCCTTGATGGTCTCGGGGCTGAAGCGCGCTTCCCAGGTGGGCATCACGCCGTTGCGGCCGTTCCAGATCTGGTCGTGGATCGCCTTGCGGTCCGAGCCGTACAGCCATTCCGCATCGGCCAGGTTCGGGATCCCGCGGCTCACGTCCCCGGTCCCGTCAGCCGCGTGGCAGGCGGCGCACTGGTCGGCGAAGGTCTGCCGGCCGCGTTCCACCGCCGCGCCGTCGGCCTTGCGGCCGGACAGCGCCACCACGAACTCGGTGACGTCCGCCACCGCCGGCTCCTCGAGCATCTGGTCCCGGCCGAAAGCCGGCATCAGGGTCTCGCCGCGGGTGTGCGAGTTCTGCGAGCGGACGCCCACCTGGATGGTGTGCTGGATGTCCGCTAGGCTGCCGCCCCAGAGCCACACGTCGTCGCGCAGGCTGGGATAGCCAACCCGCCCGGCGCCGCCGGCCCCGTGGCAGGTGGCGCAGTTGTCGCCGAACACCGACTGGCCGACCTGCATGGCGTAGGCCTGCAGCTCGGGATCCTGCTCGATCTGTTCGAGGGAGGCGTTGCGCAGCTTCACCTCGCCCGCGCCGCGCTGGGCTTTCAGCGCCGCGAGCTCGCGGCTGACCTCGGCCCGGTCGGACTGGCCCAGCAGGCCCTTGGTGTAGCCGGTGATCCCCGGCCAGGCCGGCATGAGCACCCAGTAGACCGCCGAGGCGGCGATCGTGGCGTACCAGATCCACAGCCACCAGCGCGGCAGCGGGTTGTCCAGTTCCTTGATGCCGTCCCACTCGTGGCCGGTCGTCTCGACGCCCGAGTGTTCGTCCATTTCGCGCTTGTCGTCAGACATTGTCGCTCTCGTCCTTCTCGAGCGGCAGTTGGGCGAGGCGCTGGAACGCCTCCTTGTGCTTCGGCCACAGGGCGTAGGCCACGCCGGCGGCGAAGATGGCGGCGAAGTAGAGGGTCCCGCCCTGCTGGGCGAAGCGGGCCACCGTCTCGTAGTCGAGGCCGCTCATCGCAGGTTCTCCGGGCTTTCGGCCTTGTAGGTCTTGAAGTCGACCATGGTCCCCAGGACCTGCAGGTAGGCGATCAGCGCATCCATCTCGGACAGGCGCTCGGGATCGCCGTCGAAGTCCCGCTGGGCGACCTTCTCGCCGTACCGCTTCCGCAGGTCCGAGGTGGGGCCGGCGAAGCTGTCGGTCTGGGCTTCGAGGTCGGCCTTGGCGTTCTGGATCTGCGCGTCCGTGTAGGGCACGCCGACCTTGCGCAGCGCCGTCAGCTTGGCCTCGATGGCGCGGTAGTCGAGCTCCTTCTTCGCCAGGAAGGCGTAGGGGGGCATGTTCGACTCCGGCACCACCGAGCGCGGGTTGGTCAGGTGGTCCACGTGCCAGCTGTCGGAGTACTTCTCGCCGACCCGCGCCAGGTCAGGCCCGGTGCGCTTGGAGCCCCACTGGAAGGGGTGGTCGTACATGCTCTCGGCGGCCAGGCTGTAGTGGCCGTAGCGCTCCACCTCGTCGCGAAGCGGGCGGATCATCTGCGAGTGGCAGACGTAGCAGCCTTCCCGCACGTAGATGTCGCGGCCCGCCTGCTCGAGCGGGGTGTAGGGGCGAACGCCCTCCACCTTCTCGATCGTGCTCTCCAGGAAGAACAGCGGCGAGATCTCCACCAGCCCGCCGATCGAGACGACGATCAGGATGCCGATGGTGAGCCAGAGCGAATGACGCTCGAACTTTTGGTGACGGTTCCACATGGGCGTTGCGCCTTACTCGGCCGCGAGGGCGGCGGCGGGCGCGGCGACCGGCGTCGCCGGCAGTTCGGCCTGCGCCGAGCTGGGCATGCGGATCGTGCGCCACAGGTTGTAGGACATGATCACCGCGCCGGAGAGGAACATGAGCCCCCCGATCGTGCGGATGACGTTCTCGATGTGCTTGGCCGCGACCGTTTCCACGAAGGAGTTGGCCAGGAAGCCCTGCGGCGTGTACTCGCGCCACATCAGGCCTTCCATGATCCCGGAGACCCACATCGAGGCGATGTAGAGAAGGATCCCCGAGGTCGCGATCCAGAAGTGCCACTCGACCAGCTTGTTCGAGTACAGGCGCTCCTTCTTCCACAGCCACGGGACCATGCAGTAGACGGCGGCGAAGGTGATCAGGCCGTTCCAGCCGAGCGCGCCGGAGTGCACGTGGCCGATGGTCCAGTCGGTGTAGTGGCTGAGCGAGTTGACCGCGCGGACCGACATCAGCGGGCCTTCGAAGGTCGCCATGCCGTAGAAGGCCATGGCCACCACCATCATCCGCACCACCGGGTCGGTGCGCAGCTTGTCCCAGGCGCCCGACAGGGTCATCAGGCCGTTGATCATGCCGCCCCAGGACGGCATCCACAGCATGACCGAGAAGGTCATCCCGAGGGTCTGCGCCCACTGCGGCAGGGCGGTGTAGTGAAGGTGGTGCGGGCCCGCCCAGATGTAGATGAAGATCAGCGACCAGAAGTGGACGATCGACAGACGGTAGGAATAGACCGGCCGGCCGACGCGCTTCGGGACGAAGTAGTACATCATCGCCAGGAAGCCGGCGGTCAGGAAGAAGCCCACCGCGTTGTGGCCGTACCACCACTGGGTCAGCGCATCCTGCACGCCCGAGAAGGCCGAGTAGCTGTGGCTGTCCAGCGGCCCGATCGGCATGGCCAGGTTGTTGACCACGTGCAGCAGGGCGATGGTGACGATGAAGGCCAGGTAGAACCAGTTGGCCACGTAGATGTGGGGTTCCTTGCGCTTCCAGATCGTGCCCAGGAAAACCAGCAGGTAGGCGACCCAGACCACCGTCAGCCACAGGTCCACGTACCACTCGGGCTCCGCGTACTCGCGGCTCTGCGTGATCCCGGCCACGTAGCCGGTGGCGGCCAGCACGATGAACAGCTGGTAGCCCCAGAACACGAACCACGGCCAAATGCCGCCGGCCAGGCGGGCCTTGCAGGTCCGCTGGACGACGTAGAAGGACGTGGCGATCAGGGCGTTGCCCCCGAACGCGAAGATGACCCCCGAGGTGTGCAGGGGCCGTAGGCGTCCGAAGTTCAGGAAGCCGAACTCGGGGAAGTAGAGCTGGTTTGGCCAGGACAGCTGGGCGGCGATCACCACGCCCACGCTCAGGCCGACGACCGCCCAGAACATGGTGGCGATGACGCCCGCCCGGACGACGCCGTCTTCGTAGCGGTCCGGATCCTGGCGGAAGCGATCGTGGCCGAGGCCGGCGGACATCACCAGGAACGCCAGGGTGAAGGCGGCGGTGAAGGTCCAGCCGTGCAGGCGGAACAGCGGGTCGGGGCTGAACGCGGTCATCAGGACCGAGCCCAGGGCCGCCGCGCCCATCAAGACGTAGAGGATGAGGACGTTGAACGGCGCTTCGTCCGGCCTGGCCGCTAACTGCTTCATGAGCCCGTTTTTCTGGGTGGCTTGGAGGTGGACCGGGTTTGCCGCAGGGGCCGCGGAGTCGCCTTGATCCACGTCAAGGCATCGCCGCGCCCGCTCGGGTGATCTGGGGCGGCAACCTCGAAAGGCCCTCCCCATGCGCCGTACGCCCGATACGTCCAGCGACGCCCTCGTCCGCGGCGGCCTGGCCAGCGCGGGCGCGGCCCTGCTCGCCTCGGCCGCCCTGTCCGGCAAGCTCGCCTTCGAGCACATGACCCTGCTGGGCGGCGTCTGTGGCGACGCCGCGCAGGCCGCGCAGGCCGCGCACTGCGGCTGGTGCGCGGCCGCCGTGGCGCTCGGCCTGGCCGGCTTCACGAGCTTCGCCGCAGCCCTGCAGCCGTCCCTGCGCGCCGCCCGTCGGCGGGTCTGAGTCCGGCAAGTTGCGCCGGACCGTTCGGGTGAGTGGCTGACGTCGCCAGGCTCCACCGCCTCGCGAGACCGCGATTTGCCCGGTGGGCGGGGAACCTCTACCCCTGCCCCCGGGTCCCGCCTTGACGGGGATCAGGGCCCCATCGCCACCCGCAAGGCACGAGATCCGCCATGACTACGCGCAACCTCGACGCCCTCTTCCATCCGCAGGCCATCGCCCTGGTGGGCGCCAGCAACACGCCGGGCTCCGTCGGCCAGGTGATCGCCCGCAACCTGCTGAACGCCGGCTTCGCCGGACCCGTCCTGCCGGTGAACCCGCGCGCCGCTTCCTTAGGCTCGTCGCTCGCCTATCCCACCGTCTCGGCCCTGCCGCGTCAGGTCGACCTGGCGGTGGTCGCCACCCCGGCCGAGACCGTGCCTGGCGTGGTCGCGGAGCTGGGCGCCCACGGCTGCCGCGCCGCCGTGGTAATCAGCGCCGGGGTGACCCCTGACCTGCGCCAGGCCATGCTCGACGCGGCGCGGCCGCACCTCCTGCGGGTGGTCGGTCCCAACTGCCTGGGCTTCATCTCCCCGCGCGTCGGGATCAACGCCAGCTTCGCCCACGTGACGCCCGAGCCCGGCGGCCTGGCGCTCGTGGCGCAGTCAGGCGCCATCTGCGCCGCGGCGCTCGACTGGGCCAAGCCTCGCGGGATCGGCTTCAGCCACGTGATCAGCATCGGCGACGCCGCCGACGTGGACTTCGGCGACCTCCTCGACTTCCTGGCCTTGGATCCCGACACCAAGGGCATCCTGGTCTACCTGGAGAGCATCTCCGACGCGCGGAAGTTCATGACCGCCGGCCGCATCGCCGCCCGCGCCAAGCCCGTCGTGGTCATCAAGGCGGGCCGCACCAACGCCGGGGCCGCGGCGGCCTTCTCCCACACAGGGGCGCTGGCCGGCGCCGATGCGGTCTACGACGCCGCCTTCCGGCGGGCCGGCATGCTGCGGGTCGGCGGCCTGCGGGAGCTGTTCGATGCGGTCACCACGCTTTCCGCCGGCCTCCGGGTGCATGGGGACCGCCTGGCGATCCTGACCAACGGCGGCGGCGCCGGCGTCATGGCCGCTGACGCCCTGGCCGACCGCGGCGGCCGCGTGGCCGAGCTGCAGCCGGAGACGGTGGCCGCCATCAACGCCGCGGCGCCGAAGACCTGGTCGCACGGAAATCCGGTGGACATCATCGGCGACGCCCGCCCAGCTCTCTATGGCCGGGCTCTCGAGGCCCTGCTCGCGGACCGCCAGAACGACGCGATCCTGGTGATGAACTGCCCGACCGCGGTGGCCTCCTCCACGGACGCCGCCCGCGCCGTGGTCGCCGCGGCGCCGACGCGCCCGTTCGGACGCCCCATCCTCACCTGCTGGCTCGGCGACCAGGCGGTGACAGAGGGGCGCCGGCTCTTCGTCGCGGCCGGCCTGCCCACCCACGAGACGCCGGACGAGGCGGTGCGCGCCTTCATGCACCTGGTCGACCACCGCCGGAACCAGGAGCTGCTGATGCAGACCCCGGCGGACCGTCCGCCCCGCGCCGCCGACGCCGCGGCCGTGCGCGGCATCGTCGACGCCGCCGTCGCCGAAGGCCGCCTGACCTTGACCGACCCGGAGGCCCGCGCCGTGCTCAAGGCCTACGGGCTGCCGGTGGTGGAGGACCGCACGGCGCGCAGCCCGGCCGAGGCCGCCGCCGCCGCCCGGGAGCTCGGCGGCGCCCTGGCGCTGAAGATCCTGTCGCCGGACATCAGCCACAAGTCGGACGTGGGCGGCGTGGCCCTCGACCTGCAGGGCCCCGCCGACGTGCTCGAGGCGGCCGAGGCCATGCTGGCTCGTGTCCGCGGCGTCCGTCCTGAGGCGCAGATCGACGGCTTCGTGGTCCAGCCGATGGTGAACCGTCCCGGCGCCCACGAGCTGCTCTGCGGGATCACGCAGGATCCCACGTTCGGCCCGGTGGTCCTGTTCGGCCACGGCGGCGTGGCCACCGAGGTGCTGGCCGACCGCAGCATCGGCCTGCCGCCCCTGAACGACGTCCTCGCCGGGGACATGATCCGCCGCACCCAGGTCTGCCGCCTGCTCTCCGGCTTCCGCGACCAGCCTGCGGCCGACGTGGACGCGGTGGCCGACGTCCTGATCACGCTTGGCGAGATCGCCAGCAGCGTGCCCGAGCTGGCCGAGCTGGACATCAACCCGCTGCTGGCCGACGCCCGCGGCGTGCTGTGCCTGGACGCGCGCATCCGCCTGCGCCCGCCGGGCGCCGCGCCCTCCCGGCCGGCCATCTTGCCCTATCCCCAGGCGCTGGAGCGCACCGTAGCCCTCGACGGCGGCGGGGGCCTCCTGGTCCGCCCGATCCGGCCCGAAGATGCGCCGCGCATAGAGGACCTGATCGACCGCTCCACGCCCGAGGACGTGCGCCTGCGGTTCGCCTCCGGCTTCCGTCACCTGCCCCCCGGCTGGGCCGCCCGCCTGTCGCAGATCGACTACGACAGGGAGATGGCCCTGGTAGCGCAGAACGCCGACGGCGAGATCCTGGGCGTCAGCCGCATCGTCGGCGACCCCGAGGGGGAAACCGCGGAGTTCGCCCTCATGGTGCGCAGCGATCGCCAGCACCGCGGCCTGGGCGGTCTGCTGCTGCGCGCTGTCCTCGACCATGCCCGCGCCAGGGGCGTGAAGGAGGTCTGGGGCGACGTGGCCCGCCACAACGACCGCATGCTGGAGCTCGCCGACAACCTCGGTTTCGGCCGCCGGGCTGGCGAGGACGTCGCCCGCGTAAAGGTGGTCAAGCGCCTGGACCTCGCCCCGCAGCCCGCCTGAGCGCGAGGCCGAAATGAAGAGCGCCCCCGGGCGGGTCCCGGGGGCGCTCAACCAGCCTGCTTTGCTCCGGGGGACGGGCGCGGCGACTGGGTCTCGACGGATCCCTTTTCGCGCATCCGCGACGGCCCAGCTTTGCGCTCGATCAAATCCGCAGCTTTTTCCGGCTCAGGCCGCCAGCTCCGCCAGCCATTCCTCGAGGTTGGTCCAGCCGTCCCGGTCGCCGTCCGCCGCATCGTCCGGGCGCGCGGGATCCAGCCCACGGGCGCGTTCCCAGGCGTCGGGCATGCCGTCGCCGTCGCGGTCCGGGCGCGGGGCGCCCGACGCCAGCGTGGGCCAGCCGCCCACGCTCGCCTCCGTGTCGATGATCCGGCCGGTGCGGCGTCGAACGCCGTCCACCACCCGCGTGTCCACCGCGTCGCGCGGTTTCGTGGCGCCCGCGCGAGCGAGCACCGCCTCATAGGCCGCCGCCGCGCCGTGGGCGCGCACCGGCGCCACGTCCGGGGCGGCCGTCAGCCGGTACTCCGGCGGCGGTGTCCCGATCACCAGGCTCCAGGGATCGGCAGGGACCTTTCCGTCCATGCTGTTGCCGGCGAACCAGGCCCGGGCGAGGCTGTTCTTCTCCTCGAAGGCGTAGGCCCCCTTCGAGTCGGGCCCCCGCACATAGGCGTTGTCGACGAAGCTGTACGTGGCCTTCGCCGCCGTGTCGGCGTTGTAGCCCGCACGCTCCCGCCCCCAGTTGTAGAAGACGTTCGAGCGGAACTCGAGGAGCGGTCCGATCGGGTCCTTGTCCGGCCCGTTGTAGTTCCCGGGCCGCGGCATGCGCGCGTTGTGGTTGGCCCAGAGGTTGTGGTGGAAGCTCATCCGGGCTCCGTGACCGCCGCGGATCAGCGAGCCGTAGCCGTGCTCCCCCTTGGCGTGAGCCGACTTGTTCAGGCTCTCGGCGATGATCGACCACTGCACCGTGACGTCATAGACGCCGGCTTCCGGAGGATCGTAGCGCGAGCCCGCCGACAGGGTCTCGTCCACCGACCAGCTGGCCGAGACGTGGTCCAGGATGATCCGCCGCCCCCGCACGATGTCGATGGCGTCGGCCTGCACGCCGGTCTCGTCGCCGAGCCTCGAGCGGATGTAGCGGATCACCACGTCGTCGGCGGCCACCACCAGGGGCTGGTCGCGGAGCGTGATCCCGCCGCCGGGCGCCGTCTGCCCGGCGATGGTGATCCGGCCTTCGCGGATGCGCAGCGGCGTCTTCAGCCGGATGGTCCCGCCGGTCTCGAACACCACCGTGCGCGGACCCTTGGCCTCCACCGCGGCCCGCAGGCTGCCCGCCCCGGAGTCCTCCAGGTTGGTGACCTTGATCACCGTCCCCCCGCGGCCGCCCAGCGACAGCCGCCCGGCCCCCTCGGCGCCGGGAAAGGCCACAAGCTCCCCCGGCGGCGGCGGCGGCACGGAGGCGCAGGCGCTCGCCGCAAGGCCGAGCGCCACGAGAGCCATGCGCCGCACTGCGCCCACCGCCCTAGAACCGGTAGCGCACGCCCGCGTAGTACTGCCGGCCGCTGTGGATGTAGGTCGACGGGCTGTTGCGCACGCTGTCCACATAACGGTCGTTGTACTCGTCCGTGAGGTTCAGGCCTTCGAAGGTGAGGCTGAAGTTGTCGTTGATGGCGTAGGACACCGACACGTCGACGTTGAACGTCTCGTTCTTGCCTTCCACGTCGTTGTTGTTCTGGCCCGGGATGCGGGTCAGGTAGCCGTCGCGATAGGCCGCCGAGACGCGCGCCGAGAGCCGCTCGTCCTCGTAGTACAGCGTCGCGTTGTACGAGCTCTTCGAGAGGTTCAGCAGGTCGTTCTTCACATAGGCCGTGCCCGCCGTGCTCGTGGCGTAGCTGATCTCGGACTTCACCCGCGTGTAGTTCAGCAAGGCCCCGAAGTTGCCGGTCCACTCGGGCAGGCCGAAGCGCTCGGGCAGGAAGGTGAACGGCTGCTGGTAGGCGATCTCGAAGCCCTTCAGCGGCCCGCCGGGCGTGTTGATGAAGGTGGTGAAGTCCCACAGCTCCGTGCCGTCGTAGTTGGAGGGCACGATGGTGGCTTCCTGGCCCGCCAGCGGACCCTGGCTGAACGGGATGTCGTCGATCCGCAGGTTCTGGATGTAGGTCGAGATGTCCTTGTAGAAGAAGGCGAAGGACAGCAGCGACTCCGGCGCGAAGTACCACTCGGCGCTGACGTCGTAGGTGGTCGCCCGGAACGGCTTCAGGAACGGGTTGCCCAGGTTCGCCGAGGGGTTCGAGCGGTTGGACGTGGTGGTGGAGCCGCCGGGGTTCAGCGAGGTCAGCGTCGGGCGCGCCATCACCTTGGCGGCGCCGAAGCGCAGCACCAGGTCGTCGCGCACGTCATAGGCCAGGTTCACCGACGGCAGCAGGTCGTTGTACTTGTTGACCACCGTCACCAGGGTGCCGCTGTTGCGCGACTGGTAGCCTTGGGCCATCAGCTCGGTCTCGACGTAGCGCGCGCCCAGATCGCCCCGCAGGGTGCGGCCGAACAGGTTGTCGAAGCGGAAGCTCGCCTGGCCGTAGAGGCTGAGGTCGTCCTCGTTGATCACCTGGTTCAGGCGCCGCGCATCGCCGTTGGTCGGCCCCGTCAGGCGGAAGTCGTCCGGGTCGTCCGCCGCCCCGCCCGGCGCGGGGCCGTTGCAGTTGCAGTAGATGTTGTAGGCCTGAGCGAAGGCCTCCACGTTCGGCACGATCCAGCGGCCGGGCGCCCCGGCCGGCAAGCCCGAGCCGAAGCCCGACAGCGTCGACGAGAGGCTCGCCAGCGTCACGCCGGCCGGCAGGGAGGTGACGCTGTCGGTCTGGTTCTGCCGGCGCTGTTCGTAGGTGAAGAAGTCGTACTTCTTCAGCGCCGCGCCCCACTTGAAGGTCAGGCCGTCGAACGCGTCGAAGGCGAAGTCCACGCGGCCGGTCTCCAGCACGTTCTCCACGCCCTGCGGGCGCAGGCGCACCTCGGTCAGCAGGGCGTTGGCCGTGCCCGCCGGAGTCACCGCCCACTGCGCCGGGTCGGCCGGGTCGAAGCCCAGCACCATCTCGGGCATGCGGGCGTTGTCGCGGTAGTCGAACGAGAAGCCGTCGACGTTCTGACGCTCGAAGGTGACGTGGGTCTGGATCGGGTTGTCGAAGTCGGAGAAGGCGCGGCCGGCCACCAGGCTCACCCGGAAGCGGTCGTTGAACTCGTGATCCACCGACAGGGTCCACTGGGTGAACTCGGTGGAGATGTCCGAGTAGGTGGACGAGGTGCGGAAGTCGACGTTGTCGAAGCGGCCGTAGACCAGTTGCCCGTTCTCGTCGACTTCGGCGGCCAGCACGTGGGTCTGCGGCTTGCCGCCCACCGTGGAGTCGCGGCTGAAGGAGATCGCCGACAGGCCGGTGTCCTGGCGCACGGTGTCCAGCTTGGCCAGCAGGATGTCCAGGTTCACGTTCGTCCGGTCGGTGGGCTTGAACTGGATCGCGGCCGTGACGCCCAGCCGGTCGTTCTCATAGTCGTTGCGGCTGTAGGCCGGCAGCCGCGGGTGGAAGGTGGTGGCCGCGCTGGCCAGCTGGTAGGCGGCGATGTTCTCAGGCGTGGCGGCCGGCCGCGGGACGCCCGTGGCGCAGTTCGCGGCCGTGGCTCCGATGGCGGTGGAGTTCGGGCGGTTCTGCGGGGTCACCCCCACCGGGCTGCAGAAGCCCTGCACAGATGGCCCGTTGTCCCAGCGCGTGGAGTTGTAGCCCTCTTCGCGCACGTTGCGCTTGGTGTAGGCCACCGAAACCAGCGCGCCCAGGCGGCCGTCCAGCCAGGTGTCGCTGACCAGGAAGGCGACGCGCGGGTCGTATTCCTTGGCCAGCTCGTTGTAGCCCATCTGGGCCGAGGCGGCGAAGGTGAAGTCCTTGTAGTCGAAGGGGCGCGAGGTCTGCAGGTCCACGGTCGCGCCGAGGCTGCCTTCCTCCACTTCCGCCGCTTGGGTCTTGCGCACCGTGATGCTCTGGAAGAGCTCCGAGGCGAAGATGTTGAAGTCGAAACCCCGGCCGCGGTTCGTGCCGGCGCCCGAATCCGGCCCGCCGGTCGTGGCCAGGGCCTCGATGCCGTTCAGCCGCACGCGGGTGAAGTCGGGACCAAGGCCGCGGACGCTGATCGAGCGCCCTTCCCCGGCCTCCCGGTCGATGGCGACGCCGGGGATGCGCTGGATGGATTCCGCAAGGTTGTTGTCGGGGAAGTCCGCAATGTCCTCGGCCTTGATGACGTCGACGATCGCGGTTTCGGCCCGCTTCACCTCGACCGCGCCGGCCAGGCTCGCCCGGAACCCGGTGACCACCAGCTCCTCGACCTCGCGCTCCTGGGCGAGCGCCGGGGCGGAAACCGCAAGCGCGGCCGTCAGCGCCGCAAGCGAAACACCCGTGCGCGCCACGGCGCGCGTGGAAATCCTGGACACCTGGGCCTCCCCCAAACCTTATTATGACACCGGTGTCAGAATCTCCGCTGAGAAACCTGACACCGGTGGCAAGGCTAGCCGAAGGGTCGAACGTGGCGCAATCCTTTGTTTTTCGGGGCAAATACTGTGTCGCATCGCCGACACAAGGCATAGGGCGTGACTTTGGCGAGCCCGCATCGTACCCTTGGGCATCGTCGGCAGATGCACTTTCGTGGGCGCCGACGGCTGAGAGACGGACTTCCGCGGTCCAAAGCTCCCGCCTTCGCCGGAGCTCGACTATGCCCCAGTACACCTTCTATCCCGCCACACCGAACGGCTCGATCCTGACCTTCGAGGCGCGTGATCTCGACGGCGAGGCCGGGGCCATGGTGTGCGCCGAACTGCTGCTGGCGCAGCACCGCAGCTGCGCCTCGGTGGCTGTGTGGAGCGAAGACCGTCTGCTGCTGGTGGTGTACCGCGCCCTGCTCCCCGAACAGCTGCGCCTCCCGGCCGAACCGGTCGAGCGCGCGCCGATGCTGGCCTAGCCCCCGGCGACGCCTTCAGATCGTGCTGGACGGCTGACCGGCTGCGCCCTCGGGCGCAGCCTTTTTCATGTCAGGCGGAGTGGGTGCTGTCGGGCAGGCCCAGGATGCGCTTGGAGATGATGTTGTTCTGGATCTCGGACGAGCCGCCGTAGATCGACATCGCCTTCCCCCACAGCCAGCTGCGGACCGCCTCGATCTCCTCTTCCGAGAAAGCCTCGCCCTCCCAGCCGAGCCCCTGGTGGCCCATCAGTTCGAGCAGCAGCTCGGCCCGGGTCTGGGCCACGCTGGTGGCCGAGTTCTTCAGCACCGAGGCGGCGTTGGTCGCCCCGTTGCCCTTCGACTCCGCCGCCGCCCGGGCGAGGGTCAGGCCGTGCACGCGCGCGTCCATCAGGTGCTTGTTGATCCGCACGCGCAGCTCGGCGTCGGCGATCCGCCCCTTGGCGTCCACGCCCACGTAGCGCTTGGCGAGCTCCTGCAGCGGCGTCGCCTTGCCGCCGCTCGGCGCGCCCGTCTGGCTCGCCCGCTCGTGCTGCAGCAGGCGCTTGCCCACGGTCCAGCCCTCGTTGAGCTTGCCGAGCACCGCATCCTTCGGCGCCACCGCGTCGGTGAAGAAGGTCTCGCAGAACGGCGAGGCGCCGCTGATCAGCGAGATCGGCCGGGGTTCGATGCCCGGCTGATGCATGTCGATGAGCATGAAGGTGATGCCCTCATGCTTCTTGGCCGTCGGGTCGGTGCGCACCAGCGCCCCGCACCAGTCCGACCACTGGGCCCCGCTCGTCCACGTCTTCTGGCCGTTGATTTTCCAGTGGTCTCCGGCGTCCTCGCAGCGCATCTGCAGGCTGGCCAGGTCCGAGCCGGCGTTGGGCTCCGAGTAGCCCACGCACCAGCGCACCTCGCCCTTCACGATGGGCGGGATGTGCTTCCGCTTCTGCTCTTCGGTGCCGTAGTCGAGGATGGTGGGCCCGATCATCGTCACGCCCATGCCGAAGGTCAGGGGGTTGAAGGCCCCGGCCCTGGCCATCTCCTGCTGCAGCACGCGGGCCTGGGCGTTAGAGAGCCCGCCGCCGCCGTACTCGGTCGGCCAGGTGGGGGTGCCCCATCCCTTCGCGCCGATCCGCTCCTTCCAGAGCTTCAGGTCGCCCTCGGGCTTCAGGCCTTCCATCATGGCCATGGCGAGGCCCGCCTTCCCCGCGAGGCTCTCGGGGAAGTTCTCCTTCAGCCAGCCACGCGCCTCGGCGCGGAAGGCTTCCAGGTCCACGTCGCCGCCGAAATCCGCCATCTCAACTCCCTTCCCGCGGCGCTTGTCCCGCGGTTGTCGGGGAAGAGGCTAGACACCCGCCGCAACGTCAGTCCAGCGCCCGCGCGCCGCGGCGTGCGGGCGCACCGGGCTTTATTCGGCGGCGACGCCCATGGCCGGGTTCAGCCGTCGCGAGGCCTGGGTCAGCGCCTCGATGGCCTCGTCCACCTCGCGCCGCTGGGCCTCCAGCTCGGCGATCCGCTGCCGGAAGACGCCCAGCGCCTTGGCGTTCTGGGCCGCCTCCCCCTGCTCCTCGTAGGCGTCGAGGATGTCGCGGATCTGCGCCAGCGACAGGCCTACGCGGCGACCGCGGACGATCAGCGCCAGGCGTGCGCGGTCCTTGTAAGAGTAGACCCGCTGCAGGTCCCGGCGGCCCGGGAAGACCAGCCCCTGCTCCTCGTAGAACCGCAGCGCCCGGGCGGTGACCCCGAACTCGCGGCACAGCTGGGTGATGGAATAGGTCCGGTACGGCGGACGGCGAAGGTTGGGTCGCATGAATTCCTCCTCAGAGCCCCAACACCAGGCGGGCGATGATGTCCCGCTGGATCTCGTTCGAGCCGCCGTAGATCGAGGCGGCGCGGTTGTTCAGGTAGCGCGGCATGGCGGTGAGGCTGTAGGCCGGCCCCACCGGCTCGACGTTCGACCCCGGTTCCCGGGCATGAGGCTGGTCCACCTCGGCGTAGGCTCCCGCCGCCTCGATGGTCAGCTCGTCGATCCGCTGCATGGCCTCGGTGCCGTTGATCTTCAGCATCGACGAGGCCGGCCCCGGGTTCTTGCCGCTGGCCAGGGCCGAGAGCACGCGCCGCTCGGAGATGTCGATGGCCAGGGTGGCGATCTCGGCCTCGGCCAGCCTTCGCCGGTAGTGCGGGCTGTCCGCCCCCTCGGCGTTCGCAATGGTCCGGGCCCGCTCCAGAGCCAGGTGCAGGCCCGGCGCCGAGCCCCCGCCCCGCTCGAACTCCAGCAGGTGCTTGGCCACCGTCCAGCCCTGGTTCTCCTCGCCGATGCGGTTGGCCTTGGGCACGCGCACGGCGTCGAAGAAGACCTGGTTCACCTCGTGCTCGCCGGCCAGGGTGATGATCGGCTTCACGCTGATCCCGGGACTTTGCATGTCCAGCAGCAGGAAGGTGATCCCCGCCTGCGGCTTGCCCTGGTTGCTCGTGCGCACCAGGCAGAACATCCGGTTGGCCCACTGGGCGTGGGTCGTCCAGATTTTTGACCCGGATAGAATATAGTCTTCGCCGTCGCTCTCGGCCCTGAGCTGCAGCGACGCCAGGTCCGAGCCGGCGCCGGGCTCGGAATAGCCCTGACACCAGTAGTCCTCGCCCGACAGGATCCGGGGCAGGTAGTGCGCCTTCTGCTCCGGCGTGCCGAAGCCCATGATCACCGGCCCGACCATCCGCAGGCCCATGGGGGCCAGCGGCGGCGCGCCGGCCCGGGCGCATTCGGCGGCGAAGATGTAGCGCTGCATCTCCGTCCAGCCGGGCCCGCCGTATTCCTTCGGCCAGCTGGGGGCCGCCCAGCCCCGCGCGTTCAGGATCCGCTGCCACGGCAAGGTGTGCTTGGGATCGCAGAACACGCTGGTGGTCAGCCGTCCGGCCGCCTGAAGCTCAGGTGTCAGATTGTCGGCGAGGAAGGCGCGGACCTCGTCCCGGAACGCCCGGTCTTCTGGGGTGAGGTCGAGGTCCACGCGCCGCCTCCTAGAACCGCGAGCGCAGGGTCACGCCGACGGTGCGCGGCGCGCCCAGGAAGGCTGCGTAGGTGCCCGACTGCAGCGGCTGGTCCACCACCACCTGGTAGTAGTCTTCGTTGGTCAGGTTCTGGGCGAAGAGCTCCAGGGTCCAACGCTCGTCCGCCGCGCCCACGCCCACTCGGGCGTTGTAGATCGTCAGCGGCTTCTGGTTCTTCAGCGGGTCGAGGTTCGAGCCCGTGTTGTACCGCGAGGTGTAGCGGCTCGAGAGGCTGGCCCGCAGCTTCATGGTGTCGCTCAGGTCGGTCTCGTAGGCCGCCGACCATGAGGTGGACCACAGGGGCGCGTACGACAGCCGCGAGGTGGGCAGCCGCGGCCCGACCCCGGGGCCGGGGACGAAATTGCCGTACTGGGTGACGGCGTAGGTCACCCCGCCGTTGAAGGTCAGGCCCTCCACCGGCGTGCGGTAGACGAAGTCCAGGTCGATCCCCTTCGAGGTCACCTTCGGGATGGAGGCGACCACGAAGCTGATGCCGGTGAAGGTGTTCAGCTGGAAGTCCTTGAACGTCTGGTCGAACGCCGCGGCGTTCAGCACCAGCGACGAGCCCAGGTTGCTCTTGAAGCCCGCCTCAAAGCTCTCGACGGTCTCCGCCGCGAAGCTGGTGTCCGGGTTGATCTGGCCGGGCGCGAAGCGGGCGCGGTCCAGGTTGAAGCCGCCGCTCTTGTGGCTCGAGGCGTAGGACACATAGGTCATCAGCGACGGGTTGAAGCGGTAGCTCAGCTTCACGGTGCCGCCGAGGCGATCCTCGCTGCGCTCCTGGCGGGTGGTGATGTTGTTGAACGCCGGGTCCGAGCCGGGCGCGCAGAGCGCCGAGCGGGCCGCCGCGGGGATCGGCCGGGCGATGGCCGCCGCGCAGGCATTGGCGGGCGCCGTGTTGCTGTAGCGGGAGGTGACCTTCTTGGTCTCCTCGGTGTAGCGCAGGCCGAAGGTCAGCTCGAGGGCGTCGGTGATGTGCCACGTGTTGTTCGTGAACACCGCCCAGCCCTTGGTGGAGTGGTCATAGGCGTCCAGCGAGCCTTGGCCAGGGATGTAGTTCTGCCCCGCCGGGATGCCCGTGAGGGCCGACACCGTGTTCGGGTTCGCCCCGCCCGACAGCAGCAGGCCGAAGTAGGTCTCGTAGGCCGTGCCGTAGGGCGTGAAGGCGCTCGTATCGAGCTGCTCGTCCGAATAGAAGCCGCCCACCAGCCAGTCGATCGGACCGCTGGAGCCGGCCAGCCGGACTTCCTGCGAGAAGGTCTCGAACTTGGCGAAGGTCCGGCCGTCGTCCGGTCGGTACCAGATGTCGGCCGACGAGAAGTCGATGTCGTTGGCCTGCCGGTTGTCCCAGTCGCGCCACGCCGTGATCGAGGTGAGCGTCACCTCGTCGTTCAGCTCCCAGTCGGCCTGCAGCGACACGCCGCGGTCTTCGATCTTCTGGTTGGACTCGCGGTTCGCGTAGGCCAGGCGCCGGAACGGGTCGGCAGGCCGCAGGGTGCCGGCGTCGGCCGACAGCGCATCGATGATCGCGCCCGTCGGGCCGACAAGGGTGGTGACGTTGAGGCAGCAGTGCTCGTCGCGCTTGGTCCAGTCCGCCAGGAAGCGCAGCGACACGGTGTCGGTGGGCAGCCACAGCAGCTGGCCGCGGACGGTGCTGACGTCCTGGTCGTCGTTGCGGTCCTGGGTGCTCGGCCCCGCCCCGTTGCTGACGTGGTAGAACCCGTCGCGCACTCGCCGCGCGGCGAACAGCCGGCCCGCCACGGTCTCGCTGATGGGCCCGGTCACCGAGACCGAGGCGCTGCGGTGGTCGTAGTTGCCGGCGCTGAGCTCGGCGGCCGCGCTGAAGTCGAATTCCGGCGCCTTCGTGATCACGTTGATCACGCCGGCGGAGGTGTTCTTGCCGAAGACGGTGCCCTGCGGCCCCTTCAGCACCTCGATGCGCTCCAGCTCGCCGAGATCGTTGAAGGCGACGCCGCTGCGCGCCCGGTAGACGCCGTCGATCACCGTCCCCACCGAGGACTCCAGGCCCGGGTTGTCGCCGATGGTGCCGACGCCGCGGATCCGGATCGAGGTCTGCGCCCCGCCGGTGGAGGACGTGACGCTGAGGCCGGGCGTCAGGACCTGCAGGTCCTTCACGTCGCGCACGCCGGCGTCCTGCAGCTGCTGGCCCGACACGACCGTGACCACGATCGGCACGTCCTGCAGGTTCTGCTCGCGCTTCTGGGCCGTGACGATCACCGCCTCGACCTCGGCGCCCGCCGACGCCGGCGCCTGGGCCTGCGCCTGGTGGGCGCTGCACGCAAAAGCGATGACCGCCGCAGACGCGGCGTACTTGTAGAGCTTCATCCGTCCTCCCCGTCCGCCCTTGCCCGGGCGGCTTGTCTCTTGATCCGTCACGCCGAAAGGCGAGCCATGCTCGGAGCTTGCGGACGGGGCCGCGCGGGAACAAGCTAGCGGAAGTGATAGGGAGGACCGCTTCGGCCATGGTCGCCGCGCAGCCAGCCCCCGGATTGGCCCTTGCCGAGGGTTTCGCACGCCAGCTGGCGTCGCTCGCGGCCGAGATCGGCCTGCCCTACCTCGCCGCCGCGGCGGACATCTCCAGCCCGCGCCCGCCGGTTGGCGTCGATGGCCGTCCGTTGGCGGAGACCATCTTCCGCTGGGTGGACCCCGACCTCCGCTACTGGGAGGACCGGGGCTTCGCGCTGCGCGCCGCCTTCATCCACGCCGCGCGCCAGTGCGCCGAACCCTTCTGGTTCCGGGACGGCACCTTCGGCTCGTGGCGGCCCAACGCCGTGCTGGACGCGCTCAGCCACGAGGGGCCGATCGAGACGTTCGGGGTGGGCGCCGCCATCGTGACGCCCACCTACCTGCCTGGCGGCGTGATCGGCGCTGTGGTCTGGGCCACGCCCGACGCTGACTTCGACGTCCAGCCGGTGTTCGACGCCCGCGCGGGCGAGCTGCAGTCCAAGGCGCTGCGCTTCGTCGCCGCCTACGACGAGGCGGCCGGTGGGGCCCATCCGCCGGCGGTGCGGCTCACGCGGCGCGAGATCCAGTGCCTGAAGTGGGCTGCCGCAGGAAAGACGGACGTGGAGATCGGCCAGATCGTCGGCATCAGCCTGCCGACCGTCCGCTTCCACATCACCAACGCATCGCGCAAGATGGGCGTGAACGGCCGCACCCAGGCCATCCACCACGCGGGCGCCCTTGGCTACATCGGCGCCGAGCGGCCGAGGCCGACCGCCGCCTGACCGGCCTGGCCTAGTTCACCTGCCGCGTGCGGCCCTTCCAGTAGGGGTCGCGCAGTTCGCGCCGCAGGATCTTGCCCGAGGCGTTGCGCGGCAGGGCGTCGACGAAGTCGACGCTCTTCGGCGCCTTGAAGCCGGCGATGCGGGTGCGGGCGAAGGCGATGATCTCCTCCGGGTCGGGTCGGTGGCCGGGCTTCGGCGCCACCACCGCCTTCACCGCTTCGCCCCATTTCTCGTCCGGGACGCCGATCACCGCCACCTCCGCCACGTCCGGGTGGCCGTAGATCGCGTTCTCCACCTCGGCCGGATAGATGTTCTCCGCGCCGGAGATGATCATGTCCTTCACCCGGTCGTGGATATAGAGGTAGCCGTCCTCGTCGAGATAGCCGGCGTCGCCCGTGCGCAGCCAGCCGTCGCGGTCCACGGTCGCGGCGGTCGCCTCGGGCAGCTTCCAGTAGCCGGCCATGTTGGAGACCGAACGCGTGGCCACCTCGCCCACGGTGTGCGGGGGCAGCGGATTGCCGTCGGCGTCGATAACCTTGATCTCCACGCCTGGCATCGGGACGCCCGCCGCGCGCATGCGGGGACTGCCGGCCGGCGTGTGGTCCTCCGGCGGCAGGTAGACGATGGTCCCGCAGGTCTCGGTCATGCCGTACTGCTGGACGAAGCCGCAGCCGAACACCTCCATGCACTCGCGCAGCAGGTCCAGCGGGATCGGCGAGGCGCCGTAGAGGATGTACTTCAGCCGGCTGTAGTCCACCTGCCGGGCGCGGGGCTGGCGCACCACGATCTGCATGGCGGCCGGCACCATGAACATCTTCGAGACCCGATCCTGCTCGATGTAGTCCAGCACCTTCAGCGGGTCGAACTCGCGGGCGACCACGCCCTTGGCCCCGTTGTAGAGCCCGACGATGCCCCAGCCGGTGCCGCCGATGTGCGCCACAGGCATGGCCACAAGGCTGATGTCGTCGGGCGCCCAGCTGTTCCAGGCCATCTCCGCCTCGGCCGCGCGACGCCGGCCGGCGAGGATGTTGTCGTGGTTCAGCATCACGCCCTTGGGCTTTCCCGTCGTGCCGGAGGTGTAGAGCTGGACCGCGATGTCCTTGGGCGAGATCGCCACGCCAGGGTCGCTGTCGGCCTGGGCGTCGCGCCAGGCTTCGTACGTCGGATAGTCCCCGGCGCCGGGTTCCATGGCCACCACTGTGGGCCGGCGCTCCAGCAGGCCCGCGACCTCCGGGGACTGGCCGATCACCTCCGGCCCGACGAAGACGATGGGCGCCTCGCTGTCCTGGACGATGTAGGCCACTTCCGGCGGCGCCAGGCGCCAGCCGATCGGCGTCATCACCACCCCGGCCTTGGCGGCCCCGATCAGCAGCTCGAAGTAGTGGTCGCTGTTCTTGCCCACATAGGCGATCCGCTGTCCGACCTTCAGCCCCGCCGCGACCAAGGCGTTGGCGACCTGGTTCGCGCGCCGGTCGAAGGTGGCGAAAGTGGTCTCCCGCCTCTCGAAGGTCAGGGCCACGGCGCTCGGCCGCTCGCGGGCGTGGTAGCGGGCGATGTCGCCCAGGGTGGGCATCTGGTCGAAGTCGACGGCGGAAGTCTCGGTCATGGGGCGATCTGGCCCGGCCGCCGTCACGTCAGGCAAGCCTGCGCCCCACCCGCGCATGCGCCTGGCGCACCACCTCGCCCGGCGCGCGGCCGGCGGCCAGCGCAAGGCCCCGAAGCAGCGGCTTCGCCGCGGCCAGGCCGAGCCCGTTGGCCGGCAGCTCCAGCTTGCGGACCAGGTCTCGCGGCAAGAGGTCAATCGCGGCCTGCACCACGAGCGGCTGCAGCGCACGGCCGGCCAGGCCCAGGGGCGAGGTCGTGGACACGATGTGCAGGAACTCGCCGATGATCGGGTGCGGCACGAGCTTGGGCCGCATCCGGTCGAACCAGGCGTCCACCTCGGCCACCGACCCCGGCGGGTCCACCGCGCCGAAGGCCCGGCCCAGCCGCCCGCCCTCGGCGTGGTAGCGGTCCTGGTCGGCCAGGCTCATTCCCGGCTCCACATAGCGGCGGTAGGCGTTCAGGAATCCCCAGCCTGCGGTGATGTGTACCCAGGTCATCAGCTCGGGCTCGAGCGCGGTGTAGGCCTGTCCCTCGGGCGTCACGCCGGACACCCGCGCGTGCATGCGGGTCACCATGTCCACCCGCGCCTGAGCGGCCTTCGTCGGCCCGTAGGTGGTGATCAGCGTCGCCTCGCCGGTCCGCTGCATGCGGGTCAGGGGATCGGTGCGGAAGATGGAGTGGTCCCAGACGCCGCTGCGCACACGCGGCTCCGCGAGCTCCAGGATGACCGCCGCGACACCCCCGATGGCGAGCGCGATGGGATTGGCGTGCACCTTCCAGGCCATGGAATCCGGCCCGAAGAAGCCAGGGTCTCCCTTGGGCTCCAGGTAGTTGGTGCGGCCGGCGCCCGGCCCGGCGAGCGTCCTGTCCAGCAGCCTGGCGGCGCGGTCGGCGGGGGCGGGCGTGTCGAGGGTGGTCATGGCGATCTCCGAACTCGGGCGCTTCATCGTAGATCCGAGCGAGGCTCGGAAAACTCGGATTGCCGCCACGTGCAGCTGTCCGCGCCCCGCGAGCTTTGGCCAGCGAAATCAAGCTGCTGCGGCCGAATGGTCCGGAGGCCGTGAAGATTCCGTCCGGCGGGCTCGGATCCGCCGGACGGCAGTGCGACGCGGGTTGGGAGGCGCCGCGCCCGATCCTGGGCCCGTAGATCCGAGCGGGCCCTCTGACGCCGGCCGCGTCAGAACTGCTTCGTGACCGAAATCCCGTAGGTGCGCGGCTCGGTCAGAAAGATGTTGGTGAACAGGCCCGAGGTGTCGTCCGTCAGGTACTGGTCGGTGATGACGGTCTTGTCCTCGAGGTTCTTCACGTAGGCCTGGACGGTCCAGCCCCGCGACGGGTTGTCGAGGATCAGCGAGGCGTTGGTGTTGGTGTAGCTGTCCAGCCGGTCGTTGATGGCGTTGTAGATCCGGGCGAAGGACCTGGCCTGGTAGTAGAAGTCGGCCCGGGGCGTCAGCGTCCAGCCGCCGCCGAGTTCCCAGCGGTACTGAGCGCCCAGCGACAGCGTCCAGTGGGGCGAGTTGGGCAGCTCGTTGCCCTCCAGCTGCGCGGGGATGCCCGGCAGCGGGTTGATCGTCACCAGCGTGGACAGCGGCCCGCCGGTGGCGAAAGCCCCCTGGCAGATCCCCAGGTCAGTCCGGCCAGGCACGCCCGTGAAGGCGAGGGCCGGCACGAGCCCGGCGTTGATCGCCGCCTGCAGCTGCGCCACCTGCGCCACCGGGGCGATGCAGTTCGAGAAGCTGCCGCCGTTCTTGACCGTGACGTAGCCCGGATCGCCCTGCGTCAGGTTGATCAGGTCGAGCGCGCTGGTCCGCGCCAGCTTTGTGTCCAGGTAGCCCAGGGCGCCGTTGAACCGCAGGCCCGGCGCGGGCTCCCAGATCCCCTCCAGCTCCGCGCCCCAGATCTTGGCGTCGATGTTCACGTTGACCGAAGTCCGCTGGATGATTTGCGAGACCTGGTAGCCCTTGTAGTCGTAGTGGAAGGCGGCGGCGTTCAGCACCAGCCGCCCGCCGAACAGGGTGTTCTTCGCCCCCACCTCCAAGGCGTCGATGAACTCCGGCTCGTAGGCGTCAGGGAACAGGTGCTGGCCCGCCGACTGCGGCGGGTTGAAGCCGCCGCCCTTGTAGCCCCGTGCGTAGGACGCATAGACCAGGGTGTCGTCGGTGAAGCCGACGTCGGGCGACCACTCCAGGTTCAGCCGGCCGGTCACCTCCTGGAACTTCACCGACTGCACCGGCAGGGGGCGCAGGCCGACGCTAGGGGTGAACAGGCCGGGCTCGAAGGGCTGGGCGCGCTTGCGGTCGTCTGTGTAGCGCAGCCCCGCCGTCACCCGCAGCTCGTCGGACAGGGCGTAGGTCGCCTCGCCGAACGCCGCATAGGAGCCGATCTGGTAGCGGGTCCGGTTGTCGAAGTAGTTGTGGCCCGAGCCGTCTGGGATCGGGCTGGGGTCCACGTACTGGCACTGCGGCAGGTTCAGCCCGCCGGTCAGTGGACAGCCCGGCGTGGCCGCGTTGAACAGCGCCATGCTGACGGCCGTCAGGGTGTTGCTGGTGACGTAGTAGTCGCTGACCGTCTTGAACCGCTGGTAGCTGGCGCCCAGGCTGAAGTTGAACGGGCCCTCGTAGGCCGACTGCAGCCGAAGCTCGATCGTGCGCTGCACGCTGTCCCCGCGGCTGAAGTCGATCGTGCGGAACTGGTTCGACGCGCCCACCTGCGGGTCGGTGAACACCCCGCCCGGGGACAGGGGCGTCACGTTGAAGGTCTGGGTGGGCGTCGTGCGGTTGTAGTCGGCCTGGGTGAAGCCGTGGTTCTCGGCGTAGCTGCCGGTGGCTGTCAGGGTCAGGTGCTCCGACAGGTTCCAGGTGAGCGCGGCGATCACCACGTCGGCCTCCGACCGGTACATGGGGTCGAAGGCGGACTCGATGTTACGCAGGTTCGGGTCCTGCACCTTGCCGGCGTAGGCGTCCCCGGTGATCAGCCCCGTCAGGACGCCCAGGCCCCCGCCGAGCGTGGCGGCGCTGTTCACCGCCCCCAGCGCCTCGGGCGAGGAGAGGTCGCCCTGCCGGCAGCCCTGGCTCATGTAGAACTGGGTGGAGCGGCCCGGCAGGTTGGTGGGCACCCCGCCCACGCTGGTCGGGCCCGGGTCCTTGATGCACAGCTGCTTGGCGAGCCGGGCGCGGTTGTCGTCCTCCTGGAAGTGCTCCCACATGATGTCGGCGGTGATCGCCTCCACGGGCGTCCAGCGCACGCTCAGCCGCCCGGACCACAGGTCGCGGCCGTCGATGTGGTGGCCGGTGATCAGGTTTCGGCCATAGCCGTCCCGCTTCACGTAGCTGCCCGCCGCCCGCACGGCGAGGCGGTCGCCGATCGGCACGTTGACGTAGCCGTTGGCCAGCCTGGAGCCGAAGGCGCCCGCCTCGGCGGTGATCCGCGCCGAGAACTCGTCGCCGGGCTTGGCGGTGATGATGTTGATCAGCCCGCCGGTCGTGTTGCGGCCGTACTGCGTCCCCTGCGGGCCGCGCAGCACTTCCACGCGCTCCACGTCGTAGAAGTTGGCGTCGGCGAGCGTATTGGCCTGCAGCGGCACGTTGTTCTGGTGCACGCCGATCGCCGCGTCGGCGCTGGTCGCCACCAGCTTGGTGCCGATGCCGCGGATCTGGAAGTTGTAGCCGCCGAAGTTGGCCCGGCTGAAGGTCACGTTGGGCACGGCCAGCAGGAGGTCGCGCCCGCCCTCGATCTTCTGGTTGCGCAGGGTCTCCTCCGAGAAGGCGGAGACCGCGATGGGCACGTCCTGGATGCTCTGCTCGCGCCGCTGGGCGGTGACGACGAGCTCCTCGATCGTGCGGGGCTGGGCGGCGGCCGGCCTTGGCTGGGCCAGCGCGGGCGCGGCGGTGATCAGGACGGCGGCCGAGACGCCAAGCGCCAGCCTCCGCCGCATGGACGGCGTGTGTTGCATCGACTTCCTCCCTGGCCGGGACGCTTGTGGTCGCGTTCCTCGGGCCTGCAGCAGGGCGGCGCCCGCGTGGCGGAGGCCCCCTCCCGGAGGAAGTGTCCGGCCGATTACCCGAGCGGCCTACTCGGGTTCTCCCGCGCCTGCCGCGGGCGGATCACTCGGAAACGGACGCCATCTCGCCGGCGACGGGATCGCGCCCGAGCGCCATGCGGAAGGTGAGCCGGGCGAGCTCGTGCTCCAGCACCGCCCGGCGGCCGGGCGGCCCCTCGAGGAAGGCGATCTCCAGCATGGCGCTGAACAGCATCTGCGAGATCAGCCAGGTGTCGGCCTGCGGCTCGGGCAGCTCCAGCCGGGTGGGCGAGCGCACCCGGATATCCTGGCAAAGCTCGGTCAGGGCCGCCCGCGCCTCCTGGAAGGCCGGCAGCCGCAGCACGAAGGGCGCCTCTTTCAGCAGCACGGTGAACACGTTCTCCGGCGCCCGCAGCGCCCCCACGCCGGCTCGGATCAGGTGCTCCACGCCCGCGAAGGGCGCCAGGCCCACCGTCTCCTCCACCGCCTGCGCCATCCGCACGACGAGCCGGCGGCAGGACTCCGCCGCCAGGGCGGCGACGATCGACTCCCGGTTCGGGAAGTACTCGTAGAGCGTGCCGATGCTCACCCCCGCCCGCTCGGATATGGCGTTGGTGGTCAGCGCCTCGTAGCGGCCGTGGGCCAGCATCTGGGCGCAGGCGTCGACGATGGCGGCGAAGGTGGCCTGCGAGCGCGCCTGCCTGGGCCGCTTGCGCGGCTCCAGCTCGCCGAGCGGGGCGACCGCCGCCCGCGTGACCGAAGTGACCATGCCGCCTCCCGGGAACGGCCGCCGGCGTGTCGCGCCGGGCTTTTCAAGCGACCGTCCCCCAGCTCCGCCACGTCGCCAAGCTCTCGAAACTGATAGGGCGCCCTGGGCGGAAGGCGTGGTCCTAGGGCGCTGGACTGACGTGGCGTCCGGCGGCGGACGGTTCGGGCAAACCGGCCGCAGCGGAGCCGCCCATGAGCTACGAGACCCTGCTCTACGAGATCGAAGGCCCGATCCTCACCCTCACCCTGAACCGGCCGGACAAGCTCAACGCCTACACCGCCGTCATGGGCGCGGAGCTCGAGGACGCCTTCCGCCGGGCCGACACCGACGACGCGGTCCGCGTGATCATCGTCACCGGCGCCGGCCGCGGCTTCTGCGCCGGCGCGGACATCTCAGGGGGCGCAGGCGCGTTCGACAGCCAGGCCGAGGGCTCGGTGGCCTTCGCCACCCCGGACCGGCCGCGCAGCGGCGGCGGCGGCGGCGCGGGTTTCGTGGGCGCCATCTTTCACTGCCGCAAGCCGTCCATCGCCGCCATCAACGGCCCCGCCGTAGGCGTCGGGGTCACCCTGACCCTGCCCATGGACATCCGGATCTGCGCCGAGGCGGCGAAGTTCGGCTTCGTCTTCGCCCGCCGCGGCCTGGTGCCCGAGGCCGGCAGCGCCTGGTTCCTGCCTCGCCTGGTCGGCCTGCCCCAGGCGCTGCGCTGGTGCCTGTCGGGCCGCCTGTTCCCCGCCGATGAAGCCCGGGACGGCGGCCTGGTCAGCGAGGTGGTCCCGCAGGACCGGCTGCTCGCCCGCGCCCGCGAGATCGCCCTGGAGATCGCCGAGACCACCGCCCCGGTGTCCATTGCGCTCACCCGCCAGATGCTCTGGCGCTACGCCGGCCAGCCGGACCCGTTCGACCTGCTGAAGGTCGACGGCGCGCTCGCCATGCAGCTGGGCGCCGGCCCCGACGTCCGGGAGGGTGTCGCCGCCTTCCTCGAGAAGCGGCCGCCGCAGTTCCCGGGAAGGGCCTCCGAAGCCCCCGCCCTGCCCTAGGCCTCAGGCGGGCTCGGCCGTCCGCGCGCCCACATAGCCGTCGAGGAACTGCTGGTGGCTCGGCAGCCGCTCCACCGCCCGGGCGATATTGCCCTTCAGGTCGGACAGGGCCTGCTTCAGCTGCGCGGGCGGCATCAGCCGGCCTGCCAGGTGCCAGCCTTCGGGCTCCAGCCGCTGGCCCAGCATCACCTGCAGCCAGGAGTCCACCTGGAACAGCTCGCCCGCCGCCTGGTAGGCCTGGGCGCCTTCCCGGAACAGTTCGATGCGGTGCGCCAGCGAGTCCGGGACCGGCATGTCGCGCACATGCCGCCAGAAGGGCGCGTCGTCCCGCTCGGTCAGCTTGTAGTGCAGGACGATGAAGTCGCGGATCGCCTCCAGCTCCGCGTCCTGCAGCCGGTTGAAGCGCTCGGCCAGCGCCGGGCTGATCCCCTGGAAGGGGAACAGCTGCATCAGCCGCAGCACCCCGATCATGATCATGTGGATCGAGGTGGACTCCAGGGGCTCCACGAAGCCGCTGGCCAGGCCCAGGGCCACCACGTTCTTGTCCCAGCTCGTCCGGCGCTTGCCCGTCACGTAGCGGATCACCCGCGGCGTCATCAGCGCCTCGCCCTCCACCTGGCTCAGCAGGAAGGCGCTCGCCTCGTCGTCGCTCATGAACTCGCTGCAGTAGACCAGGCCGTTGCCCACCCGGTGCTGCAGGGGGATCCGCCATTGCCAGCCGGCGGTGTGCGCCATGGCGCGGGTGTAGGGGACGGCCGGGCCCACGGAGACCGTCTGCAGGGGGATGGCGCTGTTGGTCGGCAGCCAGCGGCTCCAGTCCTCGTAGCCCGCCTTCAGCGTCTGCTCGATCAGGAGGCCTCGGAAGCCGGTGCAGTCGATGAACAGGTCGCCGTCCACGCGCTCGCCCCGCTCCAGCACCAGCGCCCGGACGTACCCGCTCTCCGGGTCCTGCTCGACCCGGGCGATCTTGCCCTCCACCCGGCGGACCCCGTCCTTCTCCGCCATGGCCCGCAGGAACTTGCCGTAGAGGGTGGCGTCCAGGTGATAGGCGTAGTTCAGCGTGTGGCCCTCGCCCGTGGCGAACTTCCGCGCCTCCATGGCCTTGAGCTCGTAGCAGTAGTCCCCCAGCTCGCCGCCGAAGCCCTGCGCCCGGGCCTCCAGCCACATGTGGTGGAAGCCGGCGAGCCAGGTCCCCTTCCCCACCTGGCCGAAGGAGTGGATGTAGCGGTCACCCAGCCTCGACCAGTCGTCGAACAGGATGCCCAGCTTGAAGCTGGCCATGGTGGCCCGCATGAACTCGCGTTCGTCGATGCCCAGCAGCTGGTTGAAGGTCCGCGCCGTGGGGATGGTCGACTCCCCCACCCCCACCGTGCCGATCTCGTCGGACTCCACCAGGGTGATCTCGACCAGCCGGCCCAGGTGACGAGCCAGCGCCGCCGCCGCCATCCAGCCTGCGGTCCCGCCGCCGGCCACCACCACCTTCTTCACGACCTGACCTTGCATGGGCGTCTCCCCGGCCGTGCGGCCGTCCTATCTGTTCAGGCGATTGAGGATCTGGGCCCGCAGCCGCCGGGCCTGCATCTCGTCCAGCGGGCCAAGCGGCCCCTGCGCGGCCTGCGGGATCTGCGCCCCGGCGGCGTCCGCCGGGCCGAACACATAGTGGTCGAACAGGGCCTTCCAGCCGGCCTTCTCGTGCTCGGGCCGGTCGCGGAGGCTCAGCAGGGCGTGCAGCAGGGTGACCTGCGGGCTGTCGAGGAACGCCGGCCCCGCATTCCACCAGTAGTTCACCAAGATGTTGAACGGCTCCAGCGCCTCCACCTGGTGCCACCAGAGCGCGGGATAGACGAGCACGTCGCCGGGCTCGAGCTCGGCTGCCTGGGCGTTCTCCAGGGCCGTGCGGAACCGCGGGAACCGCTCGAAATCGGGCCTGCGGAAGTCCACCAGGCTGACCACCTGGCCGCCCGGCGTCGGCTCCAGCGGGCCGGGATACAGGTTCGCCACTTGGTCCGGCGGGAACAGCGTGAAGCGCCGCCGACCGGCCACGCAGACGGCGATGTTGTTCGACATGTCGTAGTGCGCCGCCGCCGTCGTGCGGTTGCCGATCCAGATGCTGACCAGCGGCGGCTGGTCCCCGAACGCCGACGCCGGCAGCCCCAGGTCGTTCTCGGCCCGCAGCCCGGGCAGGTAGGCGTCCACGTCCGTGGAGCCGATGTAGAGCGACGGCGGCTCGGCCTCATCCAGGCTCGCGGCCAGGCGGTCGAGGAAGGCGCCCAGCGCCACCCACTCGGCCTTGAAGTTTAGCCGGGTCATGCCCTCGTCGTAGAAGAACCGCCCGCCGATCTCCGGCGCGCCCGTGTAGCCCACCACCGGCTGGCCGGCGTCGTAGCTCTTCAGGCACGCGATCGCGGCGCCCGGCGACTGGCGGCCCTGGCGCACCAGCGGCCAGTCCGCGGCCATGGCCCTGAACACTGTCGGCGTCTGCGACGTCAGGATTTCGTCCAGCGCCAGATCCTGCGGCCGGACCCCGCTGACGGCCGCCACTGGTCGCGGCGCCGGGCTCATGCGGCCGCCAGCCGCCGCCGCTTGGCCTCGATGAGGCCGGGCATGGCCCCCATGGACGCCAGCACCATGTGCGCCGCCCGCAGCAGGCCGGACGCATGCAGCCGCTCGAGGTCCGCCCCGCGCACCGCCGACAGCCGCTCGTGGTCGATGGTGTGCAGGCCGGGCAGCTCGTAGCTGCGCCCGTCGCCCAGCTCGGCGTCGACGGACACCGGGGCGATCAGGTCCAGTTGCTGCAGCGCCTGGAAGAACGGCCGGCTCACCTCCAGGCCCTCGTAGATGGTCCCCAGCACCCGGCTCACCTGCTGCAGGTAGGGCGCGTGCCCGCCGGCGGGTAGGAACAGGGGCTCGCCCTCCGTCCGGCTGACCCGCGGGTGGTCCAGGTCCACATGGATCATCGGCCCGCCCTCGCCGCCGCCGTCCAGCGCGATGGAGAACGGCCCCCGCTGCTGCACCGCGGGCACGTAGCGGGCGTTCCAGCCGCCGCCGTCCAGGAACAGGTTCTCGTCGCGGTCGAGACCCAGCAAGGCGACCGCCTGCAGCTCGCCGTTGGCGTCCCGGCGGAAGAAGATCGGATACTCCCGCTGCACCGCCTCGAACTCGGTGGGCAGCACCAGCACCTGGTTCACCGCGTCGCCGAATTCGGGGCCGTGGCGGGCGATCACCCGCAGGTCCGCGTGGTCGACGTTGTTCAGCAGCACCCGGTTCGCCATACGCGCCTTCCACTCCCCAGACGGGACGAAAGAGGCCGCTGGGGTCAGCGGCCTCTCCCCGTCCTCCGGACCAGCCCTCAGGGGAGGCTAGAACCGGTACCGCAGGCCGAGAAGGTACCTCGTGTCGAGCTCCTGGGCGAACCAGAGCTGGTTCTCGTCGCGGGCATAGGTCCGGAGGCTCTCCTCCAGGATGTTGATCCCTTCGAAGGACACCGCCATCCGCTCGTTGATGTCGTAGCTGACGTTGAAGTCCACCTGCTCGAAGGGCGCCACGAACACCGGGTTGCGGTTGCCGCCGCGATTGATGTCGGTGAGGAACTTGTCGCGCCAGTTCCAGGTCAGCCGGGCCGAGATGCCGTGCTTCTCGTAGATCAGCGTCACGTTGGCCGTGTCGCTGAGGCCCAGCAGCGCGAACTGGTCCTGGCCGGGGTCCGAGGCGACGTTGAAGCCGATGTCGCCGTCCACGAAGGTGTAGGCGCCCGCCACCCCGAAGCCGGTCTCGCCGAAGAAGTGGGTGCCGGCGATCTCGAAGCCCCAGATCTTCGCCGAGCGCGTGTTGATCGGCTGGGAGACCTGGTAGGTCAGCAGCGGATCGCTGGCGTTCGCCGGGATGTCGATGGACGCCAGGATCTGGTCCACGAAGGCCTGGTTCAGGTCGCCCAGGGTTCCGTTCGGGTTCACTCGCCGGTTGGCCTGGAACTGGGTGGTGGCCGTGGCCACCGAGCCCGTCTGGATGATCAGGGCGGTCGCCGTGAACAGGTTCACGTCCGTCTGGTCGGCGCCCACCGAGGTGAGCAGCGCGCGGGCCTGGCCCGAGCGGGTGCCCGGAGCGCCCGAGCTCGGGTCGCGCAGGTCGAACAGGTTCTGGTTGAAGGTGCCGGTGCCGACGAAGTTGTTGACCCGCTTCTCGAACACGCCGGCCGAAAGGAAGCTGCCGGGCTTGTAGTACCACTCGAGAGCGACGTCGAAGTTGTCCGAGATCAGCGGCTGGAGGTTCGGGTTGCCGCGCCGGCCGATCGGGATCGCGCCGTTGGCCACCGGCCGGTTCGGCGCCTCGATGGTCACCGAGGCGAACAGGTCGCCATAGTCCGGCCGGGCGATTGTGCGGCTGAACGACACCCGCCCGATCAGGTCCTCCATCAGCTCCATCTGGAAGTCGAGCGACGGCAGCAGGTTGTTGTACTTGCCCTCCCCCGAGATCGGCTGGAAGTTATCCGAGGTGTCGATCCGGAAGTCGTTGTCGGCGGTCCAGACCACGGCCTGCGGGGTGCGGATCTGCGAGATGGACTCCACCTCGGTCCGCTCGTAGCGGACGCCGGCCACCACGCTCGCCGGCCGGCCGACCAGCTCGGCCTTCCAGGTCAGCTGGCCGTAGACCGACCAGATGTCCTCGTCGACCTTGTTGTTGTTCTGCTCGATGATCCCGACCGCGTTGCCGCGCTGGGCGTAGACTGGCGACAGGGCGTTGTAGAGGTCGATGGCGTCGGCTCGGAACGAGACCAGCCCCGCCCCCGTCTGGTTCGGATCGAAGTCGTCGAACTTGCAGGCCAGGCAGAACTCGCGGACCAGGTTGCCGGCGTACTGCGACACGTCCCGCGGATTGGAGATGCCCCAGCTGCCCAGGTCCTGCTGGGTGTTGATGTTGGCCTGGCGCATCCGCGAGCTGCGCACGTCGGCGCCGAAGTCCAGGCGGCTGCCGCCATCGTCCAGCTCCCAGCCGACATCGACCCGCAGCTCCTTGACCTCCTGGCTCTGGCGTTGCGAAGAGGTGCGCGCCACCTGGCTGCCCAGGTCGCCCACGTCCAGCCGGCCGTTGCCGTTGCCGCGCGGCGCCGCGTCGTTGATCGTGATGCTTTGCACCGGGATCTGGCCGGAGAAGTCCACGGAGTGGGCGCTGACGATCGGCGCCCCGATGGCCACCAGGGTCGCGCTCGCCCCGTTCCGCCCGCCGGGCTTGCTGCGCGCCTTGGAGATGTGGCCGTCCACCGAGACGGTCATCCGCTCCGTGGCCTGCCAGGTGCCGTTCAGGGCGTAGCTTTCCAGGCTGTCGGTGTTGGCCCGGTACTGCTGCTCGAAGCCCATGTCCTTGGTGCCGCTCAGGGTCTCCTGCAGGAAGACCGCGGTGGCCACCGTGGGATTGCCGTCGAAGGTCACACGGTCGAACGGCCGGTTGAACCAGTTGGTGCTGTCGTTGCGCCGCTCGTGGGCCTTGTTGCGGGCGTAGAGCACGTCGCCGGTCAGGGTGATGGTGTCGGTCGGCCGGAATTGCAGCGTCAGCTGACCGTTCATCCGCTCCCGGGAGCCTTCCGAGAAGTGATAGCGGCTGTCATTGGGGATCGCCACCAGCGTGCTCGGGCTCGACGGCGCGCCGGTGATCTGGGTCGAGCCGTTGTTGCGGACGAAGCCGTTGGTGGGGTCCAGGAACTGGGCGTAGGTGCGGATGTTCCAGTCGTTCGCCGTGGCGCTGCGGCTGGTGAAGTTCCGCTCCTGGTAGCTGCCGAACAGGGTCACGCCGAAACGGTCGCTGGGGTCGGCGTAGGTCACCAGGCCCGACAGCTCGGGGGTGATCTTGTCGGCGTCCTCGAGGCTCTTCTCGACGCCGGTGTCGTAGAGCGCCTTGGCCCCGATGCTGCCCGAGAGGCCGGGTTCGGCGTCCAGCGGCCGGCGCGTGCGGACGTTGATCGTCGCCCCGATGCCGCCCGACGGGATGGCCGCGCGGCCGGTCTTGTAGACCTCCAGCGCGTTCACCCCTTCCGAGGCCAGGTTCGAGAAGTCGAAGGACCGGCTGGTGCCCTGCTGGGTGTCGGCCGACTGGTCGCCGCCGACGGTCTGCACGTCGGCCGTGGGCATGGTGCGGCCGTTCAGGGTGACCAGGTTGAAGCCGCCGCCGAAGCCGCGGACCGTCACCTGCGAGCCTTCGCCGTTGGTCCGGTCGATGGCCACGCCGGGGATGCGCTGCAGTGATTCCGCCAGGTTGGTGTCCGGGAAGCGGCCGATATCCTCGGCGGCGATGGCGTCGACCACGCCGCTGTTGCTGCGCTTGATGTCGAGCGCCTGCTCGATGGAGGCGCGGATGCCGGTGACGATCACCTCCTCCACCTCCTGGGCGGCCACGGGGCCGGCGCTCAGGAATGCGGCGGAGAGGGCGACAAAAGACGCAGACGTGCGTAGGCGGTGACGCCGCTTCATGGGTGATCCCCCCTAAGGATTCGGGCGCGAGATGGACTTTGGCTTGTTTTGCACTGCAACAGAGCCGACGCCCGATTACTGATTCGGAGCCCCGGAACTGCTCTATCTCTGACTATGGTAGCGATATCATTCTGGCTCCTGATCAGTCAAGTTGGCCAACGCGGTTTTTTGACAGCGCTGGCATTTGCGACGCTTCGGATGGACTCCCGCGTCCGTCGCCCGCCGTTCGCCCCTAGGGGCAGACGGCGTCGTTCTGGTTGGGCGATAGACGCAACTCGGACACCGAGAGGCCGAACCGGCCGGCGCTCTCGAACGCAACGGGACTTTGCACGGCGCTCAGGTCCTCGCCGTCCTTGCGGAAGCAGGCGAGCTTCACCTTCACCGTCCGCCACTCGCCGGTCGGGCCCGCGAGCAGCGGCGATAGCGCGATGGCGGACTTGCCGAGCCTCAGCCGCACGGGGCCGGTGGCCGGCTGGTCGACGCGGTAGGTGATCGACAGCGCCATGTCGCCGTTCGCCTGGCGGCTCAGGTCCGCGGCCGGACCGACGATCGCCGCCTCGCCGGGGCCGCTCCAGTTGAAGCCGCGGCCAGCGCCCTGAACGCCGCCGGCGTCCGGCAGCGACAGGGTCACGGCGCCGCGCGGGCTGGCCGAACCTGCGCCGGCGCCCGGCGCCTCGCCGCCGCCGTCGCGCAGCACCAGCCGCCACGGCTCGGCGATCTTGCCGCCCACCAGGTAGCGATCGGGATTGGCGGCCACGCCGGTCACTCCGGAGACCTCCGGTAGGGCGGCGACCGTCCGCTTGTCGCGGTAGCTCAGGCCGTAGCCATAGGCGAACAGCGGGTCGTAGCCGGCGTCGCCCCGGTTCAGCCGGTACTGGCTGGCCAGCTTGGGCCAGGAGAAGGAAAGCTTGCCCTTGAAGTCGTGGCGGGCCCAGCCGCGGGCGTCGCCCACCAGCACGTCGGCCACGCCGCCGCCCTCGGTGCCGGGCAGCCAGGCGGCCACGAAGGCGTCGGCGGCGTTCAGCTCCGGGTTCACCCAGAGCGGCCGCCCGGACAGGAACACCGCGACCACCGGGATGCCCTGCGCCTTCAGGCGCCGCAGCAGCTCCAAGTCGGTCTTGCCGCCGGGCTGGTACTCCAGAGTCGGCCGGTCGCCGAGGAACTCGGCATACGGCTCCTCGCCGAACACCACGATGGCCACATCCGGGCGCGTGGTGAACCGCCCCTCTGGGCTCAGCTCCGCCTGGCCGCCGGCCGCGGTGACCGCCTCGCGGATACCGCCCCAGATCGACTGGGCGTTGGGGAAGTCGCTCGGCTTGTTCCCGGTCCCCTGCCACGACAGCGTCCAGCCGCCGGCCTGTTTGGCGATGTTGTCGGCCCCGTCGCCCGCCACCAGGACCCGCGCGTTGGCGCGGATCGGCAGCACGCCGCCATTGTTCTTCAGCAGCACCAGGGATTCGCGAACCGCCTGGCGCGCGATCGCCCGGTGCTCGGCCGCGCCGATAAGCTCCAGGCGGCCTTCCAGCGGCCGGGGCCCGAACACGCCGGCCTTGAACTTCACCCGCAGGATGCGGCGCACCGCGTCATCCAGCCGGGCCATCGGGATCTCGCCCGAACGCGCCTGGGCCAGGGTGTTGCGGTACAGGCCCTTCCAGCTGTCGGGGGCCATCAGCATGTCGATGCCGGCGTTCACCGCCTGCGGGCAGCTCTCGTTGGTGCAGCCGGTCACCTGGCCATGCGCGTTCCAGTCCGACACGACGAAGCCGTCGAAGCCCATCCGGTCCTTCAGCACGTCCGTCAGCAGGCTGCGGTTGCCGTGGTTCTTGACGCCCTGCCAGCTGGAGAACGACGCCATCACCGTCATCACCCCGGCGTCGATGGCCGAGACGTAGCCCGGGGCATGGACGCGGGCGAGTTCGGCTTCTGGCTCCTTGTTGTCGCCCTGGTCCTTGCCGTTCTCCGTGCCGCCGTCGCCGATGAAGTGCTTGGCCGACCCCGCAACGCCGCCCCGGGCCAGCGCCGGTCCGCCCGGCGGCCCCTGCAGGCCGCGGACCAGCTCGCGGGCGTAGCTCGCGACGATCTCCGGATCCTCGGAATAGCCTTCGTAGGTGCGGCCCCAGCGGTCGTCGCGGACCGTGGCCACCGTCGGTCCGAACGCCCAGTCGACGCCGACCGCCGCCGTCTCCTTCGCGGTCACCTCGCCGATCCGCCGGATCAGCGCCGGATTGCGCGCCGCGCCCAGGCCGATGTTGTGCGGGAAGACCACCGCCCCGATGACGTTGTTGTTCCCGTGCACCGCGTCGACGCCGAAGATCAGCGGCACCTTGGCCCCGGGGCGCGCCGCCGCCGCGGCGCGGAACGCGCGCGCGGTTTCCAGCCACGGCTGCGGGCCCGAGCGGTCCGGCGCGCCGAGGGGCGGGCTGTCGCCGCCCGCCAGGACCGAGCCCAGCGGATAGGTCGCCAGGTCCTCCGGCTTCACATTGCCGATGTCGCCCTGGATCAGCTGGCCGACCTTCTCCTCCACGGTCATGCGCTTCAGCAGCGCCTCGACCTGCGCCTCCGTGGCCGGGTCCACCAGCCCGGTGCTGCGGGCCTTCGGCCACAGCTCGGGGTGGGTGACGCCCTGCGGCTGCCCCTGCGCCGGCAGCGCCAGCAACGCCGCCGCAGCCGCGCCGGCCAGCGCCCGGGTCCTCGAGGGTCGCGACCGCATGCCGCTACGCCCGCGGAAAGAACGGCGCGGCGTTGGAGCCGCCGCGCCAGTCGGGGGAAGTCGGAAAGCTGAGGGATGTCGCAACGCCAGAGGCGCGCGCGTCCGGGCGGCCGAAAGGCAGGCTCATCTTGCGGTCTCCTCCCGGTCGTCGTTCGTGCGCGACCCCTGTTCTGCCAACCAGACTGCGCAGCCTTGACAACGCTGTCAACGAAAAAACCGATACCGGTAACATCTCCCGTCTGACGAGGTCCTGCGTGAGTATGACGCCGAGTCCGCTAGCTCCTCGGCCGCGCCGTCGACTCCCGCACCACCAGCTCGAAGGGCAGCAGCCTGGACGGCGGCTCCGCCTCCGCGGCCGGGTCCCACTCCCCGTTGATCAGCATCTCGGCCGCCGCCTCCGCCATCTGGAAGATCGGCTGCCGCACGGTCGTCAGCGGCGGCACGGAGGTCATCGCCGCCGGGGTGTCGTCGAACCCCGCCACCGACAGGTCGGCCGGCACGCCCAGGCGCCTGCGGTGCGCCGCCGCCAGCACCCCCAGCGCCATGTCGTCATTGCTCGCAAAGATCGCCGTCGGCCGGTCCTCGCCGTCCAGCATCGCCTCGGCGCAGGCGAAGCCCGAGCTGAACGAGAAGAACCCCTGCCCCACCCGGCTGGCCGGCACGTCCAGGCCGTGGTCGGCCATGGCCTGCAGGAAACCCTCCCGCCGCTGGTGGCTGGCCCCGTGGTCCGGGTGGCCGACGATGAACCCGACCGCCCGATGCCCCAGTTCGATCAGGTGGACGGTCATGTCGTAGGCCGCCTGCCGGTCGTCGATCCGGACGTGCGCCGCCCGCTCCGGAGCCCGATCCGGCGCGATTCTCACATAAGGGGTGCCCGCCTCGTCCAGCGCCTGCAGCACCGCCGCGCGGTCCGACACCGGCGGCGTCAGGATGGCCCCGTCGGCCCTGAGCGTGGTCACCGTCCCCCGGATCAGCTCCGGCGCGCCCGGCGCGGCGGAGTCCAGCGGCTCCAGCACCAGATGGTAGCCGTCCTCCCGGCAGCGGCTGACCGCGCCGCGCTGGATGTCGCCGATGTAGTTGGAGCTCGGGTTGTCCGAGAACAGCGCGATCAGGTAGCTGCGCGAGCCCGCCAGGCTGCGCGCCGAGACGCTGGGCCGGTAGCGCAAGGTCTCGGCCGCGGCGAGCACGCGCTCCCGCGTCGCCGGCTTCACGTTCGGCTCCTTGTTGAGCACCCGCGAGACGGTCTTGATGGAGACCCCCGCGCGCTCTGCGACGTGATGGATGGTGACCGAGGCCAAGGCTTCCCCGCGGGCGGCCGCTGCGCTCGCGCGAGGCTAAGGCGCCGGTCAGGCGGCGCAAGCCCCGCCTATTCGGGGGGCGGCTCCGCAGCGGCGCGGCCGTAGCGCGCCACCAGATCCTCGTGCTCCGCCTCGCGCACCGCGCGGGCCACGTTCAGCCGCGTGTAGAGCGCCGCGCCCCGCCGGGCCGCCTGCGGCGTCTGCGCCCGCGCCTGCGACAGGTCGTCCGTGACGCCCAGCAAGGCCACCGAGAAGGCCTCGCCCTTGGGCCTGAGCCAGGCGTAGTTTCCCGCGATTCGCAGATGGTCCTGGCCCTCCGGCAGCCGCCGGAAGCGGTAAGGCGCGCCCGACGCGCCGACGAGATCCACAAAGTCGTTCATGCCGGCTCCAAACAGCGGGGCATGCGGGTTATTTCATGGCGCCCGGAAGGTCGAGCCGTTTCGCACGCCGATGCGTTGTCTGCCGAGGGGAAAACCGGAAGCCATGCCCAGACGACCCAAGAGCCGCAGGCCGCACGGCGGCGACACCTTCGATCGCGCTCCGCTCGGGCGGGTGTTCAGCGTCCGCCGCGAGACCTGGCGCATCGACGAGGATCCGCGCAGCACGCCGCCGGACGTGGCCATCGTCGCCTCCCGCCGCACGGCGGCCGACGCGGCCGACCTCGCGCGCGAGGCCGCCGCCGCCTTCCGCAAGCGCGGCTTCCACAAGCCGTCGCGCTCGTGGTGGGGCGTCGAGGACGGTTGGTTCCACCGCTTCCGCGTCCAGGGGCCCACGGCCCGGACCACCGCCGTCGCGGTGGCCCTCGGCGTCACGGCGGCCGCCGTCTTCCTGGTCCGGCGAAACCGCCGCCGCGCGCCGGACGAGGACTAGGCGCGCTCAGGCGGGCTCCGGCTGCAGGGCCGGGTAGTCGACGTACCCCGCGGGGCCCGGCGCGTAGAAGGTCTCCATCCGCCACTCGTTCAGCGGCGCGCCCAGGCGCAGCCGCTCCGGCAGGTCCGGGTTCGAGATGAACAGCTTGCCGAAGCTCACCGCGTCGGCTTCGCCGCGATCCAGAAGAGCCTGGGCGCTGTCGGCGTCCAGCTTCTCGTTGGCGATCCAGACGCCGCCGAACTCGGCCTTCAGCTGCGGCCCGATACGGCCCTCGCCCAGGTGCTCGCGGGCGAAGATGAAGGCGATCCCGCGCTCGCGCATGGCCCGGGCCACATAGCCGAACGTCGCGAGAGGGTCGCTGTCGCCCATGTCGTGCGAGTCACCCCGCGGGGCGATGTGCAGGCCGACCCGCTTCGGGCCAAACACCGAGATCGCCGCGTCGACCGCCTCCAGCATCAGCCGCGCGCGGTTCTCGACCGGGCCGCCGTAGGCGTCGGTGCGCCGGTTGGTGCTGTCCTGCAGGAACTGGTCCAGCAGGTAGCCATTGGCGCCGTGCAGCTCGACGCCGTCGAACCCGGCCCGCTTGGCGTTCTGCGCACCCTTCCGGTAGGCCTCCACCACCTCGCCGATCTCGGCGAGGGAGAGCTCCCGCGGCGTGGGGTACGGCCGCTTCGGCCTCAGCAGGCTCACGTCCCCCTTCGCCGCGATCGCGCTCGCGGAGACCGGCGCCTCGCCGCCCAGGAAGCTCGGGTCCGAGATCCGGCCGACGTGCCACAGCTGCATGAAGATCACGCCGCCCTTGGCATGGACGGCGTCGGTCACCCGCTTCCAGGCCTCCACCTGCTCGTCCGACCAGATGCCCGGCGTGTCGGCATAGCCCACGCCCATCGGCGTCACGGCCGTCGCTTCGCTGAGGATCAGGCCCGCCGAGGCGCGCTGGGCGTAGTACTCCACCACCAGCGGGCCCGGCACGCGCTCCGGGCCGGACCGCGCCCGGGTCAGCGGCGCCATGACGATGCGGTTTGGCAGGGTGAGGTCGCCGACCTGGATCGGATCGAACAGCGTGGGCATCGGAAGTTCCTTGGAAACACTGCAGCTCAGGTAGGCGCCCGCCGGACATCCGCATCCGGAGAAATCCTGCGCCCGGGCGCAGAAAACCGCACGGCGTACGGAGAGAGCAGGGCCGCCTCGCGTCCGGTCAAGGCTGGAACACGGCGGCGGGGTGCGGGGTTTAGGCCGCCGCAGACAGAGGGACCGATGCAGAGGGACGAGGACCGAAGCGAGGAACCTGTGATGAAGACGCTGAAGACGATCGGAGTGGCGGGGCTGGCGGCCGCGGGCCTGATGGGCGCCGCGATGGCGCCCGCGACAGCGGCGGCCCAACCCTGGCGCGACGCCTACGAAGGCGAGCGGTTCACCGGCCGCTACGACGCCCTCGAGTGGCAGCTGCGCCGGGCGGCCGACGAGGGCCGCATTCCCTGGGGCCAGGCCAACGCCCTGCTCGAGCAGTGGCGGGTGAACCAGCCCCTGGCCTGGCGGGTCGAGACGGGCCGGGCCAGCGCCTGGGAACGTGACCGCGTGTACCGGACGATGAACCGGATTGAGAACGTCCTGGACCGCTCGCAGCGCTACAGCCGCTACGACGATCGATACGAGCGCTGGCGCCGCTGATACCCACGGCGGCAGACCTGCTGTGCAAGGCGGCCGGAGGCGCGAGCGCGTCTCCGGCCGTTTCTCTTCGTGCAGCCGGGCACGTCAGTCGTCGCGCGTGCGCCCGAGAAAGCCCAGCGCCAGGCAGGCCGCTCCTGCGGCGAGCACCACCGGCGCCATGAGGGCGAACACCTCCCCTGCGCTCCAGCCGATCTGCCGCAGCTCCCCGGCCAGCAGCGGCCCGGCGATCGAGCCGAACCGCCCCACTCCGATCGCCGCCCCTCCGCCCGCCGCGCGCACGTGCGGCGGATAAAGGACCGGGGCCACCGCGTAGAGCGCATACTGCGCCCCCAGCACCAGGAAGCCGGCAAGGCCGGCGAGCAGCAGGACCGGGCCGAGCCCGGTGGCCTGCGCCAGGAGCAGCATCACCCCGGCCAGCAGGGCGTAGGTGACGGTCAGCGGCCAGCGGTAACCTGCGCGGTCGACCACGAAGCCCAGCAGCAGGGCGCCCACGATGCTGGCGAGGTTGAACGACAGTGACGCGGCCGACCCGTCCTGTGGCGTCAGCCCCTTGGCGATCACCAGGCTCGGGAGCCAGTTGAGCATCAGGTAGAGCACCACCAGCGTCAGCATGAAAACCAGCCAAAGCAGCAGGGTGGCGGCGAGCCGTCCTTCGCCGAACAGCGCGGCGCCCAGCCGGTGGTCGGCGGCCGGGTCATGCGCCGGGCGCGTCTCTGGCAGCAACAGATGGATCACGGGGGCCAGCAGGATCGGCGCCACCCCGCCGATCAGGAACAGGGTTCGCCAGTCGAGATCCGGCGCAAACCGGGCGATCAGCGCCACCGCGGCCCCTCCGGCGGGCAGGCCGCAGAACATGGTGGTCACGGTCGCAGCCCGGCGGTGCGGCGGGCTGATCTCGGTGGCCACGGCCATCAGATTCGGCATGGCTCCGCCGAAGCCGACGCCGGTCGCCAGCCTGGCCAGCAGCAGCATCTCGTAGTTGGGCGCATAGGCGCTGACGACGGAGAACACCCCGAACAGCGCCACCGAAACCGTCAGCACCGGCCGGCGCCCGATCCGGTCGGACAGCCAGCCGCCGCCGAAGGCGCCGAACACCAGGCCGATCATGGCGGCGCTCGCGGCCCAGCCGACCTGCCCCGGGTTCAGCCCCAGCTCAGGCGCGAGCTTCGGCGCCGACACCCCGAACGCCTGGATGTCGTAGCCCTCCAGCGCGGCGATCAAGAAGCAGATGACGACGACCAGGCCGGGTCCGGCGCGCGCCCCACGCAACATCGGCAAGACAGGCCCCTCCCCGGCGGAATCGAGCCTGACCGTGGCCCTATCCGGCGCAGGGCTCAAGCCTGCCCGGACCGGAGCCTCAGCCGCCGTCCTGGGCGGGCCGGCGGATCCCGACCAAGAGACCTAAGGGGCCCATAGGACCTCCACCGGTGTTCGATGCTGCTGCAGGAGCGCACCGATCGCGGAGGGCGGCCCCGCCCCCGACCAGGCCCGCCGCAGGGCCTCGAGCTTCTGTTCGCCACGGATCACCACCACCACGTGACGCGCCGCGGCGATCTTGGCGAAGGTGAGCGTGATCCTCGGCTGGCGCGGCCCGGGCGGGGCGGGCGGGGTCAACAGGCAGCTGCGCGGCCCGTCCGGATCGAGAAGCGCCCTGGCGGCCGGGTTGGCGGCGAACAGGGAGGCCACATGGCCGTCCGCGCCCATGCCGAGCAGCGCCAGATCCAGCCGGCCGAGACGGCTGACCGTTTCCTCCGCCTTGGCGGTGGCCCACATCAGCGCGTTGTGGCCGGGATCCGTCTCCCATGGCTCGATCAGCGGGTGGTAGTTGGCCGCCGCGGCCTCGTTCTTCAGGAGCTTCGCGCGGATGACGGCGCCGTTCCGTTCGAGCGACAGGCGGCTGACCCAGCGTTCGCTGGTCGGCACGATGTCCACCCATTCCCAGCGCAGGGGCCAGCGGGAGAGCTCCTCGTAGATGCGCAAGGGCGTGCGCCCGCCCGCCAGCGCCAGGGAAGCCCTCCCCCGCCGGCGAAATCCCGCGCGGATATGGTCCACGACCCGGCAGCTCGCCGCCGTCGCCATCGCCTCTATGCTGTCGAAACGCTCTACGCGTTCATCGATGGCGCCCGACACCGCTGGTCCTCGTTCCTGGGTCGTGTGCGGCTCCCGCCCGGCGCACCTCGCGCTGGGCTCACCGGAGGGAACGCACGGCGAGATCACCTGATGGCTCCGCCAGCGCCACTTCTCAAGGCCCACCGTTTTCGCCGGCCTGGATCGACAGCGCCCCTCAGCGGCTCTCAGTCAGACGCTCCCCCACGGAACGCTGGTGGGCCCGGCAGGACTCGAACCTGCAACCAGACCGTTATGAGCGGCCGGCTCTAACCATTGAGCTACAGGCCCCCTGCAGCGGCAGGGCCTGCGGTTACCACGGGCTGCACGGCGCTTAAAGGCTGCGTTCAGGTGGCGCTTGGCAGCGTGGCCGCAGTCAAACCCTCGGAGCTCCCGATGAAGACCCTCCTCCGCGCCACCGCCCTCGCCGCCCTGCTGGCCACGGCCGCCGCGCCTGCCGCCCTGGCCCAGGCCGCCCCCCCGGCGGCCGAGAGCATGTTCCGCGCCACCACCTTCAACCTGTCGGCCTACGGGGAGACGAAGGTCGCCCCGGACATGGCGACCATCACCCTGGGCGTGATGACCGAGAGCCCCACCGCGCAGGCGGCGATGCAGGCCAATGCGCTGAAGATGCGCCAGGTGATGGAGGCTTTGCGCCGCGGCGGGCTGGCCGAGCGCGACATCCAGACCTCGAACCTCAGCCTCAACCCGCAGTACCGCTACGCGGAGAACCAGCCGCCGCGGCTCACCGGCTATCAGGCCTCGAACCAGGTGACGGTCACCGTCCGCGACCTCGCGCGGTTGGGCCAGGCGGTGGACGCCACGGTGAACGCCGGCGCCAACCAGGTGCACGGGATCAGCTTCGGCCTGAGCGATCCGACCGCCGCCGAGAACGCGGCGCGGGAAGCCGCCGTGAAGGCGCTGGCGGCCAAGGCCGACCTCTACGCGCGCGCCACCGGGCACCGCCTCGTGCGGCTGGTGACGCTCAGCGAGGGCGCGGGCTCCTATCCGGTTCCGCCGCCCATGCCGCTGATGGTCCAGGCCACCAGCTTCCGCAAGGAGATGGCCGACACCTCCGTCGCGCCGGGCGAGCTGAAGGTGCGGGTGGACGTCACCGGCCTCTACGAGGCGGCCCGCTAGGCGTCACGGCCGCTCTGGGCTGAGGCCGGCTCTCGTCCAGGCGCGCGAGAGCCGGTCGCGCATCATCAGCCCCGGAAACACCCGGTTCCCCTCCATGACCGCGGCGTAGACCAACGGACGGCCGGGGATCGGCCCGGCGGCCCAGCTGACCCCGCGCGAGCCGTCGGCGGCGGTGTTGCAGGACAGGTTGCGCGCCTGGCCGTCCGCCACAGCCTGCTGGAGCAGATCCTTCAGCTTGCGCTGTGCCGCCCCGTCGCAGGCCGGCAGCGACCGGTCGCAGGTGGTGGCGGTGTTGTAGCGGTAGACCACCTTGCCGTCGTCCCGACGGGCGATCAGCACGCAGGTGTTGGGGTCGCCGATGGCGCGGGACACGGCTTCGTCCAGGGTGGCCTTGTCCGTACCCTCGGGGGCGCCAGGGGCGCAGGCGGCGAGCGCCCCGACGCCGAGCGCAAGGGCCGCGGCGAGCGCGGCCCTCCTCAGGTCAGGCGGCCTTCTTGATCTCGTTGGCATCGTCCAGCAACACGATAGTGGGCGCATAGTTGCGGGCCTCTTCGGCCGGCAGCATCCCATAGGTCACGACGATGACCTTGTCGCCCTTCTGGACCAGGCGCGCGGCGGCGCCGTTGACGCCGATCACCCGCGAACCGCGCGGCGCCTCGATGGCGTAGGTAGTGAAGCGGGCGCCGGTGGTGATGTTCAGCACGTCCACCTGCTCGTGCGGCAGGATGCCGGAGGCGTCGAGCAGGTCCCGGTCGATGGCGATGGAGCCCTCGTAGTCCAGGTCGGCCTGGGTCACCGTCGCGCGGTGAAGCTTGGCCTTCATCAGGGTGACGAGCATGGGCGCAGGCGTCCTTTGCATCACGCGTTACTGCGTTGCGGCGCCAGCCATCGCCAGCCCCTGCCCCGCAGAGCCGCCATATACGCATGCAAAGGCGGCGGTACAATGCCGCGGCGCAGCAAGGTTGACCCTGCGGGAAAGCCTCGGGCCCCGCAACCGGCCGGCCCGCGCGCCGGTTTCCCGGTGACAGAGGGAGACCAGCAATGAGCGAGCAGTCCCACCAGCCGGAGCATTCCGGCGAGTCCATCACCGTCATGCGCGTCGAGCCGATCTACGACACCGGGATCGTGGTCACGTCCACCGCGCAGGAGCCCGGCGGCAAGCTAGCCGACCGGCACTCGGCCTACCACGACAACATCTCCCCGCCCCTGCAGTGGACGAGCGTGCCCGACGCCAAGGCCTGGGCGATCATCGTCGAGGATCCCGACGCGCCGCGCGAGCTGCCCTTCGTCCATTGGATGATCTGGAACATCGAGGGCGGGCTGACGGCCCTTCCCGAGGCGATCGGCAACGTCCCGGACCCGGTCACGCCCCAGGGCGCGGTCCAGGGCCGCAACGACATGGGCGGCTACGGCTGGTTCGGTCCGCGCCCGCCGCAGGGGCACGGCGTGCACCGTTACTATTTCCAGGTCTTCGCCCTGAGCGACCGGATCGAGATGGGGCCTGAGTCCTCGCTCGAGGAGATCCTCAACGCGCTCAAGGCCCGCACCCTCGCCAAGGGCGAGATGATGGCCACCTACGAGGCGCCCGCCGCGCAGTGAGACGGGCGCGGGGCGCTTGACGCCGCCGCGTCACCCCTGCGCATCCTGATCCTGAACGACGGTCAGGAGGATGCGATGTACGGCGATCAGGCTCCCGGCGGGTTTTCACCCCAAGGACTGGCGCAGATCCCGGCGACCCTGCAGGGCTTCGTCGACCAGGGCTCGCTCTCCGGCGTGGTCACCCTGCTCTGGCGGCAGGGAGAGGTCGTCCAGGTCAACACCATCGGCCAGCGCGACCTCGCCACCGGCGCGCCAATGACCCGCGACACCCTCTTCCGCATCGCCTCCATGACCAAGCCGGTCACCTCCGCCGCCGCGCTTATGCTGGTGGAAGAGGGCAAGCTCCGGCTGCAGGACCCGATCACCAAGTGGATGCCCGAGTTCGCGGACATGCGGGTGCTGAAGGACCCCACCGGCCCCGTGGAGGACACCTACCCGGCCCCGCGGCACATCACCGTGGAGGACCTCTTCACCCACCGCTCGGGCCTCGCCTACGGCTTCACCTCGCAAGGCCCGATCGCCTACGCCTACGAGAAGACCCTGGGCCCGCCGCTGGGGACGCCGCTGACCCCGGACCAGTGGCTGGCCAAGCTCGCCACGCTTCCCCTCACCTATGCGCCGGGCGAACGCTTCCACTACAGCCACGCCACCGAGGTGCTGGGCTTCCTGGTGGCGCGGATCGAAGGCAAGCCGCTCGGCGAAGTGCTGCAGCAGCGGATCTTCGGTCCGCTCGGCATGACCGACACCGGCTTCTGGGTGGCGCCGCAGGATCGCGACCGCCTGGCGCACCTCTACCGGCTCGACCCGGCGGGGCTGACCGACGTCTCCTTCCCGCACACCGATGCGCCGATCGCTTTCGAGGCGGGCGGCGGCGGCCTGGTGTCCACCGCCGACGACTACCTGAAGTTCGCCCGCATGCTGCTGGGCAAGGGCGAGGTGGACGGGGTGCGGCTGCTGAAGCCCGAGACGGTCGAGCTGATGACCGCCAACCGGCTGACCGACGAGCAGCGCTCGCACCTCTTCCTTGGCATGCCGTTCTGGACCGCCCAGGGCTTCGGCCTTGGCGTCTCGATGATCCTCGATCCGGCAAACATCGGCTTCCTGGGCGCGGGTCCCGAGGGGTCGTTCGGCTGGCCGGGCGCCTTCGGCACTTGGTGGCAGGCGGACCCGAAGAACGAGCTGGTCGCCATCTACCTGATCCAGGACTCCATGCCGCTCGGGCCCGAGGCGGTCACCCAGATGGCCAACAGCGAGCGTCCCGGGGGCCGCCTCGCCTTGCCGATGTTCCAGAAGCTGGTCTACGCCGCGCTCGGCCAATAGGGCGGAACGCAGCCCACACCTGCCGGGTTGGTCCCGCGACCAAGGATCAATCCGGAGACCGGCCATGGCCCAACGCAAGGACTCGCCAAACACCCCCACCAAGGGCGGTTCGAAGTCGGCTGACCAGACGGGCGGCGGCAATTCCAAGAGCGCCGGCGCCGGCGGCGGCAAGGGGGCGGCCAGCCACGTCGATGACGAGGTGGCCGGCAACACCACCGTCCATCGCGAGAAGGCCTCGCCGGGCGGCCGGGGCCGGGGCGAGACCAGCCACGCCGACCGCGCCTAGCGGGTCGGCGTCCGCGGCGCCACGCACATCGGCTTGCCCTGGAAGGTGCCGCCCACGAGGGTGCCGCCCTTCATGGCTTCACGCCTGGCGCGCTGCAGGGCGGCGCTCTCCGGCGGCGGGGCCACCCCGGCCGGGCAGAGCGGGGCCACCGTGCGCATGCCGCCTTCGCTGCAGAGGCAGATGAACTCCCTCGGATCGAGCCGGCTGGCCGGCACGGTGCAGACGGGCGGCACGGAGCGCCCGTTGGCTTCCAGGCACAGGATGGTGGTGGCCGTCTCCCGGGACGGCGCCTGCGCCTGGACGGCGCCCGCGGCCAGAGCCATGGCGAGGCCGGCTGCGGCGGCAAGGGGGAACAGGGTCTTCATGGATGTCTCCTTCGGCCCCCAGACTGACGATCTCTCCCCGCCTCGCCATTTACCACGGTTAAGCGCGAAGCCTTAACTGCGCGCGCGTCAGGATGGCGCCATGGACGTGCTCTCCACCGCCCGCACCGGCCTCGTGGCCGCTGGCGGCCGTTTCGCCGCCTCGGCCGGCCGCGTCGCCCGAGCCGGCTTCGATCCCGCGGTCGACCTCTCCCGTGAGACGGTCGAGATGATCGAGGCCAAGCACGCCTTCCGCGCCAATGTGGAGGTGGTGAAGTTCGCCGACGAGATGTGGCGTTCGCTTCTCGAAATTCAGGTACGGCCGGACGACCGCTAGGCTGGACCGCGGGCCCGCGGCGGCGCTAAATCCTCCGATCGACGGCGCGCACCGCCAAGCCGCGCCAGGGGGGAAACACCGATGATGCGCCGCCTCTTCGCCGCCGCCTGCGTGCTGGCGCTCGCCGCCTGCTCGCCGAAAGCCGAGCCGCCCGCCTACAACACCGACCAGGACATGGCCGAGCTGATGATCCACGTGATCGATCCGGCCGCCTTCGCCTTCTGGCGCGGCTCGGGGACCGAGCTCACCGAACAGGGCGAGCGGGACTTGTCGCCAACCACCCCCGAGGGCTGGAAGGTGGTGGAGGACGGCGCCTCCACCGTCGCCGAAGCCGGCAACCTGCTCATGCTGCCCGGCCGCCCGCGCGAGCCGGTCGCCGAATGGAACCGCTACGCACGCGACATGACCGCCCGCGCGCTCGAGGCCAAGCAGGCGGCCATGAAGATGGACAGGCAGGCGGTGTTCGACACCGGCGGCCGGCTCTACGAGACCTGCGTCGCCTGCCACGAGAAGTTCGTCGTCGGACCGCAGGACGCCGAGGCGCCCCTGCCCAAGGGCTGAGCGGCCTTCATCCAGCGCCCAACAGAAAGGCCCCGGAGTCGCCTCCGGGGCCTTCTTGGTTTGGCCGTCAGGCCCGGATCAGCGCTTCTCGGTCGGGTCCGAGCCATCCTTCGGCGCGCCGGTGCCCGAGGAGCCCATGAACAGCTTGCGGCCGTCCGGGAAGGTCACGTCACGGCCGTTGGCCTTGCAGACCGGCGTGCAGGCCTTGTCCTTGGACTGGTAGCCGCGGACCACGATCTCGGTGCCGGGCTTCAGCGAATTGCGGTTGATGCCCGAGCGCAGCAGGGTGTTGGGCGTGCCGCCCTCGACCATCCAAGCCTGGGTCTGGCCGTTCGGCATCACCGCGGCGAGGTGCACCCAGGCGTGCGGGTTGATCCACTCCACCTTGGTCACCTTGCCGCGCAGCAGCACGGGGGCCTTGCCGTCGAACTCGGCGGCGAAGGCGTGGTGGGCCTGGGCCTGCTGGACGCCGACGGCGCCCGCCGCAGCGACCGACGCCGCAAGGATGGTGGGAACAACGAACCGACGGAAATTCATTTACGCGCCTCCAGCGCCAGATGGTGACTGCAATATCTTCGCCTCACGCCCTGCTCGCAAGACGCCTGGATAACAAGGTTTCCCTTATCCGGGCGGCCCGATGACCGGGGCATGAATGGGGGCGCGACCACCGGCCGGCCCCCTGAAAATCACTTCAGCGGTTCTTTCCGGAGGTGGCCGTACATCAGCTCCTCGACGAACTCGACGCACTTGAACTGCTGCAGCCGGGCGTCCTCGCCCACCCGCTTGTACAGGTTCATGCTCATCTTCCACGGGCGGGTGAAGGTCGACGGATCGGTGATCGTCGCCTCGTAGCGCATGGTCGTCGGGCTGGTCGGCGTCCAGCGCTCCACCACGACCATCTCGCCGGAGTGGTGGTTGCCCGCGCGGTCAAACCAGGTGCGGTCAAGCTGGCCGGTGACGGTCACCACCAGGGTGTCGCCTTCCCACTTGGCCACCGACTGGCCCATCCAGCTGTCCACCGGCGGCGGGCCGGGGTCGTTGAACAGGACGTTGCGCACCGCGCCGGCATATTCGTAGGCGATCAGCATCGCCTTGTCCGACTGGAAGATCTGGAACGGCAGGTGCATGTAGTTGGCGCGCGGGACGCCCGGCAGGTAGCACTTCACCTCGGGGTCGCGCTTCAGGTAGTCGGCGCGGTTCTCGTCGCGGATCTTCCTGGCCTCGGGTGTGTAAGGGATCTCGCCGCCTTCGACGACCCCCGGACCTGCCGGAACCGCGCCGACCGCGCCCAGCGCCACCACTTCCTTGGCGGGCACCGGCGTCACCGGGCCGGGGCGGAACTGCAGGGCGGCGCGCGCCGCGTGGGGCTCGATGTCCCAGTTCGCGGTGTTCATCACCTGCCAGACGCCGTTCAGGTCCGGGACCTTGGCTCCGGGCAGCCGGGGCGCCTTGTAGGTCGCCGCCGCCGGCGCGCCGCCGCGCCGCGGCTGGGCTTCCGCCTGGCCCGCAATCACCACGCTGGCCAGCGCCAGAGCCGCCACAGTCCTGATCATTCGTCTCGCTCCCCCAGGGGCCCGATCGTTGCGGGACCCTCATTTCCAACAACTCTAACCGCGCCTGCGGCGGACCGTCCAGCCGGGCGGGGCTTTGACTTTCGGCCTCGGGACGACTAGCGCCGGCCCATGACCCTGCGCCTCCTCTTCCCGACTCCGGTCTATGAAGCGACGCTTAGCACAGACCGAACCTTCGAAAATTTCAATGCCGAATTGGAAGCCGCCTGCCGCATGCTGGCCGACGAGGACCGGGCCGGCCGGGCGTGGTGCAAGGCCAACGCCTACGGCGGCTACACCTCCTACGCCTCGCTGGACGACCTGCCGCTCAGGGCCAGCATCTTCGGCGACCTGAAGAAGAAGCTCGACCGGCACGTGGCCGCCTTCGCCGGCGAACTCGCCTACGACCTCGGGCGCGGGAAGCTCAGGCTCGACAGCCTGTGGGTCAACATCCTGAAGCCGGGCGCCGGCCACACGGGCCACATCCACCCGCACAGCGTGATCTCCGGGACCGTCTATGTCCGCACCCCGCCCGGCGCCAGCGCCCTGAAGCTGGAGGACCCTCGGCTGCCCCTGATGATGGCCGCGCCGCCGAGGCTCCCGGACGCCCCCGAGCCGCAGCGCGCCTTCGTCTACCTCGCCCCGCAGCCGGGCACGGTGATCCTCTGGGAGAGCTGGCTGCGCCACGAAGTCCCCGCCAACCAGGCGAAGACCGAACGCATCTCGGTCAGCTTCAACTACGGCTGGCGCTAGGGCGGGCATGGCCGGAGACTAGCGGCCCGCCGCCGAACACCCATGACCGGCAGGGCCATTCGCTTGACCCGCGGTTTCAGCGGTTGGCGGCTGAAGCCTCAGTCCGGCTCACGGCCATGCCGGATGCGGGTGACGAACACCACCTCGCCCTCGCCAACGAACCTGATCGCATAGCCGTAGGCGCCGAACCTCACCGGCAGCTCGCGCACTCCGCCCGGCAGGCGGCGCGCACGTTCGGGCAGGGTTTCCAGGGAGGCCAGCGCGTCCAGCAGGCTCTGTCGCGCCCGCGCGGCGGCGTCCGGACTGACACCGCCCAGATGCTCCACGAGCCTGCGAAGGTCGCCCCTGGCATGGACGGAGAGCAAGACGCGGTGGCTCAAGGGCGCGCCGCCGGACGCCTTTCGATTTCCGCGTCGAAGGCCTGCAGGGCCTCCTGGACCGACAGGCTCTCCCCTGTGCGGCGGTATTCGGCGTAACGGCGCAGGTCCTCGGCCACGTCCGCGTCGCCGAAGGCCTGCGTCAGGGTGTCAGCCGCCAGGGTCTCCACGGGCACGCCGACGGCGTCCGCCACCTCCTTGAGCCGACGGGCCGTAGCGTCATCCAGTTTCAGGGTCAGCTCGCCGTCGGCCATGGCTGAGAGGCTCCGTCCGACGGCGGCTCACGTCAACTGTCGAGGAAGCTCCGCAGCTTCCGCGAGCGGCTCGGGTGCTTCAGCTTGCGCAGCGCCTTGGCCTCGATCTGGCGGATCCGCTCGCGGGTCACGCTGAACTGCTGGCCCACCTCTTCCAGGGTGTGGTCGGTGTTCATGCCGATGCCGAAGCGCATCCGCAGGACGCGCTCCTCGCGCGGCGTCAGCGACGCCAGAACGCGGGTGGTGGTCTCGCGCAGGTTCGACTGGATGGCCGCGTCGATCGGCAGGATGGCGTTCTTGTCCTCGATGAAGTCGCCCAGGTGGCTGTCCTCCTCGTCCCCGATCGGGGTCTCGAGGGAGATCGGCTCCTTGGCGATCTTCAGGACCTTGCGGACCTTCTCCAGCGGCATGGCCAGCTTCTCGGCCAGTTCCTCCGGGGTCGGCTCGCGGCCGATCTCGTGCAGCATCTGGCGGCTGGTGCGGACGATCTTGTTGATCGTCTCGATCATGTGCACCGGGATGCGGATGGTCCGAGCCTGGTCGGCGATCGAGCGGGTGATCGCCTGCCGGATCCACCAGGTGGCGTAGGTGGAGAACTTGTAGCCGCGACGGTACTCGAACTTGTCCACCGCCTTCATCAGGCCGATGTTGCCCTCCTGGATCAGGTCCAGGAACTGCAGGCCGCGGTTGGTGTACTTCTTGGCGATGGAGATCACGAGGCGCAGGTTGGCCTCGACCATCTCCTTTTTGGCCTGCCGGGCCTCGCGCTCGCCCTTCTGCACGGTCTGGACGATGCGGCGGTAGTCGTCGATCGGCACGCCGGTTTCCATGGCCAGCGCGGCGATCTCCTGGCGGATCTCGCCGATCTGGCTGGCGTCGTTCTCGGCGAACTTGGTCCAGCGCACGCCCAGCGCCTTCACCTGGTCGCTCCAGTCCGGACGCATCTCCTGGCCGAAGTAGGCCTTCAGGAACTCGCCGCGGCTGATGCCGTAGCTGTCGGCCAGGCGCAGCAGCCGGCCTTCCAGCCCCATCAGGCGCTTGTTGATCGCATAGAGCTGCTCGACCAGCGCCTCGATGCGGTTGTTGTTCAGCTTCAGGGTCTTGAGGTGCTGGACGATGGTGGTCGTCGCCGCCTGGTAGGCCTTGCGGTCGGCGTCCGACAGGTCCTCGCCCTTCAGGCGGGCGTTGACCAGCTTCTCCTGCAGCAGGCGGAAGCTCTCGAACTCGGCGGCGATGGCGTCCAGGGTGGCCATCACGCCTTCGCGCAGCTCGGCTTCCATGGCGCTGATGGTCGGGCCCGCGCCGTCGTCGAAGTCGTCGTCGCTCTCGCCTTCGGCGGACCCGGCTTCGGCGGCCTCGTCGGCTTCCTCTTCCTCGCCGTCGGCCTGCGCCTCGGCCGGCAGGGCGTCGGCGCCGGCGTTCTGGCCGCCGTAGGTCTGCTCGAGGTCGATCACCTCCCGGAGCAGGATGCGGCCCGAACCCAGCTCCTCGCGCCACACCATGATGGCTTCGAAGGTCAGCGCGGACTCGCACAGCCCGCGGATCATGGTGTCGCGGCCGGCCTCGATGCGCTTGGCGATGGCGATTTCGCCCTCGCGGCTCAGCAGCTCGACCGAGCCCATCTCGCGCAGGTACATGCGAACGGGATCGTCGGTGCGGTCGTAGGCCGGCTCCTTGGCCGTCTCCACCACCGCGCTTTCCTCGCGGACCGCCACCTCGCCGCCCTCGGCGTCCTCTTCCGCCTCGACGACGTTGACGCCCATCTCGGACAGCATCGCCAGCGTGTCCTCGATCGCCTCGGAGGTGACCTCCTCGGACGGGAGCACCTTGTTCAGCTCGTCCATGGTGACGTAGCCGCGGGCCTTGGCCTGCTTGATGAACTTCTTGACCGCGGCGTCCGTCAGGTCGAGCAGCGGGCCGTCTCCGCCAGTCGTTTCGGGCGTTTCCGCTTCGGCCGTATTGGTGCTCATCTAAATCTCCGAAATCGGCTGCCGCGCCGCCTGCAAGGCGCGGGCCGAAAAATGGTCTTGGCGGTCGGTCCGTGAAGTCGCGTGCGACCTTACGACCCGTCTTCCGTCCAAATCGTTCCCGTTCTGATGGCGCGCTTCAGTGCGTCGCGCTCTCCTTTGAGACGCTCGAACGCCGCCATGTCGGCTCGCCCGCGGAGGTTTCCCTTCGCAGCCCCGATGGCGTCATCCAGCGCCGCCGCCCGTGCCAGGGCGGCGAAGCCACGCGACCACTGGGATCTCCGCGCATCGAGGGAGACATCATCTTTGAGTATGGGCGCGCCCGAAGTCGCAGCGGCCCGATCGATGTCTGTCAACAGCGCGCTAAATCCGCACGCCGCCAGATGGCGTTGCACGGCGTGGGAGTCAAGGTGGTCCGACTCGAGTCGCAGCCGGATGATTTCCTTTGTCAATTTGGCCAGGGCGGGATTTCCGAACCCACCGGCCGTGAAGGCGTCCTCCAGGTGGTCGTCGAGGACCGTCGGCTCCTCGATGGCGAAGCGGGCCAGGGCGGCCGGCACGGCCTCGATCCGCTCGGCGAGACGTTTCGCCGCAGCCTTGCCTTCCGGCGTGGGGGCGAGCGGGACCTGCTCGCGGCCCCCCGGCCGCCAGGGCCGCCTTCCCTCGCGCGGCCATTCGCGCCCCCCGTCCCCGCCGCCGCCGCCGTCGCGTGGCGGCTTGGCGAACAGGGCGTCGTACTTCTCCAGCAGGGCGTCGCGATAGGCCTGCTGCAGGTCCTTGTCGGCGATCGCCTGAGCCGCCTGCCGCAGCCTGGCCTTGAACCCCGCCCGCCGTTCCGGCGTGTCCAGCGGCTCCAGGTCCCGCTCGCGCACGAACAGGGCCTCGACGAAGGGCGTGGTCTCGGCCACCTGAGCCTTCAGCGCCGCCGGCCCCTGCTCGCGCAGCACCTCGTCCGGGTCCTTGCCGCCTTCCACGATGGCGAACTTGAAGCTCTTGCCCGGCTTCAGCAGCGGCAGCGCCCGGTCCATTGAGCGCGCCGCCGCCTGCCTACCGGCCCGGTCGCCGTCGAAGCACAGGGTCGGCTCCGGGTGGTGGCGCCAGAGCAGCTCCATCTGGTCCTCGCCCAGCGCCGTGCCCATGGGGGCCACCGCGGGGATCCCCGCCCGCTGGCAGGCGATCACGTCCATGTAGCCTTCCACCACCAGCAGCGGCGGGTGCTCGCCGCTCGGCGCGGCCGCCAGGATCTTCCGCGCCTCGTGCAGGCCGTAGAGGTTGGCGCCCTTGTGGAAGACGCTGGTCTCGGGTCCGTTCAGGTACTTGGCGCGGGCCTGCGGATCCATCGCCCGGCCGCCGAACGAGACAATCCGCCCCCGCCCGTCCGCAATCGGGAAGATGATCCTGTCCCGAAACCGGTCATACGGGGCCCCGCCGTCCTCCGGCGCGATGAGCAGCCCCGCCTCCACCAGCTCCGCCGGCCGGGCCCCCTTGGCGATCAGGTAGTCCTTCAGCGCCGTGCGGCCCGAGGGCGAGAACCCCAGCCGGAACCTGGACCACTCCGTCTCCGGCAGGCCGCGCTTCTCCAGATAGGCCCGCGCGTCACGCCCAGCGGGACGCCGCAGCTCCGCCTCAAACCACTGGGCGGCCAGCTCCAGCCAGTCCGAAAGCCCCTGGCGCTTCTTCTCCACCGCCGCGGTCTGGGGATCCGCCACCGGCAACACCAGCCCCGCCTCGGCCGCCAGACGCTCCACCGCCTCGGTGAAGGTCAGCCGCTCGGTCTCCTGCAGGAAGGTGATCAGGTCGCCCGACTTGCCCGACGAGAAGTCGAAGAACTGGCCCTTGTCGTCGTTCACGTAGAACGACGGCGTCTTCTCCTTGGTGAACGGTGACAGCCCGACGTACTCCCGCCCCTGCTTGCGCAGCTTCACCGTCTTGCCGATCACATCGGACGGCCGAAGGCGGGACTTGATCTCGTCGAGGAAGCGTTCGTCGAAGCGCACCCGGGCCTTTTAGCAAACTCCCGGGCGGAAAGTCGCGGCGGCGCAGCGAACATCTCTGGATCCTACCTCCCCCATCGCGGCAGCGATGGCGGGAGGGGGACCGCCGGCCGAGGCGAAGCCGAAGAGCCGGGGGTGGAGGGGGCAAGCCCCACGCGCCGCGCCTGCCACCACGCCCGTACGCTCAGCCTGAGGCTCGCCCCCTCCACCCCCCGCTCTTCCGCCCGCTGGCGCGGGCGTCGGCGGGCGGTCCCCCTCCCGCCGCTCCGCGGGGGAGGTAAGAGGCCGCTGCGGGTCGTCAGCTGACGTTCGGCTACCCGCCCCTACCCCGCCCGCGCCGCATCCGCCGCGTCGAACCCCGCCACCTGCTCCGCCCGCGCTTTCCGGAACGCCGGCCGCGCGGTGATCCGCGCCACATAGGCCTCGCTCGCCGGCCGCTCGCCAAAGGCGCGGACGTCCGGCACGCGCAGCACGTCGGCCATCAGCAGGTCCGCCACGGTGAAGCGCCCGGCCGCCAGCCATTCGCGCTCGCGCAGCACCGCTTCCACATGGTCCAGGCGCTGGCCCAGCCAGCCGGTGAGCTTGTTGTCCGGCTCGCCGCTGATCTTCAGGAACCACCACGGCACCGACACCATCTCGATCGAGTTCAGCGCCGCGATCGTCCACTGCAGGGTTTCCGCCTCGCCGGCGGGATCGCGCGGCATCAGGGCCTCGCTCTTGCGCGCCAGGTGCAGCAGCCCTGCCCCGCTCTCGAAGATCTCCAGCGGCCCGTCGCTCAGGAACGGAACCTGGCCGAACGGCTGGCGTGCAAAGTGATCGGCGCCACGTCCCTCGAACGGGACCGTGCGCACCTCGTAGGCCAGGCCGGCCTCCTCGCACGCCCACCTCAGCCGCAGGTCCCGCACGAAGCCGCGCGGCCCTTCCGGAACCCAGTCGTATGTCCAGATGATCAGCTCGCCCATCTCACAGCCCCTGTTCCCGCCCGGCCGTGCGCGCAGCATACCTCACCCGGCGGGCGCGGCGCCCGCCTGCACGTGTGCTGGGCCGGCCGGTTGCCCCCGCGCCCACCTCGCGGTAGGCCGCCGCATGGCCGCAAGTCTGACCGACAAGCCGATCGCCCTCGCCGCCGACCATCGCGGCGTCGCCCTCAAGGCCCGCCTCGGCGCATGGCTCGAAGCGGCCGGCTACGCCGTACGCGACTGCGGGACCGATAGCGCCGACGAACGCGTCGACGCCCTGGACTACGCGCTGCGCCTGGTCGCCGAGCTCGAGGCCGGCCGTTCGGATTTCGCCGTCGGCATCTGCGGCAGCGGCCAGATGATGGCCATCACCGCCAACCGCTTCCCCTTCATTCGCGCCACGCTCCTCCACACCGTCGAGGAGAGCGTTCCCGCCCGCCAGCACGGCGACGCCAACATGCTGGTCCTCGGCGCCGACGTCACCGACGCGGCCGCCGCGGAACAGATCCTCGCCGCCTTCCTCACGACCCCGGCGCTCGGCGACCGCTACGCCGCCCGGCGCGAACGGCTGGCCCGGCTGTCGACGGCCGTGCGATAGAGGCCGATGCACCGCGCGGGGGCGCGGGTCACCTCACCGGGTCGCGAACACCGGAAGCGCCTGCATCGTCCGCGCCAGGTTCTCCCTGCACAGGCTGACGGCGCGCTGGCTGTAGGCCACCTGCGCGGCCAGCAGGTCGTGCGGGCCGCGCACCTGGGCGAAGCTCGCCAGGCTGTCGGCCTGGAAGCGGTAGGTGGACTGCGCGCAGTCCTGCAGGGCCGCGAGCATGGCCTGCACGGCTGCCGTCGGGCCGGGGGCCGCCAGAGCCTCGGCGGCGGGCGCGGCGGTCGGCGTCTCGGCCGCGGCAGGCGCCTCAGGTTCGGGGGCGACGAGGCGCGCCTGCGGGATCTCCTCGAGCGCGATCGTGGACGCCGCCGCGGCGGCGTCTTCGGCGTTCAGCTCCGCCTCGATGGCGGCTTCCACCTGCATCTCCTCCACCTTGGCTTCCAGAGCCGCGAAGCCGTTCTCGATCTCCGGCATGGCGTCAGCCGGGGTGGTGTCCTTGGCGCGGGGCATCAGCCGTCTCCTTGTAGGTGAGCTTGTTCAACGCGCCGGGCCCTTGATCGTTGCTGCAGCGCAGCGCGAATGCTGCACTCGCACACTGCCCTCTCTTGAACGAAGCGTCACCACCATCACGGAACGGTGCGCCGAACAGATTGGGGGTGAGGTCGGGTTGTGGGGCTCAGTAAGGAGACCACAGATGGCCAGATCGGCAGCAAACATTCACCAGGACCGCGGCGCGGCGGCCCGCGAAGAGGCTCAGGCGAAGGCGGAGGCGGCCCGAGAGGCCGGTCAGGCCCGGGGCGCTGAGGCGAGAGCGGAGGGCCAGGCGCGTGCGGAAGAGGCCCGGGACCGCGCGGAAGAACGACGCCATGAGGCGAGGCTCGACGACCAGCGCGAGCTCGCGTTCCGACTGACCGGCGAAGACGACTTCCTGGCGGCTGACAGTTTCTACTTCACCCGGTTCACCGCCCTGAACGGCTCCGGCGTGCAGGGCGGGGCGATCGTTGCCTTCGACGACGAGACCGACACCATCACGGTGGCGATCTCTGCACGCGGCCTCGAGCCGGATCAGCCGCACGTCCAGCATATCCACGGCTTCCTCGACGGCCAGGACGCTATGACCCCGACGCGGGCCCTCGACAGCGACAGGGACGGGTTCATCGAGCTCGCTGAAGGGGTGCCGGCCTACGGTCCGGTGCTGTTGAACCTCACCACCGTCCACGACAACGGCAGCGGTATGGAGAACGGCCACTCCCACGAAAGCGGGCTGGAGGGGTTCCCCACCGCGCCGGGCGGCGAGATCATGTTCGTCGAAAGCTACCAACTGCCGCGCGACATGCTCGGCGCCGATCCAATGCTGGCGCTGCGCGAGATCGTCCTGCACGGCATGACGGTGGGGGCCGGCGCGGGCGCCGGCACCCCGGGCGAAGTCGACGGGACGGCCGGCTACAAGCTCGTCCTTCCGGTCGCCAGCGGCGAACTCACGGAAGCCGGTTCGGCGCACCAGCTGCGAGCCTTCGCCAACGCGAGCGGCTTCGAAAGCGGCTGGGCCCTCGGCTAGGCTCGACGGCCGGCTCTGCGAGCCGGCCGCTGCCCCCGGAGCCAGGAGCCCGGCTGCGCGATTGAAGCGGGCTCCAGCCTCCGCCGTCCGGAACGCCGGACGCGCGGCGATCCGCGCGACATGGGCTTCGGTCGCCGGCCGTCGCCGAACGCACTCTCGTAACCCTCTGCGGTGGAGCTTCCATCGGCAAACGGCGTTCTACGGCGAACCTCGACGGAGCGCCTATGCCCAACCCGAAACGCGTCCTGTTGACCGTCACCGCCGTGCTTGGTCTCACGGCAGCCTCCGCGGCCGCCCAGGGTCGCCCGCCGCCGTTGCCGCCAGGCGCCAGGATTTCGGTGATCACCATGCCGGATTGGCAGCAGCGGCCGACGTTCGAGGAGATGATGAAGGTCTACCCGGAGCCCGCCAACCGGGCGGAAGTCGGCGGCCGCGCCATCCTCGAATGTGGCGTGACGGCGCAAGGCGCGCTGACGGGCTGCACGGTCATCGAAGAGACGCCCGCGGGCTTTGGCTTCGGCGAGGCGGCGCTCAAGCTGACCGACAAGTTCCGGATGCGCCCGATGACCCGCGACGGTCGCCCGGTCTCCGGCGGCAAGGTGCGTATCCCGATCCGTTTTGCGATCTGAGGCGGCGGCCGAAGCGCCCTAGCCGGCCAGGTGCGCCAGCTTTTCGGGGTTGCGCACCGCGTAGACCGCCGCAATCAGCCCGTCCTCGCCCGGCTCGAAGGCCAGGGTCTCGGGGCCGTCCGAGAGGTGCAGCACCATGCCCGGCAGGCCGTTCACCCGCACCAGCTCGAACCGCTCCACGCCCGGCAGGCCGCCGGTGCGCCAGGCTATGCCCTCCAGCAGGCGGATGATGTCGTCGCGGCCGGCCATGACCCTGAGCGCCGCCTTCCGCTTGCCGCCGCCGTCGGTGACCATCACCGCGTCCTGGGCGAGCAGGTTGGCCAGGCTCTTGAAGTCCTGCCCGGCGGCGGCGGCCACGAAGGCCTGGGCCAGCTGCAGGGCCTTGGCCTGGTCGACCTCGAAGCGGGGCCGGGCCTGGCGCACGTGCTCGCGGGCCCGGCTGGCCAGCTGGCGCACCGCGGCCTCTGTCCGCCCGAGCGCCTCGGCCACGGCGGCATAGTCCTCGTCGAAGACGTCGTGCAGCAGGAACACGGCCCGCTCCAGCGGCGACAGCCGCTCCAGCGCCAGCAGGAAGGCCACCGAGACGTCCTCGGCCCGCTCAACGGGGTCCGGCGTCAGGGGCTCGATCAGCGGCTCGGGCAGCCAGGGGCCCTTGTAGGCGGCCCGCTCGGCCTTGGCGGCGCGCAGCCGGTCGATGCACAGCCGCGTGGTGGTGCGCACCAGCCAGGCGGCGGGGTCGTTCACCCCCTCGCCCGCCCGCGTCCACCGCATCCAGGCGTCCTGCACCGCATCCTCGGCCTCGGCCACCGAGCCCAGCATGCGATAAGCCAGCCGCTTCAGCCGCGGCCGGTTCGCCTCGAAGGCGTCGGTGAGCGGAGCGAGCGTGGCCTCCATGAGCGTCACCCTACGCCGCCTTGGCGAGCGGCGCGATCGGCGCGGCCACCCCGTCCACCACCACCTTCGAGCACGCCTTACCGTAGCCCAGGGCGTATTTCAGGGTCGGGTACATGCGCGCGGTGGTGAGCGCCAGGCTCACAGCGGCCAACCCCCGGTCGCCCCAGCGCCGGACCACCTCCTCGCGCAGCGGCTCCACGGCCTCCAGGTCCCTGGCCAGGCTCGCTCGGGCGAAGCGCCAGGCCAGCCGCGCGTCCTCGCCCATGGCCGCCTCGTCGCCCGCCAGGATGGCCCGCAGCACGTGCGGCCGGGCGCCCTCGGCCGCGGCGATGTCGACGCTGATCTGGGTGCAGGGCCCGCAGTCCTCGTGCAGCGTCCCCACGATCCCGGCCGCCGCCAGCGCCTCGGCCGGCGCCGCCCGGCGGTCCACCATGCGGGTCACGAAGCCGAACTTCAGGAAGCTCGCCGGCGAGGCCTGCAGCAGGAAGCGCATGTAGCTCGCGTCATAGCCCCACGCCTTTTCGAACGCGTCCACCTGGCGCGACAGGATCCTTCGCAGCATCACACGGTCTCCTTTCGGGGGATGAGGGTGATCGCCAGCGCCAGCAGCGCGGGCAGGTAGACGCCGGCGAGATCGCGCAGCACATCGGACAGCGGCGTCGTCCCGCAGGTGGCGTCATAGACGTGCACGGCGGCATGCAGCGCCAGGAAGCCGGCCGCCATGGCCGCCGCCGGCCACCCCTGCCCCGGCCGCCACGCGAACCAGCCCAGCCCCGCCGCCGCGACCAGGTAGGCCGCCCCGATGTCCATGACGAAGTGCGGATTGTAGGGCCCGGTCTGCGGCACGCCCGGAACCTGCCCGTACCACCAGTACCCCGCGAACAGCATGGCCAGGGCGTTCAGCCCGAACACCCCCGCCAGCCCGCCCGCAATCACCCGCCCCATGCCGCCCTCCTGAGCCGTCTCGGCACAAGGACGCGGCAGCGCTCAGGCTTGTGACATAGATAGAACCACGGAAAACACGGACGACACGGAAGCGCCGGCGACTGGCCCGAAATCGCGCCAAGGATTCGCGCGCTCTCGGCGCGCAGGATCAGCCAGCGACTTCGGGCGCTCGCGGCGCCCGAGACGCCCTTCCGTGTCGTCCGTGTATTCCGTGGTTCCCTACCCCTGCAGCCCCGCGATCCAGCCCGGCAGCTGCCGGATGGACTCCAGCTCCACGAAGCGCGGATGGCCCACCGGCGCGTCGGCCATCTCGTGCGCCCAGGTCAGCGGATAGGGCACGTGGGCGGCGTACGCCCCGGCCTCGAGGGCGGGCAGGATGTCCGAGCGCACCGAGTTGCCGCACATCACCGCCTCCGCCGCCCCGGTGCCGTGCCGCGCGAACACCCGCTCGTAGGTGGCCGCGTCCTTCTCGGAGACGATCTCCACGGCGGCGAACAGGTCTCCCAGGCCCGACGCGGCCAGCTTCTGCTCCTGGTGCAGCAGGTCGCCCTTGGTGATCAGCACCAGGCGGTAGCGCCCGGAGAGCTCGGCCAGCGCCTGGTCCACCCCGGGCAGCGGCTCCACCGGCTCGCTCAGCATCTCGCGCCCCGCGGCCAGGATGTCGGCGATGATCCGCCCGGGCGGCTCGCCGCCGGTGAGCTCCATCACCGTCTCCAGCATGGAGAGCGTGAAGCCCTTCACCCCGTAGCCGTAGAGCCGCAGGTTCCGCTTCTCGATCTCCGCCAGCCGGGCGTCCAGCACTGCCGGCGCGGCCACATCGGCCATCAGCTCCCGGAAGCGGTCCTGGGTCAGCCGGAACAGCGTCTCGTTGTGCCAGAGCGTGTCGTCGGCATCGAGGCCGACCGTGGTGATGCGCATGCCGCGCGCTTAGCAGAAGGAACCACGGATTACACGGACCACACCGAGGCGCGCCGCCTGAGCCCGGTCCGCGTCTTCCGCGCCTTCCGTGGTTCTTCCCTAGGCCGCGCAGGGTGCGTGAGGCTTCAGCACCCGCTCCGCCGAGGGCGGATACTTGGCCAGCAGGCGCGACGCCCGCACCGGCCGGGCCGCCAGCTCCCCGCCGCAGTTCGGGCAGGCCCCGCCGAACCGGCCCTCGGCGCAGTCCGGGCAGAAGGTGCATTCGAAGCTGCAGATGCGCGCCGGCGCCTCCGGGGGGAGGTCGCGGTCGCAGCATTCGCAGTTGGGTCGCATCTGGAGCATGGCCTTGAGCATGCCCTCGCCCCGCGCCGGCCGAAAGGACGAGCTTCCCTCGTTTTGCGCCTACTCGCCGAAGCCCTCGCCCGGTTGCACCGGCGAAAGCCGCAGCAGCCGCGAGTCCGCCACCGCGGCGGTCCGGTGCTGCACGTGCTCGCGGTACTCCGGATCGCGCACCATGGCGATGAACGCCTCGGCGTTCGGGTACTCGGCGATGAAGGCCAGGTCCCAGGCCTCGGACTGCGGCCCGGTCAGCATCACCTGCGGCTTGCCGGCCCAGACCTGCCGCCCGCCCAGGCGCTTGAAGATCGCCGCCGTGGTCCGGCCGTAGGCGCGGTAGGCGTCGAGCCCGGTGAGGTCCTTGCCGTGGTCCGGGTGCCCGTCCGGGTACTCGGCCTTCGGCTTCAGCCGGATCAGGTTCAGCATGTGGATCGGCTGGTCCCGCGGCAGGCCCTTGAAGGCCTCCCAGGCCTCGCGGTCCGGATCGATATGGCCGGCGGTCATGTCCCTTACCCTCCGTGGCAGACGCGCTATCGCATAGCGCTGGCGCAAAGCGCGGTCACCCCGCATTGACCGCACCTCCGGGACTCACTACCTACGCGACCGTTTGCGCGGGACCTCGCCCGCCGCGTCCCCCGATCCCAAGGAGCCACACGCCCATGAGCCGTGACCTGCTGCCCGGCGCCACCGGCGTGCTCGCCCTCGCCGACGGGACCATCCTCCAGGGGATCGGCGTCGGCGCCGTGGGCGAAGCGGTCGGCGAGGTGTGCTTCAACACCGCCATGACCGGCTACCAGGAGATCCTCACCGATCCTTCCTACATGGCCCAGATCGTCGCCTTCACCTTCCCGCACGTGGGCAACGTGGGCACGAACGTCGAGGACATCGAGCAGATGTCGGGCGCGGCCGAGACCGCCGCCCGCGGCGCGATCTTCCGCGACATCCCCACCCGTCCGGCCAACTGGCGCGCCGACACCGACCTCGACACCTGGATGAGCCGCCGCGGCGTGGTGGGCCTGGCCGGGGTCGACACCCGCGCGCTCACCCGCAAGATTCGCGAGACGGGCATGCCGCACGGCGTCATCGCCCACAGCCCCACCGGCCTCTTCGACCTCGACGCCCTGGTCGAGCGGGCGCGCGCCTGGAACGGCCTGGTCGGCCTCGACCTCGCCAAGGAAGCCACCTGCCTGCAGCCCTTCACCTATGAGGAGGGCCTGTGGAGCTGGGGCGACGGCTACGCCAAGCCGCCGACTGATCCCAAGTACGACGTGGTGGTCATCGACTACGGCGTGAAGCGCAACATCCTGCGGGCGCTGAGCTCGGTGGGCGCGCGGATCACCGTGGTGCCGGCCGACACCAGCGCGGAGTCGATCCTGGCCCGCAATCCCGACGGCGTGCTGCTCTCCAACGGCCCGGGCGACCCGGCCGCCACCGGCGCCTACGCGGTGCCCGAGATCCGCAAGATCGTCGACAGCGGCACCCCGGTGTTCGGCATCTGCCTCGGCCACCAGATGCTGTCCCTGGCGCTGGGCGCCCAGACGGTGAAGATGGATCAGGGCCACCACGGGGCGAACCACCCGGTGAAGGACCTCACCACCGGCAAGGTGGAGATCGTCTCCATGAACCACGGCTTCACCGTCGACCGCGAGACCCTGCCCGAGCCCGTGGTCGAGACCCACGTCAGCCTGTTCGACGGCACCAACGCCGGCATCGCGCTGAAGGACCGCCCGGTGTTCAGCGTCCAGCACCACCCCGAGGCCTCCCCCGGCCCCACCGACAGCCTCTACCTCTTCGAACGCTTCGCCCAGAACATGGACGCCGCGAAGGCCTGACCCCTCGGCGGCGCAAGCCGGCCCGCCGCAATCGACCACGAACCACACGAACCACACGAACGGGACGTCGCACGCCGCGCCTTGGTCGTGCTTGCCCGCCGATAGGCGGGCGATCAGCTCATGCAGCTTCGCCTGATCGCGCAGCTCAGCGCCGCGCCGTTCGTGTGGTTCGTGTGGTTCGTGGTCGACATCCAGCAGGCCTTCGCCGAACCGCCGTCGTCGGCTGTCCCCCTTTAAGCCTCGGCGATGGGCTCGTTGAACATCAGGGCCCGGGCGTAGCGCACCGGCGGCGAGCCGTAGCTCAGCACCTGGTCGTGGTAGCGCTTGAGGTTGAACCCGGCGCCCGCCCGCCGCTCGGCCTCGGCCTTCAGCGCGTCGTGCTCGGCGACGCCCACGAAATAGCTCGGCAGCTGCGCCGAGCTGACCCGCGCCCGCGTCCACTTGCCCGCCGCCTCGCGCTCCTGCTGGAAGGCGGTGACGGTCAGGAACTTCATCACCTCGGCCTCGCCGGCCCCGTCCACGTGCACCATCTGGTCGAGGATGGCGTTGGTGATCGAGCGCACCCGCATCTTCAGCTGGGTCAGCCGGAACAGCGGGTCGTCGGCCAGGTAGCCCTGGGTGGCCATCAGGTCCTCGGCATAGACCCCCCAGCCCTCCACGAACGGCCCGGACCCCAGCACCGCCCGCAGCGTCGAGGGGTGGCGGTTCGAGTGCCAGATCTGCACGAAGTGGCCCGGCATGGCCTCGTGGATGTTCAGCTCGTGGACCATGCGGCGGTTGTATTCCCGCAGGAAGCTCTCGGCCCGCTCCTCGCTCCAGTCCTTGGGGATCGGCGAGATGGCGTAGAAGGTCTTCAGGTGACGCTCCAGCGGGCCTGGGCTGTCGCAGTAGGCCACCGCCACGCCCTGCTGGAACTCCGGCATCAGGATGATGTCCACGGGCGCGTCCGGCAGGGTGATCAGGTCCTTCTCCCGCACGAAGCGCGTGGCCTGGTCGATGGAGCCGCGCGCCTGGTCGACGATCCCCTCGCGGGGCGCGTGGTCGCGGTAGGACAGCTCCAGCGCCGCCTCGATCACCGCCTGCTCGCCCCCGGCCGGCGCCTTGTCGCCCAGGATCTGCCTGGACAGCTGGAACATCTCGGCCCGCGCGGCCTTCAGGGCCGCCTCCGCCGCCGTCCGGATCTCGGCGCGCGACATCGGCGACATCAGGGCGAACGCCAGCTTCTGGTCGTAGAGCTTGGCCCCCAGCCGGAAGTCGCCCTTGGCCTGCGGGACCAGCGTCCGGTCGATCCAGGTCTGGTGCTCCGCCACCGCCGTGCGCAGCCCGGCCTCCGCCGCCTTGAACCGCGCCTGCTCGGCCGGGGTCAGCCCCGCCAGGTCATTGCCGATCATCGTATCGACGATCGACAGCACGCCCGGATGCTGGCGTGCATAGGTCTCGGCGTGGATCAGCGGCACGCGCGCCGGCGCGAGTTCCGCCCGCGCCTGAGCGAACAGGCCGGGCAGCTTCTCCATCCGCGCGATGGCCGAGCGCAGCCGCTGCGGCCGCGGCGCGAACTCGCGGGCCATGAGGCCGTAGAGCGCGCTCCCCGCCGCGCCCGAATAGGTCAGCGGGTCCCACGCCCACGGCTGCAGCACCGCGTCGCTCCAGAGCTCGTAGCGCAGCTGGTTCTTCAGCAGCGCCAGGTCCACCTGGTTCTCGCGCGACAGCTCGCCCGCCCTGAGCGCCTCGGCCTCGCGAAGCAGCGCCTGCGTGGCCGCCCGCCGCCTCGCCCGCCCCGCCGCCGACAGGTCGTCAATCTGGTCATCGAACCGGTGGTCGCCCAGGGTTGTCGCCGCGATCGGACCGCCACGCGCCAGCTCGTCGATGTAGCGGGCCGCCAGCCTCGCGAACCGGGCGTCCGCGGCCGTGGCTGCCGCGGCCGGCGTGGCCAGAAGGGCGAAGCCGGCGGCGGTCAGCGCACGGCGGGTCAGCTGGAGCTTGCTCATGGCCGCCGTTTCAGCACGGGGCCGCCGCCCCGCCAAGCCGCCTCGCCCGCGCTCAGGGCGCGCGCAGCACCGTCACCGCCGCGCCCGGCGGCGCCTGGTCGATCACCAGCAGCCGGACCGGCGCGTCGCCCACCACCGCCGCCTCGTGCCACTGGTCGATGGCGTCGACGAGCCAGTCCCCTGCCGCCACTTCGCGGGCCTGGCCGGTGTCGAGGTTCGCCACCCGCAGCCGCCCCTCCAGCACCTGCACGATCCGCGCATAGGGATGCTTGTGCACGGGCAGCGTCCCGCCGGGCGCGAGCCGGGTCTCGGAGATCGTCACCGTCAGGCGCCCCGCCGGGGCGCTGATCGGCTGGCCGGACAGGGTCTCGGTGATCGTGGCGATCGGCGGAGCCGGCTGGGCGGCCGCCACTGCAGGCGTCGCGAGCAGGGCGGAAACGAAGAGGGCGTGGCGCATCCCGGCAGGATGCGCCACGCCCCCTCCACAGCCAAGCCTCGACGGCGCGCTGTCGCCTAGAAGCGGGCGCGCACGCCCGCGAACAGCCAGCGGCCGAAGATGTCGTACGAGGCGTCGCCCGGGACCACGTTGTTGCCGGTCAGGCCCACGGGGATGGTCTTGCCGAAGATGTTGTTCACGCCCACGAACACCTCGCTGCCCTGCGAACCGAACAGGTCGACGCGGTAGCGGGCGATCAGGTCGTGGTACCAGACGCTCTCGACGTAGGGCCGGTCGGTCCGCTCCAGCGCCAGGTCCTTGTTGCGGCGGACCTTGTCGATGAACTGGCTCTCCCAGGTCAGCGTCAGCGGCCCCTGCACGTAGCTCACGCTCGAGATGAACGACCAGCGCGGGTCGCCGATCTCGCCTTCCTCCCGGTCGACGGTGTCGGGGAAGTCCTGGAACGCGAACTGGCGAAGCTTCTCGATGTAGTTGGCGTTCAGCGACAGGTTCACCCGCCCGTCGAGCCTGGCCAGCGGGCCCAGGCCGGCCGTCCAGTTCGCGATGTCCCGCCCGTAGGTCGCCTGGATGTCCCAGCCGGCCGTCTCCAGCGAGGCCTGGTTCAGGTAGGTGGAGCGGTAGGAGGTGATCTGCCGCGTGGTCGGATCCCGGACGATCAGGTTGCAGTATTCGACCGCCAGTTCAGGACCATCCACGCACTTGTCGGCGGCGTCCTGAGGATCCAGGAAGCTGATCGCGTCCTTGATCTTGATATTGTAGTAGTCGACCGTCACCGACAGGTCGGGTGCGAACCGCGGGCGCAGGATGAAGCCCACGGTGTAGGTCTCCGCCCGCTCCGACTCCAGGTCCGCGTTGCCGCTGGTGACGCCCGGGAACTGGTTGTCCGTGGCGTCCTCGAACGTCACGCCCAGCGCCGCGCAGTTGGCCGGCCGGTCCGGGTCCTCGCCCAGCGAGCCCGCCTCGCAGGGGTCGAAGATGCCGTTGAAACCCGGCGTCGCCGGCAGGAAGGCCTCGGTGATGTTCGGCGCGCGGGTGGCCTTGGAATAGGTGCCGCGCAGCGTGATGTCGGACACCGGCGCCCAGGCGCCGCGCACCATATAGGCCGTGGCCTTGCCGGCGTGGCTGTAGTCGGCTCCGCGGATGGCGGCGTTCAGCGTCAGCTCCCGGGCGAACGGGGCGTCGCGCAGGATCGGCGCCTCCACCTCCAGGAAGGCCTCCTTCACCTCGAACCCGCCGGTTGCGTTCGGCTGCGCGGCCGTCTCGGTGATGCCCGTCTGGACGAACGGGTCGTTGATGTTGCGGCTCTGCTCGCGGCGCCATTCCACCCCGCCGGCGATCTCCACGGCGCCGCCCGGCAGATTGAAGAACCGCTGGCTGTCGAAGGCCACCGTGGCGGTGGCCACCTGCTGGGTGATGGTGTGCTTCCGGTCGGCCTCGAAGGTGACGTACTCGATGGCCTCGCGGCTGTTCTGCTCCCCGAACAGGTTGAACGGCACGCAGGTCTCGTTCGTCAGCTGGTCGGACGGGATCGGCGAATAGCCCTCATACCAGGTGCTGGGTACGTCGCGTCGGCAGCGGATCTGCCCGGTGGCCGGATCGCGCACCGCGTCGATCGCCGAGTTGAAGTTGCCCGGGATCAGGCCGTTGGTGCCGTGGAACTTGTTGCGCGTCCGCCCGAAATTGTACGTCAGGTCCCAACGCAGGTCCGAGAAGCCGGCGTCGAAGTCGCCGTCCAGCTGCAGCACGGTGCGGAAGGTGCGACGGTCGGTGTCGTCGTTGCGCCCTCCGATGTCGTAGTTCAGCCGGCTGAGCAGGAAGCCCTGGTTGGGGTACTGGTTCAGCACCGCTTGGATGGCCGGCGTGATGAAGGCGTTGTCGGGGTCCAGCTCGTACTCGAGGATGGTGAAGGACGGGCTGAAGGTGTCCAGCGTCTTGGTCTGGACGTACTTCACGTCGCCCCGGAAGCGGATCGCCGGCGTCACCTGGTAGCGGAAGGTGGAGGCCAGCCCCCAGCGGGTCTGGCGCGGGATCGCAGTGACGCCGAAGTCGGTGGAGTCGCAGACGTCGCAAGGCTCGGCGAACGAGCCGAAGAACAGGTTGTTGTCGCCCGTGCGGGGCGGGATCGCCACCGGCTGGCCCGCGGCGTTGAAGCCGCTGACCGGCGTCAGGCCCAAGGTGGCCAGCGAGCCGTAGCGGTGGAAGAACTCGGTCTGGACGTAGGGCCGGTAAAGCCGGTCCGGAATCCCGTCGTTGGGGCCGGTGTCGGCAGGGTTCTCGATCGTGCCCCAGTCGGCCAGGCCCTCGATGTCGGGCCCGCGCACCCGCTCCTGCTTGTCGCCGAACGCGGTCAGCGTGACGTTGCCGCGCCCGTCGGCGAAGTTCCACCCGCCGGTTGCGTACGCCGAGTAGTTCTGGCCGTACTTGCCGTTCAGCGGCGCGCCGCCCTGGACGTTGAACTCGAAGCCCTCGAAGTCGTCGCGCAGGATGATGTTGATCACCCCGGTGACCGCGTCCGAGCCGTAGATGGCCGAGGCGCCCCCGGTGATCACGTCCACCCGCTCCACTAGGGCGGCGGGGATCGTGTTCAGGTCGACCGCGGTGTCGCCCGCGTCGCCCGACACGTGCCTTTGGCCATTGATCAGGGTCAGGGTCCGGGCGGTGCCCAGGTTGCGCAGGTCAGGGAAGCTCAGGCCGCCCAGGTTCGAGCCGGAGTCCGAATTGGCCCGCACCGTGCCCGACGAGGACAGCGCCGGCAGCTGGGCCAGGATGTCGCCCAGGTTCTGGGTGCCCGCGTTGCGGATGCCCTCGGTGGTGATCGTGGTCACCGGCGTGGCCAGCTCGAGGTTCGGTCGCGCGATGCGCGAGCCGGTGACCACGACTTCGTCCACATCATTGGCGGCGGTCTGGGCGAGCGCCGGCGCAGCGAAGGCCAGCGCCATGGCGCCGGACAGCAGGGTTCCGGCCAGAAGCCGGGTCTTGGCGGATCGCATGTTCGGGAGCCCCTCTGACGACGAGCTCATCAGCGTCGTGAGTGGCGCCCTAAGAACTCGCAACACATGGTTGTGCCGCGATGTTTCTCGATGTCACAGCCAAGTCAAGTCAATGAAGAGGCTGCGACATCTCTGGTATCGACGTTATCTGCAAGATGTGGCGCAGGCGCGCCACAAATAACCCAAATGCAGTCGGCCGCGACTGGACTTAAGCTTGACGGTAACGGCCGCCCGGAACTGGCCCGATCAGGCGGCGGCCTTCTTCGGCCGGCGGGAGGCGGCGCGCTTGGCCTGGATGCGCTGCTGGCGCGCGGCGTGGCGCTCGGCGGCCTCTTCTTCCAGGCGCGGCAGCAGTTCGGCCGCGGCGGCCTGTTGCTTCTCATCCCCCTGCGCCTGCAGGCGACGGGCGTTGGCGAGCAGGTTGACGACCTCCTCGTCGCTCATCGTGGGGATCTTCTCGATCAGGGACATGGACGCTAGCTCTCCGTACCGGAAGGCGGCCGCAGGACACGTGGGCCGTCCCTGTCCAATATGGCTAAGGCGGGAATAAGTTTCGCCGAATCAGCACTTTTTTTGATCAGCCTGCCAAGGCTCAGCCCGTCTTCCTGAGCCACAGCCCGCCGCCGGCGTTCAGCTTGAACCTGGGCGCCAGCGCCGCTTCCCGCGGGTGTTTGGCGGCGAAATAGTCGTTGAAGAACAGGACTTCGTAGCGCGGGTTGTCCATCAGGAAGGCGCGCAGGATGTACAGCTCGTTCCACGAGCGCCGCGCCTCGAAGATCCAGCTTTCCGGGTATTCGAACGGGTAGAAGGTGTCGTGGAAGTGGACCACCACGCCCGGCTTCAGCCTGGGCAGGATCTCGAACAGCTCGAAGTTTACGTCGCTGCCGGTCTTGCTGACGTGGGTCGAGTCGATGAACAGGATGTCGCCCGCCTCCAGGGCCTCGTAGGGCTGCGGTGGCAGCGCCTGCACCGGAATGGGCAGGATGCGGCAGCGCTCCCGGTCGGCGTCTGTCAGCCGCGAATGAAGCCGGTCCGGATAGGGCTCCACGAAGGTGAACCGAGTAGGCAGCCCCAGGTCGTCGCAGGTGTCGAGCATGCAGGCCGAGGAGAAGCCCGACCCCACCTCCAGCACCCGCTTCGGCCGATGCTCGTGCAGCATGGCCCGCAGGATCAGGGCGTCGCCCCACGAATAGACGTCATTCTCCGCATAGTAGCGCCGCGGGGGCGTCTCCCGGGCCGGAAACGGCGCCTGGCGGATCATCTCCAGGTTCCGATGCCAGAACGCGACCATGGCTTCCGGCCGCAGGTCGATCCCGGCCAGACGGGCCTCGTCCAGCTCTCGCTCCACGGTGAAGCCCGCGTCGCGCAGGGCGTCGGGATCGACCACGGGCGAGTAGTAGTGCCCGGGCGGGAACTCCGAGCGGTCGTTCACCCGGTGCTTGGCCGCGTATTCGTCGGAATCGAAGAACCGCTCCACCACCTCCGCCGGGCCCAGCGTGGCGGTCACCTCCGCCCAGTGCTCCACCTCGAAGCCCTCCGGGTGGCGCTTCATCAGCCGCCGGTAGAGGCTCCGGACGAAGGGCCGATGGTCCACCACCGGGGCAGGCGGCGCAGCCGCTGCGGCCGCCGCGGGCTCAGGCTCGGGGGCATGATTGGTCTCGGGCTCAGCTGGATCCGGGAGCGCCTCGGTTCGCACGGCCGCCGGTCGCGCCGCCGCCGACGGCCGCGGCCCTGCCGGCGCAAGCGCCCGACGAACAGCGGCGATGATCCCGAACCGGCCCCGGTACAAACGACACCTCCGACAGCTGACCTTCGCCATTACTCGCTGTCGCCCCCCACCCGGGCAAGCGCCGATATTTCTTGACTCCGGCGCATGCCTATGTTCTCCTTTTGTTCATGGCGCTCGAGATGAAGGTCATCCGCTTCAAGGCCGAGCTGGCCAAGGAAGCCGCCAGCGCCGACTACGCGCTGCTCAAGGAAGCCCAGGAGGCGGTCCGCAAGCGCGAGGCCGAGCGCGCCGAACGCCGCCGGGCGCTCCGCAGCCGCATCGACGAGGCCTTCTGGTCCGAGGACGAGGGCCCCGACTGGTTCGTGCGACCCGAGAACGCGCCGGAGCCGCCCCCGCGCCCGCGGCCCGGCGATCCCTTCTGGACGAAGCTCACGGAGTTCATCGACGCCGCCGAGGCCGAGCCCGACTTCCTGACCCGCGACTTCGACATCATGGTCATCGAGGCCTGCGAAACCATCGGCCTCGACCCCAACCTCCTCTACGAGATCCGCACCCGCTCAGAGGCCGCGGACCCGGAGCCCGAGCCCGAACCCACGGACTCCAGCTAGCCCCCTTTCCGCTCATCCCGGCGAAAGCCGTCACCCAAGCCGACTCAGCAACCGCGCTGTCGCGCGAACAACCACAGACCCACACAGACCCACACAGATGGCGGGCCCCCTCACAGGCCGCGCCTCATCACGCCTGCGCGCTCCCCCCACCTGTCATCCCGGTTTCGCGGCACGCGAAGACCGGGACCTCCAGCTCCGCCCCCACCGCCTTCGCGCCACCGTCCCCGCCGCACCCTACCTCCACCCGCCGCGTCGAGAGGTCCCGGTCTTCGGCTGCGCCGAAACCGGGATGACAGTCAGGGGGACAACGGTGCCCCTATGCGCCCTTCGTGATCTTGGTGTCCTTAGTGGTCCCCTCCGACCCCCTCCCGCGCGCTTCCACGCGCGATCCGTACCATGCGGCCCTCTCACCGCTTGCGAAGCCGGGCTGCCGCCTCTACATCGCGCGCTTAACCTGCAGTCCGAACCCGTGTCGGCGCGCCTCGCAGCGCGGCCGCCCTTGCGCGCGAAAAGAAGATGCCCAAACGCACCGACATCTCCTCGATCCTGATCATCGGCGCCGGCCCCATCGTCATCGGCCAGGCGTGCGAGTTCGACTACTCGGGCGTCCAGGCCTGCAAGGCCCTGCGCGCCGAGGGCTACCGGATCATCCTGGTGAACTCGAACCCGGCGACGATCATGACCGATCCGAACGTCGCCGACGCCACCTACATCGAGCCGATCACCCCCGAGATGGTCGAGAAGATCATCGCCAAGGAGCGGCCCGACGCCCTGCTCCCCACCATGGGCGGCCAGACCGCGCTCAACACCGCGCTCGCCCTCGAGCGCATGGGCGTGCTCGAAAAGTACGGCGTCGAGATGATCGGCGCCCGCGCCGAGGTCATCGACAAGGCCGAGGACCGGCAGAAATTCCGCGACGCCATGGACGCCATCGGCCTGGAGAGCCCCAAGTCGCAGGTGGCGCATACCCTGGAAGAGGCGATGGCCGGCCTCGACTTCGTGGGCCTGCCGGCGATCATCCGCCCGTCCTTCACCCTCGCCGGCACCGGCGGCGGCATCGCCTACAACGTCGAGGAGTTCCGCGAGATCGTCGAGCGCGGCCTCGACCTCTCCCCCACCACCGAAGTCCTCATCGAGGAGAGCGTTCTGGGCTGGAAGGAGTACGAGATGGAGGTGGTCCGCGACCGGGCGGACAACTGCATCATCGTCTGCTCCATCGAGAACATCGACCCCATGGGCGTGCACACCGGTGACTCGATCACCGTCGCGCCCGCGCTGACGCTGACCGACAAGGAATACCAGCGGATGCGCAAGGCCTCGATCGACGTCCTGCGCGAGATCGGCGTCGAGACCGGCGGCTCCAACGTGCAGTTCGCGGTGAACCCCGCCGACGGCCGCATGGTGGTCATCGAGATGAACCCGCGGGTCAGCCGCTCCTCGGCGCTCGCGTCCAAGGCCACCGGCTTCCCGATCGCCAAGGTCGCCGCCCGCCTGGCCGTGGGCTACACCCTCGACGAGCTGATGAACGACATCACCGGGGCCACCCCGGCCTCGTTCGAGCCCAGCATCGACTACGTGGTCACCAAGATCCCGCGCTTCGCCTTCGAGAAGTACCCGGGGTCCGAGCCCTACCTGACCACCTCCATGAAGTCGGTGGGCGAGGTGATGGCCATCGGCCGCACCTTCGCCGAGAGCCTGCAGAAGGCGCTCCGCGGCCTGGAGACCGGTCTCACCGGCCTGGACGAGGTCGCCATCGAAGGCGCCGACGACCCCGAGACCGGCCACGCCGCCGTGCTGCGGGCGCTCGGCACGCCCACGCCCGACCGGCTGCGGGTGATCGCCCAGGCCTTCCGCCACGGCCTGACCTGCGACGAGATCCACACCGCCTGCTCCTACGAGCCCTGGTTCCTGCGCCAGCTGCAGGACCTGGTGGCCGAGGAGGCGCGCGTTCGCGCCAATGGCCTGCCGCGCGAGGCGCACGCCTTCCGCCGCCTGAAGGCCCTGGGTTTCTCCGACGCCCGCCTGGCCGCCCTCACCGGCCAGACCGAGGCCGAGGTCCGCCAGGCCCGGCGCGCGCTGGACGTGCGGCCGGTGTTCAAGCGCATCGACACCTGCGCCGGCGAGTTCCGCGCGGAGACGCCGTACATGTACTCGACCTACGAGACCGGCGCGCTCGGCCAGGTCCCCGACTGCGAGAGCGACCCCTCCGACCGCAAGAAGGCGGTGATCCTGGGCATGGGCCCCAACCGCATCGGCCAGGGGATCGAGTTCGACTACTGCTGCTGCCACGCGGCCTTCGCCCTCGACGAGATCGGCGTGGAGTCGATCATGGTCAACTGCAACCCCGAGACGGTCTCCACCGACTACGACACCTCCGACCGCCTCTACTTCGAGCCGCTGACCGCCGAGGACGTGCTCGAGCTGATCGAGGTCGAGCGCTCGAAGGGCGAGCTCCTGGGCGTGATCGTCCAGTTCGGCGGCCAGACCCCGCTGAAGCTGGCCAAGCCGCTCGAGGACGCCGGCATCCCGATCCTCGGCACCTCGCCCGACGCCATCGACCTGGCCGAGGACCGCGAGCGCTTCCAGCAGCTGCTCCACAAGCTCGAGATCGCCCAGCCGGTGAACGCCATCGCCCGCTCCCGCGACGAGGCCTTCGAGGCGGCCCACAAGGTCGGCTACCCGGTGGTCATCCGCCCCTCCTACGTGCTGGGCGGCCGGGCCATGGAGATCGTCCGCGACGACGAGCAGCTGGATCGCTACATCCGCACCGCCGTCCAGGTCTCGGGGGACTCTCCCGTCCTCATCGACCAGTACCTGTCGCGCGCCACCGAGGTGGACGTGGACGCGCTCTGCGACGACGCCGGCCAGGTCTTCGTCGCCGGCGTGATGGAGCACATCGAGGAGGCCGGGGTGCACTCCGGCGACAGCGCCTGCTCGCTGCCGCCCTTCTCGCTGAAGGACGAGACCATCGCCGAGCTGAAGCGCCAGACCGTCGAGATGGCCCGCGCCCTGCAGGTGCGCGGCCTGATGAACGTTCAGTTCGCCATCGAGGAGCCGCAGTCGGAGAGCCCCCGCATCTACGTCCTCGAGGTCAATCCGCGCGCCAGCCGCACCGTGCCCTTCGTCGCCAAGACCATCGGCCGGCCGCTGGCCTCGATCGCCGCCAAGGTCATGGCGGGCAAGCGACTGGCCGAGTTCGACCTGGTTGACCGGCCCTACGACCACATCGCGGTCAAGGAGGCGGTCTTCCCGTTCGCCCGCTTCGCCGGGGTGGACACGGTGCTGGGCCCCGAGATGCGCTCCACCGGCGAGGTCATGGGCCTCGACTGGGTGCGTCCCGGCGAGGGCCGCGGCCCCGCCTTCGCCCGGGCCTTCGCCAAGAGCCAGCTGGGGGGGGGCACCATCCTGCCCAAGAAGGGCTGCGTCTTCGTCTCGGTGAAGGACAGCGACAAGCCCTGGATCGTCGAGCCCACCCGCCTGCTGCTCGAGCACGGCTTCCGCGTGCTCGCCACCGGGGGCACCGAGACCTTCCTCAAGGAGCAGGGCCTGGCCGTCGAGCACGTGAAGAAGGTGCTGGAAGGCCGGCCGCACATCGTCGACGCCATGAAGAACGGCGACGTCCAGCTCGTCTTCAACACCACCGAGGGCAAGCAGTCGCTGGTGGACAGCTTCGAGATCCGCCGCACCGCGCTGATGGGCAAGATCCCCTACTTCACCACCGCCGCCGGGGCGCTCGCCGCGGCCCAGGCCATCGTCGCCACCGCCGAGGCCCCGCTCGAGGTGCGTCCCCTGCAGAGCTACGCCTGACGGCGCGCCCCCTCTCCCGCCGGCGGGAGAGGGGCTGCCCGCCCGAAGTCCCTCTCCTCACAACCCCGTGTTGATCAGGGCGTTCGTTGACCGACGTTCGGGCCGGGCGCACAGTCGTTCATCGCCTGACTGAGACAGGCGTCTCGGGCGCGCTCCGGCGGCCCACTCGTGACAGCCGGATCGGGCGTCCTTGGCGTCTGCCGCAGTCTGGTCAATCGGGACACCCGTCCCGACAGATTGTGAGGATACTGGCATGTCGACTGAGCACGGCGACGTTCGCCACCACAAGAACCATCACATCGCCGAGAAGACCGAAGCCTTGATCCCCATCCTGATGGTCATCGCCGCGGCCATCCTCGGCGTCTTCCTGATCTGGGGCCTCATGAACGGCGACACCCCGAGCTACCTGCAGTAGCCCGGCGCCCGTCCCCTAGAGGCTGCGGGCGAGGACGACGTCGTCGTACTCGTTCGCGCCCACCTTGAACCGCCGCTCGCCCACCTGGACGAAACCCCGGCGGGCGTAGAAGGCCAGCGCACGACCGTTGTCCCGGTTGGCGCCGAGCAGCAGCCTTGACGCGCCGGCCGCCTGCGCGCCTTCGATCGCCGCCGCCATCAGGCGGGGGCCGAGGCCCGAGCCATGGAAGCGGTGCAGGGCGTAGATGCGCTTGAGCTCCACGTCGCCGGGCCCGGTCTGCACCGGCAAGTCGGGCGGGCAGGTCATGGCGTAGGCCACGGGCGCGCCGCCCACGGCCATCTCGGCGATCCAGAACCGGTACCCCGGCCTGCCCAGCCAGCCGGCGTAGCGCACCTCCCCGTGCTCATGGCGGCAGTGGTGGAGGATGTCCGACAGCGGCAGCATGCCGGCGTAGGTTTCCAGGAACGTCGCCTGGCCCACGAGGGCGAGCGCGGCGGCGTCGTCCGCGACGCAGGGCCGGATAAGGATCTCCATGGCCAGGCTCTAGCACGGAAGCTTCCGTAGGGTCGCTATGGCCCCCAGCCCGCGGCCGGCGCTATCGTGCCTTCAAAGCGAGGGAGGCGGCGATGGCGGGACGTGTGGCGGGCAAGGTGGCCCTGGTCACCGGGGGCGCGAGCGGCATCGGTCGCGGCTGCGCCGAGCGGCTGGCGCAGGAGGGCGCGGCGGTGGTGGTCACCGACCTGCAGGACCACCTGGGCGAGGAGGTCGTCGCCGGGATCGTCGCGGCCGGCGGGCAGGCGCACTACATCCACCACGACGTCACCGACGAGCAGGCCTGGATCGACGCCATCGCCGAGACCCGCCAGCGCTTCGGCCGCCTCGACATTCTGGTGAACAACGCCGGCATCGGGCTCGGCGGCTCGATCCTGGAGATGACGCTCGAAACCTGGCGCAGGCAGACGGCCGTCAACCTCGACGGCGTGTTCCTGGGCGTGAAGCACGCCATCCCGGCCATGCGCGAAGGCGGCGGCGGCTCGATCATCAACATGTCGTCGGTGGCGGGCCTCAAGGGCGCCCCGACCCTGGCCGGCTACTGCGCCACCAAGGGCGGCGTGCGGCTGTTCACCAAGGCCGTGGCCATGGAATGCGCCACGGCGAAGGACGGGATCCGGGTGAACTCGGTCCACCCGGGCATCATCGAGACGCCGATCTGGACGACCGTCATGGGCGGCCAGCCGGGCGTGAACGCCCCGCCCGACCTCGACGCCATGAGCGAGCTGGCCGTGCCGCTGGGGGTGAAGGGCGTCCCTGCGGACATCGCCAACGGCGTGCTCTGGCTGGCCTCCGACGAGAGCCGCTATGTGACCGGCGCCGAACTGGTGATCGACGGGGGCCTCTCGGTCCGCTAGACGGCCGCCCCATGCCCGCCACCCTTCACGTGATCTTCGGCCCCTCGGGGGCCGGCAAGACGACCTACGCCCAGGCCTTCGCCCGCCGCGAGGGCGCGGTGAGCTTCATCCTCGACGAATGGATGGCCCGCCTCTTCGCCCCCGACATGCCGGAGAAGATCGAATACGACTGGATGGTGGAGCGGGTCGCCCGCTGCGAGGCGCAGATCTGGTCCACGGCCGCCGGGGTGCTGGCCGCCGGCACGTCGGTGATCCTCGACATCGGGCTGATGCGCCGCGCCGACCGCGCCCGGGTCCGCGAGATCGCCGAGGCCACCGGCCTCCCCCTCCAGTTCCACTACGTCACCGCCTCGGCCGAGACGCGCCGGGCGCGGGTCGCGGAGCGCAACGTGGTCCGCGGCGAGAACTTCGCCATCGAAGTCACCCCGGACATGTTCGACTTCGTGGAAGGCGTCTTCGAGACGCCGGAACCCGCAGAACTGGAAGGGGCGGTGATCAGCGAGAGCGCCTGAGCGCGGTGCTGCGGCTAACAATTGAGGCCTCGATACCGCTGCTCTTGAGTTTTGCGCCGCACAATCCTAGTTTCTCTCCCCCCGGACGCCTGCGCCCGCGGCCGGACCCAGGACGGACACTCACTTAGGGCGGACCCGAGTCATCACCTCTATGGAAAAAGTCCCGATGACCGCCGAGGGCTATCAGGCCCTCGACGATGAACTGAAGCGTTTGAAGACCATCGAGCGGCCGGCGGTGATCGCCGCCATCGCCGAGGCGCGGGCGCATGGCGATCTCTCCGAGAACGCCGAGTACCATGCCGCCAAGGAGCGCCAGGGCTGGATCGAAGGCCAGATCGCCGAGATCGAGGACAAGATGGCCCGCGCCCAGGTGATCGACGTCTCGAAGCTCTCGGGCACCCAGGTGAAGTTCGGCGCCACGGTCTCGGTCGTGGACGAGGACACCGAGGAAGAGGCCCGCTACCAGATCGTCGGCGAGCACGAGGCGGACGTGAAGCGCGGCAAGGTGTCGATCACCTCGCCGATCGCGCGCGCCATGATCGGCAAGGAGACCGGCGACGTGGTCGAGGTGAACACCCCGGGCGGCGTGAAGGCCTACGAGATCCTCAAGGTGGAGTGGGTCTGACCGGCTCCCCATGGGCGCGCCGCACCGGCCACCCCTGAACATCTGGGCCGTCTCCGACGGCCGCGCCGGCATCGAAGCCCAGGCCGAGGGTCTGGCGCAGGCGGTCGCGCGCCTCACGCCCGCCGAGGTGACGATCAAGAGGATCGGCTGGCGCTGGGGTCTCGGCCGGCTGCCCGCCTCCCTGAACCCGGCCCGCCCCGGCGCCCTCACCGCCGACAGCGGGATCGCGCCGCCGTGGCCCGACATTTGGATCGCCGCCGGCCGCGCCACCCTGCCGCTCTCGCGCCGCATCCGCCAGTGGTCAGGCGGCCGGACCTTCGTCGTTCAGACCCAGGATCCGCGCGGGCCGCTCGACGCCTTCGACCTTGTGGTGCCGCCCGAACATGATGGCCTCGCCGGCCCGAACGTCTTCCCGATCCTCGGCGCGCCCAACCGGCTGACGCCGGAACGGCTGGCGGCGGAGGGCGCCCTCTGGGCCGAGCGGCTTGTCCCCCTGCCCTCCCCGCGCGTCGCGGCGATCATCGGCGGCCGCTCGAAGGCGTTCGAGCTTCCCGAGACGCACGCCCGTGGCATGGCGGCCCAGATCCGGCAGGCGGTGGAGGCCGAACGGGGCGCCTTGCTGCTGAGCTTCACGCGCCGCACGCCGGCCCCCGCGCGCGCGGCCATGCGCCAGCTGCTTTCCGGCCTGCCCGGCCTGATCTGGGACGATCGGGGAGACAACCCCTACTTCGGCTTCCTGGCCCTGGCCGACGCCGTGCTGGTCACCGAGGACTCCACCAACCTCGCCACCGACGCGGCCGCCACCGGCCGGCCGGTGCACGTGCTGCCGATGGCGGGACGCGGCAGCCCCAAGTTCCGCCGCTTCCATGACGCCCTGGCCGCGCGGGGGATCGCGCGCCGGTTCGACGGCCGACTGGAGCGATGGAGCTACCCGCCATTGCGGGAAACCGACCGGGCGGCAGCTGAGCTGCTGCGCCGTTATGACGCGCGATAAGCGTCGCCTTCGCCCCTGAGGCGAGGTTGCCGACTGGGTTAACGCCGTTCAACCTTGGCAAGAAAATCGCAACACCCTTTCCCTAGGGTGTCGCTCTCTTTTTGGATTTCGAGTCGGGGGCCCTCACGTGGCGACGTACTTCTGGGATGACATGACTCAGGCGCAGGCCAGCGCCCTCACCACCAGCGACCGCATCGTCTTCACCTCGGGTACGGCCTCCCAGGTCTCCGTCGTGTTCACGCCCTTCGGCGTCGGCGGTCCCGCCACCGTCACCCTGGTGGCCCCCAACAAGAGCCTGGTGTTCGACGACCTCGTGCTGCGCGGCGTCAACGGCGCGGCCACCGACCTGCTCTTCCCCGACGCCTCCGTGCTGTTTGCGGGCGACGCCACCAACGACCCGACCTTCGCCGGCACCGCGGCGTCGGACGGCCTCTATGGCGGGGAAGGCAACGACACCCTCCACGGCCTCGGGGGCGCCGACGTGCTGCAGGGGAACCAGGGCCACGACAGCCTGGTGGGCGACGCCGGCAACGACGTGATCTACGGCGGCCAGGACAACGACAGCATCACCGTCGGGGACGGCAGCAACTTCGCCCAAGGCAACAGGGGCGACGACACCATCGTCGGCGGCGTCGAGTACGACCTGCTGCTGGGCGGCCAGGGCAACGACAGCATCCTCGCCGGCGACGGCGACGACTACGTGCTGGGCAACCTCGGCGACGACACCCTGCAGGGTGAGAACGGCGCCGACACCCTCGGCGGCCAGGAAGGCAACGACAACATAATCGGCGCCGCGGGCAATGACGTGCTCTCGGGCGGCGACGGCGACAATACCGTCGACGGCGGCATCGGCGCCGACACCATCGACTCGGGCGTCGGCAACGACGTCATCATGGGTGGCGCGGCTTCGAACATCATCTCGGCGGGCGGCGGCGACGACCTGATTACGGCGCTTGATGGCAACGACAGCATCGACGCGGGCGCCGGCAACGACGCGGTCGACGGCGACGACGGCGCAAACACCATCTTCGGCGGCACGGGCGACGACTCCATCAACACCACGAACGGCGCTGACAGCCTGAGCGGCGGCGATGGCAACGACACCATCAAGTCGGGGGCTGGCAACGACTACATCGATGCAGGCGCCGGCAACGACTCCGCGGATCTCGGCGGCGGCACGGACACCTTCTACGGCGGGACGGGCGACGACACGGTGACCGGCCTCTCCTCCGTCGTCACCCTCGACGCCGGCAGCGGCGCCAACCGGATCGATCTCACCGGCGCCAGCGGCGGCGCCATCACTGCCGGCGACGGCAACGACACCATCACCAGCGGCTCGCTGGCGACCACCATCTTCGGCGGCGCGGGCGACAACAGCATCACCGGCGGCTCGGCCGCGGACGTGGTCACCACGGGCGCGGGCGCGGACACCATCGTGCTGAACGGCGGCGCCAATCGCCTGACGGACTCCGGCGGCAACAACACCGTGAGCGCCGGCAACGGCAGCGACACGCTGACCACCGGCGACGGCGCTGACGTGATCGCGGGCGGCGACGGCGCGAACTGGATCTTCGGCGGCGGCGGCGCGGACACCATCACCACCACCGGTTCCTTCAACGACACGGTCAGCGGTGGGGCCGGAGCCGACACCATCGACACCGCCGGTTACGCCGGCGACTCGAGCGGCGACATCATCACCGGGGGCGCGGGCGCCGACACCATCAACTTCACCGGCCGTGGCGCGGTGCAGGGCGGTGACGACGCTGACGTGATCACCGGCGGGTCGATCGGCTCCGTGGTCGAAGGCAACGCGGGCGACGACCGGATCACGATGCTGGGCGGCGCGGACACCATCTTCGGTGGGGACGGCAACGACACCATCGACGGTGGCGCTGGCGCGAACTCCATCGAAGGCGGCGACGGGGCCAACAGCCTCGTTGCGGGGACCGGCGCTGACACCATCTGGGGCGGCGCGGGCGCGGACGACATCGACGCTGGCGACGGTGACAACACCGTCGGCGGCAGCGGCGGCGCCAACACCATCACCACGGGCACCGGCGCCGACACCATCACCGCGGGGGCTGGCGGCAACACCATCACCAGCAACGCCGGCGCGGACTCGATCAACGCCGGCGGCGGGGCCAATCGGATCACCGCGGGCGCCGACGCCGACACCATCGTGTCCGGCGCGGGCGCCGACACCATCAACGGCGGCACCGGCGCGGACCGGATGACCGGCGGCGGCGGGGTCGACACGTACCAGATTGGCACCACCGACTCGCTCGCCACCGCTGGCGGCGGCGCGGCCGACCGGATCCTAGACTGGGGTTCGGACGACTTCCTCGATGTGACGCCTGCGGGAGGCCTGGGCACTGCGCTCAGGACCGACACGGCGGCGACGTTTGATGCGGCGCTGTCGGTCGCCAACGGTCTGATCTCCGGCAACCCCGGCGACGTTTTGGCCGCCATCCAGGTGGGCTCGGACGTGGTCGTGTTCATCGACTCGGATAACAGCGACACGATCACCAACACGGACGGCGCAATCATCCTGGTCGGTAAGCAGCTCTCCGACCTCAGCTTCGCGGACTTCATCTAGTCCGAGTTCAAATCCACACCTCGCGGGGGCCGCTCTTCGGAGCGGCCCTTTGCTTTTGGCCGCGGTCAGGCTTTCTTGCGCCGCCATGACACGCCCCATTGACCCCCGCCCCGCTGACGCCGCAATCGCGGGTGATCGGCAGGCATGAGCGGTCCCCGGATCCTCTTCGTGGTGGACGCCGGCCAGAAGGTCGGCGGCGGCCATGTCATGCGCTGCCTGACCTTGGCCCGGGCGCTCGCCGCCCAGGGCGCCAGTTGCGCCTTCATGGGACCGCCGGCCGTCAGCGCCGTCCTGGAAGCTTTCGCCCCCGATGCCCGCCAGCTCGCCGCCGCCTCCACCGAGCCCCGCGACCTTGCCTCGGCCATCGGGGCCGAGGCCTTCGATGCGATCGTCTTCGACCACTACGGCCTGTCAGAGCGGGACCACCGCGCCATGGGCCAGGGCCGGCCTGTGCTTGTGGTCGACGATCTCGCGAACCGGACGCTCGGGGCCGACCTCGTGGTCGACTCCGGCCCCGAGCGCCGCGCCCAGGACTACGAAGGCCTGGTTCCGGAGCACGCGCGGCTGCTGCTCGGCCCCAGCTACGCCCCGGTCCGGCCTGAGTTTGCGGCCCTGCGGCAGACGGCGCTCGCCTGGCGGGGCGAGCCTGTGCAGCGCTTTCTGGTCTCCATGGGCCTCACCGATGTGGACGGGATCACGGCCCGCATCGTCGAGCGCCTGCGGCTGCGAGTGGGCGACGCCGGGATCGACGTGGTGCTGGGCGGCGCCGCCCCCAGCCTGCCTGGGCTGACCAAGGTTGCGCGTCGCGACGCGCGCCTCGCCCTCCACGTGGACACGCCGCACATGGCCCGCCTCACCGCCGAGGCCGATGTGGGGGTGGGCGCGGCGGGCTCGGCCACCTGGGAGCGCTGCACGCTCGGGCTTCCCTCCCTGATGATCGTCCTGGCCGACAACCAGAAGCCTGCGGCAGCCGCGCTGGCCGCGCGCGGCGCGGCGCTCGTGGTGGACGCCGCCGCCGCCGACTTCGAGCCTCAATTCGACCGCGCTATCCTGCGGCTGCAGAAGGACGCCGATCTCCGCCGCCGGCTTGCCGAGGCGAGCGCCGAACTTTGCGACGGCCAGGGCGCCACCCGCACGGCCGAGGCCTTCCTGAAGCTGATCGCCGCACGCGGCCCCTGAGCACGACCGGCGGGTCGCACCGTCCCGGAATCGTCACTACATTGCAGCCATGTCCGATCCCCGCTCCGTCCGCTGCCTGATCGTGGGCTCCGGCCCCGCCGGCTACACCGCCGCCATCTATGCCGCCCGCGCGCTGCTCAAGCCGGTGCTCATCCAGGGCATCCAGCCAGGCGGCCAGCTGACCATCACCACCGACGTCGAGAACTACCCAGGCTTCGCCGACGTCATCCAGGGCCCCTGGCTGATGGAGCAGATGCAGGCGCAGGCCGAGCACGTGGGGACGGAGATCGTCAACGACATCGTCACCAAGGCGGACCTCTCCAAGCGGCCATTTCGGCTGGAGACCGACAGCGGCCAGGTCTGGCTGGCCGAGACCCTGATCATCGCCACGGGCGCCCAGGCCAAATGGCTGGGCATCGAGAGCGAGCAGCGCTTCCAGGGCTTCGGCGTCTCCGCCTGCGCCACCTGCGACGGCTTCTTCTACCGGGGCAAGAACGTGGTCGTGGTCGGCGGCGGCAACACCGCGGTGGAGGAGGCGCTGTTCCTCACCAACTTCGCCGCCAAGGTCACTCTGGTTCACCGACGCGACGAGCTGCGCGCCGAGCGCATCCTGCAGGAGCGCCTGTTCGCCCACGAGAAGATCGAGGTGGTCTGGGACAACGCCATCGACGAGGTGATCGGCGAGACCGATCCGATGGGCGTCACCGGCGTGCGGCTGAAGAACGTAAAGACCGCCGAGACCACCACCCTCCCCTGCGATGGCGTGTTCATCGCGATCGGCCACGCACCGGCCTCGCAGCTGTTCCAGGGGCAGCTGGAGATGGACTCGAGCGGCTATCTCAAGGTTAGGCCAGGCTCGGCCTCCACGGCCATTCCGGGCGTCTACGCGGCCGGCGACGTGACGGACGACGTCTATCGCCAGGCGGTCACGGCCGCCGGGATGGGCTGCATGGCGGCCCTCGAGGCGGTGCGCTTCCTCGCCGAAGAGGACCACGCCAAGGCGCACAAGCCGATATCCCACGCCGAGGCCGAAAAGATCGGAGCCTGGTGAGCTTCACCAGGCGCGGACGTCAAATTTTCGCCTGATCGGCCGCCCAGCACGCAACTCGCCCACCTTTTGCAAGGTTGGGTCCGCGTAAGAGTGTGCTGAGTTGATGCGAGACAGTGACCGATACCTGGCCCAGGCGGAAGCGGTGGCCCGCCTCGCCGCACGGGCCGACAGCCCCGCGGAACGCGAGGTCTACCTGAGCATCGCCGAGGGATGGCGCAAGCTCGCCACCGAGGCGTCCCGGAATGAGCGGCAGGACGTGGACCTGGCTGGCGAGCCGCGGAGCTACGACGCCCGCGAGTAGGCGGCCTGCGCCCCAGGCGCTAAACTCGCTCCATGATCCGCTACGCCCGGCCCGGCGACCACGCCGCCATCGGCCAGGTGGTGGAGGCCGCCTTCGGCCAGCCCGACGAGGCCCGCCTGGTGGAGCGGCTGCGCAGCGACGGCGACGTGCTGTTCGAATTGGTGGCCGTGGAAGCCCAGGCGGTGGTCGGCCACATCCTGTTCAGCCGCCTCTGGGCCGACCGCTACGAGATGTACGCCGCCCTGGCGCCGGTCGCCGTCGCCCCTGGCCTCCAGAATTCAGGCCATGGCTCGGCCTTGGTCCGCGCGGGCCTGGAGAGCGCCAAGGAGTTCGGCGCCCACGGGGTGCTGGTGCTGGGCCATCCGGCCTACTATCGGCGCTTTGGCTTCTCGGCCGAGGCGGCCCGCCAGATCAGCGCGCCGTATGCCGGCTCGCCCGCCTTCATGGCGCTCGCGCTGGAGCCGGGCGCCTTCGACGCCCCGGTGACCATCGCCTACCCGGATGCTTTTGCCGGCTGAGCTACTCGCCGCCCTTGGCGCCTGCATCGACTACGGGCCGCGCCGCCTGGGCCGCATCCATCGCCTTCGGAGCGTCTAAATCCCGCTCGACGGCGGCGAGGCTTTCGTTGATGCGACGGACCTCGTCGGCCGTGGGCTGTCGGCGCGTGGTCAGCAGCGTGCCGCGCACCCGGGTCCGCTCGCCGTCCACCGCGGTCGCGTCAGCCACCGTATAGGTGCGCACCTCGCCGGCCACATCGAGCTTCACCGTCCGGGCGGCGGGCACGCCCTGCGCCTCGGGCGCCAGCACGCCCTGGGTGCGGGCGTCCAGCCCCGTCAGGACCGCCCGCGTCAGGTCGGCCTCGCGCCCGGCGTAACGGCCGGTGAAGGCCGGCGGCTCGCCCCAGGGGCCCGTCCAGCGGTAGAAGATGTGCGCACCGACCTTGGTCATCTTGACCAGGCTTGGGGCCCAGTAAGGCGCCACATACTCGGCGTGGTAGTGCGTCGCCGATCCCACCTGCTTGGCCACATGACCGTTCAGGGCCTGCTCGGCCACCCGCCGTGCGCGGCTCCACAGCGCCGGCTCCGGCGCCCAGCGCAGCGACCCGTCGCAGGTGAAGGTGAACTGGCACCCTGTGGCGCGCGCCGCGCCCTGGTAGACCACGGCGCAGATCGACTTTGGATAGGCCGGGTGGCGCATCCGGTTCAGCACCACCTGGGCGACCGCCTCCTGGCCCAGCCCGGGCTCCCGGGCGGCTTCATAATAGACAGCCTGGGTCAGGCACTCGAGGGCGCGCTGGCGATCCTTGCCGGTGGTCTTCAGGACGAACGGCTTCATCGGCCGGATCGGAAGGTCGGCGAACGGCTGCAGGGCGTTCACTTCCTGAGCCGTCCGGCCCGTTTGCGGAAGGCCGAGGTCAGGCACCTGATCAATGTCGAGGCTCTGCCACCCTTCCGGCCGGTTCCAGGTGTCCGCCTGGCGCACGAAGGGGTCGTGGCGCAGCGCCAGGGCGCGCGCCGACGGGTCCATCCGGCTGGCCAGCAGCCTCAGGCCGTCCGGCGAGAGGCCGGCGGCGGCCCAGCGGCGCTGCTCGTGGCTCAGCGCGCGCTCGGGCTGTGGGGCGCAGGCTGCGACGGCGAGGGCCGCGACCGCCGCCGCCGGAATGGCGCGGCTCAGGATGTCGGTGACACGGGTCAGGGCTCAGGTTCTCTCGGTCTTCGGCGACGGGTTTGTCGCACCAACGCGGGGAGATGGGTCCTTAATTCGGCGAAAGGTCGTCCATCCGGGCGGCCCGCGTATCTAGGGTCTCCGACCGGCAAACACCAGCGCGGCCATAGCCACTAGCCTTTCTCGCGTCGCCTCTCAGGCCGCCGGCCACGGCTGGGTGGCGAGCCGCAGCGCCGCCTGCCGGCCTGCCGCCACCAGTCGCTCGACCACCGCCGGATCCGTCTCGATCCGCATCAGTTGCAGCGTTCCCATCATGGTGGCGAAGACGATGCTCGCGCGGTCCAGTCGAGCCTCGGGCTGGCCGCCCTCGGGCAGGTGCTCAGCGAGCAGCGCCACCAGGCCGCGCCGCCGGACGTCGAAGCGCTGACGCGTCTCGGGGTCCTGCCGCGCGATCTCGGGCCCGAGCGCCGACACGGCGCAACCGAGCCCCATGTGCTCCCGATGAAGCGGGCGCAGGTAGGTGGAGATCAGCCGCTCCAGCTTCTGCCCCTCGGGCGCGGTGGCGAGCGCCTCGCGGAAGTAGCCGAGGGTGGCCTCGGACGCGTACTCCAGGGTGGCCGCCACCAGGTCGTCGCGTGAGGCGAAGTGGGCGTAGAATCCGCCGTGCGTGAGGCCCGCATCCGCCATGAGCGGGCGCACCCCCACCGCGGCGATCCCCTCGCGGCGGAATCGCTCGGCGGCCCGCTTCAGGATCGCCTCGCGCGAAGCCTGCTTCCGGTCGTCCTTGTGCCTCGCCATCCGCTCCGCCGCCGCTTCCTCTCCCGCGCGCTAGGCCGGATTGTAACGCTCAGCGACCTGCCCGCCGACCACTTCCGCCAGGAAGGCCTTCCGCGCCGCCTCCATCTCGTCCCAGCGACCAGGCGTCAGCAGTGTGGGGACGGTGATCGCCTCGCCCGCCCCCAGGCCGGCCAAGGCGGCGTCCACCAGGTCCTCGGCCGAGATATAGGCGGTGTCGGGGAATACCGTGTCCGGCAGCCCCTGCGAACTGAAGAACTCCGTGCGGATCGGCCCCGGCAGGACCGCCTGGATGCGGATCCCGCTGCCCGCGTACTCCTGCTGCAGCGACCGGGTGAAGTTCAGCACGAAGGCCTTGGACCCGCTGTAGGAAGCGCCGCCGGCCGAGGGGCTGAAGGCCACGACCGAGGCGATGTTCACGAGGTCGCCGGCGTTCGACTGACGGAAGCCCGTCAGGGCGGCGAGCGACAGCCGCGTCAGCGCCACCACGTTCAGCCGGATCAGCGCCTCCTGGGCGTCGGCGCCGGTTCGCGCGGTCGGCCCCAGCCCGCCGGTGCCGGCGTTGTTGATCAGCACCGCGGCGGGCTGCGCCTCCAGCCGCGCCTCCAACGGCCGAAGCTCGTCCGGGTCGGCCAGGTCCAGCGCCCAGGTCTCCACCGCCACCCCATGTTCCCGCCCCAGCCGTTCGCCCAGCTGCGCCAGCCGGTCGGCCCGCCGAGCCACCAGCAATAGGTCGTAGCCCCTGGCGGCCAGCCGCTCCGCATAGACAGCGCCGATCCCAGAGGAAGCGCCGGTCACCACGGCGACAGCCTTGTTGGACATGGCGCGGCCTAGGCGTGCGTGCGGGCGGACGGACGGTTCTCGGCGCGCCACCGCTTCTCGTCGTCGGTGTCCGGCCGCGGCGGGTAGTGGCCGTTGATCGACCAGTAGTCGAACGGCGTCTCGTCAACGTGGAGCTCCCAGTCGTACCCCCGGTCGGCGATGTAGGGGGCAAGCACGGCGTTGATCCGGTCGATGAAGCGCCGGCTCGCCTCCAGGCTGGGGAACGAGCGGGCGATATGCTCCATCACGATCCGCACGAACCGGTCTGCCGGCTTTCCGCCCACGTAGAAGTTCCGCGGCTCCAGGGGCTGGAACACGACACCCACGTAGAAGCGCGGCATCACGGCGCCGTAGACGTCGGTGATCTTCTCGGCCAGCTCCGCCTTGTCGACGTCCGAGAAAGCACCGGGCGGGTGGTAGATCGTCCAAAGCGGCATCGTGAGCGTCCCAAGCTATATGACAGGTGACATATTAAAGCGGCGCGAACGTATGTCAACTGTCATATAGCTGCTCAACCGCCGGGCAACCGCTGCGTTTGTGGGAACCTTGGCTCGGGCTCGGGCGCCCCCACCCGGATTCGGGAAACGTCCTTGCGGTCGCCCGAGGCCGCGCTATATTGGGATTAGTTTTGCTCTCAATGAGCATAACTGACGCCGACGGCCCGGGGCCCGAGGCGTATTTTTGGGCCCGGAATATGCTCAGTTAGAGCATAAGGGAGGTTCGGAATGGCCGCCGACGGTTTCACCCTCGACTTCACCCCCGCCGTGGACGCGGCGACCCGGCCTGCCTGGGAAAAGGTGAAAGGTCATGTGACTCCCATGGAGTGGCGGCTCCACGCCCCCCTGATCGCCGAGATAAACCGGCTGAAGCGGGAGAAGGACGCCGTCATCCTGGCCCACAACTATATGACCCCGGAGATCTTCCACGGCGTGGGCGATTTCGTGGGTGACAGCCTGGCCCTGGCCAAGGAAGCCGCGCGCTCGGACGCCAAGGTCATCGTCCAGGCCGGGGTGCACTTCATGGCCGAGACGTCGAAGGTGCTCAGCCCCGAGAAGAAGGTGCTGATCCCCGATCCGCTGGCCGGCTGCTCCCTGGCAAGTTCGATCACCGGCGCCGACGTGCGCCTGATCAAGCAGCGCTACCCCGGCCTGCCGGTGGTCACCTACGTGAACACCACCGCCGACGTGAAGGCAGAGACCGACATCTGCTGCACCAGCGCCAACGCCGTGCAGGTGGTGGAAGAGGCCGCGCGTCAATGGGGCGTCGACCGGGTGATCCTGATCCCCGACGAATTCCTGGCCCGCAACGTCGCCCGGCAGACCAAGGTCGGCATCATCGCGTGGCGGGGCCACTGCGAGGTCCACGTCCGCTTCAATCGCCAGGACATCCTCGACCTTCGCGAGGCCTATCCCGATGCTGAGGTCCTGGCCCACCCGGAATGCCCGGCCGAGATCCTCGAAGTGTCGGACTTCGCCGGCTCCACCGCCGCGATGAACGACTACGTCCTGCAGAAGCGTCCGAAGCGGGTGGTGCTGATCACCGAGTGCTCCATGGCCGACAATGTGGCCGCCGACGCCGTCGGCACCGAGTTCGTCCGGCCCTGCAACCTGTGCCCGCACATGAAGCGGATCAGTCTGCAGAACATCTACGAGGCCCTGTTGCACGACCGCTACGAAGTGACGGTCGATCCAGCCATCGCCGAGCGCGCGCGGCTGGCCGTGCAGCGGATGGTCGACCTGCCCCCGCCGGCCGCGCCGGCCCGCTACGACCTCGTCAAGGCGCGCCACCATGTGGACGTGGAGCTGATCTGATGAAGCGCATCCGCCACGACGGCGTGGTGGTGGTCGGCGCGGGCCTTGCGGGACTTACCGCCGCCCTCGCCGCCGCCCCTGCCAAGGTTCTGCTCCTCACCGGGGCGCCGCTGAACCAGGGCTGCTCCTCCGCCTGGGCCCAGGGCGGCATGGCCGCGGCCCTGTCAGCCGACGACACGCCCGCGCTGCACGCCGCCGACACCGTGGCGGCCGGCGCGGGCCTGGTCGATCCCGTCATGGCCCGGCTGCTGGCCGAGGAAGGCCCGGCCGCCGTCCGCGCCCTGGCCGATCTCGGCGCGCCCTTCGACCGCACGGCCGACGGCGACTTCGCCCAGAGCCTGGAGGCCGCCCACTCCCGCGCCCGGGTGGCCCGGGTGAAAGGCGACCAAGCCGGACGGGCGATCATGGAGGCGGTCACCGCAGCCGTGCTCGCCGCGCCTCACGTGGAGGTCCGCGCCGGCGCCGCCCTTCGCGGCCTGCTGCAGGACGTCCAAGGCGCCGTGCGCGGCGTCCTCGCCGAGCAGGACGGCAGGATGGTGCAGATCCTGGCGCGCGCCGTTGTGCTAGCCACCGGCGGGATCGGCGGCCTTTACGCCGTCACCACCACCCCGGCCGAGCTGACCGGCGACGGCCTCGGCCTCGCCGCCCTGGCGGGCGCCGCCGTCGCCGATCCGGAGTTCGTGCAGTTCCACCCCACGGCCATCGACGTGGCCCGCGACCCGGCCCCGCTCGCGACCGAGGCGCTGCGCGGCGAAGGCGCGGTGCTGGTCGATGCGGCGGGCGAGCGGTTCATGGGACGCTACCATCCCGACGCCGAGTTGGCGCCCCGCGACGTGGTGGCTCGCGCCATCCATGCTGAGCGGGAAGCCGGCCGCGGCGCCTTCCTCGACGCCCGCGACGCGATCGGCGACCACTTTCCGGACGAGTTCCCGGCGGTCTTCGCAGCCTGCCTGGCGGGCGGCATCGACCCGCGGCGCCAACTGATCCCGGTCGCGCCCGCCTGCCACTACCACATGGGCGGCATCGTCACGGACGCCGATGGCCGCACCAGTCTGCCGGGCCTCTTCGCCGCGGGCGAATGCGCCTCGACCGGCGTCCACGGGGCGAACCGCCTGGCCTCCAACTCGCTGCTGGAAGCCGCGGTCTTCGGCGCACGCGCCGGCGCCGCGGCGCGCGAGGCGGAGGGCCTCTGTGAGCCGCCGCTCGCCCTCGTCACCGGCCCGCAGCTGCCGAAGCCGGCGCTGCAGGTCCTGCGCCAGGCCATGAGCCGCGACGCCGGCGTGATCCGCGACGCCGCGGGCCTAACGCGCCTGCTGCAGCTGATCGAGGAGCTCGAGGCCAAGCACGGCCAGGCGCCGGCCCTGGTCGCCGCCCGGCTGGTGGCGGCCTGCGCCCTGGCCCGCGGCGAGAGCCGTGGCGGCCACTTCCGGGCCGACGCGACGGGCGCCGCCGAGCCCGCGCGGACCTTCGTCACCCTCGCCGACCTGCAGCCGGCCCTGAAGTTCGCCGCCGAATGATCGAGGCCCTTCCCGACCTGATGATCCAGCCGGTCGTCCGTGGCGCGCTGACGGAGGACCTCGGTCGCGCCGGCGACGTCACCGCCCAGGCTTGCATCCCGGCGGAGGCGCGCATGGCCGCGGTGTTCGCCGTCCGCAAGCCCGGGGTGATCTCCGGCCTCGCCTGCGCGCGGCTCGCCATCGCCGAGCTCGACCCGGAGGCACGCTTCGAACCGCTGGTGGCGGACGGCGCGTCGGTGGCGGCCGGCGCCGTCCTGGCCCGTGTTTCGGCCAACGCTCGGGCTTTGCTCTCCGCGGAGCGCACCGGCCTCAACCTGCTCGGCCGGATGTCCGGCATCGCCACCCTGACGCGCGCCTACGTGGACGCGGTGTCCGGCACGAAGGCGCGCATCGTCGACACCCGCAAAACGACGCCTGGCCTCCGCGCGCTCGAGAAGTACGCCGTCCGCTGTGGCGGGGGCGTGAACCACCGCTTTGGCCTGGATGACGCCATCCTGATCAAGGACAACCACGTGGCGGCCTGCGGATCGGTGGGCGAGGCGGTCCGCCGGGCGAAGACCTTCGCCGGCCATCTCATGAAGGTCGAGGTCGAGGTCGACACCCTGGAGCAGTTGGACGAGGCCCTCCCGCATCGGCCGGACGTGATCATGCTGGACAACTTCAGCCTGGACGACCTTCGCGAGGCCGTGCGTCGTGTGGACGGCCACGTGGTTCTCGAAGCGTCTGGTGGGGTCAGCTTGCAGACCGTCCGCGCCATCGCCGAGACCGGGGTGGACGTGATCAGCGTGGGGGCGCTCACGCACTCGGTCGGCGTGCTCGACATCGGCCTCGACGCCGTCTGAGTTCGGAACCCTCCCCTGCCCGCCGGGTTCACTCCTGCAACCAAAGGAGACGAACCCATGGCTTCGAAAGCTCCCCCGATCCCGCCGGAACAGCGCTCGCACCCCGGCGAGAAGCCGCACATCGAAGGATCGACCCAGGGTCGGCGTGACGAGGTCACCGACCTGCAGTCCAGCCAGCCGGGCGACGACGACACCAACCTGTCCGAGCAGGGCCGGCACGGCAACATCAACCAGAACACCCACCACCAGGGTTACCAGCAGGACCGCTGAGATGCCGGACAAGCACCCCAACACCGAACGCTGGGGCGGCCCCGGCGCCAGCCACGAGGACCGCAGCAAGCCACAGCCGGACAAGGGCGATCCTCGCGCGCCCGGTGAGGCGACCAATACCGCCTATAGCCACCAGTCGGGCGGCGGCGGCGAGCGTGACAAGCGCCACAGCCACGATCCGGCCGCCAAGCGCGACCACCAGGAGAACAGCGAACAACGGGCGAAGCCCTAGGCTCCGCCCAAGTGGCGCAGGAGCCTACCGGCTGACCACGCTCGACGACGGCCAGGGTCTGGCGACCCTGGCCGTTCGTGTCTGAAAGTTCACGTGCGCCCGTCGGGCCCGCGGCTCTAAACCGCGTCGCATGAAGCTCCGCCTCGCCGCCCTCGTCCTGCTCGCCCTGGCTGCGCCCGCCGCCGCCCAGCCCGCATCCGCGCCGGCGGTCACGGGCTATCCGAAGACCGTCCCTGCGCCCGGCGGCGCGGTGGTCATTCCCACCGCCGGCGCGCAGCGCGCCTACGACCAGCTGCACTACGCCCCCGCCCGGCGGGCGGGCGACTACCTCTACGTCTCCGGGGTCATCGCCGGCCCCGCCCCCGACGAGAAGCGCGACGCCGAGGCGTTCAAGGCCCAGGCGCGCCGCGCCTTCGCCCATCTCCGGCGGACGCTGGAGGCCGGCGGGGCCAGCTTCGCCGACGTGGTGATGATCAACACCTTCCACGTGTGGGACGGCCCGGGCTTCCAGGGCACGCGCGACGAGCAGTTCGCCGCCTTCGGCGCGGTGAAGGACGAGTTCATGACCGCGCCCCACCCGGCCTGGACCGCCGTCGGCACGACAGGCCTGCTCTCCGACACCGGGGTCGTGGAGATCCAGATGATCGCCTACGTCCCGCAGGCGACGCCCTAGGCGGGCTGCAGCCGGGCGGCGGCCTCCTCAGCCGCAGCCATCCGGCCCTTCGCCAGCGGACCCATCCGTTCCAGCATCAGGTCGAGCACCGCCTCGGGCGCGGTCTCGGGCCGGCCGCTGTCGAACGGCGGGGCAGGCGCGTACTCGATGCCGAGTTGGATCGCCTGGGCGACGTCCTTGCCCGCCACCTCGGCGGCCACGGTGAGCGCCAGGTCGATGCCGGCGGTGACGCCGCCGCCGGTGAAGACGTTGCCGCAACGGACCACCCGGCTCTCGTCGACGATCGCCCCGAACGGCTTCAGCAGCTCGCGCCAGGCCCAATGGGTCGCCGCGCGCCGGCCGTTCAGCAGCCCCGCCGCCGCCAGCAGCAGCGACCCCGTGCACACGGAGGTCACATAGGTCGCCTGCGCCGCCAGGCGCCGGATCTGCGCCACGAAGACCTCATCAAGCATCACCTCAGTGGTCCCCAGCCCCCCGGGCACGCAGATCAGGTCGCAGCGCTCGACCTTGGCGAGGTCCTCCAGGCGCGTGAACACCAGCCCCTCGGCCTCGATGTCCTGTCCGCCGATGGACGCCACGTGCACCCGCGCGCCGGGCAGCCGGCTCAGCACCTGATGCGGGCCGGTGAAGTCCAGGTGGGTGACACCGGGGTACAGCGGGAAGACAACGTGAAAAGTGTTCATGGGGGGCTCTCCTTGCGGGTTCACGCAAATCCTGCCAAGACTGGAGCTTGGCTGAAACGACATTGGTCCCTCTAATCCTGCCATGAGCCGTCGCATCGCCGTGGTCATCTTCCCTGGTTTCCAGTTGCTGGACGCCGCCGGGCCGATCGCCGCCTTCGAGATCGCGGAGCGCTATGTGCCGGGCGCCTACGAGCTGTGGGTGCTGAGCGCCGAGGGCGGCGAGGTGGAGAGCTCCTCCGGCGTCAGCTTGGCGTCCGACGCCCTCGACGAGCGGCCCTACGACACCATCATGATCGCCGGCGGCGACGGCACCCGATCGCTGCCGGAGCTGCGCCGCATCGTGGCCTGGCTGCGCCGCCGCGCGCCCAGCGTGCGCCGCCTGGCCAGCATCTGCTCCGGCGCCTACCTGTTGGCCGAGGCCGGCCTGCTGGACGGCCGCCGCGCCACCACGCACTGGGGCCGCTCCGACGACTTCGCCCGCCGCTACCCGAAGGTCCGGCTCGACGCCGACCGCATCTACGTCCGTGACGGCGAGGTCTGGAGTTCGGCCGGCATCACCGCCGGGATCGACCTGGCCCTTGCGCTCATCGAGGACGACCTCGGCGCTGGCCCCGCCCGCCGCACCGCACAGCAACTCGTCGTCCATCAGCGGCGCCCCGGCGGCCAGTCGCAGTTTTCGGCCCTGCTGGACAGCGGCGGCGTCAACGGCCGCTTCGCTGAGCTGATGGACTGGATCCGCGAGCACCTCGAGGAACCGCTCACGGTCGAGCGGCTCGCCGGTCAGGCCGCCATGAGCCCGCGCAACTTCGCTCGCGCGTTCCGCGCTGAGACTGGCATGACCCCGGCCAAGGCCGTGGAGCGGCTCCGCCTGGAGGCGGCACGCGCGCGGGTCGAGGGCGGCCGCGAACCTATCGAGCGCGTGGCCGAGGCCTCAGGGTTCAGCGATCCGGAGCGGATGCGGCGCGCCTTCCTGCGCGCCTACGGCCAGCCGCCCCAGGCGCTTCGGCGGGCTGCGCGGACATGACGACCGGCGGGGAACCTTTCGCCTACGGTGAAGTTTAGCTGAGTTGAGCCAAGCGCCGGGGGAACGACATTGCATGAACATCCGGCCCATTCCGGGCGCCCGGCCTTGATCCGGCTTCCGTCCGGCGGATAGTGCCTCCTGTGAGACCCAAGCCTTCTCCGGTTCCCGCCGATCCCCGGTTCCAGCTCCTGGTGGAGTCCGTCAGCGACTACGCCATCTACATGATCGACCCGGCGGGGCGGGTCGCCAGCTGGAACCCGGCGGCCACACGCATCAAGGGCTACAGTCGCGAGGAGATCGAGGGCCAGCACTTCCGACGCTTCTTCACCTCCGAGGACCAAGGCGCCGGCCTGCCGGAGCGCATCCTCGCGCAGGCGCGCGATATCGGCCGGGTGGAGAGCGAGGGCTGGCGCGTCCGCAAGGATGGCACCCGGTTCTGGGCGCTGGCGACAGTGCACGCCATCCGCGGCGAAGACGGCGCGCTGATCGGCTACGCGAAGATCACCCGCGACATGACCGAACGGCGGGTCGCCCAGCAGGCCCTGCTGGAGAGCGAGCGCCGCTTCCGGTACCTCGTGGAGGGGATCACCGACTACGCCATCTACATGCTCGACGTGAACGGCATGGTGTCCAACTGGAACGCCGGAGCCGAACGGATCAAGGGCTACACGGTCTCCGAGATCGTCGGCCGGCACTTTTCCACCTTCTACACTTCCGAAGACCGCGCCGCCGGCGTGCCGGTGCGCGCCCTGCGCACCGCGCTGGAGGAGGGGCGTTTCGAGGCCGAGGGCTGGCGGGTCCGCAAGGACGGCGGTCGTTTCTGGGCAAGCGTGGTGATCGACCCGATCCGGGACGAGGAAGGCCGGCACATCGGCTTCGCGAAGATCACCCGCGACATCTCCGAAAAGCGCGCCGCCCAGGAGGCCCTGGCGCGCAGCGAGCGGGAGTTCCGGCTGCTCGTGGCCGGGGTGGTGGATTACGCCCTCTACCTGCTCGATCCGAACGGCATCGTCACCAACTGGAACGCCGGCGCCCAGCACATCAAGGGTTACAAGGCCGAGGAGATCGTCGGCCAGCACTTCTCCCGCTTCTACACCGAGCCCGATCGCGCCGCCGGCGTGCCGGTGCGCGCCCTTGAGACCGCCCGCGAGCAGGGACGCTACGAGGCCGAAGGGTGGCGGGTCCGCAAGGATGGCACCCTGTTCTGGGCGAGCGTCGTCATCGACACGATCCGCGACGAAGACGGCCAGTTGATCGGCTTCGCCAAGATCACCCGTGACATCACCGAGCGCCGGAACGCCCAGCTGGAACTGCAGCGCGCCCATGAGCGGCTCGCCCAGGCCCAGAAGATGGAGGCCCTCGGCCAGCTCACGGGCGGTGTGGCGCACGACTTCAACAACCTGCTGATGGTGGTGAGCGGCCAGGCCCAGTTGCTGCGCAAGCGCATCGGCGAGGATCCGCGGGCGGAGCGCGCGCTGGACGCCATCGACGCGGCCTCGAAACGCGGGCAGGACCTTACCCGGCACCTCCTCACCTTCGCCCGGCGCCAGCGACTACAGCCGATGCCCGTTTCGCTTGTGGAGCGCGCCGACGGACTCCACGAGCTGCTCGGCACGAGCCTGGGCTCGTCCGTGAGCCTGCACTTCGACCTGCCTGACGATCTCTGGGCCGTGGAGGTCGACCCGAGCGAGCTGGAGCTCGCCCTGCTGAACCTGGCCGTGAACGCCCGGGACGCCATGCCCAACGGCGGCGCCCTGTCGGTGATCGCCCGCAACAAGACGCTCGCCGGGGGCGAGATCGATACCGAGTTCGCCGGCGACTTCGTGGCGGTCATGGTCCGTGACACAGGGGTGGGTATCCCGCCGGACATCCTGGCCCGGGTCTTCGAGCCCTTCTTCACCACCAAGGACGTCAACAAGGGCACCGGCCTCGGCCTCAGCCAGGTCTACGGCTTCGCCCAGCAGTCGGGTGGGCGGGTCGTCGTCGACAGCCGGCTCGGCGAGGGCACCACGGTGACCCTCTACCTGCCCCGCTCGGAGGGCGTGCCTGCCCGCCAAGCGCCCGATGTGGCGCACCAGGCTCCAAAAGGCGCGCGGATCCTCGTGGTGGAGGATAACCCCGAGGTCGCGGAGGTCGTCGCCGGCCTGCTGGAGCAGCTCGGCAACCGGCCGCACGTCGTGAGCAGCGCGGAAGCCGCGTTGAACGCCCTGGACGCCGGCGAGGAGCCCGACCTCGTGTTCAGCGACATCGTCATGGCCGGCGAAATGGACGGTCTGGCGCTGGCGCGGCGTCTGCGCGCCGAGCGCCCGGAGCTGCCGATCCTCCTAGCCACCGGCTACAGCCAGGCGGCGGAGGCCATGGGCGGCGAGTTCCCCATCCTCACCAAGCCTTACCAGCTGGCGGAGCTCAGCCGGGCCGTGGGTCTTGTGCTCGCCAGCCACCGGCGGGCGACAGCCCCAGCCTGCACCTAGGACGCGGTCGTCGCCGAGGCGTCCGCGGCCGCCGGGGCCACGTCCACTGCCTTGCTCGGGACGTTTGGCGTCGCCGCCGACGGCGGCGCCTCCGTGGCCGGAGCGGCCGGAGCCGCGGCGGCCGCCGCGTCCGCCGCCTTCTCGGCGACAGCCGCCGCAAGCCGCAGTTCGACGCCTGCGGGGGCGACGTTCGAGGCCAGCCTTACCCCGTCGGAAAGCCCCGGCGCCGCCTGCGGCGCCGCAGGCCGCATGCCGCGCGGGTTGAAGCGATAGAAGACGTGCATGCCCACTTGGGCCACCCGGCGCATCTGCGGCCCCCAGGCCGGCGCAACGGCGGTGGTGTGGAAGTGGGTGGCCGCCCCGACGTCACCGAGCATCCGGCCGGAGAGCGTCCGCGCCGCCACCTTCCGCGCCCGTTCCCAGGCGCTGGACTCGCGGCGGCCGCGCATCGAGCCGTCGCACGCGAAACTGAATTGGCACCCCGTGCGGCGATGGGAGCCCTGGAACACCACCCCGCAGACGGTCTTCGGGAAAGCCGGGTGCTTCACCCGGTTCATGACGACCTGAGCGACCGCAGCCTGCCCGCGCGCGGTCTCGCCCCTGGCTTCGAAATAGACCGCCTGGGTCAGACAATCGAGTTCACGCTGGGCGTCGTGGCCAGAACGCGGCCTGGCGCCCGCGGCCGTCAGCCTGTCCCGCAGCTCCAGGCTGGCTTCCTGCTTGGCGTCGAGACCCTGCGCCAGACGCTGGGCCGGGCCGTCCTGCAGCCGGGCGGCGAAGGGATCATGGTTACGGGCGACCGCCAGCACGCCAGCGTCCATGCCGGCGGCGTTGCGGTGCAGCACAGTCTCCGACAGGTCTCCCGCGGCGGCCTGGGCCACCCGTTCGGCGCGCGCGTGGTCCGCCGCAGCCTGGGCCATACCCCCGGCCATATAACCCGCTCCGAGCGCCAGGCCGACGCCGGAACCGATCAAAGCGGCGCTCAACAGCACGCGCCATTCGGCGCTTGCCTGCGTTCCAATACTCAAGGGATTTCGTGTCCTGCACGGCGAGGGCAAAAGCGCCCCCCGACAATTGTCGCCGCGGACGCCCCTGCTCATGCTGGCAGCGATCCGCCGGCAGGCCTGCCCGGGTCACGTGGGGCAAGCGACGGCAAATGGTGAAGGGTTTATGAATGCATATCGACCGCTTGGCAAGTCGATATTGCAATGCAGCATGAGATTTAGGGCAGAGCTTGGTTAAATCCCGTTCTGATCCACTCGGCCGCTGACGTCGCAAGACCCAGGCCAACTTGCGGCTCCCCGGAACCTTAGCCGCACAACCTTCGTTTGCTGGCCAACATCTCGGAACTGGAGAGACCCCATGCGCAAGACGTTCAGCCTGCTCGCCGCCGCCGGCCTGCTCACCACCCTCGCCGCCTGCGGTCACACGACCGAGCAGAAGGCCGCGACGGGCGCCGTGGCCGGTGCGGTCGTGGGCGGTCCTGTGGGCGCGGCGGTCGGCGGCGCGGCCGGCACCGCCGTGGGCAAGGCCACAGACGGGAAGAACTGATCGACTGACGCCGGGCGCCTCTCGGCCGCGCGGGAGCCAGGCTCCCGCGCGGCCTTCAGCGTGTCAGGACGCGGCCCTCAGCGACCCGTCCACGCCGCCCGGGCGACAGAGCGCCTGATAGAGCCGCCAAGCCGAGACGACTCCCAAGGCCAGCATCGTCAGCGCCGCGCAAGTCAGGCCGATCTCAACTCCCCGGTTCAGGCTGGCCTCGGTCACCGAATGCCGGCCTGGATCGGGCAGCAGGAACCACGGGCTGGTCTGCAGGATCCCGAACAGCAGCCCGGCCCCCGCCATGTTGCGCGCCAGGCGAAGGGCGGCGTTGGTCCCGCTCCAGCTCGGCCGCGCCAGAGCCACCAGGTTGGTCGCCAGTTCGAACAGCAGATAGGCCAGCACCGGCGTCCGCCAAGCCGCCCAGGTCGGGGCCATGGCGATCGGCGCCCCGTAGCCGGCGGGCGCGAGGTCGCGGAACCGCAGGGCGCCGATCCACCACAGGATGAACACCACGCCCAGGCCGATCTCCACCACGAGGTCGAACCGCGAGCGCGTCTTGAAGCGAGCTGGCGGCAGCTGCGAGGGCCGCCAGCGGGCGAGGCGCGCCACGCCGCCGCTGCGTTCCACCGCTACCGCGATCAGGGTCGAGACCGCGAAGATCATCAGGAACGCCTCCCAAAGCGCGGGGACCGCCCGGACGACCGCGCGCTGGACCTCGCCCGTCGCGAAGACGTTCACTGCGACAACCACCAGGTAGACGCCCGCGCCCACCACCAGGGCCGCCTTCAGCCCGGCCCACCAGAACGGATAGACCGAGGGGCCGACCAGGGCCTGGAAGCGCCGGTAGCGGTGCGCGACCACCAGCGGATGGCCGTGCTCGACCAGCAGGGCCTCCTGTTCGCGCCGGTCGAGCAGCCGGCCCAGGCCGCCCTCCCGCTCCTCGATCTTGGACATCAGCTCGTCGCGGAGTTCGGCGACGATGTCGGCCCGCTGGTCCTCCGGAAGCTCGCGGCCCACCGCGGCGAGGTAACGCTCTACGAGGTTCATCACGCCTCTCCCTTCAGGATGTGGTCGACGGCGGCGTTCAGCCCCCGCCATTCGCCGATCAGGCGGTCGAGCACGGCCCGCCCCTGCGGCGAGAGCCGGTAGAAGCGCTTGTTGCGCTTCTCCTCCTCGCGCCATTGGCTGGTCAGCAGGCCCTGGGCCTCGAGCCGGCGCAGCATCGGGTAGAGGGCGCCCTCGTCAATTTCGACGCCCGCCTCCCCGAGCGCCTTGCGCAGGGTGTAGCCGTAGTGCTCGCCGCGCAGCTGGCCGAGCACCGCCAGGATCAGCGATCCCCGCCGCAGCTCCAGCCTCAGCCCCTCGAAGATCTCGACCTCACCACCCATGCTCCGCGGCATATACTGTGCGGCACACACTGTCTACCACATACTGTGTGACACACACCCTTAGCGGCGCCGTCGTTTCGCCTACACTCCCGCCAGACGAGGGAGGGAACGATGATCCGCGCCTGGATAGCCGCCTTGGCGATGCTGGCCCTGGCGGGCGCCGCCGCCGCTGCGCCGCAGGACCGCTACGCCGCCAACGCCGACGTGAAGATCCACTATGTGGCCGACGGCAAGGGACCGCTCGTCGTGCTGCTGCACGGCTTCCCGGACTATTCGGGCACCTGGAAACCACTCACCGCGGAGCTGAACCGCGCGGGCTTCCGGACCGCGGCCCTCGACCTGCGCGGCTACAACCTCTCGGACAAGCCGGCGGGCGTCGAAGCCTACGCCATGCCGAACCTCGTCGGCGACGTGGCCGCCGTCGTCGCCGCCGAGGGCCGCAAGGACGCGGTCGTGATCGGCCACGACTGGGGCGCGGCCATCGCCTGGCGGGTGGCCATGGACCGTCCCGATCTGGTGCGCCGGCTGGTGATCCTGAGCGTCCCCCACCCCGCCGGCTTCGCCCGCGAGATGGCCTCCAACCCCGAGCAGCAGAAGAACAGCGCCTACGCCCGCAACTTCCAGCAGCCCGGCTTCGAGAAGAACCTCACCGCCGAGGGCTTGGCCGCCTGGCAGAAGGACCCGGCCGAGCACGCCGCCTACCTGGCGGCCCTGAAGCGCTCCGACTTCGGCGCCATGCTCAACTACTACCGCGCCAACTACCCCCGCGGCGCGAGGACGGAGACCACGATCCCGGCCGGCATGGCCGCCCAGGGCCGGATCAAGGCGCCGACCTTGGTGATCCACGGCATGAAGGACACCGCCCTGAACGCGGCGGGTCATTCCGGCACATGGGACCACGTCGACGCCGACACCACCCTCGTCATGTTCCCGCAGGCCGGCCACTTCGTGCAGTGGGACGCCAAGGCTGAGGTCAACCGCACCATCGTCGATTGGCTGAAGGCCCGGCCCTGATCGCGCGCGCGCTTGGTCCTGAGCCGGCCTACGGCGCGTAGCTGGAGCGGATCTTCACGCCCCAGTGGCCGTCCTCGAGCGAGACCACGTAGACGCTGTCGAAGCCGCCGATCACCGAGCCGTCCTTGCGGTAGCGGGTGAAGCGGGTGTCGATGTGCACCTTGTCCGCTCCGGCGTGGATCACCTCCCGGCGCTCCCAGGCCGAGTGGTCCCACTCAGCGAGCGCGCCCTGGTCGAACATGCCTGGCTTGTGATCGCCGGGCTGAATGATCACCAGCTTGCCGGATGCGAGGCGGACGGACGGGAAGTTGAAGGTCCGGTCCCAGGCCTCGACGTCGCGCGCGTTGAACGCAGCCATGAAGTCGTCGAGGACCTTCTGGGCTGCGGCGATGGCTTGCGCGTGCGGGTGGACGGACATCTGGCCTCCTGGTGATTGCTGCCAGCATGTTGGCAGCAGGGCGGGTGGAAGAACACGGCCCGGAGTCCTATTTTCTGCGGATGCCTAGAGCCTCCGCCGGCGGCGTCGCCGACATGACCGCGACGTTCGACTACGACGAAAACACCATGCCGCTCCTGTGGAAGCCCCACAGGCCGACCCGCCCGGAGAAGTCCGAAGGCGGGCGGAGCTTCAAGCTCGTCTCCGACTACCAGCCGGCCGGCGACCAGCCGAACGCCATCAAGGAGCTGGTGGCCGGCGTGCAGGCCGCCGAGCACGACCAGGTGCTGCTCGGGGTCACCGGCTCCGGCAAGACCTTCACCATGGCCAAGGTCATCGAGGAGACCCAGCGCCCGGCCCTGATCCTGGCGCCCAACAAGACCCTCGCCGCCCAGCTCTACTCGGAGTTCAAGAGCTTCTTCCCCGAGAACGCGGTGGAGTTCTTCGTCTCCTACTACGACTACTACCAGCCCGAGGCCTATGTGCCGCGGACCGACACCTATATCGAGAAGGACTCGTCCATCAACGAGCAGATCGACCGGATGCGCCACTCGGCCACCCGGGCGATCCTGGAGCGGGACGACGTGATCGTCGTGGCCTCGGTCTCGTGCATCTACGGCATCGGCTCGGTCGAGACCTACACGGCCATGACCTTCACCCTCGAGCCCGGCCAGCGGGTGGACGAGAAGAAGCTCATGGGCGACCTCGTGGCCCTGCAGTACAAGCGCAACGACCAGGCGTTCGAACGCGGGACCTTCCGGCGCCGGGGCGACACCATCGAGATCTTCCCGGCCCACTATGAGGACCGGGCCTGGCGGATCAGCCTGTTTGGCGACGAGATCGAGGCGATCAGCGAGTTCGACCCGCTGACGGGCAAGAAGACCGCCGACCTGAAGGGCGTGAAGATCTACGCCAACAGCCACTACGTGACGCCCAGGCCGACGCTTCGCCAGGCGATCAACGAGATCAAGGTGGACCTCAAGGAGCGTCTCGACTGGCTGGTGGCCAACGGCAAGCTGCTGGAGGCTCAGCGGCTGGAGCAGCGGACCACCTTTGACATCGAGATGATCGAGGCCACCGGCTCCTGCGCCGGGATCGAGAACTACTCGCGCTACCTGGCCGGCCGCCGGCCCGGCGAGCCGCCGCCGACGTTCTTCGAGTACATCCCCGAAAACGCCCTGCTCTTCATCGACGAGAGCCACCAGACCGTGCCGCAGATCGGCGGCATGTACCGGGGCGACTACCGCCGGAAGTTCACCCTGGCGGAGTATGGCTTCCGCCTGCCCTCGGCGATCGACAACCGACCGCTGAAGTTCGAGGAGTGGGACGCCATGCGGCCCGACACGGTGCACGTGTCCGCCACCCCCGGTCCCTGGGAGATGGAGCGCTCGGGCGGGGTTTTCGTGGAGCAGGTCATCCGGCCGACCGGCCTGATCGACCCGCCGGTGGAGGTGAAGCCCGTCTCCAAGGATGGCTTCAGCCAGGTGGACGACGTCATCGACCAGGTGCGGCAGACCACGGCGCGCGGGTACCGCAGCCTGATCACCGTGCTCACCAAGAAGATGGCCGAGGACCTCACGGAGTTCATGCACGAGCAGGGCATCCGGGTCCGCTACATGCACTCCGACGTGGACACCCTGGAGCGGATCGAGATCATCCGCGACCTCAGGCTCGGCGCCTTCGACGTGCTGGTGGGCATCAACCTGCTGCGCGAAGGGCTCGACATCCCGGAGTGCGGCCTGGTGGCCATCCTGGACGCCGACAAGGAAGGCTTCCTGCGGTCGGAGACGTCGCTCATCCAGACCATCGGCCGCGCCGCGCGGAACGTGGAGGGCCGGGTGATCCTCTACGCCGATCATGTGACCGGCTCCATGGAGCGGGCGATGGCGGAGACCCGCCGGCGGCGCGAGAAGCAGGAGCAGTACAACCTCGAGCATGGCATCACGCCGGCGACGGTGAAGAGCCAGATCAAGGACATCCTGGCCTCGGCCTACGAGCGCGACCACGTCACCGTGCCTGTGGGCGTCGCCGAGGACGGCAAGCCGTTCATGGGCGACAACTTCAAGACCACCCTGCGCGACCTCGAGAACAAGATGCGCGAGGCCGCCGCCAACCTGGAGTTCGAGACCGCCGCGCGCCTGCGCGACGAGATCAAGCGCCTGAAGCTGCTGGACCTGGAGTTCGCCGCCGACGCCCTGGCCGGCGACGGCCAGTCGGGCGACAAGGCGGCCGTGAAGCAGGTGCGGGCCGAGGCCCGCGCCGAGGCGCAGGAGCGGTTCCGCAAGAAGCGGCGCTAGGCGCTTTTCGACGTCAACATGGACCCGGCTTCTGTGGACGCGGCATTGGGCGGTGGCCGCGGATGGCGCGGCCCGCCGGCTATGGATAGGGATTCACGTCGAGAACGGGGCGGCGAGGCGAGGCACGGCCTCGCGCCTCGCCCCCGGAATCCGGCCGCTTGCCATATGGCCGCAGGCTCAGCCCACCCGCGCGCGGTAGGCCTCGGCCTGTACGGCGGCGGTGGCCATGGCGAAGAAGGCGAGGAACGGGGCGGCGATGACCAGGGCGATGGGCCCGTGCTCGCGCGCCTGAATGGCAAGCGTCAGGTAGACCAGGAGCGGGCCGAAGCCGAGGATCAGCGAGCCCATGATCACGCCCCAGACGCCGCGGCGCATCAGCCGGAAGGATCGGCTGGGCTTCATCGCCCGATCGCCCAGCACCATGCCCACCGGCCAAAGCGTCAGGCGCAGCCAGATCCAGAGGCCGGCGATCATCGCCAGCAGGACCAGGAAGGTCTGGCCGGCGGCCGCGCCGGGATCGGCCGCGGCGGCCGCGTCGCCCGGCATGGCCTGGGTCGTCAGGCCCATGGCGAGGTTCGCCGTGAGGCCGACGACCGTCACCAGCAGCACGTAGGCGACCAGCGGCCCGTCCAGCCGGCCCCGGCGGCCGCCCGGCGTGAGCACGATGCGCAGGGTGAGCCCCGAGAGCAGCGCCCCCACGAGGCCCGTGATGAAGCCATAGGCCAGGAAGGCGGCGGTCGGGGCTGGCGTGGTGAGCTCCGCGGCGCGGGCGACCTGCTCGCTCGCCACGGTGAACACCGCATAGCCGAGGCCCACCGGCCAGAGCGCGCGCCAGTTGGCCTGCAGCGCCCGCCAGGCGCCGGCGGCCAGATGCACGCCCCTGAGCGGCGGCGGCCCGCCGCGCTCCACGTCCCGATCGCTCATGCGGATTCGTCCCCGAACTGGCGGCGGAAGGGAGCAAGGCCCGGCCCCGGCGTCAATGCGGCGCGACAAATCCCGTCGTTCGCGAGGAGGCCGCCCTACTCAGCCGCCCCCGTCAGGGGCAGCGCGCGGCGCGGGGACAAGGTGTCCGCCGCCCCCGCGTGCGCCAGCTGCCAGGCGAGCCCGGTCAGCAGCACCGCCACGGCGAGCCCCACGAGCCCCATGGGCGAGAGCAGGCGTCCGAGCGCCCCCTGCCGCCGCTGGGAGGGGTGCCGCGCCGCTGTGCGCAACGGCGCCCGCTCCGGCGCCCCCAAAGCCCCCAGGGCGCAGAGCACGGCGGCCGCGGCGCCCGGCGGCGGCTCGCGCGTCCGGCTGAGCAGGGCCGACAGGTGCGGCGCAGCGGCGGGCGCGTTCGCCCGTACGTGGCTGATGAAGCGGGCGAGCCACAGCCGCGTGGGCGAGCCCCGCGACGCGAGTTCGTCAGCCCGGTTCTGCACCCGGGCCTGGCTCAGCCCGGGCGCGCCTGGCGGCCCGGCGCGGAGCGCCCGATAGCGCCACCAGATCTCGGCCGGACGGCCGCCGCGCGGCCGCCCGCCGCCCACCTGGGCGGCGCGGACCTGGACAAGCTGGACCAGCTGAAGGATGGCCTGCGGCGAGTAGTTGGGCGGCTCGCCCGCCTGCTCGCAGGCGTGCAGATAGCGCGCAAGATCACCGAAATCGCCGCTCGCGGCCGCCAGGCGGCCGGCGGCGTGTAGTCGCCCCGACATTCAACGCACCTCCCCAGATGCGAGGAGAAGGATGGAGCAAGCTGCGCCGTGCAGCTGTGCCCCAGGTCACAACCTTGACCTTGGCAACCTTCTGCGGGCGAAGGCCGCGCCAGCGCCCAGCTGTCCGTTGTCGGGAAGTCGACCGCCCGCCCCGCCCAGCAAATCAGCCGCGCTAAACCCCACCCGGGCAAAATCTCGGCGCATCGGGGGCCGCGCCTTAACTGTACAGCGTGGCGCCAAATCCCCACCTCTCCGGTGCTGGCGCCGTTCATGCCAGCGTCAGGGAACCTGTGCTGTCTTCGTTCTTTAACGGGACAGCAGGGCAGGAGCCTTCCAGAGCCGGTCCATAGGGGAACGGCGGGCTCTCAAGAACCTGGGTTGGGGATTTGAGGTACTATAGAATGTCACCGTCTCTCAGTGTTGTTGCTGACAACGATCTCAAGACCAGTGCGCCGAAGGCCGAATCCGTCGCGCAGCGCGTTCGCCGCCTGCAGCAGGAAGCCAAGGCCCTGGCCAAGGACCACATCAAGGCGCTGAACCAGGCGCTGGTGGACGTGGAGCAGCTGGCGGCGGAAATCGCCGAAGGCGGCGACGCCTACCCGCCGGGCGTGCGCGACATGGCGCGCCGTCTCGTGGAGGACTGCGAGATGCGCGTCCAGACCCTGGAAGCGATCGTCGCCCGCACCTGAGCGGGCGCGACCCTTAGAGTTTTCCCCGACCGATACCCGCGTGGAAAACGGCCGGGCCCTGAGCACTTCAATGGGGCGGGGTCCGGCCGGCGCGGGTTCGGCGGGTCTCCCGGTTTGGCCCGTGCCATTCCGGGTCCTGGACTGACCGGCCGGCCTGCGGCCACGGCTCCGACCAAGCGCTGATCCCCCGCTTCGGTCGAGGACGTGCAAGCACAGGCCGCCGGGTTAACCAGCTTTCCTAAGTATTAACGGCCCGCTGCGGGGACGCTGCGGGCCGCTTGCGTTTGTGGAGCTGTCGGGTGCAGCTCCTCCCTGCCCTTTCCTCTGATCGTCACGGCCGAGCTTGTCCCGGCCACCCATGATCACCGCGTTCCGGGAGGTGGCGGGGCGACGCCGCGCCGGATCTTCAAGGTCGGAGATCATGGGTCCTCGGGACAAGCCCGAGGATGACGATGGGTGCGGGAGCGACGCGGTGAGCGCCGGCTCAGTTCAGCAGGTCGCGATAGTCGTGGCTGCGGCGCAGCCAGGCGGCGGCGTAGCCGCAGATGGGCGTGACCTTCAGGCCCTGGGCCTTGATGTCGGCGCTCATGGCGGCCATCAGCCGGCCGGCCGCGCCCGTGCCGCGGAGCGCCGGCGGGCTCTCCACGTGCAGGATGTAAAGCCGGCCGTCGCGCAGCTGGTAGTCGGCCCAGGAGGTCATCCCCTGCTCGTCCAGCTCGTAGCGGCGGTTTTCGGTGTCGTTGCGAAGTCCGGTCATCGTCGGGTCTCCTCGCCTTCTCAAACCGCTCTGCGGTGGAGATTGATCCCTTTCCCTTCCCACAGCGTGGGAAGGGGGGACCGTCGGCCGAGCCGCAGGCGGAGAGCCGATGGTGGGAAGGGCAAGCGGCGCGCGCCGCGCGTACGGCTTGCCCTCTCCACCACCAGCTCTACGGCGGGTGGTCCCCCTCTCCCACTGCGTGGGAAAGGAAACGGCTAGACGAGCTCCACGGCCATGGCGGTGGCCTCGCCGCCGCCGATGCAAAGGCTGGCGACGCCCTTCTTGCCGCCGCGGGCTTCCAGGGCGCTGAGCAGGGTGGCGAGGATGCGCGCGCCCGACGCGCCGATCGGGTGGCCGAGCGCGCAGGCGCCGCCGTTGACGTTCATCTTCTCGCGGTCGAGGCCGAGGTCGCGCTCGGCGATCATGGCCACCACGGCGAAGGCCTCGTTGATCTCGAAGAGGTCCACGTCGTCGACGCTCCAGCCGGCCTTCTTCAGCGCCTTCTGGACGGCCGGCACCGGGGCGGTGGTGAAGAGGCCGGGCTCGTGGGCGTGGGCGGCGTGGGAGACCACGCGGGCCACCACCTTCATGCCGAGCTTCCGGGCGACGCTCTCGCGGGTCATCACCAGGGCCGCGGCGCCGTCGCTGATCGAGCTGGCGTTGGCGGCGGTGATCGCCCCGTCCTTGGCGAAGGCCGGCTTCAGGGTCGGGATCTTGGCGGGGTCAGCCTTCAGCGGCTGCTCGTCCTGCTCCACCAGCACGGCGCCCTTGCGGGTGACCACTTCGAAGGGAACGATCTCGCGGGCGAAGGCGCCGCCCTCCACCGCCTTGCGGGCGCGGGTCAGGGAGGTAATGGCGTAGTCGTCCATGGCCTCGCGGGTGAACTGGTACTGCTTGGCCGTCTCCTCGGCGAAGGAGCCCATCAGCCGGCCGGGCTCGTAGGCGTCCTCCAGGCCATCCAGGTACATGTGGTCGAACATGCGGTCGTGGCCGATGCGGGCGCCGCCGCGGTGCTGCGCCATGATGTAGGGCGCGCCGGTCATGCTCTCCATGCCGCCCGCCACGATCACGTCGGCCGATCCGGCGGCCAGGGCGTCGTGCGCCATGATGGCCGCCTGCATGCCCGAGCCGCACATCTTGTTGACGGTGGTCGCCTCCACCGAGGTGGGCAGGCCCGCCCCGATCGCCGCCTGGCGGGCGGGCGCCTGGCCAAGCCCCGCGGGCAGGACGCAGCCCATGAAGATCTGCTCGACGGCCTCGGCCGGAGCGCCGGCGCGCTCGACGGCGGCGCGAACGGCGGCGGCCCCAAGGTCGGTGGCCTTGACGCCCGAGAAGACGCCCTGGAAGCCGCCCATGGGCGTGCGGGCGTAGGCAGCGATGACGACGGGATCGGAGACGTTGGTGCTCATCCCGTCGATATATTCATCCGCTCATCGCGGCGAAAGCGGGGACGCATTTGGAGGTCGTTCGGGACCACCAAGAGCGCCAAGGACACCAAGGGGTTCTGCCGAGGAGAAGCAGAGCCAAAGCCTATTGCGCGCCGGGGCGCACGCCATCGGAACGGCGTCGCAGGACGGGCGCGGTTCAGCGCGGGACCCTTGGCGCGCTTGGTGGTCTTGGTGGTGAAAACGCGAATGCCGCTTGGGTCCCGGCTTGCGCCGGGATGAGCGGAACTAGTGAGCCCGGATCGTGCCGTCGATGAAGCCGCCGCCGAGGACGCGGGTGGGCGCCTCGGGGGCGTAGAGGACGCAGGCCTGGCCGGGAGCCACGCCCTCCTCCGCGGCGTCGAAGCGCAGGCCGGCCCGCCCGTCGACGATCGCCAGGCGCCCGGGCACGGGCTCGCGGGTGGAGCGGACGCGGGCCAGCACCGGCCGGCCGGCGTCGCAGGCGGCCTCGAGCGTCGCGGCCTCGCCCAGCCAGTTGGTCTCCTTGAGCGTCAGAGCGCCCGTCAGCAGGGCCTCGCGCGGACCGACGATCACCTGGCGCCGGTCGGCGTCGATGCGGACCACGAACAGCGGGTCGCCGACGGCGACGTTCAGCCCCCGGCGCTGGCCGATGGTGTAGCGGGTGACCCCTTCGTGGCGGCCGAGCACGCGGCCGTCGAGGTGGACGATGTCGCCGGGCTCGGCGCCGTGCGGCCGCAGGCGATCGATCACCGTGGTGTAGCGGCCCTCCGGGACGAAGCAGATGTCCTGGCTGTCCGGCTTGTCCGCCACCGACAGGCCAAGGTCGAGGGCCGCGGCCCGCACCGCCGGCTTCGGGAGCCCGCCCAGGGGGAAGCGCAGGAAGGCCAGCTGCTCGGCCGTGGTGGCGAAGAGGAAATAGCTCTGGTCGCGGGCCGGGTCGGCCGCCCGGTGCAGCTCGGGCCCGCCGGGGCCTTCCTCACGTCGCACGTAGTGGCCCGTGGCCATGGCCTGGGCGCCCAGGTCGCGGGCCACGTCCAGCAGGTCGCGGAACTTGACGGTCTGGTTGCAGCGTACGCAGGGGATCGGCGTCTCGCCGCGGAGGTAGGCGTCGGCGAAGTCCTCGATGACCTGCTCGCGGAAACGGCTCTCGTAATCGAGGACGTAGTGGGGGATGCCGATGGCGTCGGCCGCCATGCGGGCGTCGTGGATGTCCTGGCCGGCGCAGCAGGCGCCCTTCTTCTGGATCGCGGCGCCATGGTCGTAGAGCTGCAGCGTCACCCCCACCACGTCGTAGCCGGCCTGGGCCAGCAGGGCGGCGGTGACGGTGGAGTCCACCCCGCCGGACATGGCCGCCACAATCCGGGCGCCTTGCGGCAGGCGCACGGCGTCGCGGACGACCTCGAGGAGGCCTTCCGGCGCGGCCTGGGCGATGGCGACGGGCGCGTTCATGGCGCCCTATTTAGCTGTGCGGTCAGGGGTTTGCGAGGGGCGGCCCGGCGAAAGACGGGTCGCGTCGAAGCAAGCGTCACAATGCGCCCCCGGTGACGTCACAATAATCCCGCAAACCGGAGCCATGCTGTCGGGCGTCAAGGGAGCGGCGTGCGATGACCGAGTACCGGATCTATGTCCTGAGCCATGACGAGCGGGTGGCCGCCGAGGTCGCCGCCCGCTTCGCCAACGACAACGCCGCCCTGGAGCTCGCCGAGGACGCCTACGCCGGCCATTACGCGGCCGAGGTGTACGAGGGAGAGCGGCTGGTGGCGCGGCTGGGCGGGCCCTTCCTGCTGAAGTGACGGGGGTCGCCCCTCACCTCACCCCCAACACGTCATGGCCGGGCTTGTGCCGGCCACCCATGATCATGGCGGCGCCGAGAAGCCGCAGCGGGGACGCCGCGGGCCCTGCCCACGCAAGGTGTTGATGGGTCCCCGGGACAAGCCCGGCGATGACGATCGCTACGCGGCGCTACTGCAGCAGGTCCAGCAGGGAGGTGCTCTTCAGCACCAGGTAAACCTGCGAGGCGGCCTGGACGGACATGCGCGCGGCCTCCAGCTCGGTGGCGGCCTTGGCCATGTCGGCGTCGGTGATGTCGCCCATCATGCCCTTCAGGGTGTCGGTGCGGGTCTGCAGGTTCACCTTCACGTCGTCGACGCGCTTCTGCACCAGGCCGTTGCGCCCGGTGAGCACCGTCAGGTCCTGGCGCACGGTGTCCCACGTGCCGAGCTGGCTCTCCAGGAACAGGCGCTGCGTGTCGGTCAGCTTGCCGTCCACCGGGCCGGAGGGACCTTCGTGGAAGGCCTTCAGCTGCTGGTAGGCGCCCAGCAGGTCGGCGCCGAGCTCGCTGGCCAGCATGCCGGTGGTGACCACGGTGGAATCGTCCAGCCGCGACTGGGCCTCGTAGTTGTCGTTCTTGAAGAAGTTCGCGATGGCGGGCAGCGGCGTGCCGAACAGGTCGTCCAGCTTGGTGGCGGTGACCGGCCGGGTCTCCACCTGGCCGCCGGCGAAGATGTACTTGCCGCCGTAGCGGGTGTTCATCGCCTCGATGGCGTTGCGCAGGTGCGCCTCGAGCTCCTCCATCAGGGTGCCGGCGTCCCCCGACGCGATGGTGTCGAGGAGCGCCTGGCGGGTGTTGGTCGCCGCGTCCTTGATCTGGTTCAGCGCCGAGTCCTGCAGGGTCAGCTTGTCGGCGATCATCACGTTCTGATCGACGTAGAGCTCCAGCCGCGTCTGAGTGGACCGCATGGCCGTGAGCATCTCGGCGTTCTTGGCGTAGTCCTTGAGGTTCTTGCCCACCTTCTGGGTCGCGACCTGGTCCGAAGCTTCGGCCTGGCGGGCCTGGGCGGCGAGGAGGTTCTGCAGCACGGAGCCGTAGCTGCCGGGGGTGGAGACGCGGGTGACCATCTAGCCGGTTCCTCAGACCATGCGGACCAGGGTGTCGAACAGCTCGTTCGCAGCCTGGATCAGCCGAGCCGACGCGTTGAACGCCTGCTGGTAGGTGGTGAGCCGGACAAGTTCTTCGTCCAGGTTGACGCCCTCGACCGCCTGGCGGCGGGCGGTGGCCTCGGTAAGCACCGCGGCGGCGCTCTGCTTGCGGGTTTCAGCGCCGGCGGCGTCACGGCCGATGGAGCCGCCGAACTCCGAGGCGTAGCGGCTGACGGTCATGTTCACGTCGCCCAGGGATCCGGAGGCCTGGAAGCGCACGTTGACGTCGCCGGAGGTGGAGAGCAGCAGGGCGCCGCGGCCGTCGCCGGCCCGTAGCGCCGGTTGCCCCGCCGGCGTCGTGAGGTCGAGCTTGCCCAGCGCCAGCTTCGTCGGATCGGAGATGATCTGCGGGTTGGCCACGAACATCTCGGCGCGGGCGGTTCGCGCCAGCACCCCGATGCCGAACAGCACGCTCATGGACGGCCCGCCCACGCCGCGGCGGGTGGTGTCGGAGGCCACCGAGAGGCTGGCGTTCAGGGGGCCCGACGGCTTGAAGGCCAGGGCGCCGTTGGCGTCGAGCTGGAACTGACCGTAGCTGCCCACCCCGGTCGTCGGATTGTTCAGGGCCGCGAGCAGATTGCTCATGAAGAGGCCGGCAGGCACCGTCACGGTGACGTCCTCAAGCGGCTTGCCGTCCTGGCCGGTGAGCGAGAACTTGATCTGCTCGCCCGGCGTGAAACCGTGCAGGTCGCTGGGGCTCAGGCCGGTCTCGTAGGTCGACAGGCCGTTGGAGCGCACAAGGTCGTTCAGGCCGAAGTAGTGCGAGAACTGCCGGCCGGCCTTGAGCGAGGTGCCCTCGTCTATGGCCACGCCCCGACCCGGGCTCGCGGCGCTGATCGACAGCGCGCCGCCGACGAAGGCCGCAGAGCCCGCGGGGCTCAGCGCAATGTTGAGATCGGCGATGAAGGTGCCCGGGGTGAACGGCCCGCCCGGGGCGCCGTTGACGGTGAAGTTCCCGGTGTCGAAGTCGATATCCACCCGGTGCTGGATCACGCCGGCGGCGTCGGTGATCGCCACCGTCGTACGGCCGGTGAAGCCGCCCAGGGCCGTGGCTAGGTCGACGCCGCTGGTCTTTCCGCTCAACGTCGCCGGGGCCGGAACGGAGGACGAGGCGTTGTGCGCGGCGTTCAGCCGGTCCACCGCCTTGGCCACGAACTCGCCCAGCTGGTCCGACATGGACGGCAGCTTGTCGTTACGCAGATCTAGAAGGCCGCGCACCTCGCCGGCGAGCACCTTGATTGGCTGAGGCGAGCCGATGCCGCCGGCCGGGAAGGCCTTGATGTAGCCCTTGGTGGACTCGGTGCGTTCGTAGGAGAGCGTCGCCGAGCCGTCGCCGGCCAGCTTCACCCCTTCCGCCGAGCGGATGTCCACCCCGCCACCCACGCGCTTCGTCACCTGCACGTTCAGCAGGGTGGAGAGCTCGTCCACCAGGCCCGACTGGATGTTCTCGGAGCCGGAGGAATCCTGCTCGATGAGCCAGGCGCGGCTGATGTCCGCGTTCAGCCGGTTGATCTCGAACAGAAGGGAATTCACCCGCTCGACGTTGTTGCTGATCCGCACGTCGATGCTGGCCGCCTGCTCGTTGAGCTGGGCGTTGATCCGGGAGGCTTCGCTGAGGAAGTCCTCCACGTCGGCCAGCGCCTTGCTGCGCAGCAGGCTGGACGACGGGTCGTCGGCGGCGGCCGCGAAGGCGGCGTAGGCGGTGTCCAGGCGGTTGAAGAAGAAGGTCTCGTCCGAGGGATTGCCGAACAGCGCCTGGGCGTTGTCGAGGTACTCGGAATAGCTGGTCCAGCGGGCGGAGTCGGAGCTGGCCGTGTAGCTGGCGAGCTGCAGGTACTGGTCGGTCACCCGCTTGATGGCGGTGACCTCGACGCCCATGCCCACGCCGTTGACGACGATCGGGCGCTGCTCGACCTCCTTGCGGACGTAGCCGGGGGTGTTGACGTTGGAGATGTTGTCGGAGACCGCCCGCAGGCCGGTCTGCGCCGCCATCAGGCCGGAGCCCGCGGTCCGCAGCGTGGCGTTGATCGACATGGGCTAGCCCTCCGCCCGGCAAAGGCTGCGCGCCCCGGCGGATTCTGCCGGGACGTTTAGGAACGCAAACCGCGCTCGCCGGGAAAAGTCCTTATCTTTCAACATCTGCCCTTCAGGCGTCTGCGAGATCGTGGTTAACGGGCGCAAGTCCGATGCCAGTCCGTAAGTCGCCAAATCCGACCGGCAGGGAACGCCCCAGCGGACCTTCCGCGGCCCGGCAAATTCCGCCGCGGACGCCGTCGCTCGCCGAGCCGGAGGAGCGAAAAGCCCAGCGAAATCAAGGGCGGGAATCAGTGGCGCGAAGGTTGCTGAACCTCCTTCGAACGATGCGGCGCAGCAGGCGCCTTCAAACGCCAAGCCCTCCGAGGCCTCAAGTGACCGCGTCCCTGCTCAACGTCTCCAGCTTCTCGACTCCGGGCGTCGGCCCGGGCGGCGGCGCGCCGGCCGGGGGCGTCCAAGACGCGGGCGCAGCCTTCGAGGCGATGATGGCCGCGTTCCTGGGGCAAATCACGGCGCCGGAGGCGGGCGCGGCGGCGGAGGCGGCGGAGACCGCTCCGGCCGAGGAAGGCGAACAGGCCGAGACGGCCGAGACGGCCGCCAACCCCGACCAGCCGGCGCTGGAGATCAACGCCGCGGTGGTCGCCGCCCTGGCCGAAGCGACCCCCGTCCAGCCGCAGGCCCAACCGACCGCCGCCGCCGTCGCCGATGCGGCGCTCGCTCAGGACGCCGGGGCGAAGGCTCCGGCATGGGGCCACGGCAAGGCGGCGGCCCTGCCGGCCGCCCCTGCCCTGCAGCACGCCAACCCCAACGCGGCCTTCCTGCAGGAGGCCCTTGCGGGCGAGGCGGACGCGGGCGAAGCCGCCCTGCCGTCCGAGGCCGACGCCGCGTCGCCGCTGGAGCCGCAGCCCCCCAAGGCGCAGGGCCGCCCGGCGTCGGCCGGCTCCACCCTCCCCTCACCCGCGGCCATCGCCGCCGCCGCGCCGCAGGCTCCGGCGCAGGCCCCGACCCAAGCGCTGCAAGGCCTTGACGCCGCCGCTCCGGTGGCCGCGCTCGCCCCGGAGGTCGCCGCGTCCGCAGACGCCGCCGCCGAGGCCCAGGCGCCTGCGGCCACACAGGCGACGAGCGGGGCGGCGCAGGCCGAGGCCGCCCGCCCGGCTCCGCGCGACAAGGGCGAGGCCAAGGTCGAGCGCAAGGCCGGCGATCGGGTTGACGCCTTCGCCGACGGCGGTCCGGAACGTGCGCAGGCCGTCGCCGCCGCCGGCCGCGCCGCGCCGGTTCACGCCAAGGCCGATGTGGCCAAGCCCGGGGCCCAGGGCCCGCAGGACGCGCTCCTGCCCGAGACCGCCGCCGCCCAGCCGGCCGCGGCCGAATTCCAGACCGCGGAGGCCGCACCGGCCGCCGAGGCGCCCCGTCACGCTTCGAACGCGGAGTCCGCGACGACCCAGGCCGCCGCCCAGGTCCGCGGCTCGCCCGAGACCGTGGCCAACCTGAGCGCCCAGATCCTGAAGAAGCTGGACGCCCGCTCGACCCGCTTCGACGTGCAGCTCGACCCGCTGGGCCTCGGCAAGGTCGACGTGCGGGTGGAGATCGGGGCCCACGGCAAGATGACCGCGGCGCTCTCCTTCGAGAACCCCCAGGCGGCCCAGGAGCTGAAGGCCCGGGCGAGCGAACTGCAGCGCGCCCTGGAGCAGGCCGGCTTCGACCTCTCGGGCGGCATGAGCTTCGACGTCGCCGGTGACCAGGGCCGGCCCAGCCAGGGCTTCCTGGGCGACCACGGCGGCCAGGACGGCGGGGCCTTCCGCGGCCGCGCGTTCCGCGCCGCGATCGACACCGCGAACGAGGCGGACGTAGCCGCCCTCGCGAACGGGCCGCTCACCCTGCGGCGCGGCGTGAACGCCGGCCTCGACGTCCGGATCTGAGGGGAACCGCAATGTCCGTTTCAGGCGTCGCCGCCAACACCCCGGCCACCGGGACCGAAGCCACCGCCGGCACGCGCACGCGCCTGGCCGAGAACTTCGACACCTTCCTGACGCTGCTGACCAGCCAGCTGCGCAACCAGGATCCGCTGTCGCCGATGGACTCCACCCAGTTCACCCAGCAGATGGTGCAGATGACGGGGGTTGAGCAGCAGCTGCTGACCAACGACCTGCTCAACAAGCTGGTGGCGAACTCCAACTCCGGCATCTCCACCGCCGTCAGCCTGATCGGCAAGGACGTGCGCGCGGTCACCGACACGACCGCCCTGAAGGGCGGCAAGTCGGAGTGGTTCTACGAGCTCGACCGCGAGGCGGCCGAGGTGAAGTTCGAGGTCATCGACGCCAACGGCAAGACGGTGGCCAGCAAGACCGTCACCGGAGGCGACGACATCGCGGCGGGCGAGCACAAGTTCGCCTGGGACGGCAAGGACATCACCGGCCGGGCCCTGCCCGACGGCGGCCAGTACAAGCTGCGCGTCACCACTAAGGACACCACCGGCGCAGCGGTGCCGGTCTCGATCTACATCCAGGGCCTCGTCGCCGGCGTCGAGCAGGCGGACGGCCAGACCATGCTCACCATCAACGGGGCCAAGGTGCCCTGGGGCCAGGTGGCCAGCATCTACGAGCCCAAGCCCGCAACCCCGCCGCCGACCGGATCGGGCGGCTCCACGCAAACCGCCTCGGACGACGAGTCCGGGGACACCCTCATCAACCCCGCCGGCTAAAGGCCGGAGGACGCGACGGCCGGAAGGCGCCGTTCCGCATCCGCAGCACGCGGACCCCAGTCAAACAGAACGGAACGTACCATGAGCATCAACTCCGCAATGCTCGCAGGCGTGTCAGGGTTGGTCGCCAACTCCTCGGCGCTGGCGGCAGTCTCCGACAACATCGCGAACGTCAACACCACGGCCTACAAGCGCAGCCAGGTGAACTTCGGCAGCGTGGTCACCGCCCAGATGGCGGGCCGCTACTCCGCGGGCGGCGTGCAGGGCTCGACCCGCCAGTTCATTAGCCAGCAGGGCCTGGTGCAGGCGGCCACCTCGCCCACCGACCTGGCGATCTCCGGCGACGGCTTCTTCGTGACGACGCAGAAGGCCACGAACCTGACCTCGGGCGATGCGCGCCTGTTCACCCGCTCCGGCTCGTTCACGGTGGACGCCGACGGCTACCTGATGAACGACGCGCGCCTGTTCCTCCAGGGCTGGCCGATCCAGGCCAACGGGACGTTCGACATCAACCCCTCGGACATCGGCAAGCTCGCTCCGATCAATGTCCGCGGCCTGACGTCCGCCGTGGCGCCCACCAGCGAGATCAGCGTCGGCGCCAACCTCTACAAGGACCAGCCGGTCTCCGCGGGGGCCGCCACCTGGGACACCACGACCAACAGCATGGCGCAGTACGCCATCGACGGCACCGGGACGCGGCCCGACTTCACCATCGAGCTGAACGTGGTGGACTCCACCGGCGGCAACCGCAAGCTCGCCATGGCCTTCCTGCGCGACGACGGCGGCGCGACCCCGCCGATCGCCAACCAGTGGCGCGCCGAGATCTACGCCATCCCGGCCACCGACGTGGAAAGCAACGTCGGCGCCCCCGGCCTGCTGAAGCACGGCTACGTCCGCTTCGACAACAACGGCAGGCTGGACATGAGCGCGACCGGCACGGACCTGTTCGGGACGCCTGCCGACCCGCGCATCATCCTTGACGCCTCCGGCACCGCCACCCCGGTCCGCTGGGCTGATGGACTGGGCATCGCCGCGCAGACGGTGGAGCTCGACCTCGCGAAGCTCCAGCAGATGTCGATGCCCTCCACGGTCACCCAGGTGACGTCGAATGGAGCGGGCGTGGGCAATGTGGTGGGCGTGCAGGTGGACGCCGAGGGCGTGGTCACGGCCGTGTTCGACAACAGCCAGGTGCGCAAGATCGCCAAGATCGCCATCGCCACCTTCCCCAACGCGGACGGGCTGACCGCGGTGAGCGGCAACGCCTACCGCGCGTCCGGCAAGTCTGGCGGATACCTCCTGAAGGAGCCCGGCGTCGGCGCGGGCCAGATCTCGCCGCAGAGCCTCGAAGCTTCGACCGTCGACCTGTCGGCCGAGTTCACCGGCCTGATCCAGACACAGAAAGCATACTCGGCGTCTTCGCGGATCATCACGACGGCAGACCAGATGCTTGAAGAGCTGATCAACATTAAGCGCTAGTTGCTTGAACGTTAATCAAGGTTAACGGCCGAGACTTCTGGATCTGTATCGATTTAGTACATGGGGGAGGAGATGGTTAGTTCCTTCTTTACTCTTGCGATTCAGCGGCTGTTAGGAGCCGCGGCTTATGGTCCCCCTCAACAGTGATGGTGGGAAAGGCGTAAAGCCATGTTGCAGCAACAGCAGCAGACGCGCACGAACAGCCGCGGCGAAGCCTATGTCATCGGGCCCACGGGGGCTCCGCTGACGCTGAAGGATCTTCCGCCGCCGAATACGGGCCGCTGGGTGATCCGCCGCAAGGCGGAGGTGGTCGCCGCCGTTCGCGGCGGGCTGATCTCGCTTGAGGACGCCCTCGAGCGCTACCGGCTGACCTCGGAAGAGTTCACCGCGTGGCAGGCGTCCATCGACCGCCACGGCATGGCGGGCCTTCGGACCACGCGTCTGCAACAGTATCGCTGAGCCACTCTCCTCCCCCGGATTGGTTCGCGACGTATCGGCCCCGCGCTCCCTCCAGCGCGGGGCCGTTTTCTTTTGGCAGCCTCGCTGCGGCGCAGGCGGTCAGGGCCGGCTCATCGCCAGGTCGGAAATCTTGCGGACCGTGATGGTGATGCGTTCGCGCTCGCCCACGCCGCGCTCCACGAGCAGCCGGGCGACCTGGGCGTCGTCGTGGAAACAGTAGCCCTTGATGGCGTCGAGGATGGCCTTGGCGAGATTGTCCAGGTCGAGCCAGGGCGGCTCGCCCACGTACTCCATGCGGATCTCCACCGAGAACTCGCCCCAGCCCGGCCGCGCGCCACGCCAGACCTTGCGGAAAAACTCGTAGATCAGCGGCTTGTAGTACTTGGCCTGGCTGGTCAGGCCATCCACCACCACGACCAGGGCCGCCCCCTCTTCGCGGGCGCGCACCTTGCCGTGTGAGGTCCAGCCGTCGCTCATAGGGCTCCCTTAGCCTTGCGATCCTGCGCCGTCCCGCTAAACCGCTCCGGCTGTTTGACTGGGAGCTGCTTGATGACCGCGACACGCACCGAGACCGACACCTTCGGCCCCATCGAGGTTCCCGCCGACCGCTACTGGGGCGCCCAGACCCAGCGCAGCATCCAGAACTTCAAGATCGGCTGGGAGCGGCAGCCCATCCCGATCGTCCGCGCCCTGGGGGTGGTGAAGCGCGCGGCCGCCGAGGCCAACATGGAGCTGGGCCGGCTCGACCCCACGATCGGCGCGGCGATCGTCGCCGCCGCCCAGGAGGTGATCGACGGCAAGCTCGACGACCACTTCCCGCTGGTGGTCTGGCAGACCGGCTCGGGCACCCAGTCGAACATGAACGCCAACGAGGTGATCTCGAACCGCGCCATCGAGATGCTGGGCGGGACCATGGGCTCGAAGTCGCCGGTCCACCCGAACGACCACGTCAACATGAGCCAGTCGTCCAACGACACCTATCCGACCGCCATGCACGTAGCCTGCGCCGACGAGGTGGCCCGCCACCTGAACCCGGCGCTGGAGCACCTGCACGCCGCCCTGAAGGCCAAGGCCAAGGCCTTCGAGCACATCATCAAGATCGGCCGCACGCACACCCAGGACGCCACGCCGCTGACGCTCGGCCAGGAGTTCGGCGGCTACGCCCATCAGGTCGCCATGTCGGTCCGGCGGATCAAGGAGAGCCTGTACGGCCTCTATGAGCTGGCCCAGGGCGGCACCGCCGTCGGCACCGGCCTCAACGCACCCATCGGCTTCGCCGAGAAGGTGGCCGAGCGGATCGCGGTGATCACCAAGCTGCCGTTCGTCACTGCGCCGAACAAGTTCGAGGCGCTGGCGGCCCACGACGCCATGGTGTTCAGCCATGGCGCGATCAATTCGGCCGCCGCCGCCCTGTTCAAGATCGCCAACGACATCCGCTTCCTGGGCTCGGGGCCCCGCTCGGGCCTGGGCGAGCTGGCCCTGCCGGAAAACGAGCCGGGCTCGTCCATCATGCCGGGCAAGGTGAACCCCACCCAGGCCGAGGCGCTGACCATGGTGTGCGCCCACATCATGGGCAACCAGACCGCGATGAGCGTGGCCGGCAGCCAGGGCCACTTCGAGCTGAACGTCTTCAATCCGGTGATGGCCTACAACTTCCTGCAGTCCACCCGCCTGCTGTCGGACGCGGCCATCAGCTTCGCGGACAACATGGTGGCCGGCATCGAGGCGCGGGAAGACAACATCAAGGCCAACCTCGAGCGGAGCCTGATGCTCGTGACCGCGCTCGCGCCGAAGATCGGCTACGACAACGCGGCGAAGATCGCCAAGCTGGCGCACAAGAACGGCACCACGCTGCGCGAGGAAGCGGTGGGCGGCGGCTATGTGACGAACGAGGAGTTCGACGCCGTGGTCCGGCCCGAGAAGATGATCAGCCCCGGCTGATGGTGCAGCTGGTCCGCGTCGCCGGCGAGCTGCCGGAGGGCTTCGCGGCCCTTCGCGCGGCCGCCAACGCGGAAAGGTTCAACGCCTTGCGCCGGCTGGAGGCGGAGTGGGCCGCCACCCCGGAGATGTTCGTCTGTCTGCTTGCCGCCTCCTCTCCGGAGGGCCTGTCGGCGATCGGCGGCCTGACCCACGAGCCGGAACCCGGGCCCGAGCGGGCGATGCGCGTCCGCCGCCTGTACGTCCACCCCGACGCCCGCCGGTGCGGCGTGGGCCGCACGCTCGTCAATGCGCTGGTGCAGGAGGCGCTGGACAGCGTGACCCTGGTGACGGTCAACGCCCGCGACACGCTTGCGCCTTCGTTCTGGACGCAACTCGGGTTCAGGGCCGTCGCTGGACGGCCCTGGACGCACGAGTTCCGCGCCGACTACTCCGCCGCGCAGACCAGCGGGTGGTGGTGCGCCCACAGGTGGGCGCGATAGCTCTCGAAGCACTGCTCGCCGGCCACCAGGCGCATGACAGCGCCCTCTGCGATGTACTTCGCGCAGGCCGGGTTTTCCTCAACCAGCGGGATCAGGGCCTCGGCGTTCCAAGCCTTGGAATGCTCGATGTCGAGCTGGGCGTGCAGCACGAAGTACTTCCGCTGCTCGGGCGGGCAGCCCAGGCGCTTCAGGCCCTCGGCCACGGCGCCCACCCGAGTGGGGGCGGTGAGCTCCACGGCGCCCAGGGCGCCGATCGACTGGTAGGCGTAGCGGCGCGTGCTCGCGAAGGCGGTGAGCGTATTGGCCAGGCACAGCGACTGCCAGCAGGTGCCGTCGATGGTGGGCTTCAGGCCCAGGCCCTGGACGGTGCGATCCAGCATCGGCCCGTGCATGCCGCCCATGTGGCCGCGGCCCATCTCATCCCAGTAGTTGCGCGCCAGCTCCATCTTGGGCCGCGCCGAGAGCTTCACCTGAGTCATGGCGACGAGGTCGTCGAAACCCGCCTCGCCGGCGGCCTCCTGGGTCAGGAACCACTTCATCTGCTCGAGGTCAGCCTCGTTCTCGAGCCAGGCGAACAGCGGGTCCCATTGGCCAGGGCCAGTATCCTTCAGGGCCTCGAACCAGGCGATGAAGCCCTCGGGGTCTTCCGGCACGTCGGCCACGAGCGGCTGCACGTGGGCGCGGAACGCCTCCACGAACGCGCCTTCGAGCCGCAGCATGCGGGTGTTCACCGCCAGTTCGGCCTGCCAGTCGTCGTGCGGCGTGGCGACGGCCAGGCGCTGCCGGTTCCACTTCGCGAGGCCGACGTGCAGCATCTCGGCGTCGGGGAACTCGGGGGTGAAAACCCCCAGGCGCGCCAATCTCGTCCCTGGAAACATGGGCACTCCCTCTTTGGATGCAGGGAGCGCCTAACCTGTAGTTTAGTTCCTAGGGCGGAGCTTTCGGGCCCGCGAGCCGGGGCCGCCCTAGGCGCGGCGGGCGACTGCGAAATCGGCCAGGTCGGCCAGGGCGGGACGCCAGCTGTTGCCGCCGAATCCGTCGAGCGCGGCCTTGGCGCTGGAGGCGTACTGGGCGGCGAGCGCCAGGGTGTCGTCCAGGGCGCCGGTCTGCCGCATCAGCTCGCGCGCGCGCTCGAAATCGGCGTCGGTCTGGTCGCGGCGGTCCACCGTGCGAACCCAGAACTCCCGCTCGTTGGGGGTGCGGGCCATGGCCAGCAGCAGCGGCAGGGTGGCCTTGCCTTCCCGGAAGTCGTCGCCCGCGTTCTTGCCCATGGCGCCGGCGTCGCCGGAGTAGTCCAGGGCGTCGTCGACCAGCTGGAAGGCGAGGCCCAGGTCCTGCCCGTAGCGGCGCAAGGCGCGGCAGCGCTCGGGCGAGGCGCCGGCGGAGACCGCGCCCACCTCGGCGGCGGCGGCGAACAGCTCGGCGGTCTTGGCGCCGATGATCTGCAGGTAGACCTCCTGGGAGAGGTCCATGTCGTGGGCGCGGGTCAGCTGCAGCACCTCGCCCTCGGCGATCACCCGGCTGGCGCGCGCCAGGATCTCCAGGGCCGGCATGGAGCCTGCGCCGACCATCAGCTCGAAGGCGCGGGCGAACAGGAAGTCGCCGACCAGCACCGAGGACGGCGCGCCCCAGATCAGGTGGGCCGCGACGCGGCCCCGGCGCAGCTCGGACGAGTCCACCACGTCGTCGTGCAGCAGGGTGGCGGTGTGGATGAACTCCACGGCGGCGGCCAGCTTCAGGCAGGCGTCGTCTCGCGCGCCGGCGAGGCGCGCGGCGGCCACCGTCAGCAGCGGGCGCAGGCGCTTGGCGGAGCCGGCGATCAGGTGGTCGGCGAGCGCCGGGATCACCGGCACCGGGCTGTCCATGTGCTCGCGGATCAGGGCGTCCACCGCCAGCATGTCGGGCCGCGCGAGCTCGAGCAGCGCGTCCAGGGACGGCGGCTTTTCGGCGACGGCCGTACGGGCGGCTTCCACGCGGGTTCGAACTCCTGAGGCGGCGGCGGCCGATGAGGGGGAGGACGGCCGCCGTTTGCCGGGACAATGGTGACGCGCTAGGGCACGGTCAAGCGCGGCCCATAGCCCTTTTGCCCACCCTTACGCCAGCCCCCCGCCCATGGACGACACCACCGAGGACGAGCTGCTCAACGGCCGCGTGCGCCTGCGCCAGTCCGCGCGCGGCTACCGTGCGGGGATGGACGCCGCCCTGCTCGCCGCGGCGTGCGACGCACCCGCCGGCGCGCGGGTCATCGAGGCCGGCTGCGGACCCGGCGCCGCGCTCCTGCAGGCGGCGGTGCGGCGCGCCGAGGCCAGCTTCGTCGGCGTGGAGCGCGACGCGCAGGCCCTGGGCCTGGCGCAGGCGAACATCGCCTTGAACGGCCTCGACGGCCGAGTCGCGGCGGTGGCCGGCGACGTAAGCCAGCCCTTTCCCCGCCTGCAGCTGGCGCCGTTCGACGCGGCCCTGGCCAACCCGCCGTTCTTCGACGATCCCGACAGCCTGCGCGCCCCCGCCCCCGCCCGTCGGGCCGCCTGGATCGCCGACGAGGGTCTCGCCGCCTGGGTCGGCTTCCTGCTGAAGGCGGTGCGCGAGCGCGGGACCATCACCCTCATCCACCGCGCCGACCGGCTGGCCGACATCCTGGACCTTCTCGCGCCCAAGGCGGGCTCGGTGCAGATCCTGCCCGTGCTCCCCTTCGCCGACGCGCCGGCCAAGCGCGTCCTGGTCCGGGCGGTGAAGACCGGCCGCGCCCCGCTGAGGCTGCTGCCGCCCCTGGTCCTGCACGCCCGCGGCGAGACCGGCCACCTGACGCCGGTGGAGGCGATCCTCCGAGGTGAAGCGGCGATCAGCTGGAGCTGAGCTGTGGGTCAATTCGTTCGCGTTTTGTTCTTGCTTTATCGGTGCATTTCGGCGATGATGTGACGCTTGGGGAAGCTGTGCCCGGGCCCGCTCCCCACCACGAGAAGAGGGGGTGCGGAGCGTGAGGTTCATCGAGAAAGCTCAGGAGAAGACGCGCGAAGCCGAACGCGCAATCAGGCAACGGATGCGGGAGGTCAGCCATGACGCGCGAGAACTGGAGGCGCTCGGCCACCAGGTCGTGAAGCGGGCGATCCGAGCGGGGCAGGAGGTTGTCGCCAAGACGCCAACGCAGGTCCGACAACTGGGCCTGGCGGCGGTTGAGGGCCGACTTCCACAAGCCTTGAGCGGCGCAGCTCCAAAGAAGGCCGCGCCGCTTGCTTCGCCAACGAAAAGGTCGACTTCCACCGCCCAGCAACCCGCTAAGCCGCGTCCGGGGAAGAATGTTGTCCGCGAGCAGGTCCGCGCGGGGATCAGCGGCGCGGTAGACGAATTCACGCTCGGGGCCGCCGACCACGTCCTGTCTGCTGGTGAGGCGGTGCTCGGCGGAGGCGTGCAAGGCTTCCGGGACCGTTACGCAGCGGAGATGCGCCAAAGGCGGGCTGACGACGCCTACGACAGCCAACACTACGGCGCCGCGCGCACAGCCGGGCGGGCTGTCGGCCTCGTGGGAGGTCTAGCGGCCACCGGCGGGGCAGCGACCGTGGGCGCCCGCGCGCTCGCCGGCCTTCCACAGACTGCGAAGGTTATGGCTGCAGTGGCCAAGGCGCCCAAGCTCAGGATGGGCGTCGATCCCCGCGGTCTTCCGCAACTTGCGGCCGGCGGCGGCGCCGTGGGCGGAGTGGGGGCGCAGGTCGTCGAAGACTCGGTCTCGGGACGCCTGAGCTCTCCAGGGCAGTATGCCGCCTCTGCCCTCGGTGGTGCGACCGGCGGGGTGGCGACCCTGCGGTACGGACCGATGCATGGCGGGGCGATCGGCGGGGCCAGCGAGGCGGCGGCGAGCGATCTTGCGGCGGGACGCCTCCCCTCTGCAGACCGGGCTATCGGCTCGGCCCACGGCGCCGCCATGCTGGGCAAGGTGGGTGACGTGGTGGGAACCTACCGGACAGCGACGTTACCCGCTCACCTGAAGGGCAAGGTGGGCGAGGCGCTCTCGTATGGCAAAACGCTGGCGCGGGGGAAGGTCCCGAACGTGAAGCCAGGCAGAGTAAAGGTCGGGAATAGCAAGTACAGCATTCCCGATCAGCAGATTGGCGACGATTTCCTGGAGGCCAAGATGGGGCCTTCCGCCGACTTGACCAAGAACCAGCGACTCCATAGGGCGAAACTCAACCGTGAGGGCAAAGAGCTTATCATCGACGCCTGGCAGTTCCGGGACGTTGGAAGGGCGGCCGGGATCGTCGGCGCGCCGCTCGGCGGGATCTGGGAGAACGAGGAGGCGAGGCTGTGGCCCGGAAGGTGAAGCGCACACAGCCGACCAAGCGCGTGCGCCTCGCCGCCGCCGTGCGGGAAGCCATGGCGCCGTTCATGCGCGCGCATGGCTTCGATCACCCCCCGAAGACGGCATACAGCTACACCAATCAGTACCCGCGCGTGGATCACTGGTACCGCTGGGTCGGCGACGAGCGCCAGTGTCTTGCCCTCGTCTGGGCGAACTACACCGCACCGAGGTTCTCGATCGAGTGGTGGGATGACAGCAAGTTGGTTGGGGGGCGCCATATGCCGAGATTCTACCTTCGGCCGTGGCGGCTAAGGTTCATGGGGCGCACGCTGTACGGGGGATGCTTCGGCGGCCTATGGCCGATCTCCACGACCGTGCGCCGGGCAATGAAGCGCTTCGAAGAGCTTCTCAACCATTGGGACACGGGGGAGGCGTCGCCCAACTTGGGCCTCGACGCGCGCTACGTGTCTTCCTCGGATTTCATGGAGTGGCAGCCCGATCGTCCGAAGCTGCAGCAGCCGAAGTGACCCCAGGTCCGAGGGTCGTCAGCCGCACACCTTGCTGCGGCTGGCGGCGGTGTCCTGCAGGAGCTTGTCCAGCAGGACGAAGTCGATGGCCTCGGGCTTGCGGAAGCGGATGCAGCTCTTGCCGGCGTCCAGCCCGTTCAGCGCCTCGGCGTTGCGGGCGTGCACCTCGGGCGGCACGTAGAGCGAGATGTACTGCTTCTGGGCGTTGAAGGCGAAGGTCGCCTCGCCGCCCGCCGAATAGGTCGGCATGCCGTAGCGCATCTCCTCCACGAAGCCCGGCAGGTTCCGGAGCGCGCTTTCCCGGATCTTTTGCAGGTAGGGCGCGCGCTTCGGGTCGGCCTCGGCGAGCCAGGCCTCTACGCTCGCCGCCTCGGACTGGACCATGCGCGCCCTCCTCCTCAGTCGATGCCGAGACGCTCCCGGTAGGTCTCGTGCACCAGGTCGTGCCATTCCGGGTGCTTGGTGATGTAGGCGGCGATGAACGGGCAGAGCGGGATCACCTTGAGGCCCTGCTGACGCGCATAGCCCAGAGCCGCCTTGGCCAGGGCGGAGCCGACGCCGCGGCCTTCGAAGACCTCGGGGACCACGGTGTGCGGCAGGATGACGCCGTGATCGACCAGGCGGTACTCGGCGAAGGCGATCTCGTCCTCCAGCTTCGCCTCGAACCGGCGGGTGTCCTCGTTCATCACGACGTCGATGGGGGCGGCTTCGGACATGGGAACTCCTGAACTTTCGCCCATTCTTGACGCCGTGCGCGCCGTCCGCCAAGCTCTGCAGCGTCACGTCCACACGAGCGCAGGAGGAAGCGATGTCGACGCCCATTGTCCGCACAGCCCTTCGCCGCGCCGACGTGCAGCCCGCCTAAGGCGGGACCGGATCTCCACACAGCCAGGGACTTCCGCGGTCGGCGCCTGAACGGCTCTGCGACCTTCTTCAGGATGTCCTCCATTGATCGAACAATATGGCTGGAGCGATGCGCTCCAGCGTGACTTCGCGCCCTTCGCCGCCGAAGGGCTCTCCCCTGCCCGCGTCGTCGTCCAGCAGCGCGGCCTGTGGCGGCTGGTGACCGCGGCGGGGGAGCGCACCGCCGTCCTCGCCGGGCGCCTGCGCGACGCCCCCGACTGCCCGCCGGTGACCGGGGACTGGGTGGCGGCCGAGCTGCCGGCGGCCGAGGGACCGGCCCTGATCCGGGCGGTGCTGCCGCGCCGAACGGCCTTCGTACGCTGGGCCGCCGGCCCGGCCGGCGGGCGGCAGGTGGTGGCGGCCAACGCCGACGTCGCCTTCCTCGCCGCTTCGCTCAACGCCGACCTCAGCCTGCGGCGCCTGGAGCGCTACCTGGCCTTGGCCTACGAGAGCGGAGCCGAACCGGCGATCGTGCTCACCAAGGCCGACGCCTGCCCGGACGTGGCGGCCGCCGTCGCCGAGGTGGAGGCGATCGCCTTCGGCGTCCCGGTGCTGCCGGTCTCCGCCGTCACAGGCACAGGTCTCGACGCTCTTGCCGGCTGGCTGGCGCCCGGGCGCACCGCGGTCCTGCTGCGCTCCTCCGGCGTCGGCAAGTCGACCCTGGTGAACGCCCTGGCCGGCGCCGAGCGGATGGCCACCCGCGGGATCATCGAGGCGGGCGCGCGGGGACGGCACACCACCACCCACCGCGAGCTGGTCCGGCTGCCTTCCGGCGGGCTGATCCTCGACACCCCGGGGATGCGGGAGCTGGGGCTGGTGGACGCCGAAGCGGGGCTGTCGGCCACCTTCGCCGACCTCGAGGCCCTGGCCGCCGGCTGCCGTTTCCGCGACTGCGGCCATGCCGGCGAGCCGGGCTGCGCCGTCGGCGCGGCGGTGGAGATGGGCGAGCTGCCGGCGCAGCGGCTGGCCAGCTGGCGCAAGCTGCAGCGCGAGCTGGCCCACGAACGGCGGCGCGAGGACCCGCTCGCCCGGGAGGCCGAGCGCAGGCGCTGGGCGGGGATCCACAAGGCCGGCCGGGCGCGCACGCGCGCCAAGCGCGACGGATGGGAGTAGGCGGACAGCAGAAGGGCCCGGGGAGCGATCCCCGGGCCCTGAGCTTGCGTCCGGACCCCGACCTTCGCCGGGGTGAGGGGGCGGCTTCGCCGCTCGCTCAGTTCCGCGCGGTGTCCACCAGCTTGTTCTTGGTGATCCAGGGCATCATGGCGCGCAGCCGCTGGCCGACCTCCTCGATCTGGTGCTCGGCGGCGCGGCGACGCGTGGCCTTGAAGCTCGGCTGGCCCACGGCGTTCTCGGCCATGAAGTCGCGCACGAAGCGGCCGGACTGGATGTCTTCCAGCACGCGCTTCATCTCGGCCTTGGTCTCGGGCGTCACGATCCGCGGGCCGGTGACGTACTCGCCGTACTCCGCCGTGTTGGAGATCGAGTAGTTCATGTTGGCGATGCCGCCCTCGTAGATGAGGTCGACGATCAGCTTCACCTCGTGCAGGCACTCAAAATAGGCCATCTCCGGCGCATAGCCGGCTTCCACCAGGGTCTCGAAGCCGGCGCGGATCAGCTCCACGAGGCCGCCGCAGAGCACGGCCTGTTCGCCGAACAGGTCGGTCTCGCACTCCTCGCGGAAGTTGGTCTCGATGATCCCCGAACGGCCGCCGCCGATCGCCGAGGCATAGGCCAGGCCGAGGTCCATGGCGCCGCCGGTGGCGTCCTGATGGATGGCGATCAGGCACGGCACGCCGCCGCCCTTCTGGTACTCGCCGCGCACGGTGTGGCCGGGGCCCTTGGGGGCGACCATCAGCACGTCCACGCTGCCCTTGGGCTCGATCAGGCCGAAGTGCACGTTGAGGCCGTGGGCGAACATCAGGGCCGCGCCGTCACGGATGTGGGGCGCGATCTCCTCGCGGTAGATGTCGCGCTGCAGCTCGTCCGGCGCCAGGATCATGATCGCGTCGGCCCAGGCCGCGGCCTCGGGGACGGTCATCACCTTCAGGCCGTCGGCTTCCACCTTCTTGGCGGTGGACGAGCCGGGGCGCAGCGCCACGGCGACGTTCTTCACGCCGGACTCGAACAGGTTGAGCGCGTGCGCGCGGCCCTGGGAGCCATAGCCTACGATGGCGATCTTCTTGTCCAGGATGCGGGAAAGGTCGGCGTCGCGGTCATAGTAGACGCGCATGATTGTTCTCCTAGGACAGTCGAAAGTCGCCCCTGCGCGCAACGCAGGCGCAGCAAAGCCGGCGCTTTCCAGCGGTTTTTTGCGCCGAGGTCAAGGGAAGGACGGGCTATTGCAGTGCGTCAAAGCCGCAGCCGCGCCATGCCGATGGAGTCCACGTACTCGCCGTCGCGCCAGGCGTAGGCCCGCATCAGCCCCTCGCGCTCGAAGCCGAAGCGCTCGTAGAGGGCGATGGCGCGACCATTGTCGGCATAGACGCTGAGCTCCAGCCGCTTGATGTTCCACCAGCGGTCGGCCAGCTCGACCACCGCGGTCATCAGGGCCGAGCCGACGCCGCGCCCGGCGAAGTCGTCGTGCACCGCCATGCCGAGGCTCGCGGTATGGATCCGCCGGTGCCACGGCTCGCGGTGCAGGCCGATGGAGCCCACCACCCGGCCGTCCACCTCGGCCACGAGGGCCCGGTTGTTGTGGTCCGTGGCGTCGAAGCGCTTCTGGCGCATCTCCACGGGCATGTAGGGGGTCTGCAGGGTGCCCCAGACCGCACGCGGCTGGTTCATGACCTCGGTGATGGCGGGGATGTCCGTGCTCTCCATGGCGCCGACCCGGATGGGCGAAGGCGGCTCTGTCATGGTCGGTCTCCTGAAGGCCGGAGACGGACAGGGCCCACGAAAAAGCCCCGTCCGGGCTCCGGCGGGGCTGGTGTGGGTGACTTCGCGAGGTGGTGTCAGCTGCGCGCGCGTTCCCGTCCCGAGCCGCCGGAGGCGGTGCAGGAGGTAAGATTTACGAACGAGGCGAAGCCGCTGCGCATGGCAGGAGCTTAACGCAGGCCTCGAAGCTTGGCAAAGCAGGGACATGATCGAGGTCACGCCTTCCATCGCGCTGCAGGACGACGAGGTCGTCTGGAAGGCGGTGCGCGCGTCCGGTCCCGGCGGGCAGCACGTGAACAAGACGTCCACGGCCGTGGAGCTGCGGTTCGACGTGCGCGGCTCGCCGTCGTTGCCGGAGCCCGTGCGCGCGCGGCTCTACCGGCTGGCCGGCAGCCGGCTGACCCAGGAGGGCGTGCTGGTGCTGGTGGCCCAGAACCGGCGCTCGCAGGAGCTGAACCGGCAGGACGCGGTCGAGCGGCTCCTGGAGTTGCTCCGTGAGGCGGCCAAGCCGCCGCCGCCGCCGCGCAAGAAGACTAAGCCGACCTACGCCTCGAAGCTGAAGCGTCTCGAGGGCAAGACCAAGCGGTCGACCGTCAAGGCCATGCGCGGCCGTCCGCGAGGCGACGACTAGCGCCGGAGGACTGGCCTCATTTGGTCGCATTGGCGTATAGGCTTGCGACCCATGTGGAAGCTTAGCCCGATCACCGCCGCCGCCCTGTCGAGCCTCGCCGTCGCCGCCTGCGCGCCGAGCCTGGGCCCGCCGCCTCCGGGCCGGCCGAGCGGGCCGCCGGGGTTCCAAGCCGCCGACTTCGCCTGGTCGCAGGCAGCGGGCCGCAACGGCGTCGCGGGCCACGTCGCCCACCGTCGCGGCGCGACCCGCTACAGCTGCGCAGGAGCCGGGGTGGTGCTGACGCCCGAGACGCCCTGGTCGCGCGCCCGCATGGCGGCGCTCTACGGCTCCACCGAACGGGCGGCGCTGCCGACCGAGGCGGTGCGCGCCCGCACGCCGAACGCGCCGGCCGGCGACGCCGGGCCGTACGTGAAGCGCACCACCTGCGACGTCCAGGATCGGTTCAGCTTCTCGGGCCTGGCCGACGGCGCCTGGTACGTGATCACCACTGCCCGGCCCGTCGGCGAGCCACAGGGCGAGAGCGTGGCGCTGATGCGGCGGGTGATCACCCGCGGCGGGCGCACCGTCGCGCTCGAACTCTAGGCGAAGAATCCCAAGGCTGCGCTGAACCTCCGTTCTTCCACGGGGTTCCGCTAACCGGCGGCGCGGCTGCACGCGCCGGTGGGAGATCTGCACATGCGCCCAGCCTTCGGGGCCGCCCTGGCCTGCATCCTAACACTTGCGTTCGGAGTCCCGGCTTCGGCGCAGCAGGCCCTGGCCGCCAAGACCGAGCGCGCCACATCGGCCCAGCGCTTCGCCCAGCCGGCGAGCTACCAGGGCCCGGTCACCGAGAAGGGCTATTCCGCGCGCCAGCGCCGGATCGCGGACTGCCTGGCCACCTACCCGGGGTACGACCCCCGCACCGACCGCATCCAGGTGGCGCCCGGCGTCACCCGGGCCTGCGTGCTGCAGGTGGCCGAAGCTCGGCGCTAGGAACCGAAGGCCGCTCTCCCGGTTCCCCGCGACTTGAGGGATGCACCGAGGAGAAGACGACATGCGCAAGATCATCGGCGCAACGGTGGCAGGCCTCGCCCTTGTCGGCAGCGCGGCGGCCATGACCTCCACCGCCCAGGCCCAGCCCGGTTACTACTATAACCCGCAGCCCTACTATGGCGGGTACAACCCCGGACCCTATTACAACAACGGCTACCCCAACGGGTACTATGCGCCTGGGTACAACTATAACCGTGGCTACTACGGGAATGACGGCTCGCTCGCCGGCATCGCCGGGGCGGTCCTCGGCTCCGTTCTGGGCGGCGGCTACGCCGGCGGTTACGGCTACGGGAATGTGCCGGTCGACCAGTACGGGCCCGACCCGAACGGGATGATCGGTCCCGACGGCCGCCGGATCAAATGCAAGCTGAAGCGGACCTACGACAGCTACTACCGCGGCTACGTCACCCGCCGCGAGTGCCGCAGCCGGTAGGCCGCCGATCCTCCCCCGCTGACGCGGGGGAGGACCTCCGAAGTCAGTGCACCTTCGCCCGGCCGATGGCGAGGCCATCGCCCGACGAGCCCACCTCGATCACCTGGCCGTCGTCCAGCTCGCCCGCCAGAAGCTTGCGGGCGATAGGGTCGACCAGCTCCTTCTGGATCACCCGCTTCAACGGGCGCGCGCCGTACACCGGGTCGTAGCCGCGCTCGGCCAGCCAGTGCATAGCGTTGGCGTCCAGGCTGATCGCCATGCGGCGGTCGGCCAGCAGCTGCTCCAGGCGCTTCAGCTGGATGCGGACGATGTTGTCCATCTCCGCGCGGCCGAGCCGCTTGAAGAGGATGATCTCATCGATCCGGTTCAGGAACTCCGGCCGGAAGTGGCGGCGCACAACGTCCATCACGGCGGGGCGCGCGGTGTCCACGTCGTCGCCGTCGGCGAGGTTGGCCAGGTACTCCGAACCCAGGTTGCTGGTCATGATGATCAGCGTGTTGCGGAAGTCGACCGTGCGGCCCTGGCCGTCCGTCAGGCGACCGTCGTCGAGCACCTGCAGCAGGACGTTGAACACATCCGGGTGGGCCTTCTCCACCTCATCGAACAGCACGACCTGGTAGGGGCGCCGCCGCACGCTCTCCGTCAGCGCGCCGCCTTCGTCGTAGCCGACGTAGCCCGGAGGCGCGCCGATCATCCGGCTGACCGAGTGCTTCTCCATGTACTCGCTCATGTCGAGGCGGGTGACCGCCGCCTCGTCGTCGAACAGGAACTCGGCGAGCGCCTTCGTCAGCTCCGTCTTCCCCACACCAGTGGGACCCAGGAACAGGAACGAGCCGATCGGACGGTTCGGGTCCTTCAGGCCGGCGCGCGCCCGCCGCACGGCGTCGGAGACGGCGACGAGGGCCTCCTCCTGGCCGACAACGCGGTCGCGCAGCTTGTCCTCCATCTGGAGCAGCTTCTCGCGCTCGCCCTCGAGCATCTTCTCCACGGGCACGCCGGTCCAGCGGGAGACCACCGCGGCGATCTGCTCGGCGTCGACCACCTCGGGCGTCATGGCGTCCTGCCCGCCTTCGGCGGCCTCCGCCTCGGCCAGCCGCTTCTCGAGGGCCGGGATCTCGCCGTAGGCGATCTCGGAGGCGCGCTGCAGGTCGCCCCGGCGCTGGGCGTTGACGAGTTCGGCGCGCAGGCGGTCAAGCGCCTCCCGGGCCTGGGCGGCGTTGCCCACCTTCTCCTTCTCGGCGCGCCAGCGGGCGGTCATCTCGGCCGACTGGGCCTCGAGCTCGCGCAGCTCCTCCTCCAGCTTCTCCAGCCGGTTCTTGGACGGGACGTCGGTCTCCCGGGTCAGCGCCTCTCGCTCAATCTTCAGCTGCACGACTCGGCGATCGATCTCGTCCAGCTCCTCCGGCTTGGAGTCCACCGCCATCCGCACTCGGCTGGCCGCCTCGTCCACGAGGTCGATCGCCTTGTCCGGCAGGAAGCGGTCGGTGATGTAGCGGTTGGAGAGCGTCGCAGCGGCCACGATGGCGCTGTCGGAGATGCGCACGCCGTGGTGCACCTCGTACTTCTCCTTCAGCCCGCGCAGAATCGAGACGGTGTCCTCCACCGTCGGTTCCGTCACCATCACGGGCTGGAAGCGGCGGGCGAGCGCGGCGTCCTTCTCCACGTGCTTGCGATACTCGTCGAGGGTCGTCGCGCCGACACAGTGCAGCTCGCCCCGGGCCAGGGCCGGCTTCAGCAGGTTGGAGGCGTCCATGGCGCCGTCCGTCTTCCCGGCCCCCACCAGGGTGTGCATCTCGTCGATGAAGAGGACAATGGAGCCTTCGGCTGCGGTGACCTCGTTGAGCACCGCCTTCAGCCGCTCCTCGAACTCGCCGCGGTACTTCGCGCCTGCGATGAGGCTGCCCATGTCGAGCGCCAGGAGCTTCTTGTCCTTCAGGCTCTCCGGAACGTCGCCGTTGACGATCCGCAGCGCCAGGCCTTCGACGATGGCGGTCTTGCCGACGCCAGGTTCGCCGATCAGGACGGGATTGTTCTTGGTCCGGCGCGACAGGACCTGGATGGTCCGGCGGATCTCCTCGTCGCGGCCGATCACAGGGTCGAGCTTGCCGTCGCGGGCGGCCTGGGTGAGGTCGCGGGCGTAGCGCTTCAGGGCGTCATAGCCCTCCTCGGCGGACGCGCTGTCGGCGGTCTTCCCTTTGCGCAGCTCGCCGGCGGCGGTCTCCAGGGCCTTGGTGTTGACGCCGGCCGCCTTCAGGGCGTTGGCCGCGTCGCCGCCTTCGCGGGCGATGGCGATCAGCAGGCGCTCGGTGGTCACGAAGGCGTCCCCAGCGGCCTTGGCCCCCTGCTCTGCGTCGGCGAAGACGCGCGCCGTCTCCGGCTTCAGGTAGAGCTGGCCCGAGCCGCCCTCCACCTTGGGCAGCTTCCCCAGCTGGGCGTCCACGGCGCGGTCAGCCTCGTCAGGGCGGCCGCTCGCGCTCTGGATCAGGGCGCGGCTCAGGCCGTCGCGCTCCTCCAGGAGCACCTTCAGCAGATGCTCGGGCGCGAGCTGCTGGTGGCGGCGGGCGAGCGCCAGGCTCTGGGCCGACTGGATCGCCTGTTTGGCGCGGTCGGAATAGATGTCGATGTTCATCGGGTCCCCTCTTCAGGCGGATTGGCAGGGGTCGCCTTGAGCAAGCACGACCCTTACCGTGAGCGGATGTAGTGTGGCGCAAAGGTCACACAAGTCCCACCGACCGTGAAATCACATCCGCCGGCGCGGGCCGGCGGCGCCTCAGCTGGAGGGCTCCGTCACGCAGGCGGATTATGCCGCTCCAGGAAGGCGATCACCGCCTCCAGCATGGCCAGCCGCGTGTCGGCCTGCGAAAGCCAGTGGTCCTCGCCCGGCTGGACGATCAACTCCACGGGCTTGCCGGCGCGCTGCAGGGCCTCCGCCATGACGCGGCTCTGCTCCAACGGCACCACCGTGTCGTCGCGGCCGTGCACGAGCAGGATCGGGCCTTTGACCTTGTCGGCGTGCAGTGCTGGCGAATAGGCGGCCAACACCGGGTCGCGGCTGTTCTCCGCCCCCATGAACCGCGTCCACCACCGCCGCGCGGCGACGCCTCGCTGGTCCGCCGCCCAGTCGACGAAGCGCTTCAGGTCCGACAATCCAGCCACCGAAGCCGCGCATCGGTAGGCTTCGGGCTCAAGCGCGGCGCCAGCCAGGGCCGCATAGCCGCCGTAGCTCGCCCCCACAATGCACACCCGGCGCGGATCGATGACGCCCTGGCTGGCCAGGTGCGCGACCCCATCGGAGAGGTCGGTCTGCATCTTGCGCCCCCACTGGCCGAAGCCGGCGGACAGGTGATCCCACCCGTACCCCGACGAGCCGCGGAAGTTGACCTGCAGGACGGCGTACCCACGCGAGGCCATGGCCTGCGCCCACCAGTCGAAGCCCGGCGCGTCGCGCGCGGCCGGCCCGCCGTGCGGAAAGACCACCAATGGCAGGTTCTTGGCGGGGACGTCGCGGGGCGTGGTGAGGTAGCCGGCGAGTTCCAGCCCGTCCCGGGCCTTGAACCGCAGGGGCGCGACCGGCGAGATGTGCTCGGGCGTCAGGTCCACGTACTCAGGGCCGATAAAGCTCGCCTTCTTCTGATCGAGGTCGACCAGGGCGTAAGCGGGCCCCTCGGTCGGAGAATCGGTCAGGACGATGATCACCTTCCGGTCGTTGGACCAGGACACGAGCGTCAGGCGGCCGCCCTTGAACGCGGCCCTCACGCTCCTCCAGGCGCGGTCGTCCGCGGGATCGAAGAAGGTGTAACGGTCCTCGTCGCCCACGAGCGCGTACGTGCCGATCAGGCGCTGGCTGACCGGATCGAAGACCAGGTGATCAACGTCCTCGGCCGGCAGCGGCTCGCCAAGCGAGCCATCGAGACCGATCTCTCGCAGCACATAGCCGTTGGCCGCCATCTCACCGATCAGAACGGATTTGCCGTCACGCCCCAGTCCGGCGAGATAAGGCGGCTCGTTCAGCGCCTGGACGTTGCGGACCTCCTTCCACGCGATCCCGTCCTTCAGCTTGAGCGCCCAGCGGCCGGAGCTTTGGTCGTAGAGCGTCTGCGCCAGGGGCTCGCCGCCCGGTCCGATCAGCATGTCCTCCGTGTCGCGGCCGCCGAACTCCACCACGTCGCTCTGGCCGTTGCTGAGGTTGGCCTTGAAGAGGGTGAGCACCCCGTAGGTGTCGCGGAAGGCCACACCACGGAGGAAGAGAGCCGGCTGGCCGCCGACCATGCGGACCTCCGGCGGCCCCGCCAGCACGTTGAGCGTGCCGCTGACCTCGTCGTTCTTTCCCTTGCCCTTCATGTGGCTGCCGGTCTGCTGCCGGACCGGCGGTGCGCCGAGCAGTCGCTGCAGCTTGTTGGTCGCCAGGCTCAGGTGGAAGGCCTGGAGGTGCTCGCGCCGCCGCGTGTTCGTCACCCCCATCAGTGTCCCGGTGCGCGAGGTCGTCAGGACGACGTCCCTCGACCCCACCCAGTCGATGCCGCGCACCTTGACCTCGCCCAGCCCGAACCGTGCGGTGGAGCCATCCTTCAGATCGCGGATGAGCAGCTGCCGCTGACCGTCCTTGACCATCACGACGGCGAAGGCCGACCCATCGGGGGCCACCTGGGCCTCGTCGATGGTCGGCAGGCGCCCGTAGATCGCCAACGGCGGCGAAGCGGCGACGGCCGGCCCACCCAGAAAGACGGCGATCGCCGCCACGATGCTCAGAAGTCGGATCATTCCACACCCCCCGGTCCCATGGCCAAGCTTGGACCGCGATGGAGCGCGGGCGCAAGCCGCCTTGGTCTCAGCCCAGGGGTTCGGCGGGCCGGGTGTAGACGCGGGTCACGTAGCGGACCTGCTCGCCGGCCGTCCAGATGACGTGCTCGATGCCGGTGATCTCGTGAACGAGCCCCGGATGCGCGCCCTCGAGGTCAAGAGGCTGCAGGCGGTCGCCTCTGTTCATGGGCGTGAACGGATCGTCGCTGTCGACCTTCCACAGCAGGTCCTCGGCCCCGCCCGGCCCGTAGAGCTCAAGGCTGTAGCGCTTCAGCTGGTCCGCCCTGAGCCGCGTGGTCATGGCGGCTGAACGCCGCGACCAAAGCTCAGTTCACCTCGGTCTTCTTCGGCGGCTCGGGCGGCAGCGGGGCGACCGGCACGCCGTCCTCGACCAGCTCGCGAACCTCCTTGGGCGTCGCCTGGCCGTAGATGCCGCGCTGTTCCGCCTTGCCCTCGTGGATGGCCCGGGCTTCGCGGGCGAAGGCGTCGCCCACGTCGTCGAAGTTCTCCTCCACGTGCCGGCGGATCTGGCCCAGGGCCTGCATCATCATGGCCTGCATCTGCGGGTTCGGCTGGTCTTTCAGCGCCGTGCGCTTGGTGCCGGCGACCGCCGGGGCCATGATCTGCTTGCGCACCGCCTTGGAGGCGCACAGGGGGCACTCCAGCAACCCTTTCGTCTGCTGGTCGTCGAAGTCGGCCGACGAGCCGAACCACCCTTCGAAGCCGTGGTCGTGCTCGCAGGTGAGCGCGTACTTGATCATGCCGCGCATATAGGCGCTGGCCCTACGGCGACGCCAGAGGGCCGGGCTTTCCTCCGGAGCGGAGGCGGAAGGCGCGCTAGGCCGCCTGCTGCAGCAGCGGGTCGAGCTTGCCCTCGCGCTCAAGGGCCATCATGTCGTCGCAGCCGCCGATGTGCTGCTCGCCGATGAAGATCTGCGGAAACGTCGCGCGGCCGGAGCGCTGCATCATCTCCGCGCGCTTCTCGGGATCGAAGGCGGCCTCGATCTCGGTGAACGCGACCCCCTTCTTCTCCAGCAGCGAGACCGCGCGGATGCAGTAGGGGCAGTAGGGCTTGGTGTAGATGGTGACGTTGGCCATGGCGCTCTAACAAAAGCCAGTCGGGAGCGGTTTCATATAGTGAGTCCCCCGCGTTCCTTCACCCGGGCCACCACAGCGAGGTCCACGCGCGCGGCGCCGGCCGCCTTCAGGGCCCGCGCGCAACCCTCCGCCGTCGCCCCGGTCGTCATCACGTCGTCGATCAGCAGGATGCGGCGGCCCCGCACCTGACCGGCGCGCGAGGCCGGGACGTGGAAGGCGGCGGCGACGTTCCGCATGCGCCCTGAACCCGACTTTCCCGCCTGGGTCTCGGTGGCGCGGCGGCGGACCAGGGCGTCGGGCAGGTAGGGCACGCCGCTCAGGCCGGACAGCGGCCGCGCGATCTCGGCGGCCTGGTTGTAGCGCCGGCGCAGCAGGCGCAACGGATGCAGCGGCACAGGCACGATGGCGTCGGCCGTCTCCAGCAACTCGCGGGCGGAGCGCGACACCCAGCGGGCGAGCAGCGGGGCGAGGTCGAGGCGGTCGCCGTGCTTCAGCATCAGGATCGGCTCGCGCGAGACCTCGTCGTAGAGGCAGGCCGCCCGCGCCGCATCGAAGGACCGCGGCTTCGCCAGGCAGGCCGGGCAGCGCTCGCCCGGATCGTACTCGAAGGGCTGGCCGCAGCCGTCGCAGACCGGGCCGTCGAGGAAGTGGATCCGGCTCCAGGTCTCCGCCGAAAGGCCGCCGGCCAGGGGCGCCGGCCCGCCGTCCAGCGCCTGCGGCGGGAAGATCATGTCGAGCGCCCCGCGCCACAGCGCTTTTGCGCGCGGCCCCGGTTCCCATCGGCCCTCGAAGCGACCATCTTCCGCGGCCATGTCCGCCCCGCCCCTGATCTTCGACCGCGCCCTGCACCGCAAGCGCCTGGACCGCGCCGCCGGCGGCTACGCCCGCGCCGACTTCCTGCAGCGCCGCGCGGCCCTCGACGTGGCCGAGCGGCTGGAGGCGATCATGCGGGACTTCCCGCTGGCCGTCGACCTGTCGGCGCGCGGCGGCGCCTTCCGGGAAGCACTGGCGGCGGGGCCGGCGGCCGCCCGCATCGGCACACTGATCGAGGCCGACCTGTCGCCGCGCATGCTGGGCGGCCGCGCCGGGCCCCGCGTGGTGCTGGACGAGGAGCGCCTGCCCTTCGCGCCCGAGAGCCTGGACCTGGTGGTCTCGACCCTGGGCCTCCACTGGACCAACGACGTCGTGGGCGCTCTCATCCAGGCCCGGCGCGCGCTGAAGCCCGACGGCCTGTTCATCGGCGCCTTCCTGGGCGGCCAGACGCTGACCGAGCTGCGCCAGTCTCTGGTGGCGGCGGAGGCTGAGATCCTGGGGGGCGCCGGCAGCCGGGTCTCTCCTTTCGCCGACACCTCCGACGCCGCCAGCCTGCTGCAGCGGGCCGGCTTCGCCCTGCCCGTCGCCGACCTCGACCGGATCAGCGTCACCTACGAGCACCCGCTGAAACTGCTCTACGACCTGCGCCAGATGGGCGAGACCAGCGTGCTCGCCGAGCGCCACCCGAAGGCGCTCACCCGCGCCATCCTGCACCGGGCCTTCGAGATCTACAGCGAACGGTTCGCGGACCCGGACGGGCGCGTGCGCGCCACATTCGAGATCATCACCCTCACCGGCTGGGCGCCGCACGTCAGCCAGCCGCAGCCGCTGCAGCCGGGCTCGGCCAAGATGCGCCTGGCCGACGCCCTAGGGACCGTCGAGCACCGGCTGCCCGGCGGCCGCTAAGCTTCCTAATCCTCCGCTAACCTAAAAGCGCGACAACCGACCGCGGCTACGCTTCCGCAGGCTAGGCCTACGGTGGCGCTTCGGGGGGCTCCCAAGACGGGAGTCAGTTGTGACATCCAACATCGGACACTGGGGCCTTGCCCTGGCGACGGCGGCCGGTTGCGCCGCGATCCTGGCCGGCTGCGCCAGCGGCGGCGGCCGCGTCTCGGCAAAGGCGCCCGAGCGCGCGCCCTCCGGAGCGGCGCGCGCCGACCGCGGCCTGGAGGGTCGGGCCAGCGCTTTCGAAAGCTTCATGCGCAAGGCCGGGGCGATCGACGCCGGCTTCTCTGGGCCGGCCGACGTCGCCGCCGCCCTGCAGGTCGGCGCAGGCTACGACCCGCAGGAGCTGCAGGCGGGCATGGTCGCCTACGCCGCCGTCGCCGCCCTGCAGGAGCCGCGGTTCGTGGATGGCGTGCGCAGGGCAAGCCGAGGCGACCTCGCCCGCCGCATCGCCGCCGACCCCGCCGCCGCCCTGGCGCTTCCGGGCGCCGAGGCCGCCGCGGCCCGCGCGGGCGGAGCCCTGGCCCGTCAGGGGGACGCCCTGGCCACAGACGGCCGCAAGGTGAAGCAGGCCGCCTATTCCGTTCAGAAGCACGGCTGGTCGAAGCAGAAGGTGGTCAACGCCCCGGCCCGGCTGGCGCGGGTGAAGGCGATCTCGGCCACCGGCTACCGGCCCGCGGCCGGCGACCAGGCCCAGCTCTATCGCGCCGTCGCCGACAGCGGCCGGCGCAGCGGCGCGCCCTCGCCCGTCATCCAACGCGGGGTGGCCCTGGCGGCGCTCTCCGTGCTCGGGGAGGAAGGCCGCGGCAAGGCGCTGATGAGCGAGGCGCGCAGCGGCATGTGCCTGAAGATGGCCAAGCTCAACCTCTACCAGTGCCTGGCCAGCGCCGGCCCGCACTACGAGGACGTCTACTGCCTGGGCGTCCACGCCATGCTGGAGCCGGCGAGCTGCGTGACCGACGCGGTGAAGGGGCCGAAAGCCGGAGTGCAGAAGGCGAACTGGGGCAGGTGACCTGCCCTCCCCGATCATGGGGAGGGGGACCGTCGGCCGAGCGCCTAGGAAGAGGTGGGCGGAGGCGGGCCCTCCCTAATCGCCCAGCAAGTGCAGCACCACCTCCCGGCGGTGGGGCCGCGCGCGGTGCTCGAAGAGGTAGAGGCCCTGCCAGGCGCCGAGCGCGAGCCGCCCTCCCACCAGCGGCACGGAGAGCTGCACCTGGGTGAGCGCGGTGCGCAGGTGCGCCGGCATGTCGTCCGGGCCTTCGTCCTGGTGGCGGTAGCCGGAGCTCTCGGGGGCCAGCCGGGCGAAGTAGTCCTCCAAGTCGCGCCGCACGTCGGGGTCGGCGTTCTCCTGGATCAGCAGGCTGGCCGAGGTGTGCCGGCAGAACAGGGTCAGCAGCCCCGTCTGCATCCCTTGCGCCGTCGCCCAGCCCTGGGCGTCGCGGGTGAACTCGTGCAGCCCCTGGCCCCGGGTCTGGATCGCCAGCGTGTGCGCCGCCTGGCGCATCAGACCAGGTCCCGCAGCCAGGCCACCAGAGGCGCGTCCGCGGGCGGCATCTCGTAGTCGCCCAGGCGCGCCGGCTTCACCCAGGCCATGGCCTTGTGCTCCCGGTTTTCGGGCCGGCCCTCCCAGCGCCGCACCAGGTAGAGCGGCATCAGCAGGTGGAAGGCCTCGTACTCGTGGCTGGCGAACACGAAGGGCGCGAGGCAGGCGTGGCTCACCTTGATGCCCAGCTCCTCGTCGAGCTCGCGGATCAGGCAGGCCTCCGGCGTCTCGCCGGCCTCCACCTTGCCGCCCGGAAACTCCCAGAGCCCGGCGAGCTGCTTGCCCTCGGGCCGCTGGCAGATCAGCACCCGCCCGTCGCTGTCGATCAGGGCGGCGGCGGCCACGAGCACGATGGACTTCCCGGTCATGCCGCGGCCTTCGCCCGCCTGCGCCCAAAATGCAACGGCCCCGGAACAATCGCCGAACGCGGGTTGACTTCACAGACTGCATCGCCCATCTGGCCGCTACGCCCTTAAAGAAGGCGTATGTCCGCGCTCCAGCCGCGTGGGGCCTCGCAAGAGGCTCAGCCTGTCGAGCGCAACGGACCTTCTCATAGATCGCCCATCACGCGGGGCGCTTCCCCAAAGACCCGCGTCCCGCGCCCTCGGCAGAGTCCGACTGGGCGCGCTCGGCGCATACGTGAAAGCTGAAGCTTGACCCAATTCACTGACCTTGGCCTGGCCAAGCCCCTTCTCAAGGCGCTGGCCGACGAAGGCTACACCACGCCCACGCCGATCCAGGCGCAGGCGATCCCGGGCGTCATGGACGGCCGCGACCTGCTGGGCATCGCCCAGACGGGCACCGGCAAGACCGCCGCCTTCGCCCTGCCGATCCTCCATCGCCTGGCCGAGAACCGGAAGCCGGCGCCCCGCAAGAGCGCCCGGGTCCTGGTGCTGTCGCCCACCCGCGAGCTCGCCACCCAGATCGGCGAAAGCTTCAAGGCCTACGGCCGCCACCTCGGCATCTCGGTGGCGGTGGTGTTCGGCGGCGTGAAGTACGGCGCCCAGATGAAGGCCCTGGCGCCCGGCATCGACGTGCTGGTGGCCACCCCCGGCCGCCTGCTCGACCACATCCAGGAGAAGACCATCACGTTGGAAGGCGTGGAGACCTTCGTCCTCGACGAGGCCGACCAGATGCTGGACATGGGCTTCATCGTGCCGATCCGGCGCATCGTGAAGTTCCTGCCCCGCCAGCGGCAGAACCTGTTCTTCTCGGCCACCATGCCGAGCGAGATCGAGAAGCTGACGACTGAGATCCTCAACCCGAACCCGCTGAAGGTCTCCGTCACCCCCGCGGCCACCACCGTGGAACGGATCAACCAGAAGGTCCTCTTCGTGGAGCAGCAGCGCAAGCGCGCCCTGCTGGCCGAGCTGTTCGACGACCAGAGCTTCAAGCGCGTCATCGTCTTCACCCGCACCAAGCGGGGGGCTGACCGAGTGGCCAAGTCGCTCGAGCAGGTGGGCGTCGAGGCGGCCGCCATCCACGGCGACAAGAGCCAGGGGCAGCGCGAGCGGGCCCTGGCCGAGTTCAAGGCCGGCCGCGTCCGCGCGCTGGTGGCCACCGACATCGCCGCCCGCGGCATCGACATCGACGCGGTCAGCCACGTGGTGCAGTTCGAGCTGCCGAACGTGCCGGAGGCCTATGTCCACCGGATCGGCCGGACCGCCCGCGCCGGCGCCGACGGCTCGGCCGTGGCCTTCTGCGCCGACGATGAGCGGGGGCTGCTGAAGGACATCGAGAAGGTGACGCGTCAGCGGATCCCGTCCTTCGATCGCCGCAACGACAAGCAGCTGGGCGCCGCCACGGCGGTGATGCCGGAGGTCGGCAAGCCGGACCGCGAAGACACCCGCGGCCAGCCCCGCGCCCAGCCGCACCGCGGCCAGCACCAGCCGAAGCGCAACCGCAACCACTCCGCGGCCAAGCCGGGCCACCGTCATGAGGGCGCGCCCGCGCGTTCCGGCGGCGGCGGCGAGCGGCCGGCGCAGGCCAAGCCGGCCGGCGGCGGCTTCAAGGGTCCGCGCCGTGGCCGCAGCAGCAGCGGCGGCGGCGGCGGTGGACGACGCGAAGGGGTGTGGTCGAACCACTAGGTCCGACCTCACGCTGGTCGTGGCTGGGACTCTCCCGGCCGCCTCACGATCACGGCGCCGCCCGCGGACAGCAGGCGGCGCCGTTTTCGTTTTTCAGCGCTGCGTCGCGCGAAGCCTAGCTCCGATAATCACCGTTGATCTCGACGTAGCGCTTGGTGAGGTCGCACGTCCAGATCGAGGCCGAGGCGCGGCCCATGCCCACGTCGACGGTGACCTCCAGGTCCTGCCGCTTCATGTAGGCGCTCATCTTCTCCTCGTCGTAGGAGGGGGCGATCAGGCCGTCCTGGGCGGCCCAGTAGGGGCCGAACTTCACCGACAGGCTGTCGCGGTCGATGGGCTCCTCGGCCTTGCCGACCGCCATGACGATGCGGCCCCAGTTGGCGTCCTCACCCGCGAACGCCGTCTTCACCAGCGGGCTGTCGCAGATCGTCCGCGCGATCTTGCGGGCCGAAGCGGCGGTCTCGGCGCCGGTCACCGTTACCTTGATGAACTTGGTGGCCCCCTCCCCATCGCGCACCAGCTGGTGGGCGAGGTTCATCAGCACCTGCTCGAGCTTGTCGCGGAAGTCGGCCAGCCGGCGGTCCCCCGCCCGGCTGATCTTCGGCGCGCCGGACGCGCCGGTGGCGAACAGCAGCAGGGTGTCGTTGGTGGAGGTGTCGCCGTCCACCGTGACCGCGTTGAAGGTGTTGCGGGTGTAGAGGTTGACCAGGTTCTGCAGCGCCGTTGGCGTGATCGCCGCATCGGTGACCACGAAGGCCAGCATGGTGGCCATGTCCGGCGCGATCATTCCCGAGCCCTTGCAGATCCCGCCGATCCGGACCGTCACGCCATCGATCTTCGCCTCGGCATAGGCGCCCTTCGGGAAGGTGTCGGTGGTCATGATGGCGCGGGCGGCGCCGGCCCAGCCGTCCGGGGTCAGGCGCTGCTCCACCTCGGGCAGGCGGTGGCTGATCTTGGCGTCGTCCAGCAACACGCCGATCACCCCCGTGGAGGCGACCATCACGTCGCGCTGGCGGCAGTCGAAGCGCTTGCCCACCGCCGAGGCCACCCGCCGGACGGCGTCCGCGCCCGGGCGGCCGGTGAAGGCGTTCGCGCAGCCGGCGTTGACCACCAGCGCCCGGACGCCATCGCCCTTGGTGGCCTCCAGCTGGCGCTTGCACCAGTCCACCGGGGCCGAGCCGACCGAGCTGCGCGTGAAGACGCCGGCGCAGCTGGCGCCCTCCGGGAAGTGCATCACCAGCAGGTCTTCGCGGTCGTATTTGTAGAAGCCGGCCCGGCCGGTCGCCATTTCAACGCCCGGGATCGGCGGCATTTCCGGGAACGGCACGGCCAGAGGCGAGACCGGCAGGGCCTTGCCGCCCGAAGGGGCCGCGGGCGCGGCAGGCGGCGCCGGCGCGGCGAACTGGCTGGCCTGCTTGTCCGCCCGCTTCAGCGCGGCGCGCTTCAGGGCGCTGGCGAGCGGATCGAAGGCGCGGTCCAGGGTCTGGGCCACCACCTCCACCGGCTTGGCGGCCGCCTTGCGGCGGGGGGAGGCGGCGGTCTTCGCGGGCTTCTTGCTCACGGCGTGGCCCCCTTGGCTTGCGGTTGAACTTGGGCAGGCGCCGGCTTGGGCGCATCGGCTGGCGGCGGGCGACGCTGGGCCTCGCCCTCGACGAGGATTTCGACCTTGGCCTTGCCGCGCAGCTTCTCCAGCAGGTCGCGGATTTCGTCGTAGGTCAGGAAGCGGACGATCTGCGGCCGGGCGGCCTCCAGCGTGATCGGCTGCTCCAGCCGCCGATCCTCGACCTTGAGGATGGCGAAGCCGCCTTCGGTGGCGAACGGCCCGACCACCTGGCCGACCCGGGCGTCGCGCAGGGCGGCGTCATAGGCCGGCGGCATGACGTCGGTGGTGAAATAGCCCAGGTCGCCGCCGTTGAAACGGCTCGCCGCGTCCGTCGAGCGCTCCATGGCCAGCGCCTCGAACCTGGCCCCGGCTGCGAGCAGCTTGCGCACCTGGTCGGCCTCGGCCTGGGAAGCCAGCAGGATCTGCCGCGCGCGGATCTCCTCGGACCGTTTGGCCAGCTTCAGCTGCTCCTGGTAGAGGCCGCGGATCGCGTTGTCGTTGACGGCGTCCGACACAACGTTCTCCACCAGCATGTCGCCGAGGATACGGTCCCGCGCCGCGGCCAGCCGGCGCTGCGCGACGGGGTCCTTGTCGAGCTTGCGCTTCAGCGCCTCGGCGGCGAGCAGCTTCTGGTCGACCACCTCCTCCAGCACCTGCTGGAAGAGCGGCGCGGAGACGTCGAGCGGCTCGCCCTCCCCGATCTTGCCCTGCGCCACGGCCTCCCGCTTTACGTCGGACGCCCACACCGTGCGGCCGTCCACGCGGGCCACCGCCTGGTCGCCGCGCTCCGGCGGCTGTTCCCCGCCGCCCTCGCGGCCGCACGCGCCGAGCGCCAGCCCGGCGACGAGGCCGGCGACCAGCAACGGACGGAAGGGCTTCGCAGCCGCCATGCGGAAGATGTCCCTCTCGAGTGGGAGCGCGACCAGCGCGGCCCGTCCCTAGCCAACTAACCCGCGGAGTGCAAAGGTTGCGCCCGAGTTTGGGCGGGGGCCCCTGCGCCTTTCGCCGCCAAGGCATATTCCCGGGAGGATCATTGAAAATGCGCGAAGCGGTTGTCGTTTCCTATGCCCGCACCGGCCTGGCCAAGTCCGGCCGTGGCGGCTTCAACATGACGCCGACGGTGTCCATGGCGGCCCACGCCATCAAGCACGCCGTCGAGAGGGCGGGCGTCGAGAAGGACACCGTGGAGGACGTCTTCCTCGGCAACGTGGCGCACGGCGGCGGCAACCTCGGCCGCCAGGCCTCGCTGCTGGCCGGCCTGCCGATCACCACCTCCGGCGTGACGGTGAACCGCTTCTGCTCCTCCGGCCTGCAGACTATCGCCATGGCCGCCAACTATGTGCGCGAGGAGGGCGCGGACGTGGTGGTCGCCGGTGGGGTGGAGTCGATCTCCATGCCGAACCTCGGCCAGGCGAAGGAGAACTTCGATCCGCAGCTGACCCAGATGTACCCGGCCATCTTCATGCCGATGATCGACACGGCCGACATCGTGGCCGAGCGCTACAAGGTGAGCCGCGAGTCCCAGGACGAGTACTCTCTGGAGAGCCAGCGCCGCATGGCCGCCGCCCAGCAGTCGAACAAGTTCGCGGACGAGATCGTCCCCATGAACACCAAGATGAAGACGGTCAACAAGGAGACGAAGGAAGAGTCGATCGTCGACTACGTCGTCAATCGCGACGAGTGCAACCGTCCCGACACCAGCCTGGAAGGCCTGCAGAAGCTCGAGCCGGTGCGCGGCCCCGGCAAGTACATCACCGCCGGCAACGCCTCGCAGCTGTCCGACGGCGCCGCCGCCGTGGTGATCATGGAGCGCAAGGAAGCCGAGCGCCGCGGCCTCTCCCCGCTCGGCGTCTTCAAGGGCTGGGCGGTGGCCGGCTGCGAGCCGGACGAGATGGGCATCGGTCCGGTGTTCGCCATCCCGCGCCTCCTCGACCGGCACGGCCTGAAGATCGACGACATCGACCTTTGGGAGCTCAACGAGGCCTTCGCCTCGCAGTGCCTCTACTCGCGCGACAAGCTCGGCATCGATCCCGAGAAGTACAACGTGAACGGCGGCTCCATCGCCATCGGCCACCCGTTCGGCATGACCGGCGCCCGCCTCGCCGGCCACGTCCTGCAGGAAGGCAAGCGCCGCGGCGCCAAGAACGTCGTGGTCTCCATGTGCATCGGCGGGGGCATGGGCGCGGCCGGCCTGTTCGAGGTGTACTGAGATCGGCCGATCCCGGCGCACGTCAGGATCTAAGCCAAGTAAGGAGGCCCCGGGAGCGATCCCGGGGCCTTTCTCGTCTGGTGGATCTATCTCACCGCTTCGTAGGTGAGGACCCGGTCCCCCGCCCGCGGCGGACGAGGACGATAGCCGCCGGTCACCGTCACCTGGCTGAACCCGGCCGCCTCGAGCGCCAGGCGGAACTCGTCACAGCCCCAGTAGCGCTGGGCCATCACGTCGATCTGGCTCTCCACCAGCACGCCATCGCGCCAACGTTCATAGCGGTAGGTGGTCTCCGCCCGCTGAGCGAGCCAGTCGGTGGCGGTGCGGATCCCCTCCAGCGTCAGGAGGTCGCCGTCGGGCGTCGTCCAGCGGCGGCGGTCGTCGGGTGCTGGGGCGAGGACCTCGAGCCCCTGGTTGTCGATCACCAGCACGCCGCCGGGCCTCAGGTGAGCGTGGAAGCGGCGAAGCACGTCCAGCGCGGTTTCGAAGCGATCGATCAGGGTGAAGGAGCCCACCGGCACGAGGATGGCGTCGAAGGAACGGTCATAGGCGAAGTCCTCGAAGCGTTGGCGCGTGAGGTCCGGCGCGAAGCCCGCCGCTGCGCAGCGCGCCTGGCACCGCGCCAGCATCTCGGGGCTGGGATCGAAGCCCGTGACGTCGAGCCCTGCCTCCAGCAAGGGCAAGAGGGTGCGCCCCGAGCCGCAGGCGGGCTCGAGGATCGAGCCCTTGAAATCCCGGAAGCGGGCCAGGTGGAAGGCCGTGTCGGGCAAGGCCCCGAAGGGCTTGTCTAGGTCATAGATCTCGGCGGCGATCGCGCCGTACCGGTTGGTGGTGGTCATGAGGATCTCGAAGGCAGGAGGTCGCTGGCGCAGCCTTGCGGCTGCGCGTCGAATGCCGGCGGATGTCCGCGGCGCGCGTGTGCGACTAGGCCTTCATGGTGAGGGAGACTGCGCCCATAGCGACGCTATGTCCATCCGGCGGTTCCGTTGACACTGGCAGGGGCGCTGCTTAAGTCTCGCGCGCCCTGAAAAGAGCGACTTTTGCCGGCCGGCGAGGGCCTTGCGCCACGCCTCGGCCCCTCAACCGGACACCTTCCCTTGAGCATCTTCGAACGGTTCTTCGGGTCTTCCAACGACCGCAAGGTCAAGGGCATGCAGGCGCGGGCGCAGCGGATCACCGCCCTCGAGCCGCAGATCCAGGCCCTCTCCGATGCGGAGCTGCGCGCCAAGACCCGCGAGTTCAAGGACCGCCTGGCCAAGGGCGCCACGCTGGACGACATCCTGGACGAGGCCTTTGCGGTGGTCCGCGAGGCGGCCAAGCGCACGCTCGGCCAGCGGCACTACGACGTGCAGCTGGTGGGCGGCATGGTCCTGCACCAGGGCGGGATCGCCGAGATGCGGACGGGCGAAGGCAAGACCCTGGTCGCCACCGCGCCGGTCTACCTGAACGCGCTGGCCGGCAAGGGCGTGCACGTCATCACGGTCAACGACTACCTCGCCCAGCGCGACGCCGACTGGATGGGTCAGGTCTACCGCTTCCTCGGGCTGCAGGTGGGGACCATCGTCCACGGCCTCAGCCAGGGCCAGCGCCAGGCCGCCTACGCCGCCGACATCACCTACGGCACGAACAACGAGTTCGGCTTCGACTACCTGCGCGACAACCTGGTCTATGACGCGGGCGAGATGGTCCAGCGCGGCCACCACTTCGCGATCGTCGACGAGGTGGACTCCATCCTCATCGACGAAGCCCGCACGCCGCTGATCATCTCGGGCCCGACCGAGGACCGGAGCGAGTTCTACAAGACCGTCGACGCGCTCATCAAACAGCTGATCCAGGACACCGCCACCTACGACTTCGACGAGAAGCAGCGGCAGGTCATCCTCACCGAGGAAGGCGCCGAGAAGATCGAGGAGATCCTGCAGGCCGGCGGCCACCTGGCCGAGGATTCCACGGGCCTCTACGACGCCGCCAACGTCTCGGTGGTGCACCACGTGAACCAGGCGCTGCGCGCCAACGTCCTCTACACCCGCGACAAGGACTACATCGTCCGCGCCGGCGAGGTGATCCTGATCGACGAGTTCAGCGGCCGCATGATGCACGGCCGCCGCCTGTCCGAGGGCCTGCACCAGGCCATCGAGGCCAAGGAAGGCGTGTTCATCCAGCCGGAGAACCAGACCCTCGCCTCGGTGACCATCCAGAACTACTTCCGCCTCTACGAGAAGCTGTCCGGCATGACCGGCACGGCCGCCACCGAGGCCCAGGAGTTCGGCGACATCTACAAGATGGAAGTGGTCGAGATCCCCACCAACCGTCCGGTGGCGCGGATCGACGACGACGACGAGGTCTATCGCACCTCCGCCGAGAAGAACGCCGCGATCATCAAGCAGATCGAGGAATGCTACGCCCGCCGGCAGCCGATCCTGGTGGGCACCACCTCGATCGAGAAGTCGGAAGAGCTGTCGCGGCTGCTTACCGCCCACAACATCCCGCACAACGTCCTGAACGCCAAGGAGCACGAGCGCGAGGCCCATGTGGTCGCCGACGCGGGCGTGCCGGGCGCGGTCACCGTGGCCACCAACATGGCCGGCCGCGGCACCGACATCCAGCTGGGCGGCAGCGTCGACATGCGCCTGACCAAGTGGCGCGACGAGCAGCAGGGCCTGGGCGTCGAGGTCACGCCGGAGCAGCTGCAGGCCGAGCGCGAGCGCATCGAGGCCGACATCCGCTCGCTGAAGGAACAGGCGCTGGCCGCCGGCGGCCTGTTCGTCCTCGGCACCGAGCGGCACGAGAGCCGGCGGATCGACAACCAGCTGCGCGGCCGGACCGGCCGTCAGGGCGACCCGGGCCATTCCAAGTTCTTCCTGTCCTGCGAGGACGACCTGCTGCGGATCTTCGCCGGCGACCGGCTGGACTCCATCATGCGGACCTTCGGGGTGCAGGAAGGCGAGGCCATCACCCACAAGTGGCTGAACAGCGCCATCGCCACCGCCCAGAAGCGCGTCGAGCAGCGCAACTACGAGATCCGCAAGAACCTGCTGAAGTACGACGACGTCGTGAACGACCAGCGCAAGGCCGTGTTCGAGCAGCGCCACGAGTTCATGGAGGCCGCCGACCTGTCGGAGATCGTGCGCGAGTTCCGCCTCGACACCATCCGCGACTTCGTCGAGCAGCACCTGCCGCCCAAGGCCTACGCCGAGCAGTGGGACATCGAGGGCCTCGACAACCACCTGCGCCAGTTCCTGGGCCTGGAGCTGCCGGTCCGCGAGTGGGCCGCCGAGGAAGGCATCGCCAACGAGGAGATCGAGGCGCGCATCATCCAGGCCGCCGACGCCCGCGCGGCCGAGCGCGAGGCCCTGGTGGGCGACCACATGCGCAGCGTCGAGAAGAGCTTCCTGCTGCAGCAGGTGGACATGCAGTGGCGCGAGCATCTCACCCACCTCGACCACCTGCGCAATGTCATCGGCCTGCGCGGCTACGGCCAGCGCGACCCGCTGAACGAGTACAAGACCGAGGCCTTCTCGCTGTTCGAGAAGCTGCTGGTCGACCTGCGCCAGAACGTGACCCGCTGGCTGATGACGGTGGAGTTCCAGTTTGAGGAGCCGCCGCCCCCGCCCTCCACGGGCCAGTTCACCGAGATCCACCTCGACCCGCTCACCGGCGAGAACGCGGCCCAGATGGGCGCCCTCCCCGACGGCATCCCGGCCGACCAGCGGAGCGCCCTGCCGACCAGCGCCCTGCCCCAGGGCTGGGAGGACACCGGCCGCAACGCCGCCTGCCCCTGCGGCTCGGGCCGCAAGTTCAAGCACTGCCACGGAGCCCTGGTCTAGCCGGGTTCCCGCCATGCAACCCGCTGAAGCTGCACTCGTTTACGGATAGCTTCAGCGGGGGACATCGAGCATGACCACCTATCGCGCCTACCAGCTGGACGGCCGGCGCCGCATCCTGAGCGCCAACTGGGTCGAGGCCACCAACGACGAGCAGGCCATCGCCAAGGCCGCCGAGGACCTCTGCGAAGACGACATCCCGGTGGTCGAGCTCTGGCAGGCCACCCGCCTCGTGGACGAGATCGCCTGCGACAAGGGCGAGGACGACTAGCCTAGAGCCCTCCTCCTCGACCGACGCGTCCTACTCCGCTGCCAGGGCCTGCGGGGACCCGGCCGCCGCCCGGGCCGCCACCGGACGCGCGTACCCCGCCTTCGCCGCCCGCTTCTCTCCCCGCTCGATCTCCTTCAGCAGGTCGCGGACATAGATCGCGAAATCCACCTGGATCGTGTGCCGCGCCGCCTTGTAGTAGGGGCCCAGATGCAGGGCCTCGTCCGCGGCGATCACCTGCTTCATCTCCTCCGGCGGCGGCGGGCGGTAGCGGCCGGTCAGATAGGCGCCGGCCAGCTTCGCCTGCTGCTCGGCGAAGTTCACCAGGGTGGGCAGCGGCTGGGCCAGCCCCATGAAGAACAGGTTGGGCACGCCGGGCTGCATCATCCGCTTGAAGAGCGGGAAGCGGTTCTCGGCGTCGGGCTGCAGCGCCGGGTCCACGAAGAACGGGAAGCTGATGTTGTAGCCGGTGGCGTAGACGATGGCGTCCACGTCCTCCACCGAGCCGTCCTCGAAGCGCACCTGGCGGCCCATCAGCTCGGCGATGTTCGGCTTGAACTTCACGTCGCCGCAGCCCGCCCGCGTCAGGAACTCGCCGGAGACCGAAGGGTGGGCCTCCAGCGGCTCGTGGTCGGGCTTGGGCAGGCCATAGTCCTCCATCCGCCCCACCGCCCGCTTGATCTTCTTTCGGGCGAGCGCCAGGCCGAGCTTGCGCGGCATCCAGGCCGGCATTGAGGCTTTGTCGGCGACCCGCCCGTCCATGTACTTGGGCAGCACCCAGACCCCGCGTCTGGCCGCCACCCACAGCGTCTTGGCGATCGGCCGCTGGGAGAGCTCGGAGGCGATGTCCATGGCCGAATTGCCCATCCCCACCACGACGATGTTCTTGCCCCGCATGTCCACGGGATCGAACGGGTTGCGGTAGGCGTGGGCGTGGAAGTGCGGCCCGTCGAAATGTCCGGGGTAGTCCGGGACGCGCGCGTCCCAGTGGTGGCCGTTGCAGACGAACAGCACGTCGTAGAGCCGCGTCTCGCCGCTGGAGAGGGTCACCGACCACAGGCCGTCCGCCGTCCGCTCCGCCCGGTCCACGCGGGTGTTGAAGGTGATCTTCGGCCTGAGGCCGAAGTGATCCACGTAGTCACGGAAGTACTGCAGCAGCTGGGCGTGGTGGGGGAAGTCGGGCCAGTCGGCCGGGACGGGATAGTCCTCGAAGGCCAGCCGCCACTTCGAGGTGTCGATGTGCAGGCTCTCGTAGCAGGCCGACAGGCCGTTCGGGTTATTGAAGTACCAGTTGCCGCCGACGTCGTCCGACATCTCGAAGCAGTCGAACGGCGCGCCCAGGTCCTGCAGCCGCTTGGCCGTGGTGAAGCCGGAACAGCCCGCGCCGATGATGCAGGCCTTGGGCAGGGCGTCCGCCATCTTCTCTCCTCCCGACGCTTTGCGGGCAGGCTGCCCCGGTTCCCCCGCGTCACGCAAACGGCTCAGGAGCGGGCGGCGACCTCATAGGTCAGCCGCACCTGCCCCCCGGCCGGAACCTGCAGGCGCCAGAAGGCGTCGCCCTTGAGGAAGCCCGCCCGTTCCGAGGCGCGGCGGACCTTGAAGTCCTCTCCCGTCGGGGCCTGGCGATGTTCCACCAGCACGGGCTGGCCGCGGGCGTTGGTGAAGGTGACCTCCATCGCCTTCCGGTCGAAGCCCCCTTCCTCCCAGTCGCGCAGCACGCGGACTTCGGCCTGCACGTCCGACGAGCGGCCGATCTCCAGGTCGAGCGGCAGGCCGACCGGCGTGTCCTTCACCTTGTCCTCGCCCGCCAGCACCAGCCCGCGCTCGGATGGCGCCATCACCGCCACCACGCCCGAGGGCAGCGGCTTGCCGAGTCCCGTCTTCGCCTCGTTGCGCAACCGCAGGGCCACCGTGGTGGGCCCAGGCTCCGGGTCGTCCAGCTCGGTGTCGTCGTCGACCCGGAACGCATAGACCCGCTCCACCGGCACGGCCTTCTGATCCAGGAACAGCACCTGCTTGGTCTGTCGCGCCGCAACGGTCGTGGGCTCCGGCAGGGTGTAGAGCTTGTAGTCGCCGAGCTCGCTCTGGACCGCGACCCGCGACCCGGTGACGACGATCTCCTCGACGTTGTCCATCGCGGGCGCACCCATGCGATACGCCACCTCGGGGATCGGCAGCGGCGGGATCGCCGGGCGGTCCAGCGATCCCCAGCAGCCGGTGGTCACCGGCTTCGCCTCCGCCTGCACCGGGACCGTCTCCTCGTCCCGCGAGAGCTCGCCGGCCACCACGTCGGTCGGCGCCAGGGCGAAGCTGGTGGAGGTGTGGTTCACCAGCGTCAGCCAGCCGGTCAGGTCCACGGTTCGGCCGTCGGGCGCCAGCTTCGCCACGTAGTCGGCGGCCCAGTTGAAGCCGGTGGCGAGGTAACTCAGCCGCACGGTGTAGCGCCCTGCCCTCGGCGCCTCCGCCAGCACGGAGAAGGTCGGCCGCTCGCTCAGCCCGTCCGGCGCCCGGTCGAACACGATCCGCTCGGGCAGGCCGCTGCAGCGCAGGGGCTCGATCCGGCCATCCACCTCGAGCACCGGCCCGTGCGGCGCCGAGCGCACCACCGCCGGGCGCACGGTCGCCTCCCCTGTCACAGGGTTGGTCCGCACCAGCCGCACCGTCTCGCCGATGGCGGCCTCCAGCAGCGCGCCGGGGCTCAACAGGTCATAGTCCTGGTTGCGCTCGATGACCGCGCCGGGCAGCCCCTGCACCGCCGCCGTCTCGGCGACCATGGTCTCGGCTACGCCGCGGAAGCTGATGCGGCTGCGCCCAGCCGGCAGGTCCACGCTCCGGGTCTCGCTGATCAGGGCCAGCCCTGACCAGGGATCCAGCTCCGCCTCGTAGGCGGGCGTGGAATAGTCCGGCTCGCCGTCACGATAGATGGTCACCGCCGCCCGCTGGGGCGCCTCAGACACGATCTGTCCCTCGGCGCCCGTGGCCGCGAGCGCCAGCGCCAGCGCAAAGGACGCCGTGGCGCGCATCAGTGCCCGGTGTCGATGTAGGCGGTGAGCCGGGTCTCGCCGTTCGCCGGCACGGGCACGTCCCAGGCCAGGTTGTAGGCGTCCACCCGGGTGCTTTTCAGGCTCTCCTCCAGCACCTTGCCGTCCCGCCACATGCCGCCCTGGCGCAGGGTGACGGTCACCGGCTGGGGCCGGGCGTTCCGCACGACGTATTCCATGCGGTAGCGCGAGTGGTTGTGCTTGCTCCGCTCGTGCGCCACCACCGTCGGCTGCACCGTGACGTCGAAGGCTTCACCGATCTTGACCGAGACGTCCGAGCCCTGGGGCGTGTGGTCCACACGGTTCTCGCCCACGAACTTGGGCTCGCCGGCCTGGTCCTTCACATAGACCCGCACGATCCCGGCCGGCAGCTGGGCGCCCAGCCCGCCCGCCGTCGAGTTGGTGAACTCCACGGCCACGTCGGCGGCCTGGGGCTCCTCCAGGGTCTGGAAGCCATAGGCCCGCCAGGCGTAGCCCTTGCGCGCCCGGCCGCCCTTCACGTCCAGGAAGCTCACCTGCTTGGTCTGGTTCTGCGCCACCGTGGTCCGCGCCGGCAGGGGGTAGAGGTAGTAGTCGGCCACCGACTCCGGCCCCGTCGGCGTCTCCGTCCCGGCTCTGCGGGTCGCGCCGCGTCGCTGGCCGTAGCGGGCGAAGTATTCCTGCTCGCTGCGCACCAGGTTGATGTCGCCGGCGACCAGCTGGACGTCGGCGTCACGGTAGGTCACGCCGGAGTTGTTGCTCAGCGTGACCCAGCCCTGCAGGTCCAGCCGACCGCCCGCCTCGTCGAAGAGCGCCACGTAGTCGGCTTTCCACGAAAGGCCGTGGGTCAGGTAGGTCAGGGTGAGCGGCCGGACCCCGGCGCTGGCCGAGTCCACCGTCACGGACAGCGTGGGCCGCGCCCGCAGGTTCTCGGGGATCCGGTCGAAGATCACCCGCGTCGGGATGTCATCCTCGCGCAGCACCTCGATCCGCTCGCCGATCTTCAGCACCACGCCTTCGTTGACGGAGAGGACGGTGGCCGTCTCGGTGGTCTGCTGGCCATTGCCGGGATTGATGCGGACGATCTGCACCTGCCGGCCGATCGCCTTTTCCATCAGCTTGCCGGGGGTCAGCAGGTCGAAGTCGAAGTTCTGCTCGACCACGCCCACGCCCGCGCCCGAGAGCGACACTGTCTCGGGCCGGATCTGGCCGGAGACGTCCTTGAACTCGAGCCTGGAGCGCCCGGCGGCCACGGCCTGGGTGCGGGTGTCCTGAACCAGGGCCAGGTTCGAGTTGTAGATGGTGAGCGACTGTCGCGGCGCGTCCTGCGCCACGGCCAGCGCCGGGATGAAGGCGACGCCGGCGAGCAACGCCACGGGAAACCTGGACAAGACGCAACGCCTCCTGATGAGGCGTCGAGCCTGTCACGCCCGGCGAGCGCGGCGCAAGGGGATCGCCGACCGCAGGTTGCGCGAAGGGCTAGCGCCAGACGACGGGGAAGTCGCCGCGTGGGGGCGTCAACCAGCCGAAGAACCGGCGCAGGGCGGCGATGTCTCCCTGCGCCCCGCTCTGCGGCGGCGACTGGCCGCCGGCCAGGGCCAGGAACTCGGCGCGCGGCAGGCTGACCGCCGCGTCGGCCCGTCCCGCCGCCGGCAGCGGCTCGTAGGTCAACACCTGGTGGCGAACCGTTACGCGGTAGCGCTCCTGCCGCTCCGGGAACGCCAGGTCGAGCGCCAACGTCTCGGCGCCGACCTTGGCAGGGTCCAGCCGCACGGCCATCAGGTCGAGCAGCATGGGCGTCGGCGTGTTGCGGATCAGGTCGGGCGCCCCGCCCGCCGCCCCCCGCGCTGGCGTCGCGCCGGTGCGCAGCTCCTGGGAGGCCGTGAGATACATGTTCCGCGACAGCGCGCTCTCCGCCTGCGCCGCCAGCCGGTCGTAGATGCGGGCCAGCAGGCCGCGGGCCGCGGTGTTGCGTGGGTCGGCGAGCACCACCCGGTTCGCCAGGGTGGCGGCCCAGCGGTCGTCGCCGGACGAGAACGCCCTCCCCGCCTCCGCCAGCACCCGCTCGGCGCCGCCCATGATCGCCACATAGCGCGCGCTCTCGTCGGTCGGCTCCAGAGGCGCCAGGTTCACCGGGTTGGCGTCGTACCAGCCCATGTAGCGCTGGTAGACCGCACGCGCATTGAAGCTCAGCGTCCCGTAGTAGCCGCGGTTGTACCACTCGCGGTCCAGCACCTCGGGCAGCTTCAGCCGGTTGGCGATCTCAGGTCCGGTCAGTCCCTCGTTCATCAGCCGGACGGATTGGTCGTGCAGGAACTTGTAGGCGTCGCGGTGCTTGCCGACGTAGTCGACGATCGTGGCCCGCCCGAACCGGGGCCAGGCGTGGCTGGTCATCAGCACATCCGTCCGGCTCCCGTAGAGGCGCAGGCTCTCTGACAGGTAGTCCGCCCAGGCCTTGGCGTCGCGCACCAGGGCTCCGCGGGGCGTGAGCACGTTGTGCAGGGTGGCGTTGGCGTTCTCGGCCAGGTCCAGCAGCTTCAGGTCCGGGAAGTAGATGTTCATCTCCGCCGGCGCCTCGGTGGCGGGGGTCAGCTGGAATTGCATCCGCACCCCGTCGACGGTGAGCTCCTCGCCGGTGCGCGTGATGTCGCGCGTCGGCGGTACGAGCGTCTGGGTCCCGGCCGCGGGCGCCTGGCCGATGCCGGCGCTCACCTGCCCCGTCGTGCTGCGCGGAAGGCTGGTCCCGAACTGGTAGACGGCCCGCCGGCTCATGGCCGCGCCGGCGATGATGTTCTCGCTGACGGCATGTTCCAGGAAGCCGGCGGGCGCGATGACCTGAACCTTCGCGGCCTCGCCCGCATCCGCCGGCAAGACGCCCCGCGCGCCGCCGAAGTGGTCCACATGGCTGTGGGTGTAGATCACCGCCAACACCGGCCGGGCCCCCAGCTTCTCGTTGGCCAGGTCCAGGGCGGCGCGGGCCGTCTCGGCGGCGGTCAGCGGGTCGATGACGATCCAGCCCGTCCTGCCGGCGACGAAGGTGACGTTGGCGATGTCGAAGCCGCGGACCTGCCAGACACCGTCCGTCACCTTGAACAGGCCGTGCTTGGACAACAGCTGCGCCTGCCGCCACAGGCTGGGGTTCACGCTGGCGGGCGCGGTCCCCTTGATGAAATCATAGGCCGCCAGGTCCCAGACCACCCGCCCGTCCGCGGCCACGATCTTCGGCTCGGCCCGGGTGCCGACGAAGCCCCGCTCCGCAAACGCAAAGTCCTGCCGGTCCTTCGGATCGGGCGCGGCGTGGAGGTTGGTCGACGACAGGCTCACTCCGAGCAACAGCGCCCAGGCCCCGATCACACGCATTCCCACCCCCGTTCCGCTCATCCCGGCGAAAGCCGGGACCCAAGCGGAGTCTGTAAAGCAGGAGCCAGGATCGCCAACCCCACAGACGCCCCCTCTCCCGCCCAGCGGGAGAGGGTAGGGTGAGGGCCGGCTCGTGAGACAGACCCGCGCCGGATGAGAACTCAAGGGCCCTCGGGCCGCCATCCGGAGTGGTCCACCGGTTACAGCCGGCCCTCACCCCGCCCTCTCCCCCGCCTGTGGCGCGGGAGAGGAGACTCTGCCCCTAGAAGCTCGCCCAGTTCCCGTGGAAGCCGAACGGCACCCGCCGAGGCATCGCCGCTGTGGCGATCGGGCCGCGCGCCACGTCCTGCGCTTCGAACACGAGCAGGTCGGAGCGGTTCTCGCCCGCCCGCCAGACCACGGCGGTGAGCCAGCCATCCCCCTCCGGGGCATCGGCGGAGCGCGGGACGAACACCGGCTCCGAGGTCAGGTCGCCGCCGGTCAGCTCATAGACCTGCCGCTTGCCCGTGCCGAGGTCGATGTGGGCGATGGCGTTCTGCTTCACGGTCCGGGCGCCGGAGGTGTCGGCGGCGTACCAGCCGTGCCGGTGGGCGCGGGTCTCGACCCGCGGATCGACGCGCGGGAACTCGCCGTCCAGGTCGTCCAGCGGCGTCTCCTTGATGGCGTCGCTGTCGCCGGCCAGGTCGAAGGTCCAGCGCACCAGCCGCGCGGCCGACTTCTCGCCCGGACCGCCGTCGGCGCGGGGGAACAGCGGCGCCACGTCGTAGCGCATCACGTCGGCGAAGATCTTGCCGTCAGCCTCCCAGGCGTTCAGCGGGTGGAAGACGTAGCAGGCCTCGGTGTTGAACCAGCGCATGTCGGCCACGTCTCCGTCGCGGCGCATCACCCCCACATGGCTGCCCTTCTCCGGCTCCCAGGCGAACGCCGGCCGGCCGGTCATGGCCCGCTCCAGGCTGGCGGTCAGGGGCAGGACCGGGAACAGCACGTGGTTCTCGGTGACCATGAAGTCGTGGATCATGGCGGCGTAGGGGGCCTGGAAATCCGAGCGGCGGACGACCCGCCCCTCGCGGTCGGTCACGCCGTAGCTCATTCCCGCGGAGAGCGGCATGTCGCCCACCCCGTAGGCGAACCACACCATCTCGCCGGTCCGCGGATCGATCTTCGGGTGCGCGGTGACCCGGCCCTGGTAGTCGCGGACATAGCCGCGGCTCTCGAGGGTTCTTGGGTCCATCTCGAAGGGATGGTGCCCCTCTTCCAGCGCCAGCAGCTTCCCGCCGTGCCAGACGATGTTGGTGTTGGCCGTGCCGCCCTCGTTGCCGAACGCCAACGGGTCGGTGGTCATGGGATTGCCGAAGGCGCCGAACAGCGAGCGGCCGTGCTCGTTCTCCAGCCGCCATTTGGGGGTACGGGCGTAGCGGTTGCGGTAGCTGACCTTCCCGTCGGCCACGTAGAACCCGTGGACCATGCCGTCGCCCCCGAACCAGTGGTGATTGGGGTCGCGGGGCTCGAACTGCGGGTTCGGCCCGATCCGGAACAGGGCGCCGCGCAGCTCGCGCGGGATTTCGCCGGCGACCGGAAGGTCGAAGTCGTCCTCGCTGCGTACCGGGGCGAAGTTGCCCGCCAGGTAGGGGTTGATCCGAACGTCACCATCCATGGCGCTTCCTCCGGCCGGCTGAAACTTACGTTGTAAATTTATCGGGTAAGCATTAGCCGTTGGCAAGGCCCTTTCGCCTGAGTCCTGAGGTTTCATGCCGCGCGTCCTCTCCGAAGCCGATGTCGCCGACTTCCGGGAGCGGCTTTGCGAGGCGGCCGAGCGCCTGTTCGCCGAGCGCGGGCCGGATGCGGTGACCATGCGCCAGCTCGCCGCCGAGCTGGGGGTGTCGCCGATGACGCCCTACCGCTACTTCAAGGACAAGGACGACATCCTCGCCGCAATCCGCACCAACGGTTTCGACCGCTTCGCCGAGGCGCTCGAGAAGGCCCGCGACGGCGCGAGCGGCGCCCGCGCCCGCGGCGCGGCGGTGGGCCAGGCCTATGTCGACTTCGCCTTCGAGCACCCGCACACCTACAAGCTGATGTTCGATCTCAACCAGCCGCACGAGGACGACTATCCCGAGCTGGTGCGCGCGGCGCAGCGCGCGCGCGAGACGATGACCGCCTGGGTGCAGGACCAGATCGACGAGGGCGTCATGACGGGCGATCCCGAGCAGATCGGAATGATGTTCTGGTCCGCCATCCACGGGGTGGTGGTCCTGGAGCTGGCCGGGAAGCTTCAGCCCGGCGCCGCCCAGGAGCTGCACCACGGGCTGGCCCGCGTGCTGGGGCGCGGGCTGCGTCCCGGCGCTTGACCTTCCCGGCGGCGCCCGGTCCAGGCTCTCCGCAACAGATCGGGAGAGACAGATGGCCGGGCCGAAGCCGTTCGAGGCGCGCTGGGACGACGCAAAGGTCGCCGACGTGCTGCAGCGGGTCAGGAGCTATCCCTGGCCGCCGATCCCGGACGTTCCCGATGGCTGGGCCTACGGCTGCGACGCGGCCTATCTGAAGGACCTCTGCGCCCACTGGACCGACCGCTACGACTGGCGCGCGGCGCTGGCCGACCTCAACCGCTTCCCCCAGTTCACCGCCACGGTGGAGGACTTCGACCTCCACTTCCTGCACGTGGTCGGCGAGGCCGGAGGCCGGCGGCCGCTGCTGATCACCCACGGCTGGCCGGGCTCGCACTACGAGTTCTGGCAGGCGGTCGAGCCGCTGGCCTTCCCGTCCCGCTTCGGCGGCTCGCCCGACGACGCCTTCGACCTGGTGATCCCGTCCCTGCCGGGCTTCGGCTTCTCGTCCAAGCCGCGACGACCGGTGGGCCAGCGGACCACCGCGCGCCTGCTCAACAGCCTGATGACGCAGGTGCTCGGCTACGGGTCCTACCTCGCCCAGGGGGGCGACTGGGGCGCCATGGTCACCTCCTGGCTGGGCCGCGAGCACGGCGGCCACGCCCGCGCCATCCACCTGAACATGCTGGGCTTTCGCCCGCATGGCGGCCCGCAGACGCCCGAGGAGGTCGCCTGGGCCCAGAAGCAGGCCGGGATGATGGACGTCATGGGCGCCTACTTCCGCCTGCAGGTCTCCAAGCCCCAGTCGATCGCCTGGATGGGGGCCGGCAACCCGGTGGGCCAGGCCGCCTGGATCGCCGAGCGCTTCCACGACTGGTCCGACCTGAGCGCTCGGTCGATGGACGAGGCCTATCCGAAGGACCGGCTGCTCACCAACATCATGCTCTATGTGATGACGGACAGCTTCGCGACGGGCGCCTGGTACTACCGGGGCCTGGTGGAGGAAGGGGCCCTGGCCTTCCAGCCGGGCGAGCGCTGCGAGACGCCGACCGCCTTCGCCAACTTCCCCGGCGAGCCGCTCTATTCCGCGCCCCCGCGCAGCTTCGCCGAGCGGGCCTACAACGTGGTCCGCTGGACCGACATGCCGCGCGGCGGCCACTTCGCGGCCATGGAGGAGCCCGGGCTTTTCGTCGACGAAGTCAGGGCTTGGGCGCGCGAGGTCTGACCGCTAAACGGCGGCCATGGCCCATTACGACTTCGCGTCCGACAACACCGCCCCCGCCGCGCCGGAAGCCATGGACGCGGTGGTGGCCGCCAACACCGGCTTCACGTCCGGCTACGGCACGGACCCGATCACCGCCCGCGCCGCGGACCTGGTCCGCGAGATGCTCGACGCGGACGCCGAGGTGCGCTTCGTCGCCTCCGGCACCGCCGCCAACGCCATCAGCGTCGCCGCCCTCGCCCGCCCCTTCGAAGCTGTTCTCGCGCACGAACACGCACATATATGCACCGACGAGACGGGGGCCCCGGGCCTGTTCGGCCACGGGGTGGGCCTGATCGGCCTGCCCGGCGCCTCGGGAAAGATCGACCCTGCCGCGCTCGAGGCCGCCCTGGCTCAGCCGGACGTCTCCTACCGGCAGTCCGCCGCCGCCCTCTCGGTGACCAACGCCACCGAGTACGGCACGGTGTACGACGCCGAGTCACTCCGGCGCCTGATCTCCTCCGTGAAGGCCAAGGGCTACGGCGTGCACCTGGACGGCGCCCGCCTGGCCAACGCCGCCGCTGCGGGCTTCGACCTCAAGGCGATCAGCCGGCTCGGCGTCGACCTGCTGGTGGTCGGCGGCACCAAGGCCGGCATGCCGCCCACCGAAGCCGTCGTGATCTTCGACCGCGACCTCGCCCGCCGCTTCGACGCGCGCCTGAAGCAGTCCGGCCAGCTTCCGTCCAAGGGCCGCTTCTACGCGGCCCCCTTCATCGGCATGCTCGGATCCGGCGCCTTCGTGCGCCACGCCGCCCACGCCAACGCCATGGCGCGCCGGCTGGCGGACCTGACCCCCTTCCCGATCCGCCACCCGGTGGAGGCCAACGCGGTCTTCGTGGAGATGGACGACGAGCGGCTCGCCCGGCTGCACGCCGCCGGCTGGTTCGTCTATCGCTTCCTGGACGGCTCGGTCCGGTTCATGTGCTCCTGGGCCACCACGCCCGAGGCGGTCGACCAGCTGGGCGAGACCCTGCGCCAGGTGGCCTGAGCGCCGCGCCGACACCGTCCGCCCAGCGGGAAACAGTCGAGTTCGCCTCCGGCTGGGCGTCGCGCGCGGCGATGTGTGGCGCCTTGGGCGCACCTAGGCCGAAATGTGAAACAACTGTAACCATCGAGGTAACATTGTGGCGGCTTTCCGTTGCCGCTCCGGCGCGTGCGTGACAGCTTGCGCGCTCGCCGTTTTTGGGCGGTTCGGGGGGCTATCCCGCCTGTTGGGGGCGGCGCCTGGACCACCACGGATGGCCGACAGCAGCGTCAGGGCGCCGCCCTTGCGCAGCCCATCATTCCTACCAGGCCCGGGGGCCGCAGAATGAAAGTTGTGATGAAAACCATGCTTCGAACCGCCCTGCTCGGTTCCGCAGCGGCGGCGAGCCTGCTGGCCGCGCCGACCTTCGCCCAAGCCCAGTCGAGCTCTGAGGTTAACGTCGACGAGATCGTCGTCACCGGCTCGCGGATCCGTCGCCCCGAACTGACTTCGGTCCAGCCGCTGCAGGTCATCACGACCCAGTCGATGGAAGAGCGCGGCTTCACCAACGTCGCCGATGCGCTGAACGAGCTGCCGACCATGGGCGTGCCGGTCAGCCCCGTGGGCGACCAGGGCTCCTTCGGCGTCGGCCGTAACTTCCTGAACATCTTCAACCTGGGCTCGCAGCGGACGCTGACCCTGGTGAACGGCCGCCGCTTCGTGGGCGGCAACCCGGCGTCGCTGTTCACCGGCGCCAACGCCGGCGGCCAGGTCGACCTGAACGTGATCCCCACGGGCCTGATCGACCGGATCGAGACCGTCCAGGCGGGCGGCTCGGCGGTCTACGGCTCCGACGCCATCGCCGGCGTGGTGAACATCATCACCCGCTCGGACTTCGAAGGCGTCGAGGTCGACGGCCTCTACGGCATCTCCGACGAGAGCGACGCCGAAATGTGGCGCGCGCGGATCACCGCCGGCCACCGGTTCATGGACGACCGGCTGAGCATCTCCGGCAGCTACGAGTACAACGAGACCTCGGCGCTCGCGTACACCGACCGTCCGACCACGGCTGAACAGTACAACTTCGCGGTCAACCCGCTGAACACCAGCTCGACCGACAACATCCCGGGCGCCTTGCCGATCCGCAATCGCCGGATCGCGGAATTCACCTTCGGCGGCGTGCCCTACCGCTCCAACGCGGCGGGCACGGCGGTGGCTGGCGCCGGACCGACCAACATCCTGGTCGACGCCCAAGGTAACCGGCTCCAGTTCGGCCCGGGCGGCGTGCTCGTCCCCTACGATCCGGGCACCTTCTTCTCGTCGGCTGTGTCCGCAGGCGGCCAGGGCGCGAACCTCGCCGAGTTGTCCTCGCTGCAGTCCCCCGTCGAGCGGCATGTCGCCACCGCGTTCGCGCGCTTCGACGTGACCGACAACATCCGGGTCAACACCGAGCTCTTCTACTCGAAGTTCAACGCAGTCGAGCCGTTCAACCAGCCGATCTACAACGCCACGACCTTCGGCGGTAACTCGGCGGCCCTGCGCTTCTCGACGGCCAACCCGTTCCTGCCTGCGGCCTCGCGGGCGCTGATCCTGGCGCAGCCGGCTTCCATGTCGCTGCCGGCGGACCCCGCGAACCCGGGCGAACGCATCTTCTTCCTGTCCCGCGGCTCGATTGACGTGGGCAACAACAAGACTTCGGCCGAAGGCGAGTCGATCCGTGGCGTTCTCGCCATCGAAGGCGACCTGAACTTCGCCGATCGGGACTTCTTCTGGAACCTGTCCTGGGCCCACGGCCAGTCGGACGGCAACTTCGAGAGCCCGAACATCGTCCAGACGCGCTTCCTCGAAGCGATCAACGTCACGCGTGACGCGTCCGGCGCCATCGTCTGCGCCAACGCCGCCGCCCGCGCGGCGGGCTGTGCGCCGCTGAACCTCTTCGGCCTGGGCTCGCCCAGCCAGGCGGCGCTCGACTACGTCGGCGTGCAGTTCCGCTCCGAGTACAAGATCCTGCAGACCGTCTACGAAGGCTCCTTCGGCGGCGACCTGTTCGATCTCCCGGCCGGCGCGGTCAGCTTCGCCACCGGCTTCGAGGCCCGCTACGAGAAGTCGAGCTTCGACCCCAACGACCCGCAGGAGCAGGGCGTCGGCCGTTCGGCCGCGATCAGCAACATCAGCGGCAAGTTCGACACCAAGGAATGGTACGTCGAAGGTCTCGTGCCGGTCTTCGGCGGCGAGTTCAGCTTCCCCGGCCTGCACCGCCTGGAAGTCGAGGGCGCCTACCGCCGCATCGACCACTCGGAAGCCGGCAAGGACAAGGCCTGGAGCGTCGGCGCCCGCTGGTATCCGATCCCCGACCTGCTGATCCGCGGCCAGAAGGGCCGTTCGTTCCGCGCGCCGGCGATCACCGAACTGTTCCTGCCGCTGGCTACCTCGTTCCAGTCGGCTGCGGTCGACCCGTGCGACTTCCGGAACATCAACTCGGGTCCCAACCCGGCCGTGCGTCGCGCGAACTGCGAGGCCGCCTTCCAGGCCCTCGGCCTGCCGGCGAACTTCTCGCTGACCTCGCAGATCCAGGCCGCCACGGTGCAAGGCCGCACCTCGGGCAACCCGGACCTCGTGAACGAAATCGCCAAGCAGTGGAGCGTGGGCTTTGTCTACCAGCCCTCGTTCATTCCGAACCTGGCCATCAACATGGACTGGATCGACATCAAGCTTGAGAACGCGATCAACAACTTCAACCTGATCAACATCCTGCAGGTCTGCTACGACCTGCCGGAACAGCCCGAGGACGTCTGCAGCCGCTTCCAGCGCGGTGCGGCCGGCGCCGTGGCGGGCCGCCAGGGCCAGATCCTTGGCGTGGGTGAAGCGATCGGCAACGGGCAGACGGCGGCGGGTCCGCTCAGCGGCTTCGTCAACGCCGGCTACACCGTGTTCGAAGGCGCCACCGCGGGCATCGACTACCGTGTCGAACTGGCCGACTGGCTGGGCGGCGCGTTCGGTCGCTGGAACGAGAACCCGGGCGCGCTGAACTTCAACTTCGACGCCTACTACGTGGAGCGCCAGTCGACCTCGGTCACCGGCCTCGGCTTCGACCTCGACCGGTTCGCCGGCGAGATCGGCAACGCCCGTTGGCGCTGGAAGCTGGAGACCAGCTACATCCGCGATCCGCTGTCGATCGTGTGGACCACCAACTGGATCGACGAGTCGCGCTTCAACGCCGACTTCACGATCGAGAACCGCTACCCGCTCAAGGTCGGTTCCTCCATCCTGCATGACGTGGCGGTCACCTACGACCTCTCCGACATGATGGGCGGCTGGGGCGTGGGCCTCGACGACGTGAAGGCGCGCTTCATCGTCCGCAACGTGTTCGACGAAGAGCCGCCGCTGTACGCCGGCACCGCCGTCAACTCGTACGGCACCTACGACTTCATCGGCCGCTACTTCCAGGTGGGCCTGACCGCCCGCTTCTAAGTCGCGACACCGCCCGGGCCTCGCGACCCGGGCGACCTGCGAGGTCAAAACAGAAGAGCCGCCGGGTCGCCCCGGCGGCTCTTTTCGTTGGCGAATGTGGAAGAGCTCAGGCGGTTTCGAGCGCCCTGCGCCCGGCCAGCATGCCCCCGAGCCGGCCCTGGATGATCTCCTCGGCCTCGCGCACAATGCGGCTAATCAGCTCCGCGCAGGTGGGGATGTCGTGGATCAGGCCTTGCACCTGGCCCGCCGACCAGATGCCGTAGTCGGGGTCGCCGTCCTCGTAGACCACCCGGCCACGAGCGCCGGCCACGAGATCCTTCACGTCCTCGAACTTGGCCCCGCCGCGCTTCTCGATCGCGACCACCTCGTCGGAGACCGCGTTCTTCGCCACCCGCGCGGTGTTGTGCATGGTGCGGAAGATCAGGTTCGTCTGCCGCTCGTCGTTGGCGACGATCTGCTCCTTCACCTTCTGGTGGATCGGGCTCTCCACAGTGCACATGAAGCGCGTGCCCATGTTCACCCCGTCGGCGCCCAGCGCGAGCGCGGCGACCAGGCCGCGGGCGTCGCCGAAGCCGCCCGAGGCGATCATCGGGATCTTCACCTTGTCGGCGGCCGCCGGGATCAGGATCAGCCCGCCCACGTCGTCCTCGCCGGGGTGGCCGGCGCACTCCAGGCCGTCGATGGAGATAGCGTCGACGCCCATGCGCTCGGCGGAGAGCGCGTGGCGGACGGCGGTGCACTTATGGATCACCTTGATCCCGTGCTCCTTGAAGTGGTCGACGTGCTCCTGCGGCTTGTAGCCGGCCGTCTCGACGATCTTCACGCCGCCATCGATGATCGCCTGCCGGTACTCGGCGTACGGCGGCGGGGTGATGGCCGGGAGGATCGTCAGGTTCACCCCGAACGGCTTGTCGGTCAGCTTGCGGCAGCGGTCGATCTCGCGGCGCAGGTCGTCGGGCGTCGGTTGCGTCAGGGCGGTGATGAAGCCCAGGCCCCCTGCATTGGCCACCGCGGCGACCAGCTCGGCCCGGCCGACCCACTGCATGCCGCCCTGGACGATCGGGTGCTCGATCCCGAACGTCTCGGTGAACCGCGTCTTCAAGGCCATGCGACGTTCCTCCAAACAATCGTTTGGACGAACTCAACAGCCGGACGCGGCGTCAGGCAACCGGATTTGCGGACAGCCTACTGCAGGCCCGAGCGCCCGATGGCGTAGAACCGCTCGGCGCGCCGCTTTCGCAGCTCCTCGGCCGAAAGGCCGTCCATCGTCCGCAGCTCTTCCTCCACGGCGTCGCCAACCGCGGCCATGGCGGCCTCGGGATCGGAGTGCGCCCCGCCTGTGGGCTCCGGGATGATGCGGTCGACGATCTTCATGCCCAGCAGGTCCTGGGCGGTGATCTTCATGGCCTTGGCGGCGTCCGCGGCGGTCCGCGCCCCGCGCCAGAGGATCGAGTTCGCCCCTTCGGGCGAGATCACCGAATAGATCGCGTGCTCCAGGATCAGCACCCGGCTGGTGGCGGCGATGGCGATCGCGCCGCCCGACATGCCTTCCCCGGTGATGACGGTGACGTTCGGCGTGTCCAGCTGCAGGCACTTCTCGGTGGAACGGGCGATCGCTTCGGCCACGCCGCGCTCCTCGCTCGAGATGCCCGGATAGGCGCCGGCGGAATCCACCAGGGTGACCACCGGCAGGTTGAACCGCTCGGCCAGCTCCATCAGCCGGATCGCCTTGCGGTAGCCGTCGGGCCGGCCCATGCCGAAGTTGTGCTTCACGCGGGTGACCGTGTCGCGGCCCTTCTCATGCCCCATGATCACCAGCGGCCGGCCGCGGAACCGGCCGATGCCGCCGACGATCGCCTGGTCGTCGGCGAAGGCGCGGTCGCCGCGCAGCTCCTGGAAGTCCTCCACCAGGGCGTTCACGTAGTCGGTGAAGTGCGGCCGGTCAGGATGCCGAGCCACCTGGGTCTTCTGCCAGGCGTCGAGGTTGGCGTAGGCGTCGCGCCGCAGGTCCTGGGCGCGCGCACGCAGCGCCTCGATCTCGGCGTCGAACGCACCGGGACCGGCGGTCTCGGACAGCTTGGACAGTTCCTCGATCTTGGCTTCGAGCTCAGCGATCGGGCGCTCGAACTCGAGGTAGTGGGCGGCCATTCTGGGGTGCGGCTCCTGCCGTGACGAGAGGCGGCGGAAATTAGGCGGGTTCCCCCTCCCCCACAAGTACGGCCTCGCCGGGTCCCCGCCTAGCGGGGAACCTCCACCGTTGGCGCGGCTTTCCTGCCGGTATGAAGAAGCTGCTTCGTGACAATGGGCTGACGATCGCGCTCAGTCTTCTGTTCCTCGCCAGCCTCGTCGGCCAGATGCTCAGCGGCTTCTCGTATGAGAACCAAGAGCGCCTGGAGCATGGCCAGGCGCTGGTTTCATTCGGCGAGTTCCTGGTCGGGGGGACCTTCCTCTCCACCCTCTTCGAGAACTGGGAGAGCGAGTTCCTGCAGATGTGGGCCTATGTCACCCTGACGGCTTACCTGTTCCAGCGGGGATCGCCGGAGTCCAAGGACCCCGACAAGCCCGCCCCGCAGGATCGGGACCCCGCCCTCGACGCCGGCAAGCCGGACGCGCCCGGCCCGGTCCGCTTGGGCGGGCTCGCGCGCGGCCTCTACGCCCATTCCCTCGGCGGCGTGCTGGCGGTGCTGTTCGGCAGCTCCTTCGTGCTGCACTGGCTGAACAGCCATCGTCAGGCGGTGGAGGAAGCGCTGCAACACCACCAGCCGCCGCCCAGCCTGACGGAGTACCTCGCGGCGCCGCAGTTCTGGTTTGAGTCCTTCCAGAATTGGCAGAGCGAGTTCCTGTCGACCGCGGTCCTGGTCGTGCTGGCCATCTTCCTGCGCGAGCGCGGCTCGCCGGAGAGCAAGCCGGTGGGCGCCCCGCACAGCCAGACCGGGACCGCCTAGCTCACGGAACCGTCAGCGCCGGGCGCGCGCCGCGTGCAACCCAGGCCGCCGGCTTATCGTTTGTGTGCCCGAGGTCGAGCCGGGCCCACGTCCGATGGGGGGCAGGAGGCCGGACCTGGCGCGCGCCTTTGGAATGCGCGGATCAACGCCCTGGCACAGCGCCGCGCTCGAGGAGAAACGGAGCAAGATCATGAACGCCCCCTTGAAGATCGGGATGGCATCGGCCCTGGCCCTGGCGATGGCGGCCCCGGCCGGCGCCCAGTACTACCGCCCCACCCCGGAATACCAGGCTGCCCAGGCGCAGTATGACTCCCAGCGCGCCCAGTACGAGAACAGCCGCGAGTCCTATCGCGAGGCCCGCCGCGACTACAATCAGGCGCGGCGCGACTATGACCGGCAACTGGCCAACTGGGAGCGTGAGCGCGCCCGGTACGATGCCCGCTATGGCTACGGCGCCTACGCCCGCATGCACGCCCGACCGGTGTGGGACGAGGCCTACTGGTCGAACAACCGCTACGGCTCGAACGACCGCTATGGCTCGAACGACCGCTACGGCTACGCCGCGCCGGCCGCGCCCTACTACGGGACCAACGCCAGCGCGACCAGCGTCCGCTGCAACAACAACTCCACCGTCACCGCCGGCGTGATCGGCGCCCTGGCCGGCGCGGTGCTGGGCTCGAACGTGGCGGCCCGCAACGCCCGGACCGAAGGCGCCGTCCTCGGCGCGGTGGTCGGCGGCGGTCTCGGCGCCGCCGTCGGCCGGGCCAACGACAACTACAAGTGCGACAACCGCGGCCCGTACTTCAGCTACAACGAGACGATCCCGTACCGCGAGGCGGTGAACGAGCGCTCGTCGCGCTACAGCTACTACACCGCCCAACGGTGCCGCCTGGCGCCCGCGCCGGTAGACACCAACGGGCAGGATTACCGCTATGTGCGGGTCTGCCCCGACAGCCAGGGCCGTTACCGGATCACCGGCTAACCGGCTCAGCCACACCTGCGGAGGCCGCCCTTCGGGGCGGCCTTTTTCTTAGCCCTTCTTGGCGAGCGGGTGCTTGCTGGCCACCACATGCGCCAGGCGGTCCCCCGCGACGTGGGTGTAGATCTGGGTCGTGGCGATGTCCCCGTGGCCCAACAGCTTCTGCACCACCCGCAGGTCCGCGCCCCCTTCCAGGAGGTGGGTGGCGAAGGCGTGACGCAGGACATGCGGGCTGACCCGGGCGGGATCGATGCCGGCGTCGGCGGCGGCTTCATCCAGCAGCTGGGCGAAGCGGCGGGGCGTCAGCCGCCCGCCCTTGCCCCGCGATGGAAAGAGCCAGGGATTGGCCTTGTCGCCCTTCGGCAGAAATTGCGGGCGGATCTCGAGGTAGGCTTTGACCGCGGCCCGCGCCGCCTCGTTCAGCGGGGCCAGCCGCTCCTTGCCGCCCTTCCCCTTCACGATCAGGTAGGCCGGATCGCGCGCCAGGGCGGCCAGCGTCAGGCCTGTCAGCTCCGAGATCCGCAATCCGGACGCATAGGCCAGCTCCACCATACAGCCGAGCCTCAGCCCCTGGGCGCCGTCCCGCGCGGCGGCGGAAGCGATCAGCCGGTCCACCTCGTCGCGGCTCAGCACCTTGGGCAGGCTGCGGCCCTTCTTCGGCGCCTCCACCCGGCGCGACGGGTCGTCGGCCCGCCAAGCCTCTCCGAGCACGAACCGGTAGAACTGCCGCACCGCCGCGCGGCGCCGCGAAGCCGTCGCGGGCGCGAGGCCGCGGGCGCCGAGGTGCGCGAAATAGGCCTCCACGTCCTCGGCCGTGGCGTCGGCGAGGTCGCGTCCCCGGCCCGCGAGAAAGGCGGCCGCATCCGCCAGGTCACGCGTATAGGCCGCCAGCGTGTTCTTCGCGGCCGCCCGCTCGACGGCCATCATTTCAAGGAAGGCCTCGGCCCAGGCGGCGCCCTTGCTCATTTCAGCGTGGCCAGCCCCTCGAGCGCGAAGGCCCGGGCGTCGGTCTCAAGGCCCGCCTCCGCGAGCGCGTGGACGATCCGGACCCGGTCCGCGAGCGCGGGACCGGCGGCGCCTGCGTCCGCCGCCGTCCAAAGGGCGATCAGCGCGGTCTCGCCGGGCAGCTTCCGTCCTGCGGCGTCCTCCACGGCGAGGTTGCGCGCGGCCGGAGCCTTGCCCTCAGGCGCAGCGAAGGCGGCCAGGCGGCGGCGATCGTCCGGGGTGAGTCTCGGCTTCAAGGCGGCGATCAGCAGCGCCTGGCCCTGCAGCCGAGCGCGGCTCTTGGCGTCGGCCTCTGCGGCCGCCGCAATGAGCGCCGAGGCGCCTTCCTCCGACATCGCCTGGCCGCCCGCGATCGCCTGGGCGAGTTCGGCGACGCCGCCCGACAGCGACGCGAGGTTGAACTCCGGCTCCCGGGCGCCGGCGCTGACCGGGCTTGCCGGCGCCCTGGACAGATCGAGCCCCAGGCTGCGCGAAAGCGCGTAGTCCAGCCCATTGCGGAGCGAGGGCTCGCCCGCCGCGCCCGCCCCGAGCCCGGCCGCCATCAGCCGGCCGAACACGGCGTCGCGCGCCTGGGCCTGGGCGAGGTCGTAGGTCAGCTGGGCCTGGGCGGTCTCCCCCGCCTGAGCCTGGCAGAAGGCCCGCAGCCGAAGCCAGTAGGCCGCCTCGCGGCCCACCCCCAGCGCACGTTCGATGGCGCACGCCCGGGTGTCGTCGCCGGCGAGCAGGGCGCTCTCGGCCGCCGCGCGGGACAGGTCGGCGTTTCGCTCCAGGCCGGGGGCGCGTTGCAGGATTTCGGCGGCGGCCAGGCTGTCCCCCAGCGCCAGCAGGGCGTTGGCCCGCAGCGCCAGTAGGGCTGGATCCTCGGCGCCGTCCGGCCCACGGGCGCCGGTGGCCAGCACGCGTCGGGCCAGGGCCGCTGCGGCCGGCGAAAGCGGCTTTGCCGCAAGCATCGGCAGGACGGTGCGCTGCAGTTCTACCGAGCTGCCCTGCCAAAGGGTCTCGGCAAGGCCCGTCGGGCGGCCCGGGACCGAGAAGGAGTCCGGCGCGGCGAGCGGCGCGACCTGCACCGGCTGGGCGGCGACTGAGGCCGCAAGGCAGGCGGAAAGCGCGAACGCCAGGACGATCCGGACCATCCTGCGACCATAGCCAACCGCCGGAGTTGGCGCGAGGGCGCGCGCTCGTGTAAGCCTGCGGCCCTCCATGGACCGCTTCGACCCGCTGCGCCGCCGCACCATCGCCCTCGTCGGCCTGATGGGGGTCGGAAAATCGAGTGTCGGCAGACGGCTGGCCAGCGCGCTGGACCTGCCGTTCCGCGACGCCGATGCGGAAGTGGAGGCGGCGGCGGGGCGTTCGATCTCGGACATCTTCGCGGATCTCGGCGAGGCCGTGTTTCGCGAGGGGGAGCGCCGGGTGATCGCCCGCCTGCTGGACCAGCCGCCGCATGTGCTGGCGACCGGAGGCGGCGCCTTCATGAACGCCGAGACCCGCGCGCTCATCAAGTCCAAGGCCGTCTCGGTCTGGCTGAAGGCCGACCTGGAGGTTCTCGCCAGGCGCGTCGGCCGCAAGGACAACCGTCCGCTGCTCGCCGGCAAGGATCCGCTGGAGGTGCTCAGGGCTCAGGCGGAGGCGCGCTATCCGGCCTACGCCGAGGCGGACGTGACGGTGGAGACGGGCGACTCCGCGCATCATGTGACGGTGGACCAAGTCATCCGCGCCCTGTCGGACCATCTGGAGACCCGCGCGCCATGACCCGCATCGTGCCTGTGGGGCTGGGCGCCCGCGCCTACGAGGTGGTGATCGGCGAGGGCGTGCTGGATGAGGCGGGTCAACGGCTCCTGCCATTCCTCAAGAACCGGCGGGTCGCGGTGGTCAGCGACGAAACCGTCTGGCGCCTGCACGGCGCCCGCCTCTCGGGCGTGCTGGACCGCTCAGGCATCGACGTGTCCCCGGTGATCGTCCCGCCCGGCGAGCAGACCAAGAGCTTCGAGGGGCTGGCGGACGTTTGTGACCGTCTCCTGGCGCTGGAGCTTGACCGCGGCGACGTGGTTGTGGCGTTCGGCGGCGGCGTGGTGGGCGACCTGGCTGGTTTCGCCGCCGCCATCTACAAGCGCGGCGTCGACTTCGTGCAGATCCCGACCACCCTGCTGGCGCAGGTGGACTCCTCGGTCGGCGGGAAGACGGCGATCGACACCCCGCGCGGCAAGAACCTGCTGGGCGCCTTCCATCAGCCCAGGCTGGTGCTCGCCGACCTAGAGGTGCTGGGCGCGTTGCCCGACCGCGAGATGCGCGCGGGCTACGCCGAGATCGTGAAGTACGGCCTGCTGGGCGACTTCGCCTTCTTCGAATGGCTGGAGGCGAATGGTCGTCACGTGCTGGCGCGCGATCCCGACGCGCTGACCCACGCCGTCGCGCGCTCGGTGGAAATGAAGGCCGAGATCGTGGCCGAGGACGAGAAGGAACAGGGCCGCCGTGCTCTGCTGAATCTCGGCCACACCTTCGGCCACGCCCTGGAGTCCGAGACCGGCTACGGGGAGGCCTTGCTGCACGGAGAAGCGGTCGCTGCGGGGATGTCGCTGGCCTTCCACTTCTCGGCCTCGCAAGGGCTATGCCCGGCGCAGGACGCCTCCCGCGCCCAGGCGGCCATCGCTGCGGCGGGCCTGCCGACGCGCCTCGCGGACATTCCGGGATCTCCGTTCGCCGCCGAGCGGCTGGTCCGCCACATGGCCCAGGACAAGAAGGCCGAGGGCGGCCGGCTGACCTTCATCCTGGCTCGCGCGATCGGCGAGGCCTTCGTGGCCCGCGACGTGCCTGCCTATGCCGTGCGTGACTTCCTGCTCGCGGAGGGCGCAGCCGCATGAACGGCGCCGTGATCGCCAAGCTGCTGGCGCTCGCCCCCACCCTGGTTCTGCTGCTGTCGCTGTCGGGCCTGATCTCGGCGGCCGAAACGGCCATGACCGCCGCGTCCCGTGGGCGCATGCACCAGCTGGAGCGCGAGGGAGACCGCGCCGCCCGGCGGGTCAACCGCCTGATCGCCGACCAGGAGAACATGATCGGGGCGATCCTGCTCTCCAACAACGTGATCAACATCTTCGCGTCCGCACTGACCACCTCGGTGCTGACCTCGGTCTTCCCGCCCGGCTCGGCGCTGGGACCGCTGATCGCCACGGCCATCATGACCGTGCTGGTGGTGGTGTTTTCGGAGATCCTGCCGAAGACCCTCGCCATCGCCCGGGCCGACGACGTGGCGCGGGTGCTGTCCATCCCGACCTACTGGGTCGTGAAGATCTTCGGGCCGCTGGCGCGCGGCGCCCAATGGATCGTGCGACTGACGCTGCGCCCGTTCGGCATCAAGCTGGACATGGAGACCGACGTCCTGGCCGCCCACGAGGAGATCCGAGGGGCGGTCGAATACCACCATTCGGAAGGCTTGGTGGAGACCCGGGACCGTTACATGCTGGGCGGGGTGCTCGACCTTGGCGAGATGTACGTCAGCGACGTCATGGTCCACCGCAAGAGCATCGCGATGATCGACGCGGACCTGCCCCCCCGGGAGATCCTGGCGGCGGCGCTCGAGAGCGCCCACACCCGCTTGCCGCTCTATCGCGACGAGCCGGAGAACATCGTTGGCGTGCTGCACGCCAAGGACCTGCTCCGGGCGCTGGCCGGCGCGGACGGCAAGATCGACGCCCTGGACGTCAAGGCCCTGGTCAGGCCGCCTTGGTTCATCCCCGAGACCACCAGCCTCAAGGACCAACTCGCCGCGTTCCTGAAGCGCCAGAGCCATTTCGCCCTGGTGGTCGACGAGTACGGCGCCCTCGAAGGGCTCATCACGCTCGAGGACATCCTCGAGGAGATCGTCGGTGAGATCGAGGACGAGCACGACGTGATGGCGCCCGGCGTGCGGCCGGGGCCCGACGGCTCCGTCATCGTGGACGGAGCGGTGACGATCCGCGACCTGAACCGCGCAATGAACTGGCAACTGCCGGACGACGAGGCGGTGACGGTCGCCGGCCTGTTGATCCACGAGGCGCGGCAGATCCCCGACGTGGGCCAGGTGTTCGCCTTCCATGGCCATGAGTTCCGGGTCGTCGAACGCAAGGCCAATCAGCTCACCGTGCTGCAGGTGTCGGCTCCCGAGCCGGCTTCGGACTAGGTCCCGTGGCGCGGTTTGGCGCGTCGGGCGCTTGACCTTGCCCCTCGATCGGCGGTTTCGTGAGGGAACTCCCACCGGGCGATGGGTGTTGTAGTCAAGCTTCGATCGGGGGATCGGTCCCGCTGATGTCCATCGCCGACGCAGTCGCCCGTGAGACCGGGACGACCGCTGACCTGCAGCTTCGCATCCAGGCCCTCGAGTCCGCGCTCGCGGAGGAGAGGCAGCGCGCCGATGCCCTCAACCGGATCGCGGCCGCCATTGCAGCGGGCGGCGACCTGCACGGCGTCGTGCAGGCGGTGGTGGACGGCGGCGTTGAGCTGACCGGGGCCGAGTTCGGGGCCTTCTTCTACAACCTCGTGGACGAACAGGGCGAAAGCTACACGCTCTATACGCTGGCCGGGGCGCCCCGCTCGGCCTTCGCGAACTTCCCCATGCCGCGCAACACCGCTGTGTTCCACCCGACCTTCGTGGGTGAGGCGGTCGTCCGCTCCGAGGACATCACCCAGGATCCGCGATACGGGAAGAACCCGCCCTATCACGGCATGCCGAAGGGGCACCTACCGGTGCGCAGCTACCTCGCCGCCTCGGTGGTCTCGAACGCGGGCGAAGTGCTGGGCGGCCTGTTCTTCGGGCACTCCGCGACCGGCATGTTCGGCCAGCGGCTGGAAGCGCTCATGGACGGCCTCGCCGCCCAGGCGGCGGTGGCCTTCGAGAACGTCCGCCTTGCTGCGGCGGCGCGACGCGACGCCACCGCCGAGTTCGCCACCCGCGAACGGCTGCAATTCGCCTTGAACGCCGGGCGCCTAGGTTCGTGGGAGCTCGACGTGGAGACCCGCGCCTACGAAGCCTCCGACCTGTGCAAGGCCAACTACGGCCGCGCCCCGCACGAGACCTTCACCTACGAGGATCTCCTGGCCGCCATCCACCCGGAAGACCGCGAGCGGATGCGCGCGGCCATCGAGGCGGCCATCCGCACGGGCGCGGAGTACGACATCGAGTACCGCGTGCTGCACCCGTCGGGCGATGTGCGCTGGGTGCATGCCCGCGGGCGGGCGGCTCAGACGGCCGACGAGGGCGGCGTCCGGCGGATGGCGGGCGTCTCTCTGGACGTCACCGAGCGCAAACGGGCGGAAGAGCGCCAGCGGCTGCTGCTCAACGAGCTGAACCACCGGGTGAAGAACACCTTGGCCACCGTCCAGTCGATCGCCAGCCAGACGCTCCGCTCGACCATAGACGGCCACGCGTTCCGAGACGCCTTCGAGTCGCGGTTGCTGGCGCTGTCGCAGACCCACAACCTGCTCACCGACCGCAGCTGGGAGGCCGCCAGCCTGCGCGACATCCTGATGCTGGAGCTGAAGCCCCACGCGGGTGGGGACCGGTTCCGGCTGGACTCCGACCGCGACGTACGGCTGACGCCGAAGGCGGCGGTGGCGCTCGGCATGGCGATCCATGAACTGGCCACCAACGCCGTGAAATACGGCTCCCTTTCCGCTTCCGGCGGACGAGTCAGCGTGCGTTCACGTGTGACCGCGTCTAGTGTCGGCCGAGCCCTGGTCCTGGAGTGGATCGAGAGCGGCGGACCGCCGGTGGAAAAGCCGAAACGGCGCGGGTTCGGCGGTCGACTTCTGGAGCAGGGACTGGCCGGTGAACTCAGCGGCCAGGTGTTGCTTGACTATCGGCCGGAAGGCCTGTTTTGCCGCATCGAGTTGCCGATGCACGCGTTGGAGCCCACGGAATGACGGATACTGCGAAGCTGGACGGCCTGCGCGTCTTGGTTGTCGAAGACGAGATGATGGTCTCGATGCTGATCGAGGACATGCTCGGCGACCTGGGGTGCACCGTCGTGGGCCCCGCCTCGCGTCTCGACGAAGCCATCCAGCTGGCCAAGGAGGCCGAGCTGGACTGCGCGGTGCTGGACGTGAACCTCGGCGGGCAGCCGATCTTCCCGCTCGCCGACCTGCTGCGTTAGAAGGGCGCGCCGTTCGCCTTCGCCACGGGCTACGGCGACGCTGGCCTGCGCGACGTCGACAAGGGCTCCCCCGTGCTCCAGAAGCCGTTCCGCGAGGGCGACCTGGCGCGCGTGCTCGGCGAGCTGCGCGAGCGCGTCGGCTAGAGGTAGCCGAACGCGCGCGCCCCGCCGCCGATCAGCGAAATGCCGACGGCGCCGACCAGGAAGGTCAGCGACAGCAAGATCTTCATGTCCCGTCTCCTCGATGCGCCTGCCTTTCAGCAAGGACGCGGGAGATAGACGGTTACCGACGTCACGGTAGAGCCCAATTGCGCAGAGCTGTTCTGCGCAATTGAAAACGCTCTCGTCAGCGCCCCTGCGCCACGAGCCCCGCCAGCAGCTTGTCCGGGGTGATCGGGTACTCGCGCACCCGCACGCCGCAGGCGTTGTAGATGGCGTTGGCCACCGCCGCGCCGGCGCCGGCGATGCCCAGCTCGCCGACCCCCTTGATGCCCATCGGGTTGGCCTTGTCGTCCACCTCGTCGAGCATGATGGCGTCGAGCTCGCCGATGTCGGCCTGCACGGGGACCAGGTACTGCGCCAGGTCCTGGTTGATGAACGACCCGTAGCGGGGGTCCACGGCGTTGCCCTCGTGCAGGGCCGAGCCGACGCCCCAGATCATGCCGCCGGTCAGCTGGCTGCGCGCGGTCTTCCAGTTGAGGATCCGGCCCGCCGCGAAGACGCCGAGCATCCGCCGCACCCGCGTCTCCCCGGTGATCGGGTCCACCGCGACCTCGCAGAAGTGCGCGCCGTAGGTGTGCTGGCTCCAGTTGCGGGCGTCGGCCGCCGGGCGGATCTCCCCCTCCGCGGTGAGGCCGTCAGGCGCGGCGCGGCGGACGAGCGTGGCGATGCGCTCGGAGCGGTTGCCGATGGCGATCACCCCGTCTTCGAACGTGACCTGGTCGGTGGGCCCACCCTGCAGCGGCGACTCGGGGTCGTTGGCGGCAAGCTCGGCCAGCGCCTTGCGCAGGTTCATGCCCGCCGCCAGGGCGGCCGAGCCGGCCGTCGCCGCCCCGAACTGGCCGCCGGAACCCGGGGCTGGAGGCAGCTCGGAGTCGCCGATCTCGACGCGGACGTCCTTCAGCGGCACGCCAAGCGTCTCCGCCGCGATCTGGGCGAGCACCGTATAGGTGCCGGTGCCGATGTCGGTCATGCCCTGCTTGACGGTGATGACCCCCTCGGCGTCCACCGAGAAGCTGCACTTGGCCGGCAGCAGGAAGTTGCCCCGGATGGCGGCGGCCATGCCCATGCCCACCAGCCAGCGACCGTCCCGGACGCGCCCCGGCTGGGGCATGCGCCGGTCCCAACCGAACAGCTGCGCGCCCTCGCGCAGGCAACGCACCAGCTGGCGCACGGAGAAGGGCTTGCCGGTTTCGGGGTCGACCTCTGGCTCGTTGCGGATGCGCAGCTCCACGGGATCCAGGCCCAGCTTCTCGGCCAGCTCGTCCATGGCCGCTTCCAGGCTCAGCATGCCCGAGGCCTCGCCGGGCGCTCGCATCGGCCCGGCCCCTGGCAGGTCGAGCTTCACCAGCCGGTGGCCGGTCAGCCGGTTCGGCGCCGCGTACAGGCTGCGCGCGAAGTTGGACGCGTGCTCGACGAAGTGACCTTCGCGGTGGCAGTGGGTCACCGTCATCAGCGACATAGCGGTCAGCTTGCCGTCCGCGGTCGCCCCAAGCTGCACCCGCTGCAGCGTGGCCGGGCGGTGGATCGTGCCGTGCATCATGTGCTGGCGGCTGAAGGCCACCTTCACGGGCCGGCCCAGCGCCCGGGCGCCGAGGGCGGCCAGGGTCAGTTCGTCGTAGGTCTGGCCCTTCCCGCCGAAGCCGCCCCCGATGTAGCGGGTCAGCAGGCGCACGTCGTCGCGGCCGATCTTCAGGGTCTCGGCGAGGCCGTGCTGGGCCGGCTTCACCATCTGCACCGAGGTGTGCACCACGCAGGTCGGGCCGTCCCACCAGGCGGTGGTGGCGCAGGGCTCCATCTGGCAGTGGTTCTGCACGGGGGTGAACCAGGTGTCGTCCACCTTCACCGGCGCAGCGGCGAAGGCCGCCTCGAAGTCGCCGACCCGGACGTCCTCCTCGCCGGGCGGGTCCATCGCCCGATCCAGGCTGGCGCGGAAGTCGGCCTCCGGCGGCTCTTCGGCGTAGGCGATGCGCACCAGGTCGGCGGCGGCCTGGGCGTTCTCCAGGGTGTCGGCGAGCACGAAGGCCACCGGCTGGCCGAAGTAGGCGACGCGATCGTTTTCCAGGGCCGGCCGCGCGGGGGCGGTGGAGCGCGGGTGGACCCGAGCGCCCCGCTCGCCCTGCTCGGGCGCGTTGCGGTGGGTCCACACGAGGTGGACCCCGGGTGCGGCCTCAGCCTCGGCGGTGTCGACCTCCACGATCCGGCCACGGGCGATGGCGGCCGGGACCATGATCCCGTAGACCGGCGCGGCGGGCGGCTCGACCTCGTAGGCGTAGGGCGCCGTGCCGGTGACCTTCAGCGGGCCTTCGTAGCGGTCGACCGGCTTGCCGATCAGGCCGGAGCGGTTCTCCTTGACCGGATTGGGAGCCTCCCAGTCGGCGACCGAGCTCATGCGCCCCTCCCCCGGGTCTCGTCGATGGCCGCCGCCGCGAGGCGGGCGGTCAGAGTGATCTTGAAGCCGTTGCGGCCGTTGTCGCTGGCCTGCGCCAGCTCGGCGGAGATCGCCTCCTCCGCCGTGGCGCCGCCCGCCAGCGCCGCTTCGGCGTCGGCCGCGCGCCAGGGCTTGTGCGCCACCATGCCCAGGGCCACCTGCCCGCCGGCGACGGCGACGCTGGCCAGCCCTGCGGCGAAGGAAGCCCGGTCCCGCGCCTTCCTGTAGACTTGGCCCCCCTCCGGCGGCGGGGGCAGCAGCACCGCGGTGATCAGCTCCCCCGGGACGAGGTGGGTGTCGACGTGCGGCGTCTCGCCGGGCAGGCGGTGCAGCTCCAGGAGCGGGAACCGCCGCTCGCCGCCGGCCGGGCTCAGCACCTCCACCTGCGCATCCAGCGCCGCCAGCGCCACGGCCATGTCGGACGGGTGGGTGGCGATGCAGGCGTGGCTGGCGCCGAGGATCGCCGAGCCGCGGTTCAGCCCCTCGAGGGCCCCGCAGCCGGAGCCCGGCCGGCGTTTGTTGCAGGGCTTGGTGGTGTCGTAGAAGTAGTTGCACCGGGTCCGCTGCAGCAGGTTGCCGGCGACGCTGGCCTTGTTGCGCAGCTGCGGCGAGCCGCCGGCGACGATGGCCTGGGCCAGCACCGGCCAACGGGATCGGATCCGCATGTCCGCCGCCACCTGGCTGTTGGTCGCCAGGCCGCCGATGCGCACGCCGCCGTCAGCCGTATCCTCGATCTGCGCCAGCGGCAGGCGGCCTACGTCGATCAGGTGCGAGGGCTGCTCGATGTCGAGCTTCATCAGGTCGAGCAGGTTGGTGCCGCCGGCGATGAACCTGGCGTTCGGTGTCTCGGCCGCGGCCTTCACGGCCGCCTGCGGGTCGGCGGCGCGCTCGTAGGTGAACGGCCTCACGCGAGCGCCTCCCGCGCCTTGCGGATCGCCTCGACGATCTGCGGATAGGCCGAGCAGCGGCAGATGTTGCCGCTCATCCGTTCACGGATCTCCTCGTCGGTGAACGCCACCTTCCCCGCCACGTCGTCCGTCGCCTGGCTGGGCCAATTGGCCTCGATCTCGTCCAGCAGGCCGGCCGCCGAGCAGATCTGGCCCGGCGTGCAGTAGCCGCACTGGAAGGCGTCGGCTGCCAGGAATGCCTGCTGCAGCGGGTGCAGGCGGTCCGGCGTCCCCAGACCCTCGATGGTGGTCACCTCGTCCCCGTCGTGCATCACCGCCAGGGACAGGCAGCTGTTGATCCGCACGCCGTTCACCAGGATCGTGCAGGCGCCGCACTGGCCATGGTCGCAGCCCTTCTTGGAGCCCGTCAGTCTCAGGTGTTCCCGTAGCGCGTCCAGCAGGGTGGTCCGGGGGTCGAGGTCGAGCGACCGCGACTCGCCATTGACGGTGATCGTGGTCCGCAAGCGCGCCCCTCCCTGATTGTCGGCGGCCGCACGAGGCGGCTCTTCAAACGTGCGTTTAGTCTAGCCCCTAGGTTTCGCCGGGCGCCAGCGCCTTCACGGACAATGCATGCACCGGGCCGGCCAGCTCCTCGGCCAGCGCCTTGTAGACCATGCGCTGGCGCATGACCTTTGGGGCGCCGCTGAATGCGTCAGCCTCGATCAGCACATTGAAATGGCTCTCGCCGCCGGGCCGCGCCCCGGCGTGCCCGTGGTGGCGGGCGGAATCGTCCTCGACCTCCAGCCGGGTCGGCTGGAACGTGGCCGTAAGCTTGTTGTGGATGGCTTCTAGGATAGCGCCCATCGGCTCCGTCTTCAATTCTTGAAGGGGGATTTCTTCCCACCATACTTGGCGGATGCCCGGCGCGTTTCAATACAAGCCCAAGTTCAAGGACATCCGCGTTCGCCCGCCCTCCAAGGAGGAGGACGCGCGGGAGGCAGACGTACATGCGCTCAAGCCGGGCGAACGGGCGTGCGACCATCCCGGCTGCCGGCTGGCCGCCACGGCGCGCGCGCCGAAGTCGCGGGACATGCTGAACGAGCACTACTGGTTCTGCCAGCCGCACGCGGCGGAGTACAATCGCAACTGGAACTTCTTCGCCGGCATGAGCGAGGGCGAGGTGCGCCGTCGCCAGCAGGAGGAGCTGTTCACCGGCGGCCGTCCCACCTGGGAGATGAAGGCCGGAAGATTCAGCCGCGAAGCCGCCGCCTTCTCCGCCAAGTTCGGCAAAGGCGAGGGCTATAAGGACCCGTTCAACCTGTTCGGCGGCGCCGGTGGTCAGGCCCGCGCGCCCGAACCCGAGGATCGCCGGATCGGCAAGATCGAGCGAAACGCCCTGGCTGACCTCGACCTGGACGTGAACGCCGACAGCGCCAAGATCCGCACCCGCTACACCGAACTTGTCCGCCGGCTGCACCCCGACGCCAACAACGGCGACCGCTCGGGCGAGCACAAGCTGCAGCGGGTGATCAAGGCCTACCAGGCGCTGCGCAAGGCGGGCATGGTCTAGGGCCCGACCCGCGCCACGATCCAGTCCGACGGGAGTTCGGCGCGCCGACCGCCTACCTCGTTACGGGGGCGGCGGCCGCGTGGGCGAGCGCCAGCAGCCGTCGGGGTTCATGGCGTCGACCATGGAGGTGGGCCGCAGGCGTCGCCCCTGCCTACCTTGGTGGTCTCCACGGAAAGCACGCTGATCCCCCAGCCGGCGGTCTTGCGCCCGATTACGGCGCGAAGAAGCTCGTCGCCATGCTTCCCCTCGGCCTGACGCTCGAGCTCGGCAATGACAATCGAGACCGTCGTCAGCCGAGCGCGAAATTTTTCTGCGGCCTGAGCACATTGCGGCGGAACAATGGCAGCGCTCCGCCGGTTGGCCGGCTGGACTGTCAGGATCCCCCTGAAGAGACCGCCCGTAGAAATCCACTGGGGCTGCACATGCACGAAGACAAACCTACCCCTGAAACCTCCGGCACGGACCGGCGCGCCTTCCTCGCGACCGCCGGCAAGTTCGCAGTCGTCGTCCCGCCGACCATGAGCGTTCTGCTCTCGACGACGATGACCTCTCCGGCCATCGCCGCCTCCGGCGGCGGCGGCAAGATCAAGGGCAACAACGGGGTCGGGAACGGCTACGACCCGCAGCCGCCCGGCAACCCGCCGCCGAACGACACCGGCCCGAACATGGGTCCGGGAAATCCGGACAACAAAGGCGGCAAGAACGGCAAGGGCGGCTGATCGCCGTGAGCCTGCTCGCCGCCGACCTCGCCGCGCCCGTCGCCGAGACGTCCTATGTGGCGGCTCCAGGGGTCGTGCGCGTGGAGGTCGACGGCCGACCGCTGCTGTTCGGCGAGGCCGGGCAGCAGCTGGTCGAGTTGAACCCGACCGCCGACCTGATCTGGCGAGGCGTCGCCTCGGGCGAGCCGCCGTCCCAGGTGGTCGAAACCCTGGTCGCGCTCGGCGTCGCACCGACTGACGCCGACGCATTCGTGAAGAGCTGCTTGCAGGCCTGGCTGGCCGGCGGGCAGCTCATTCCGACCGCCGCCCTGGACGCGCTGGCTCAGGCGCCGGTCGCCGTCCGCCATGTGGCGCTGGACGAGCTTTCGGTCACCCTGTCCTTCCACGGGAGCGTGGACGTGGCGGCCGTCGACGCCGTGTTCGGCCACCTCTGCGCCGGCCGGCCCGGCGACGGGGTCCGGCTCGCGGTGGTCGGGATCGGCGCCCTCTACGTCCTGTTCGTCGGCGGCCGATCGCTGCCGCCGGTGGGGCCAGACGGCCTCGCCCCTGCGATCAAGGCGACGCTCACCGACCATTACGTCCAGGCGGTGAGCGGCGCATTCCTGGCGCACGGCGCGCTGCTGGTCCGTGACGGCCGGTCCGTGTTCCTGAGCGGCGATCCGGGCGCGGGCAAGACGACGCTGACGCTCGCGCTGAGCGCCGCCGGCTTCCAGTACGGCGGCGACGACATCGTGCGGATCGAGCCGGACGGTCGCGTGCTCGCCGCGCCCTTCGCGGCTGCGGTGAAGTCCGGGGCCTGGCCTCTGGTCGAGGCCTTTGCGCCGGCCGTAGCGGGCCTGCCCACTTGGCTGCGCGCCGACAGCCAGCGCGTGCGTTACTACCTCCCCCCGAACCGGGCCGAGCGCAGTCCGCGCACCTTGGACGCGGTACTCCTGCTCGATCGGCAGGCCGGAGCCGCCGCGGCCCTGCAGCCGCTGCATGCCGTGGACGCGCTGACGGCCATCCTGGCGAGCGCCTATTCCGCCCGGGGCGCCCTGGACGCGGCGGCGCTGCAGGGGCTTGCCGGCAGCGTCGCGCGGGCTCGCCCCCACCGCCTGGTCTACAGCGACCTCGACGCGGCCGTCGCGTTGATCGCCGGCCTGCTGGATGACTAGGCGCGCCCACCTCGAGGCGCTCTGCGCGGCCCTGCGGGGCGCGCCCTCGCCCGATGCGGATTGGATGGCTGTGCTCTGGCTGGCGAACACCAGCCTGGTGACGCCACAGATCCTTACTGCGGCCGAGGCGGCCGGCGCATCCGAGCGCCTGCCCGCGGACGGCCTGCCCTTCCTGACGGAGGTCCGCGCGCGCAACCGCGAGCGCAACCGGCGGCTCTTCGCCCAGCTGGCCGACGCCCTGCGCGCGCTCAATGCGGCCAATATTGAGCCCGCCCTGCTGAAGGGCGCGGCGCTCTGGGTCGCGCAGGGTCGGCCGGCGACCTTCGACCGGATGCTGAACGACCTCGACCTGCTTGTGCGGCCCGACGAGGCGGAGACGGCCCTCGCCGCCCTGAAGGCCGCCGGGTTCGAGCTGCACAACCGCTACCAGGGCTCGGAGGTGCATGTCTTCGCCGAGCTCGGCCGTCCAAGCGACGTGGGCTTCCTGGACCTTCACCAGCGTGCGCCGGGCCCGCCAGGCGCGGCCGAGGCGGCGTGGGGCGGCGGCGAACGGCGGGTCGCCTGGGACGGGGTCGCCGCCCGCGTGGCCGAACCGGCGGCGCAGATCTTCCAGCTGGTGCTGCACGACCAGTTCCACGACGGCGACTACTGGCGCGGGACCTTCGACCTTCGGCACCTGCTGGACATCGCCGCCCTCGCTGAGGCCGATCCGGACTGGGCCGCACTGAACACCCTCGCCAGCACGCCCTTGCTCCGCCGCGCCCTCGAAGCCCAGTTGCTGGCGGCGCGCGACCTCGCCGGCGCGGCGATCCCGCAGCGCATGCTGGACGACCGGCTGGCCGGCCTGCAGCACCGCCGTCGCCTGGCGCAGTTCGCCCATCCCGCCCTGGCGGGCGTGCTGGCGGCGGCTGGCGCGGCGATCGATGTCCCGGCCCTGCTGGCGCATCGCGCCGCCAACCGCCGCGACCGGCGGCGGCTGTTCGGCGAGGGCCGGGCGACCGTCGGGCTGCGCGAGCGCCTGGACCGGCTTCGTCAGCTGGCGGCGGGACCGGCGGCCGGCAAGGCCTAGCCGAGGCGGGCCCGCAGTTCGTCCAGACCGGCCACGAACCAGACCGTCTGCCCTCGGTTGGACTCGCGGACGAAGTCGCGCAGGGCGGACGAACGCGCCAGCTCCGCGCCAATATCGCCGACGATCACCGGCACGAGGCGGTAGTTCACGAACTTCTGGAGCACGGCGCCAGCCAGGCCGGTCCTGAGATCGAAGAAGGCTGGCGTGACGCGGGCGGTGGGGATCGCCACCACCTCGGCCCCGGCGCCCAGGGCCTCGCCCACCAGGTCGCCCGCGTGCCGGTCTCCGGCGAGCGGCGGCCCTTCCGGGTCGCAAACCAGGACGCGCCGCCCGGCGAAGATCTCCACCTGCGCCACCTCAGGGCTCCAGAAGGCCCTGGACGAGCCGCAGCATGGCCGCGGCGTCCGCCGGTCCGGCCACGACGATGATCTTCAGGCGCCCGTGCTCCGGATCGTGCGCGACGTCGACGTTGAGCGCCTCGCGCCCCGGGGCCGCTCCGCCGCGGACGGCCGTCAGGTGGCTGGTGAGCCGCTGGGCCAGCGCCGCATCGACCCCCTCCACGTCGACGATGCTGGTGACACGCGCCGCGGCCGCAGGTCGGGTCGGCGCGCCGGCCAGGCGGTCGAGCTCGGACCGCTGGATCCGGTACGACTTGCCGATCCGCGCCGCCTTGAGCCGACCGTCACGGATGAACCGCAAGACCGTCTTGGGGTGCAGCCCCAGCCGGCCGGCCGCCGCCTCGACGGTATAGAACTCCTGTGACACCGGATGCCCTCTCTACAAATGCTCCCTATCGCTCCACGATTTGAAGTCAATATGGCACTTTAGAGAACATGTCAGTGTGCTGCGGGCGATAACGGGGCGGCGGCCGCATCGACCGCCGCCCTCCTGAGGACCGCTAAGCGGCCTGCTTCCAGTTCGGCTCGAGGACCACGTGGGGCGGGCACGGCGCCACGGCGATCTCGGGCAGGCCGGCGATCTCGTTGGCGAAGCCGTGGTTCACGTCGCGGTGGTGGGCCTCGTCGGCGCGGACCACCTCGACCACGTCGCGCAGCGTCGCCGTCCTGGGCAGGTTCCAGTAGCGGATGGCGATCTCGGGAGCGGCGACGTTCTCGCTGCGGCCTTCATCGATCTCGGCGAGGTAGTGGGTGTAGCTGATCACCGCCTCTTCCTCGAAGTAGCCGACCACACGGTGGGCGGTCTTCGAGCTGGCCAGGTAGAGGCCGAAGAAGAACAGGTAGAAGACCCACTGGACGGCCACGACCACGAAGCGCTCGAAGGCGGTCGGCTTGCACACCTCGATGAAGGTCATCAGGTGCATGCGCTCGTTCTCCGCCTCGTCCATCAGCGTCTTGATCCAGCCGCGGTCGTCTTCCATCCGACGCAGGCACTTCAGGTGGTTCAGCGTGGCGCCGACCATGCCGGGGACGGCGGCGACGGTCTCCAGCACCACCGCGCGGTGGCCGTAGCGCTTGGCGAAGAAGGTGTCGGCGCAGAAGCGCAGGGCCTTCACGAAGCCGTAGGCAATGCGGTCGGAAGCGCCGCGCGGCTGATGGTGGACGCTGAGGTCGATGAGGGGGGCGGTCATCACTCTACTCGCTTGTTGGTTCTGGGAGGCCGCGGCGGCCGCGGCGTCGATGACCGGCTAGATAGACCCCGCCCCGGCGCGGCGACATTCGGGGCGAACCCCTACGTAGAGACCCTTAGGGAGCCCACCTGAATTTCCGGGCGGCGAGGTCGGCGGCATGTCTTCGGGCGCAAGTTCAAGGAGCTTTCCCATGACCGGCCAAGACCTCTACCTCGCCATCGTGCTGGCGGCGTTCGCCACCTTCGGCGCCACCCTGTTCGGCGTCTCCACCTGGCAGCGCCTCGCGCGCTAGCTCCGGCAGCCGCGGCGGAGCCACGGCCGGCCTCGCGCATATTCTTTTGCGCAGCTGGAACAGAGAACATGCGCGGGCGTGTTAAGCCCTCCATGCCGCCTGCCGCCGCACCTGCCTCGCAGCTCTTCCCGACCTCCTGCCCCTCCGCCTCGGCGGAGGCGCAGGACCTGCTGCGCGCCGCGCTCAAGCGGTTCGATCCCGCCCGTCCCGTTCTGGTCCTCGGCCACAACGACGCCGACGGGCTGTCCGCCCTCGCCATCTTCGCCCGGGCGTTCGAATGCGCGGGGCGCCCGCACCAGCGCCGGATCGTCGGGCGCGGCGAGAGCCCCTGGGACGCCGCCCTGCGCGCCGAGGTGGCGCGGGCGGATCCCGGCGGCCTGGTGGTCTGCGACCTCAGCCTGAGGGACGGAACGATCCTCCCCGGCGTCCCGACCCTGGTGGTGGACCACCACGTGGTCCGCGCCGGCGCCTGGCCCGACGAGGTCACGATCCTCACCGGCCAGGACTTCCGGCCGATCCCCACGGCCAGCCTGCTCGCCTGGTGGGCCGCCGCCGCGCTCGCCGACGTGGACGACCTCCTGTGGCTGGCGGCCCTCGGCCTGGTCGGCGACATGGCCGAGGACCTTGGATTTCCGGAAATGGACGCGGCGCGGCGGCGCTACGGGATCACCGCGCTGCGCAAGCTGACGGCCCTGATAAACGCCCCCCGGCGCACGGGCTCGGGCGACGCGGGCCCGGCGCTGGACGTGCTGCTGCGGGCGAACGGTCCCGGTGAGATCCTGGCCGGCGACCTGCCGGAGGCGGCCGCCCTTCATGCCGCGAAGGCCGAGGTCGCCGACGCCCTGGCCCAGGCCCGGCGCGTCCCGCCCAAGGTGCGTGGCGAGGTGGCGCTGATCCGCCTCCACTCGCCCTGTCAGATCCACCCGCTGATCGCCCAGCAGTGGCGGTCGCGGCTGCGGGGCCAAGTGGTCATCGCCGCCAACACCGGCTTCCGGCCAGGCTGGGTCCACTTCGCCGCCCGCTCCGCCCGCGACCTCGACCTGATCGACTTCCTCGCCCGCCATGCGCCGCCGGGCGCGGACGAGAACTACGGCTCCGGCCACCGCGCCGCCACCGGCGGGGCCCTTAGGGCGGCCGACTGGAACAGCTTCATCCGCGGCCTGGGCTTCGGCCCCGAAGAGGAGGTCCCCGCGTGAACGATACTCCCCTGCGGCTCGGCGTGCCCGTGAAGGTGCTGGGCGCGCCGATCAAGAGCAACGACACCCGCCGCTGGCAGAGCAGCCCGCACCTCAAGGTGTCTCTGGAGTACGTCGACCAGCTCCTAGACTACCTCGCCTCCAGGCGGATCGACATGTACCGCCTGTCGTCCGACCTCGCCCCCTACGCCACCCACCCGGACATGCCGCAGTTCCACGGCATGGTGGCCGAAAGCGACGCCGAGCTGCGCGCCCTGGGCGCCAAGGCGAAGCAGCTCGGCATGCGCCTGTCCTTCCACCCCTCGCAGTTCGTGCTGCTGAACAGCCCGGACGAGAGCCTGACGAAGAAAAGCATCTGGGACCTCGCCTCCCAGGCCGAGATGCTGGACCGCATGGAGCTCGGGCCCGAGGCCGTGATGGTCACCCATGTGGGCGGCGTCTATGGCGACCTCGTCGAGAGCCGCGCCCGCTGGGCCCGGCGCTGGGAGACCCTGCCCGACCACGTCCGCAGCCGCCTGGTGCTGGAGCACGACGACGTCCGCTTCAGCGCCGCCGACGTCCTCTGGATCCACGAGCGCACCGGCGTGCGCTGCGTCTTCGACTACCAGCACTTCTGGTGCCTGAACCCCGAGCGGCTGGAGATGATCGACGTGCTCCGCCGCATCCTCGCCACTTGGCCCGTGGGCGAGCGGCCGAAGATCCACTTCTCGAGCCCGCGGATGGAGCTGCGCGAGCTGGTGCGCACCCATCCCAAGACCCGCAAGAAGACCACCGCCCTCCTGCCCCCGGTGATCACCAACCACGCCGACTTCACCAACCCCTTCGAGTTCGCCCGCTTCATGCGCGACGCCGACGGCCTGGTGTTCGACGTGATGCTGGAGGGCAAGGCCAAGGACCTGGCGCTGCTGAAGCTGCGCGCCGATCTCGCCCGCCTCGCGCCCGACGTCGCGGCCCGCTTCGGCATCAGCCCGGCCGAGGCCGCCGAGCCCGAGCTTGTTGGCGGCGAGGAGGCCGAGGCCATGGCCGACGAGGACCCGGATGAGGGCGCCCGCCGCCTGCCGGACGAGCCGCGCGCCTTCGGCTAGGCCGGGACGTCGCCGGCTACGGTCGTGCGGTGCATGACCCGCAGGTGGCCGTCATAACCGCCTTCGGCCAGGTGCATGGTGCAGCGGTTGTCCCACATCAGCAGCATCCGCGGCCGCCAGCGGTGGCGGTAGACGAAGGCGTCCTGGGTCATGTGGCCGAACAGGTAGCCGAGGATGGCCTGGCTCTCCTGCGGGCTCAGCCCCTCGATCCCCAAGGTGTAGACCGGCGAGATGAAGAGCGCCTTGCGCCCGGTCACCGGATGGGTCCGCACCAGCGGGTGCGTGTGGGTCTTGTCGGCCTCCTCGGAGACGATGATCTGCATCGTCCGCCTCTCGGTCTCGCGGGCGAACACGCCCTTGGTCCCGTAGGCCCGGCCGGCGGAATGGACCGCGCGCAGCGGCGCCAGCATCGATCGCATCGTTGGCGACAGGGCCTCGTAAGCCCGCGTGCAATCGCAGAAGAGGGTGTCTCCGCCCACGTGCGGGACCACTTCCGAATGCAGCAGGGTCGCCGCCGGCGGCGTCGGTTGGAAGCTCCAGTCCGAGTGCCAGCCGGCGCCGAAGTTGGTGGCCTTCTCGTCGGGCTCGCGGCGCAGCTCCAGCACGTTGGGCCGGCCCGGCATGGGCTTGATGAAGGGGTCCTCGCCGAACGGCCCGATCTGCAGGGTGAAGGCCTCCAGCTGGTCTAGGTCCAGCGGCTGGTCCGGGAAGCGCACCACCGCGTGCGCCGCCCAGGCGGCCTTCACCTCGGCCAGCTGCTCCCTATCTAGGGGCCGGGAGAGGTCGAGCCCGGTGATCTCGGCGCCAAAGCCCGAGGGCTCCGGCCGCACGGTTATCGTTCGATAAGCGCCTTCGGCTGCCTGCAGCATCGCGGGTCCTCCCGGCGCCGGATTTCGGCGTCCCCTGCATTGAACACCCGTTTGCTTCCGCTCGGGCAAGCCTGTAATCGAACCTCCGTCATGGCCGCTTTCGACACCACCGAAGACAAGCTCGTTTCCCTGGTCCCGGACCAGAAGGTCTCCGCGCGCGACGCGTTCGGCGTGGATTTCGACATGCAGGCGCCCGCCTTCGGCGAGCGCGACCCGCACGTCCCCGACGTGGACCCGGCCTACAAGTTCGATCCAGAGACGACCCGGGCGATCCTGGCGGGCTTCTCCTTCGACCGCCGGGTCATGGTCCAGGGCTATCACGGCACCGGCAAGTCGACCCACATCGAGCAGGTGGCCGCGCGCCTCAACTGGCCGCTGATCCGGGTCAACCTCGACAGCCACGTCAGCCGCATCGACCTGGTGGGCAAGGACGCCATCGTCCTGAAGGAAGGCAAGCAGATCACCGAGTTCCGGGAGGGCATCCTTCCCTGGGCGATCCAGCGGCCCATCGCCCTCGTCTTCGACGAGTACGACGCCGGCCGCCCCGACGTGATGTTCGTAATTCAGCGGGTGCTGGAGGCCCAGGGTAAGCTGACCCTGCTCGACCAAAACCGGGTGATCCGGCCGAACCCCTGGTTCCGCCTGTTCTCCACGACCAACACCATCGGCCTGGGCGACACCACCGGCCTCTACCACGGCACCCAGCAGATCAACCAAGGCCAGATGGACCGCTGGTCCATCGTCACGACGCTGAACTACCTGTCGCACGACGTGGAAGCCGAGATCGTGCTGGCCAAGGCGCCGAACTACGCCAACGCCGAGGGCCGCCGCACGATCAACGCCATGGTCCGCGTCGCCGACATGACCCGCAACGCCTTCATGAACGGCGACATCTCCACCGTCATGAGCCCGCGAACCGTGATCACCTGGGCCCAGAACGCCGAGATCTTCGGCGGCGACATCGCGCTCGCCTTCCGGATGACCTTCCTGAACAAGTGCGACGAGCTGGAGCGCGGCACCGTCGCCGAGTTCTTCCAGCGCGCCTTCGGCCAGGACCTGCCGGAAAGCACCGCCCGGGTGCGGGTGGCTTAACTCCGCCCCTCCCGAAAGCCGAGACTCAAGCTCAGCCAGATCATGGCGCCGGAGGTGCGAACCTCCGGGGCTGTTTCGTTGCGGACAGCCGCTTGGGTCCCGGCTTGCGCCGGGATGAGCGGAAGGGGTGGACGGACGACCCGTCTGCGGCGATCATCAAACCCATACTTCGAACATTTTTGCTGGGGGAAACGATGATCAGGACCACGCTGACGGCGCTCGCGCTGGCGGCCGGCTTCGCCGTTACGGGGGCTTCGGCCCAGACCGCAGGGCCGGCCCAGGCTGGCGCCAGGAACGACTACGCCAACAAGGCCAACTGGCTGTGCTTCCCGGGCAAGGCCGGCGACGCCTGCGCCATCGACCTCACCACCACGGTGATCAAGGCCGACGGCACGACCAGCGTCGAACAGTTCAAGGCCGATCCGAAGGCGCCCATCGACTGCTTCTACGTCTATCCGACGGTCTCCAATGATCCGGGGATCACCTCGGACATGAACGCCGGGCCGGAAGAGCTGAACGTGGTGAAGCAGCAGCTGGCGCGGTTCGGCTCCAAGTGCCGGATCTACGCCCCGCTCTACCGGCAGTTCACCCTCACCGCCCTGCGCGCCGCCTCCGCGGGGACGCCGATGCCGGGCTCCATGGATCCGGCCGTGCGCCAGGTCGGCTACAGCGACGTGGTCGACGCCTGGAACCACTACCTCCAGCACGAGAACAAGGGCCGCGGCGTGGTCCTGATCGGCCACTCCCAGGGCTCGGGCGTGCTCGCCCGGATGATCCCGGCCGAGGTCGAGGGCAAGCCGGTCCAGAAGCAGCTGATCTCGGCCCTCATTCTCGGCTCCAACCTGGGCGTCGAGAAGGGCAAGGAGACGGGCGTCTTCAAGACCATCCCGCTCTGCCGCACCGCGGGCCAGATCGGCTGCGCCATCTCCTACGTGACCTTCCGCGACACCATCCCGCCGCCCGCGAACAGCCGCTTCGGCCGTGTCCAGCAGCCCAACATGGAGGCCGCCTGCACCAACCCGGCCAACTTGGCCGGCGGCAAGGGCGAGCTGAAGGCCTATCTCGGCAACGGCGCGGCGATCGCCTCCTCCTCAGTGGCGCCGCCCACCTGGGTGAAGGGCAAGCCGCAGCCGGCGACCCCGTTCGTGGCGGTCCCGGGCCTGCTCACCGGCCAGTGCGTCAGCAAGGACGGCTTCAGCTACCTGGAGGTCCACGTGAACGCCAACCCGGCCGACCCGCGCACCGACGACATCGCCGGCGACGTGGTCAACGCAGGCACGGTGATGAAGGATTGGGGCCTGCACCTGATCGACGTGAACGTCGCCATGGGAAATCTGGTGGACATCGTCGGCCAGCAGTCGAAGGCCTACCTCGCGAAGAAGTAGCCAACCCTTCTGCATCGTCGTCGCCGGGCTTTTCCGGCCAGGACGATCCTGATCTGAACAGAAAACGCCCGCTCTCCGACCGGAGAGCGGGCGCTCTTTCTTCGCGTCTGCCGGAGCAGCGCTACCTTGTCATCTTTCGTCCGGCCATCAGGCCCATGACGAGGAAGACCAGGAAGCCCACCACGAACAGGAAGAACAGGATCTTGGCGATACCCGCCGAGGCGCCGGCGATGCCGCCGAAGCCCATGGCGCCCGCCACAAGGGCGACGATCGCGAAGATCAGAGCCCACTTCAGCATGGCGCTCTCTCCTCAGGACTGAGCCACAACACGGCTCGGCCTAGTAACCGCGGCTTGGCCGTGGATGTTCCCGCGCCAGCGTGACCAGCGGCTCAAAATCGTCGGCCGCAACTTCCTTGTTTCGCGCCGCGTCAGCCCTGATCTAAGACGGACGCCATGGCGAAGAACCCCGAAAGCCCGCTGGAGCCGTTCAAGCGTGCGCTGGCGCACGCGGCGCGCTCGCTCGCCGAGACGCCGGACATGGAGATCGTCTATTCCGGCGAGGGCCCGCAGCTGTCCGGCAAGCGCGCCGTCCTGCCGCACCCGCCGCGCGATCTGACCGGCCCCGACGCGGCGCGGATCCGCGGCCTCGCCGACCAGATGGCCCTGCGCATCGCCCACCACGACCCGGCCGCCCACGCCAAGGCGCGCCCCGCGTCCGCGCTCGGGCAGCCGATCTACGACGGGATCGAGCAGGCCCGCATCGAGGCGATCGGCGCCAACGCCATGGGCGGGGTGCGCGACAACCTCAGGGCGGTGATGGACCAGGCCTGGGCCAAGCGGACCTTCAACCAGGTGGAGGCCCTCGCCAACCCGCCGCTGGCGGAAGTGGTGTCGCTGATGGTGCGCGAGCGGCTCACGGGCGAGAAGCCGCCGGCTTCGGCCCAGCCGCTGGTCAACCTGTTCCGCGAGGAGGTGGAGGCCAAGGCCGGCGCCGACCTCGACCGGCTGGCCGACCTCATCGACGACCAGAAGGCCTTCGCCAAGGTGGCCCGCGCCATCCTGCGCGACCTGAAGATGGGCGACGACCTGTCCGACGCGCCCGACCCCGCCGAACAGGACGAGGATTCCGGCGAGGAGGGCGAGCCCGAGGCGCAAGACGACCAGGACGAGGGCGACGGCGAAGGCCAGTCGCCGCAGCAGACGGCCATGGACGAGTCCGAGGCGACCCACAGCGAAAGCGAGGACGCCGACAGCCAGATGATGCAGGCGGAGGACGATCCCGACGCCCAGGACACCGACGAGCCGCCGGACATGGGCGAGGGCGAACAGCCCGCCCGCCCAGACTTCAAGGGCGACGCCAAGGTGGCGACCTACAAGGTCTTCACCACGGCCTTCGACGAGATCGTCGCCGCCGAGGAGCTCTGCGACGGCGAGGAACTGACGCGGCTGCGCGCCTACCTCGACCAGCAGCTGGCCAGCCTGTCGAGCGTGGTCTCGCGCCTCGCCAATCGCCTGCAGCGCAAGCTGCTCGCCCAGCAGAACCGCTCCTGGAGCTTCGACCTCGAGGAGGGCCTCCTGGACGTCGCCCGCCTCACGCGGGTGATCATCGACCCCACCGCGCCGCTCTCCTTCAAGGAGGAGGAGGACACCGAGTTCCGCGACACCGTCGTGACCATCCTGATCGACAATTCGGGCTCGATGCGCGGCCGGCCGATCATGGTCGCGGCGGTCTGCGCCGACATCCTGGCGCGCACCCTGGAGCGCTGCGGCGTCAAGACCGAGATCCTCGGTTTCACCACCCGCGCCTGGAAGGGCGGCCAGAGCCGTGAGGACTGGCTGAAGGCGGGCAAGCCCGCCCAGCCCGGCCGCCTGAACGACCTGCGCCACATCATCTACAAGGCGGCCGACGCGCCGTGGCGGCGCGCCCGGCGCAATCTCGGCCTGATGATGCGCGAGGGGCTGCTCAAGGAGAACATCGACGGCGAAGCCCTGATGTGGGCCCACCAGCGCCTGATCGGCCGGCCCGAGCAGCGCCGCATCCTGATGGTCATCTCGGACGGCGCGCCGGTCGACGACAGCACGCTGTCCGTTAACTCGGGACATTACCTGGAGCGCCACCTGCGCGAGGTGATTGCCGAGATCGAGAGCAAGAGCCCCGTCCAGCTGATCGCCATCGGCATCGGCCACGACGTGACCCGCTACTACCGCCGCGCCGTCACCATCGTCGACGTGGAGCAGCTGGCCGGCGCGATCACCGACCAGCTCGCCGAGCTGTTCGACGAAGAGCCGCGCAAGGCCACCCGGCGCACCGCAGGCCTCCTGCAGCCGCCGCCGAACACGCAAGGGCCCTCCGGCGCCCCTCGCCGCTCCACCTTCAAGGAAGTGCGGAGGTCGGTGGCTTGAGGCGCCTGCCTGGGCCGCTGTTCGCCCTGGCGCTCGCCGGGTGCGTCAGCCCGGGCGCGTCTCTCCCGCCGGCGCCGCTACCCTATGCTGCGGCCATCGTGGTCGACGGCAAGGCCGTGCCCCTCGACCCGCGCGACCCCGCCCACGTGCGGCTCGGACGCTTTACCTACGCTGGCGGCCTGTCCCTGAGCTCGCGCCAGACCGCCCGGCTGCATGGCCTCTCCGATCTCAAGGTGACTCCCGATGGGCGCCTCACGGCGATGAGCGACCAGTCCGACCTGCTGCGCGCCAGGCTGGTCCTGGACCGGGGCGGTCGCCTCGTCGGTCTGGCCGACGCCGCCCTGGTGGGCCTCAAGGACTCCGCGGGCGCCGATCTCTTCGCGGGCGGCCAGCGTGAATATGACTCCGAGGGCGTCGCCCTGCTGCCGGGCGGCGACCTGCTGGTCAGCTTCGAGCAGAATGACCGCATCCTCCGCTACCCTGCCGCGGGCGGCCCGCCGGTGGAGGCGCCGCAGCCCGATATCGCCTACCGCTTCAACAAGGGCATGGAAGCTCTGGCGGCGGATCCCGCCTCCGGCCCCGACGCCTACCGGACGGGCCTGGAGGGGACGGGCCAGACCTTCCTCTGCCGTCTGGCCGCGGCCTGCACGCGCAGCTTCGACGTCGCCCTCGATGGGCTGGAGCTGACCAGCCTCGACGTGCTGCCGGATGGCCGCGCCGTAGCCCTGCTCCGCTGGTTCACGCCGCTCGCCGGCAACACCATCCGGGTGAAGATCCTTGAGCGCGACGGGCGGGTGATCGACACCCTCGACCTGGCCCGGCCGCTCAGCGTCGACAACTTCGAAGGCGTCGCCGCCGTCCCCGGCCCCCGCGGCGCGATCCGCCTCTATCTGGTCTCCGACGACAACTTCGGCAGCTTCGCCGGCGCCCCGACCGACCAGCGCACCCTGCTGCTCGCCTTCGACTGGCGCCCCTAGCCCTTGCCTTCCCTGCGAAGCGGGGGAGACGTTGCAGCGGGAAAGACGGACAAAGCAAAAGGGCCGCCCCGGGGGGCGGCCCTTTCGGAACGACACTCTGTTCGGCGCTTACGCGGCCGGGGCCTGCTCGGCGAGCTTGGCCTTCACCTGACGCTTGATCTTCAGGGCGCGCGGGGACAGGTCCTCGTCCTTCGCCTTGATCAGGAAGGCGTCGAGGCCACCCTTGAAGTCCAGGGTGCGCAGGGCCGCATTGCGGACCCGCAGCTTGAACGACTGGCCGAGCGCTTCGGACTGCAGCGTCACCGGTTGCAGCGCCGGCAGGAAGCGGCGCTTGGTCTTGATGTTCGAGTGGCTCACATTGTGGCCGACCATCGGGCCGACACCGGTGAGTTCGCAGCGACGCGACATAGCGAGGTAACCTTCGCGTGGAAATGGGATCGGCGGACGAGCCGTCCGCGCGAGGAGCGGGCGATATAGAGGAAGCGGCCCTTCCCCGTCAACCCGCGCGGCCCGTCAGACCGGGTCCAGCCGGCAGGAATCCGCCAGCTTGCGCTCGGTGGCGGACCAGAGGTCGAGCATGGGGGTCTGACCCGGGCACAGGGCGCTGGCCTGGCTCTCGGCGTCCTGACGGTGGTCGGCTTCGATCCACGCGGCCCAGGTGACGGCGCCGGCGGCGTTCTGAATGTAGGCTCGAAAAGTTTGCATCTCCCGATCTAGGTCTCGCCTCGTAATAATACCAGCGTCGCGGCTCATATATCTGTGCATGGCCGAATTGTGTGGCGGCGCCACGGAAATCGTGCGAGACTGCTCGCTATCAAATTCGCATTGGCTCGGTCGCCCCGCCCCCACGCGTTATTCGCCCAGGGTTCGAGACCTCCAAGATCCTCTCCGAAAACTTGATCTGCCGCCCGATCCCGGGCGCGCGAACACTCGAATTCGAAAGATTACGACTATGACGACCGGCACCGTGAAGTGGTTCAACCCGACCAAAGGCTTCGGCTTCATTCAACCTGACGCCGGCGGCCCGGACGTGTTCGTCCACATCTCCGCCGTGGAGCGTTCGAGCCTCGGCTCGCTGCAGGAAGGCCAGAAGCTCGGCTACGAGCTGGAGCGCGACGCGCGCAGCGGCAAGATGTCCGCCGGCCAGCTGCAAGCCGCCTAAGGCCGAAGGCGGCCCGGATCCGGCCCTCTGGCCGGCTCCGAGGCCGCCGCGCGCAACCATGTCCCGCTCCACGATCGAACGCGCCTTCGAGCTCGCCCGCTCGGGCGAGGTCCAGAACCTCGTCGCCCTGAAGGCCCGCCTGAAGGCCGAAGGCTGCAGGGCCGTCGACGCCCTGCTCGCCCCGCGCAACATCGCCAGCTATCTCGAAGCGATCTGCACCGCCGCGTGCAAGACCCCGCAAGCCATGGCCGCCGCCGATTGAGCGCCGTTCGGCCCTTTCAGCGTCCGCCGATCCGGAACACCACACCATGACCCAAATCGTTCGCCGACGGCCGCGCCTCGGCGGCCAGCCTGTCTTCCGCCTCACGAAGACCAGCGCTCTGCCGGCGCGTCCGGTCGCCCCGCCCCGGACGGCTTCGAGCCGCCCGATCCTGCACCTCAAGCCCTCGACCTGATCTCACCGGGAGCCGCGTGCGAGGCCACGCTCGTTGTGGCCGCCGGCGACTCGACTACAATAGCTTGTAGAGAACAAAGATCGAATCGCGGCGAGTCAGCGATTCGGTCCTGATTCGTGCCGGCGGTGTTCCAGAAGTTCCCGTCAGCTCTTAACCGACACCGTGCTGGCGCCGGCGCGGGATCTCAGTCCGCGGCCTGGCTATCCGCGACCGGCTCGTAGCGGGCCGTGAGAACCTCGGTGGCGTCGATCCGCCGGCCCTTGTCCATCAGCTCGAGGTGGACGTGGTCGGTCATCCCGCCGGGGTATTTGCGCTGCAGGCTGTGAGCCTCGCCGATCGGGCGGCCGACCGCGACGGTGTCGCCCACCTCCACGTCCGGGTTCACGTAGAACACCCGCGCAGCGAAGCGCAGGGCGGGATTGGTGATCTCCACGAACTTCAGGTCGCGGTCGCCGGCGTAGGCGTAGCCGATCTTGGTGACGTAGCCGGAGATCGGCGCGAGCACCGTCTGGCCGGCTTCCGCCGCGTAGTCGACGCCTTCGTGCCGACGGACGCCGCCGTCGCGAGACGCGCCGAACTCCCCTTGGCCGTAGGCGTCGTGGCCGCGGGGCTGGTGGCCGGTCGGATTGGCGAAGTCGGCTTCGCCGTCGCCGTCCACGTCGGCGCCCTCCCAGACCAGCCGGGTTGCCGGCGCGGCCGGAGCGAACACGCCCCGCAATTCGATCTGCTGCACGGCGCCCACCGACACCCGGGTGGCCCGAACCCCCACGTCGCGGGCGGCTGGCATGGCCAGCGCCGCCGTGCCGGCCAGCACCGCGCCCACGGCCACAGCCTGCGCCAGCCTTTCTTTCGCCGTCTCAGCGGCGCGCAAACGAATGCGCAGCATGGGTCCACCCTTCACTCGATGCGTGCGGCCGCGCCGGACGTTTGCGCCGGCTTCGTGGTCCGCGTGATGCGTTCTGATCTTCGTCGCGGCCGCCCGGGCCGCGGAGTCCGTTGGGACGCTCACCACCTAGCCGAGCATCCGGGCGGAATATGGGCATGTTTCAATCACTTGCGATGCGACAAGCCGCCGCCGCGTAACGCCGGGTTGCCACACGCACTCAAAAAGAGCTAAATAACTGACTGGTCAGTTATCACGGGGGGAGCATGCTACCGGCTGGTGAACCCAAGTTCCGTCGCCGCAAGGCTGACCGGCCGGGCGAGATCGTCCAGGCTGCGCTGCAGGTGTTTGCCGAGAAGGGCTTCGCCGCCGCAAAGCTGGATGAGATCGCCGCCCGAGCTGGGGTCTCCAAGGGCGGCCTCTATCTCTACTTCGACACCAAGGAAGACATCTTCCGCGCGGTGGTGGAGCAGGCGGTCGCCCCGAACCTGCACCTTGCCCGCGCCATGCTGGCGGCCCACCCCGGCCCGTTCCCGGAGCTGGTGCGCGCCTTGGCCGCCCAGGTGGGACGCGTGGCCGCCACCACCTCCGTCGGCGGGGTGGTGAAGATGGTGATCGGCGAGGCGCGCAACTTCCCCGAGCTCGCGCGCATCTGGCACGACGAGCTCGTGGCCCACATGCTGGGCGCGCTGTCCGCCGCCATCGAACAGGCCCAGGCGCGCGGCGAGGTGCGGCCGGGCGACCCCCGCGCCTACGCCCTGCAACTCGTAGCGCCCGTGCTGGTGGGGGTGATCTGGCGCGAGACCTTCGTGCCCGTAGGCGCGCCCGGCTTCGACCTGCCGCAGCTGGTCGACCAGCATGTGGAGCTCTATCTCCGGGGTGTCGCGCCGTGAGCCGTCAGCGCGTGCTGGTCGCGGCGCTGGCGCTCGCGGGCCTCGCCATCGTCGCCTTGCTGGTGCTGCTCCCGCGGTTCAGCGCCGCGCGCACCCTGACCGGCTACGTGGAGGGCGAGCCGCTCTACCTGGCCGCGCCGGTCTCCGGCCAGGTCGAGCGGATGCTGGTCGCCCGCGGCCAGGCCGTCGCCGCCGGCCAGGCGCTGTTCGTGGTCGACCCCGCCCAGCTCGCGGCGCAGCGGGACCAGGCGCAGGCTGAGGTCGCCGCCGCCGAGGCGCAAGCCAGCGACGCCCGCAAGGGCCTCCGGCCCCTCGAGCTCTCCGTCTACGACGCCAACATCGCCGCCGCGGAGGCCCGCGCCCGCGACGCCGAGGCCGACCTGCGCCGGGTCGAGCCGCTGGTTCGGCGCGGTATTTACGCGCCCGCCCGCCTCGACGACGCGCGCGCCGCGGCCCAGGCCGCCCGCGCCCAGCTCGCCGCCGCCCGCCGCCAGCGCGACGCCGCCACCCTGGGCGCCCGCGAGGACCAGGTCCGGGCCGCCGACAGCCGCGTCGCCCAGGCCCGCGCCGCCCTCAGCGGCGCCTCGGCCCGCCTGCAGGACCTGTCGCCCGCCGCCCCGGTCGCCGCCCGCGTCGAGGAGGTGTTCTTCCAAGCCGGCGAGTGGGCCCCGGCCAACCAGCCGGTCGTTTCCCTGTTGCCGGACGACCGGATCAAGCTGCGGTTCTTCGTGCCCGAACAGGCGCTCGCCGCCTACCGGCCCGGCCGGACCGTGCGGTTCTCCTGCGACGGCTGCGCCCACGGGCTTGCGGCGCGGATCGTCTTCGTCAGCCCCCGTCCCGAGTTCACGCCGCCGGTCATCTATTCCCGCGAGGCACGCGACCGGCTGGTCTACCTCGTCGAAGCGATCCCGTCGGCCCGGCTGAGCCCCGGCCAGCCGGTGGACGTGGAGCCGCTCCGGTGAGCCTGGCCATCGACGTGCGGGGGCTGAACAAGAGCTTCGGCGCGCGGCGCGTGGTGCAGGACGTCGACCTAGCCCTGGAGGCCGGCCGGATCTGCGGCTTCCTGGGTCCCAACGGCTCGGGCAAGACCACCACGCTGCGCATGCTCTGCGGCCTGCTCACCGCTGACAGCGGCCACGGCCAGGCGCTGGGCTTCGACATCCTGCGCGAGGCCGGCGAGATCAAGCGGCGCACCGGCTACATGACCCAGCGGTTCTCGCTCTACGAGGACCTCACCATCGCTGAGAACCTGCGGTTCGCCGCCCGCGCCCACGAGCTGGACCGCGGGCGCGAGCGGGTCGACCAGGCGATCGCCCGGCTGGGGCTGGAGGGGCGGCGCAACCAGCTGGCCGGCACGCTGTCCGGCGGCTGGAAGCAGCGGCTGGCGCTCGCCGCCGCCACCCTGCACGAGCCGCGCCTGCTGCTGCTCGACGAGCCCACCGCCGGCGTCGATCCCAAGGCGCGGCGCACCTTCTGGGACGAGATCCACGCCCTCTCGGCCCAGGGGCTGACCGTGCTGGTCTCCACCCACTACATGGACGAGGCCGAGCGCTGCCACGAGATCGCCTACATCAGCTACGGCCGGCTGATCGCCCGCGGGACGGCCGCCGAGGTGATCGCCGCCTCGCGCCTGGTGACCCTGCGCGCCGAGGGTCCCGGCGCCGACCGGATCGCCGGCGAGCTGGCCGCTCGCCCCGGGGTGGAGAGCGCCGCCCCGTTCGGCGCGGCCCTGCACGTCAGCGGGACCGACCGTGCCGCGCTGGAGGCCGCCATCGCGCCCTGGCGCCGCGCCCCGTTCCGCTGGAGCGAGGTCCCGCCCACACTGGAGGACGTGTTCATCCAGCTGATGGGCCAGGCGCAGGACAACGCCGCATGACCCGCGCCTTCTCCCTCGTCCGCGTGGCGGCGGTAACGATCAAGGAGGTCAAGCAGCTCACCCGCGACCGCCTGACCTACGCCATGATGCTGGCCCTGCCGGTGATCCAGCTGCTGCTGTTCGGCTTCGCCATCAATTCCGAGCCGCGCCACCTGCCCACCGCGGTGCTGGTGCAGGAGGACTCGGTCTTCGCCCGCTCGATCGTCGGCGCCCTGCAGCGCAGCGCCTTCTTCGACCTCACCGCCCAGGCCCGCTCCACCGCCGAGCTCGACGAGCTGATCCGCCGGGGCGAGGTGCAGTTCGCGGTGATCGTGCCGGGCGATTTCACCCGCCGCGTAGCGCGCGGCGACCGCCCGCAGATCCTGGTGGAGGCCGACGCCACCGATCCCTCGGCCACCAGCGGCGCCGTGGCGGCCCTGGCCGCCCTGCCTCGGCAGGCCCTGGCCCACGACCTCAAGGGCGCACTGGCGTCCCGGGCGCAGGCCGTTCCCCCGTTCGAGGTGGTGGTGCATCGCCGGTTCAATCCCGAGGCGGTCACCGCCTACAACATCGTGCCGGGCCTGCTGGGCGTGATCCTCTCCATGACCCTGGTGATGATGACCTCGCTGTCGGTCACCCGCGAGACGGAGCGCGGCACCATGGAGAGCCTGCTGGCCAGCCCCGTGCAGCCGCTGGAGGTCATGGTCGGCAAGCTCGCGCCCTACGTGGCCATCGGCCTGGTGCAGACCGCCCTGATCCTGACCCTCTCGCGCCTGATCTTCCACGTGCCCTTCCAGGGCGGCTGGACCGGCCTGGCCCTCGGCGTCGCCCTGTTCATCGTGGGCTCGCTGGCCCTGGGCTTTCTGATCTCCACCGCCGCCGCCTCCCAGCTGCAGGCCATGCAGATGAGCGTCTTCTACATCCTGCCCTCGATCCTGCTCTCCGGCTTCATGTTCCCGTTCCGCGGCATGCCCCTGTGGGCGCAGGCGCTCGGCGAGGCCATCCCGGTGACCCACTTCCTGCGGGTGGTGCGCGGCGCCCTGCTGAAGGGCCAGGGGCTGGACGACATGTGGCGCGAGCTCGCCGCCCTCACCGCCTTCGTCTGCATCGTCGCGGCGCTGGCCCTGGCCCGCTACCGCCGGACGCTGGACTAGCGGGAACGCGGCTTCCGCCTTGGCCATTGAAGGCCTAGGTAGGAACCCATGGCCGTCGCCTTCACCAAGGAAGAGGATTACGAGAGCCAGGCCGCCGACCTGCCGGACCGGCCGATCTCGTCGCATCCCAACCTCGTCACCGCCTCGGGCCTGGCCGCCATCGAGGCCGAGCTCGCCGCCGCGCGCGCCGCCTACCAGGCCGCCCAGGCCGGCGACGTGAAGTCCGACCGCACCGCCATGGCCCGGGCCACCCGCGACCTGCGCTACTGGTCCCAGCGCCGGGCGACCGCCCAACTCACCGAGCCCGCGCCGGAGGCCGGCAAGGTCCAGTTCGGCCGCACCGTCGAGATCGAGCGCGAGGACGGCCGCCGGCAGAGCTGGCGCATCGTCGGCGAGGACGAGGCCGATCCCGCCAAGGGCGCCATCTTCTACGCCTCCCCCCTGGCCAAGGCCATGCTCGGCAAGAGCGTCGGCGACGTCGCCGAGGTGAACGGCGCCGAGGTGGAGATCATCGCGGTCCGTTGAGCCGGGAACGCGCGCCCCCGCCGTGAGTTGGCCTTGCGCCAAGCGCGGGGGACATGATGGACGACGCCTCGACCCACATCGATCATCCGGCTCACGCCGACGCCCCTCTGGCGCCGGCCGCCGCCGCCCCGCCGGAGCGGCCGGCCGGCCGCGGCGAGGAGCAGCCGCAACCACCCACCGCCTGGACCGCCCACCGGCTCCGCCGGCTCAGCGCCGAGCATCCGAACCTGCTCTACGTGGCCTCCAGCGAACGTCGCGCCGACGAGATCGGCCGGGCGCTGCGCCAGTTCGCGCCCGAGGTGGAGGTCCTGGTGCTACCGCCCTGGGACTGCCTGCCCTATGACCGCGCCTCTCCCTCCCGCGAGACCATGGGCCGCCGCATGGCCGTGCTGACCCGGCTCGCTGAGTCGGCGGAGGGCGCGCGCGTCCTGGTGGCCAGCGCCGAGGCCCTGCTGCAGAGGGTCCCGCCCAAAAAGGCGCTGAAGGACGCCTTCCTCTGCGTCCGGACGGGCGAGCGCCTGCCGCGCGAGACCCTGGAAGGCTTCGCCCGGCGCACCGGCTACGTCTTCGACGACCGCATCGACGAACCGGGCGAGATCGCCATCCTGGGCGCCGTGGTCGACATCTTCCCGGCCGCCGCCGAGGGGCCGGTGCGCTTCGAGCTGGCCGACGACGAGGTGGTCGGCGCGATCCGCCGCTACGATCCGCTCAGCCAGCGCAGCGAGGGGGACGTCGCCGAGGTGCTGCTCGGCCCCGCCTCCGAGGCGATCCTGGACGATCCCGAGGCCGAGCGGCCGCCCGGCGTCGAGCACCGGGCGCCTTCGATCTACGGCAAGATGCAGACCGTGTTCGCCCTGCTGGGCCCCGCGGCCTGCGTGGTCGACTCCAAGGTCGCCCGGCGCGTGGCGGACCTCTCGGACCAGGTCGCCGAGGCTTATGAGGCCAGCCGCTCCCTCGGCGACGGCGGCCAGGCCGCGCCCGACGCCCTCTACCTCACCGTTCGTCAGTTCGAGACCGCGGTCCGGAAGCTCGAGGCCGCCGAGCTCGAGGGCGAGGCGTCGCGCGTCCCGCGCTTCGCCCTGGAGCGCAACCCCGGCCGCGCCTTCTCCGACTTCGTGCAGGCGCGGCTGGACGGCGGCGCCCGGGTGGTCCTGGCCGGCCTGCCGCACGAGTTGCGCTCCCTCTCCCGAGCGGTCCAGCGTGGCGCGGGGCTGACCCCGCAGCCGGCGACGGACTGGTCCGAGGCGACCGCGGCGGCGCCCGGCGCCCTGCTCTCGCTCACCGCCGACCTGGAGGCCGGCTTCGAAGACGCCGCCGCGGGCTTGGTGGTGGTCACTGCCTCCGACGTGCTGGGCGGCCGGATCGCGGTCCGCGGCGGGCAGAGCGCCGACAGCCTGGTCACCGATCCCGATCTGCGGGTGGGCGACGTGGTGATCCACGAAGACCATGGCCTTGGGGTGCTGCAGGCCCTGGAGACCGTGGAGGTAGCCGGAGAGCCCCGCGACGCGGTGCGGCTCGAATATCACGGCGGCGCCAGCCTGCTCGTGCCCGTGGAGGAATTCGGCAAGCTGTGGCGCTACAGCGGCGAGGCCGAGGCGGTCAGCCTCGACCGGCTGCATACCGACGCCTGGCAGAAGCGGCGTATCGAACTCAGCGCCGACATCGACCGCACGGCCGAGCACCTGGTGGAGGTCGCCCGCGCCCGCGCCGAGACGAAGGGCGAGGTGCTGGAGCCGCCGAAGGCCGCCTACGCCCGCTTCGCCGCCCGCTTCCCCTATCCGGAGACCCCGGACCAGGCCGCCGCCATCGAAGCCGTTCTCTCCGACATGGCGTCCGGCCGGGTGATGAGCCGGCTGGTCTGCGGCGACGTGGGTTTCGGCAAAACCGAGGTCGCCCTGCGCGCAGCCGCCGCCGCGGCGCTGGCGGGTAAGCAGGTGGCGGTGGTTGCGCCCACCACCGTCCTGGCGCGCCAGCACTACGAGGGTTTCCGTCGCCGCTTCGCCGGTTTCGACCTGCCGGTGGCGCGCCTCTCACGGCTGGTCTCTCCGGCCGAGGCCAGGCGCGTGAAGGAAGGCCTGGCCGACGGGTCCATCCGCATCGTGGTCGGCACCCATGCGCTGGGCGCCAAGGACGTCGCCTTCGCGGACCTCGGCCTGCTGATCATCGACGAGGAGCAGAGGTTCGGCGCCAAGCTGAAGCAGCAGCTGAAGGACCTGGCGCCCAACGCCCACCTGCTGACCATGACGGCCACCCCAATCCCGCGGACCCTGCAGCTGGCCATGGTGGGGATCGAGGACGTCAGCGTCATCGCCACGCCCCCGGCGCGCCGCCGGCCGGTCCGCACCTTCCTCGCCCCGTTTGACGCGGCTACCGCCCGCACCGCCCTGCTGCGCGAGAAGCGGCGCGGCGGCCAGAGCTTCGTCGTCGTCCCGCGCATCGAGGACATCGGCCCGATGACCGAGGAGCTGGCCCGCGTGGCCCCCGAGCTCACCACGGTGGTCGCCCACGGCGAGCTGCCGCCGGACGAGGTGGACCAGGCCATGGTGGGCTTCGCCGCCGGCGAGGGCGACGTCCTACTGGCCACCAACATCATCGAGAGCGGGCTCGACGTGCCGCGCGCCAACACCATGCTGGTCTTCCGCGCCGACCGCTTCGGCCTGGCCCAGCTGCACCAGCTGCGCGGCCGCGTGGGACGCGGCCGGGCGCAGGGCGTCACCTACCTCCTGACGGACCCGGCCGAGGAGATCGCGGAGGCGACCCGCGCCCGGCTCTCCACCCTGGTGGCCTTCGACCGCCTGGGCTCGGGCCTGGCGATCAGCGCCCGCGACCTGGAGCTGCGCGGCGCCGGCGACCTCATCGGCGAGGAGCAGGCGGGACACCTGAAGCTGATCGGCGCCTCGCTCTACCAGCGCCTGCTGACCCGCGCCGTCCGCGTGGCCAAGGGCGAGATCGCCGGACCCGACTGGGAGCCGGAGCTGAACCTCGGCCTGACCGGCGCGATCCCGGAGACCTATGTCCCCGACCCCACCACCCGGCTCAACCTCTACGCCCGCCTCGCCCGCATGGCCGACCTCGAGGAGGTCGAGGCGTTCGCCGAGGAGCTGGAAGACCGCTTCGGCGCCCTGCCGGAGGCGAGCCTGGCCCTCCTCGACCGGGCGCGCCTCCGGACTCTGGCGCTCGCCGCGGGGGTCCTGCGCGTGGACGCCGGGCCCAAGGCGGTGGCGCTCACCCTCGAGGGCGGGGATCCCGGCCCGTTGAAGGGAGCCCCGGACGCCGCCTTCAAGGACGGCCGGCTGGTCTGGAGCAAGCCCGCGCCAGAGGACGCCGGCCGTGTGGCCGACGTCCGCGCGCTGCTCGAAGCGCTCGCCGCGAAACGGCAGTAGACGGGACCTGCCGGCGCGCTAGTCTCGAACGTCCCTTCGAAGACCTGGGACGCCCCTCCGCATGACCCCGCCGCTCACGCCCGCCATCGCCGAACAGCTCCGGCGGGTCCTGGTGAACGCCCACGCGCCCTACTCCGGCGTCCACGTGGCCGCCGCGGTGGAGGGCGTGGACGGTCGCCTGCACCTGGGCGTCAACGTGGAGAACGCCGCCTATCCGCAAGGCGTCTGCGCCGAGGCCAGCGCCATCTCCGACATGGTCACCCACGGCGGCAGGGCGATCCGGAGGGTCTATCTCGCCTCGAACCTGCCGGGCTTCATCTGGCCGTGCGGCGGGTGCCGGCAGAAGATCTTCGAGTTCGCCGAGCCCGGCTGCGAGGTGGTCTCCGTCACCGCCGAAGGCGAAGAAGAGCGCCACACCATCGAAGAGCTGCTGCCGCTCGGGTTCCGCTTGGCTCCGCGCTGAGCATGTACGGGATCCTCTGCGCCACGCCCGAGGAACTGCAGGCCGTGGCCGAGCGGCTCGACCTGCATCCCGAACCGGTGCGGCACGGCCCCACCCGCGTCTGGCGCGGGTCCCTGGACGGGGAGGACCTGGCGCTCGCCCAGTGCGGCATCGGCAAGGTCAACGCCGCGGCCGCCGCCACCCTGCTGCTGGCGGTGTTCGGGGCGCGCGCCCTGGTCTTCTCGGGGGTCGCCGGCGGCCTGGATCCGGAGCTGCCGGTGGGCGCCCTGGTGCTGGCCGATTGGCTGGCGACGCACGACTACGGCGTCGTCTCCGCCGGCAAGTTCACCGCCACGGCCTCAGGCGTCATCCCGATCGGCGCGCCGCCGCTTTCCGAGCTGCCGCCTGTCGGCGCCGACGTGCGTCGCGTGCTGGAACGCCTGGCCGAGGCGGTGCGGGACCGCGCGGCCGGGCCTGTGCGCCTCGGCGGCGTCGTCACCGGCGACTACTTCCTGAACTGCGCAGCCACCCGCGACCGGCTCCGCGCACGTTTCGGCGCCCTGGGCGTCGACATGGAATCCGGGGCCGTCCAGCAGGTGGCCGAGGCCTGGGACGTCCCGCTCTACGTCATCCGCACGCTCTCGGACCTGGCCGGCGAAGAGAGCCACCTCACCTACCCGCAGATGGCCGAAATGGCCGCGCGGAATTCCGCCCTTTGCGTCCCGGAGCTGCTGTCGCTCCTCAAATCCAGCGCCTCATAAATGATGGGCTACGGAACGTCGTAACCGTTCGTGCGTCCTGTCTTGTAGTGCAGGTAATTGCGTAGGAGTTCGAAAGCGTTGGCCGGTTTCGAGGCTGTTCCTGCCCTGACCTTTGACCGAGCACGGCTTCGCTTGCCCGACTCCTCGCCCAACCCCATTTTCCTCACATGAGCGACCGTCCCTCTGGCGCGGCCCCGCCGCGGTTGGTCGCGGTGCTTGGCCCGACCAACACCGGCAAGACCCACCTGGCGGTGGAGCGCATGCTCGGCCACGCCTCCGGGATGATCGGCCTGCCGCTGCGCCTGCTGGCGCGCGAGGTCTACGACAAGATCGTCCGGCTGCGGGGCGCCCGCGCCGTCGCCCTGATCACCGGCGAAGAAAAGATCATCCCGCCGCGGCCGCACTATTTCGTCTGCACCGTCGAGGCCATGCCGCTCTCCCGGGAGGTGGAGTTCCTGGCGATCGACGAGATTCAGCTCTGCGCCGACCCTGAACGGGGCCACGTCTTCACCCAGCGCCTGCTGCACGCACGCGGGACGTGCGAGACGATGCTGTTGGGCGCCGCCACCATGGCCCCGCTCGTGCGCCGCCTGCTGCCGCACGCCGAGATCGTCGGCCGCGACCGGTTCTCCAGCCTCACCTACGCCGGCCCGAAGAAGCTCACGCGCCTGCCCCGCCGCTCAGCGGTGGTGGCCTTCTCTGCGGACCAGGTCTACGCCATCGCCGAGCTGATCCGCCGCCAGCGCGGCGGCGCCGCCGTGGTCATGGGTTCGCTCAGCCCCCGCACCCGCAACGCCCAGGTGGAGCTTTATCAGTCGGGCGAGGTGGACTTCCTGGTGGCCACCGACGCCATCGGCATGGGCCTGAACATGGACGTGGACCATGTGGCCTTCGCAGGCTTGCGAAAGTTCGACGGCAAGCGAACCCGCTGGCTGCACCCGCAGGAGATCGGCCAGATCGCCGGCCGCGCCGGCCGCTACATGAAGGACGGGACCTTCGGGGTCACGGGCGAGGCCGAGGAGCTCGATTCCGAACTGGTCGAGGCCGTCCAGAACCATGAGTTCGAGCCCGTGCCAGGCGCCGAGTGGCGCAACCATCGGCTGGACTTCGACAGCCTGCCGCTGCTGCTCCGCTCGCTGGCCCAGACGCCGGACCGCGAGGGGCTGAAGCTCTCGGCCGAGGCGCTGGACGAGACGACGCTCCGCCGGCTGGCCGACGACCCCGACGTGGTGGATCGGGCCAAGGGGCGCGGCACCCTGATGCGGCTGTGGGACGTCTGCCAGACTCCCGACTTCCGCAAGGTGGCCATCGACGAGCACGTCGGCCTCGTGAAGACCTTCTTCTTCCAGCTGAGCGGCAAGGGCGGCCGGATGAGCGATGACTGGATCGCCCGCCAGTACGCCCAGCTCGACCGCACGGATGGGGAGATCGACGCCCTGGCCGCCCGCCTGGCTAGCGTGCGGACCCTCGCCTACGTGGCCAACCGCCCCGACTGGCTCAAGGACCCCGCCGGCTGGCAAGGCCAGACCCGGCAGCTAGAAGACCGGCTCTCCGACACCCTGCACGAGAAGCTGATGGCCCGGTTCGTCGACCGGAGGACCAGCGCCTTGATGCGCGGCCTGCGAGTGCGCGAGGACATGCTGGCGGGCGTCGCTGGGGACGGCACGGTGACGGTCGAAGGCCACTTCGTCGGCAAGCTCACGGGCGTGCGCTTCGAGGCCGCTCAGGGCGGATCCGCGCTGGAGGAAAAAGCCCTCCGGGCGGCTGCGACCCACGCCGTTGGCCCCGAGATCGCCCGGCGCCTGGGCCAGCTCGCCGCCGAGCCGGATGAGGCCTTCGCCATCACCCCCGACGGCGTCGTGCTGTGGCGCGGCGAGGCGGCGGGCGCGATCAGCGGCGGCCAGCCGTTCAGTCCGCGCGTGCGCCTCTTCGGCGACCTTGGCCCCGAGGCGGCCCGCCAGCGCGCGGCCCGCCGGCTGGAGGCCTTCGTCGCGGGCGAGGCCGGCCGCAGGCTGGGACCGCTCCGCAAGCTGGAAGGCGCCATCGCCGAGGGCCGCATCAAGGGTCTTGCCCGCGGCATCGCCTATCGCCTGGTGGAGAACGGCGGCGTGCTCGACCGCGGCCTCGTCCGCCAGGAAGCCCGCCAGCTCAGCCAGGTGGAGCGCCGCGCGCTCCGCGGCCTTGGGGTGCGCCTGGGCGCTTTCTCGATCTTCATGCCGGCCGTGCTGAAGCCGCAGGCCCGGGCGCTGACCCAGGCTTACGCCCAGCGCGAGACCCCGGACTGGCGCCCCGCAGACGGCATGACCCGCCTGCCGCAGCCGACGCCGCCGGCCCGGACCCTGTCGGCCTACGGCCTGCGCGCCGTCCGCGAACGTGGCGTGCCAGTCGAGCAGCTGGAGCGCCTCGACGAGCTTCTTCGCGAAGGCCCCAAGCTGGCCGGCGGCTCGGTGCTTACCGACCAGGCTCGGGACGAGCTCGGCTGGAGCGAGGCGGAGGCGAAGGACATCCTGCGCGGGCTGGGCTTCGCGCCCGTGAACCGTCCGAAGGACGACGAGCCGGTGGCCTGGCGACGCCGCGGCGAGCGTGGGCCGCAAAGCCGCCCCGAGCCCGCCCGCCCGCACTCGCCCTTCGCCGCTTTGGCCGCCCTCAAGGCCGCACCGGCGCCGCCCGCCGTCCCGCCCGGCCCGGCCGCCCCTGCAGCTGCCCCCTCCACCCGCCGCCGCCGTCCCCGGCGCCGCAAGCCCCAGGCCGTGGTGGCATGACCCGCCTTCGCCAAGGCTTCGCAGGTCCCGTCCTGCGAAGCTCCGCCAGGAGCGAAGCCGGACGGGTCCTGCGAAGCTCCGCTCGGAGCGAAGCCGGATGAGCGAGGACGCCTGCCGCGCGGACGTCTGGCTCTGGCGCGCCCGCTTCTTCAAGACCCGGTCGCTTTCGGCGAAGTTCATCGAGGAAGGCCGGGTGCGCCTGACCCGCGGCGGCCTCGACGAGACCCGCCTCGACAAGGCCTCGCGTCCTGTGAAAGTCGGCGACAAGCTGGTCTTCGCGGTCGGCGGGCGGCTGATCGCCGTGCAGGTGGAGGCCATGGGCGATCGCCGCGGCCCGCCGGCCGAGGCGCGGACGCTCTATTCGGACCTGCAGAATTCCTCGGGAGGGGATGCGGCCGAGCAGCATTGACTTTGCGCCGCCGTCCTCCGAAAACCCGCCCGCCTTCAGCGTCGGGCCGGAGCCTCATTTCTTCCGATGACCTACATCGTCACCGATCCCTGCATCAAATGTAAGTTCATGGATTGCGTGGAGGTCTGCCCGGTCGACTGCTTCTACGAGGGCGAGAACTTCCTGGCGATCAACCCGGACGAATGCATCGACTGCGGCGTCTGCGAGCCCGAATGCCCGGTCGACGCCATCAAGCCGGACACCGAGGACGACCCGGACGGCAAGTGGCTGCGGATCAACTCCGAGTACAGCCGCATCTGGCCGAACATCACCGTCAAGGGCGAGCCGCCGGCCGACAAGGAAGAGTACGAGCGCGAGACCGGCAAGTTCGAGAAGTACTTCTCGGAAAAGCCTGGCCGCGGCAGCTGAGCGGCTTGACAAGGGCCGTCAGGTCGGACAGCCCAACCCTTTCATTCGCCTGAATTTTATGATACCGTCACGGACGACGTGGCGATGAGGCTTTTCGCCTGCCCGTCTTCCTGAAGAACGGCCGTCCCGGCGACGATCCCGGGAAGAGGCGAAGGGTGTCCTAGAGGTTAAGTTTTCCCGTCAGCCGAGAAGCCGCCGCCATCCTTTTGCGGAGCGCGTCGTCTTGTTGCCTGGCGGCCGCCCGCGTCTGACGGCGTCGACAGGGTCGAACGGATTTTTTGAGAGGGTTCGCGATGAGCAAGAACGGTACGGATTTCTCGGTTGGCGATCACGTCGTCTACCCGGCCCACGGCGTGGGCCAGGTGCAGGGGATCGAGACCCAGGAAGTCGCCGGTCTGAAGCTTGAGGTCTATGTCATCACCTTCGATCACGAGAAGATGACGCTGCGCGTGCCCACCGCCAAGGCGAAGACCGCCGGCCTGCGCCCGCTGGCCGAGACCAATGTGGTCTCCCAGGCGCTCACCACCCTGAAGGGCCGCGCCCGGGTGAAGCGCACCATGTGGTCGCGCCGCGCCCAGGAGTACGAAGCCAAGATCAATTCGGGCGACCTGATCTCCATCGCCGAGGTCGTCCGCGACCTGCACCGCGCCGAGAACCAGCCCGAGCAGTCCTACTCCGAGCGCCAGCTCTATGAATCGGCCCTCGACCGCATGGCCCGCGAGGTCGCCGCCATCGAGCGGATCGACCGTGAGGCGGCCATCGGCATCCTCAACAAGTCGCTGGTGAAGGCGGTCGCCGCCTAAGGCCCGCCTCCAAGCTGATCGCGAGACGCCCGCCGGACCCCCGGCGGGCGTTTTGCTGTGGGGGCTCAGTCCGCCTCGGCGTTAGCCAGCACGGGCGGGCGGCGGTCGTCGGGGCCGGCGGCCAGCTCGGCGCGTAGCTTCTCGCGGTCGAGGTCCCCCTCCCAGCGGGCGATCACCAGGGTGGCGACCCCGTTGCCCACCAGGTTGGTCAGCGCCCGGCACTCGCTCATGAACCGGTCCACCCCCACCAACAGGGCCAGGGCGGCGATCGGCAGGTCAGGGATCACCGCCAGGGTGGCCGCCAGGGTGATGAAACCCGCGCCCGTGACCCCGCTCGCCCCCTTGGAGGTGAGCATCGCCACGCCCAGCAGCGTCAGCTCCTGGGTGAGCGTCAGCGGCGTGTTGGTGGCCTGGGCCAGGAACAGCGTCGCCAACGTCATGTAGATGTTGGTGCCGTCGAGGTTGAAGCTGTAGCCGGTGGGGATCACCAGGCCCACGGTCCCCTTCCCCGCCCCCAGCCGCTGCAGCTTCAGCATCATCTGGGGCAGCACGCTCTCCGACGAGGAGGTGCCCAGCACGATCAGCAGCTCCTCGCGGATGTAGCGGATGAACTTCAGGACCGAGAACCCCGCCAGCGCCGCGATGGCCCCCAGCACCACGAGCACGAACACCAGGCTGGTGGCGTAGAAGGTGAGGATCAGCTGTCCGAGGTCCACGAGCGCGCCGACGCCGTAGCGGCCGATGGTGAACGCCATGGCGCCGAACGCTCCGATCGGCGCTAGTCGGACGATCACTCCGATGATCCCGAAGAACAGCTTCGAGACCTCCTCCAGCACGTGCGCCGTCCGCTCCCCGAAGTCGCCCATCCGGGTGCAGGCGAAGCCGGTCAGGATGGCGATGACCAGCACCTGCAGCAGGTTCCCCTCGGCAAAGGCGCCGAAGAAGGTGTCGGGGATCAGGTGCAGCAGGTAGTCGACCAGGGTGTCGCCGTGCTTGGCCTTCTCGGCGTAGCCCGCGGCCACCGACGGGTCGAGGGTGGCCGGATCGACGTTGAAGCCGGCCCCCGGCTGCAGCACGCGGCCGACGACCAGCCCCACCACCAGGGCCAGGGTCGAGACCACCTCGAAATAGATGAGGGTCTTGGCGCCCAGGCGGCCGAACGCCTTGAGGTCGCCCATCCGGGCGATGCCGGCCGCAACCGTGCAGAAGATGACCGGCGCGACGGCCATCTTGATCAGCTTGATGAAGGCGTCGCCCAGCGGCTTCAGCGAAGCGCCGAAGGTCGGCCACAGCGCGCCCACCGTGATCCCCAAGACCACCGCGATCAGCACCTGGACGTACAGCACGCGCAGGTGACGCAGGATGCCCAAAACGCCGTCTCCCCTGATCGGCGTTTTGCACGCCCGCGGGCTTAGGCTATCACGCGCTGCGCGTGGCCCGGTAGCTCAGCCGGATAGAGCAGGGCTTTCCTAAAGCCAAGGTCGGGGGTTCGAGTCCCTCCCGGGCCGCCACGCGCGGCGCTTCAGGCGGCCGGCGGCGGCAGCTCGAGGACGAATCCGGCCGGGTGGTGGAAGTCAGGTTGGCCGTGCGGGTGGGCGAGCGCCCAGTAGGACAGCGCCCCTGCCACGTCCTCGATCACCGCTGTCAGCGCGACCCGCCATGGGGCGCCGGCAAGGTCCCCCTCCTCGCCGAGGTCCACAGTGGCGGCCAGGGTGAACAGGTCGGCGCCATGGCCGACCGAGATCGTAGGCGGTGCGATCCGCTCCGCGTTGCGCATCCCGGCGCGGTAGCCGTCGAAGCGGTAGGCGGCCCAGCGCCCATCCGGCGCGAGGTTCAGCTCGACGTAGCCCTCGCCGCCCACGGGCGCGAGGAAGGCTTCGAAACAGGTGGCCCGCCACAGCCCGTCGGCTCGCGCAGGCTCCGTCGGCGGCGGAATTCTGAGCCGGTCGAGGTCGCCCTCCAGGCGGAACTGGAGCTGCAGCCGCCCGGACCCCTGGCGCTCAGCTCGGGCCTTCAGGCGCACTGGCGGGCCGCCCGCGCCGGGATGAGGGATCAGCCGGTCCGGCACGGCGGCGCGCGGTGAGTCAGGCGTCGTGGATACGTACGGTGTGGGCCACGTGGAACGAGCCCGAATGGCTGAGCACGATCCAGTCTCCGCAGTGAGCGATCACCGGGCCCTCCGGCGTGCGGACCTGCACCGCGGCGGCTTCGGCCACGGCCTGCGCCTCGTCCCCCAGCCAGCTCCACAGCATCCGCCAGCTCTTGGCGTCGTGCGGCGGCGGCACGCGGAGCGCGGCGCCGTGGTCGAACGGGGGATGCAGCTGAACGACTCGCATGGGTCCTGACGGTGGCCGAACGGGGAAGCGCCAGTTCGGCCCTGCTTCGGTCACCAAGACCTTAACCGGCTATCATTGTGGCGCCTGCGCGGTGGCCTCGAGCTGGCCGATCCGGATTTCGTAGGACCGGGCGATGGCGTCCTTGCTCGCGGCGTAGACGTTCTGGGCCGTGCGCCACTCCGCCTGCTGACGGTCGAGCTCCTGCCGGTCCACGCCCGCGGCGAGCGCCAGCTCGTACGCCCGCTTCAGTCGCCGCTCGGCCACGCGCAGGTCCGGGTTCTCGCACAGCGCCCGGGCCGCCGGCGTGGACTCCAGCCGACAGCGATTCGCGGCTTTCCGCGTCGGGGCCGCCTTGCCGGCCGCCCGGTGCGGGCGGCTCGGCGCCGAGGCCTTCTGCAGCTTCGCGCGCGTCGGTGCGGCTTTCGGGGCCGCCGCGCGCTGTACGACCGGCGGCGCCTCGGGCGCGGCCCGCGCAGGCCCAGGCGCGGGCGCGGGCGTCGTTGCGGGGACCGGGGACGGAGCGGCGGGCGCCAACGCGGCTGGGGCCGGGGGCGGCGCGGCCTCGGCGACCTCGACCGGTGCGGCTGCGCCGGTGACGACGCGCGTCAGCCGGCGGACCTCGGCGATACGTCCGGCGGGGTCCACGCCGGGCGGCAGGGCGGCGCGGGCGAGCTCCACCTGCCGAACATCGGCCTCTGCGAACCACGGCGCCTCGGGGGCCACCGAAGCCGCGAACGCATCGAAGGCGAGGCAGTAGTCGATGATCCGCGGATCCCCATCCAGCGCACGGGCGCACTCGCGGGAGAAGTCCTCCAGCCCCTGGACGCCCAAATCCGCATAGAGGGTCTGGAACTGGTCCCAGGCGCGCCGCACTTGGGCTTCATCGGCCAGCCGCTCGGCGATACGAAGCGGCGCGGCGGCGCGCGCTGACGAGGCCTTCGCCAGCTGCTGCGTGCTGAGGTTGGTCGGTCCGGCGTCGTCGTCGCCGACGAACCACCAGGCCAGCCCGCCTGACGCCGCCAGCGCAGCAAGCGCGCCGGCCACCAGTCCGAGCCGGCGACGCGGGCGTCCCTCTTCCGAGGGATCTAACGTCGGCGGTGCAGCATCTTCGGCCATGTCCGAGGAACGGCCAAGGTTCCGCTCGGTTGCGATTTCACGATCTGACGAAGAGCACTTTTCAAAATTGAAATACCGGCCTTTACTCAGATTGAGCTGAGGCAGGCGACCGATGATTCAAAAATGAGTCGCACCCATATGACCTCGGCGGGGCTCGGGAGGTGAAATTGGCAGATCCGTCAACAAAGGCGCCGGATCCGATGGACATCGCCCTCGGTGCGGCCGTCCGCATCCGTCGGCGCACCATCGGCCTGTCGCAGGAAGCGCTGGCCGAACAGTGCGGGGTGAGTTTCCAGCAGATCCAGAAGTACGAGAACGGAACCAACCGGATCTCCTTCTCCCGGCTCGTTCAGATCGCCCGCGCGCTCCAGTGCAGGGTGGTCGACCTGATGGACGTGCTGGACCAGCCGGACCGCGAGCCGTCCGGCGACCTCGACATGCTGTCGCGCATGCGTACGCCGGGGGCCCTGGAGCTGCTGTCCGCGTACGAGCGGCTGGGGCCGGAGGCGCGCACCAGCCTGGTGGCCTTCCTGCGCAACGTGGCGCCTGAGGCGGCGAAGGAGTCCGCGAAGGTCGCCTGAGGCGCTCAGTCGCCGGCGAGCACCCTATCGATCACCGCCCTGGCGTCAGGGCTCGACCAGTCGGCCTCGCCGGCGACGCGCGCCTTCTCGAATCCATCGGCGCCGTAAATCACTGTGGTCGGCATGCCCTCGATGGCCGGCTTCAGACCGAACGGCAGCTTCATCGAACGGTCGTGGTAGAATTTCAGCGGCGCGTGCTTGCCGATGAACAGGCGCGCCTTCTCGGCGGCGTCCTCGTTGTCGATGCTGATGGCCACCACCTCGACCGGCTTGCCCGCGTAGGAAGCCTGCAGCTTCGCCAGCGTCGGCATTTCGATGACGCACGGCCCGCACCAGGTGGCCCAGACGTTCATCACCACCACCTTGCCCTTGAAGTCGGCGAGGCGCACCTCGCGGCCATCGGGGTCGTAGAAGGTCGCCGCCGGCGCGGCGGTCGGCTCTTCGGGCGTCACCAGCTTGGCCATCTCTCCCTTCGCCAGGTTGGAGAGGCCGCCCTGCGGCGCAGGTTTGAATGAAGACTGCGCGATGATGTAGAGAACCGCCGCGACGCCGATAAGAGCGGCGCCCCAGAGGGCCCATGTCAGTATGCCGCTCCTGGGCTTCGCCGCGGACTGTTCGTTCATATGACTGACTCTTCCTCCGACGCCCCGAAGACCGCCCCCGCCGGGCAGGCCCAGAGCGGGCAAGCTATGTGGGGCGGCCGCTTCTCGGACAAGCCAGCCGAGCTGATGCAGGCGATCAACGTCTCCATCGGCTTCGACCGCCGTCTCGCCGCCCAGGACCTGGCGGGGTCGCGGGCGCACGCGGCGATGTTGCGCAAGGCGGGCGTCATTTCAAGCGAGGACGAGGCGGCCATCCAGGGCGGATTGGAAACCATCGGCGCCGAGATCGCGGCCGGGACCTTCCCATACCGGGAGGAGTTCGAGGACATCCACATGAACGTGGAGGCGCGGCTTCGGGAGCTCATTGGCCCAGCGGCCGGTCGCCTGCACACCGCCCGTTCGCGGAACGATCAGGTGGCGCTCGACTTCCGCATGTGGGTGCGGGACGCGTGCGACCGGGCCGCGGAGCAGGTCCGCGCCCTGCAGAAGGCCCTGGTGGCCAAGGCCGAGCCCTACGCCGACGCCGTGATGCCCGGCTTCACCCACCTGCAGCCGGCGCAGCCCGTGACCTTCGGGCACCACCTGATGGCCTATGTGGAGATGTTCGGCCGCGACGCCTCGCGGTTCGCCGACGCCCGCGCCCGGATGAACGAGAGCCCCCTGGGCGCCGCGGCGCTGGCCGGCTCCCCGTTCCCCATCGACCGGCACATGACGGCCCGGGCGCTGGGGTTCGAGCGACCGACCGCCAACTCCTTGGACAGCGTCGCCGACCGCGACTTCGCGCTGGAGGCCCTCGCCGCGGCGACAATCTGCGCCACCCACCTGTCACGCCTGGCCGAGGAGATCGTCATCTGGATGACGCCGCAGTTCGGCTTTGTGCGGCTGTCGGACGCCTTCACCACCGGCTCCTCCATCATGCCGCAGAAGAAGAACCCGGACGCCGCCGAACTGGTGCGCGCCAAGGTCGGCCGCCTGCTGGGGTCGTTCACCCAGCTGGCTGTGGTGATGAAGGGGCTGCCGCTGACCTATTCGAAGGACATGCAGGAGGACAAGGTCCCCACCTTCGAGGCCTTCGACGCTCTTGAGCTCAGCCTGAGGGCCATGGCCGGGATGGTCGCCGACCTCGAGCCCGTGACTGAGAAGATGGCCGCCGCCGCGGGCGCGGGGTTCTCCACGGCCACCGACCTCGCCGACTGGCTGGTCCGCGAGCTCAACCTGCCGTTCCGCGACGCCCATCATGTGACCGGCGCGGCGGTGAAGCGGGCCGAGCAGCTGGGCTGCGACCTGCCAGGGCTGCCGCTCTCAGAGCTGCAGGCGCTGGACCCGAGGATCACCGCGGGTGTTTATGAGGTGCTGACCCCGCAGGCCTCTGCGGCCAGCCGAAAGAGCTATGGCGGAACCGCGCCGGACCAGGTGCGGGCCCAGATCCAGCGTTGGAAGGAACTCCTGGCATGACCCTCCGCATCCCCGCGCTCCTGGCGCTCCTCGGCATGGCCGCCATCCTCTCGGGATGCGGGAAGATGGGCGCGCTGGAGCGGCCCGGCCCGCTGTTCGGCAACGAAAGCGGCACCACGCGGGAGGCGGACGAGGCACAGCGGCAGGCGCAGGACCCGACGCGCCCGGTGGACACCATCGACCCGCGCGACCGCACCACCGACCCGGCCCCCTCGCGCACCATCCCGATCCAGGGTCAGAGCCCCGACCCCACCCGGCCGTCGCCGCAAGGCGCCTTGCCCGACCCGTACGCCAACCCGCGCCGATGAACCATTTCGAGCTGCGCGCTGGCGAGCTCCACTGTGAGGACGTGTCCCTGGCGCGCCTCGCCGCGGAGGTGGGGACGCCGGTCTACGTCTATTCGTCGGCCACTCTGGAGCGACACTACACGGTACTACGCGACGCGCTGGTGAGCGCTGGGCTGGAGGCGCCGCTGATCGCGTTCGCGGTGAAGGCGAACCCAAACCTGGCGGTGCTGCGCACGCTGGGGCGGCTGGGCGCCGGCGCCGATGTGGTCTCCGAGGGCGAGGTTCGGCGCGCCCTCGCGGCGGGCATTCCCGCCGAGCGGATCGTTTTCTCGGGTGTCGGCAAGAGCGAGCGCGAGATCGAATTCGCCCTGCAGGTCGGCGTCGCCGAGATCAACGTGGAGTCCGAGCCCGAGCTGCACCTGGTGAACACCGTGGCGCAGCGGTTGGGCGTGCGCGCTCAGGTGGCGGTGCGGGTGAACCCCGATGTGGAGGCGGGCGGCCACGCCAAGATCTCCACGGGCAAGGCGGAGAACAAGTTCGGCGTCTCCTTCGCCGAGGCCGAGCGACTCTACGCCAACGCCTCGAACATGGCCGGCGTGAAGCCGGTGGGGGTCGCCTGTCACATCGGCAGCCAGATCACCGAGCTCGCGCCGATGGAGGCGGCCTTCGGCAAGATGCGCGGGCTCGTCGAACGCCTGCGCGGTGAGGGGCTCTCGGTGGACCGGCTGGACCTGGGCGGGGGCCTGGGCGTGCCCTACTTCAACCAGCCGGAGCCCCCCTCCCCCGAGGCCTACGCGCAGATGATCGCCCGGGCCATGGGCGGTCTCGATATCCAGTTCGCCTTCGAACCGGGGCGGATGATCGCCGCCAACGCCGGCGTGCTGGTGGCCCAGGTGCTGCACGTCAACCGCCGCCCCGAGGGGCGGAACTTCCTGGTGCTGGATGCGGCGATGAACGACCTGCTCCGGCCCGCCATGTACGACGCCTACCACGACATCCGGCCGGTCACCCCGCGCGAGGGTGCGCCCGAGACCTATGACGTGGTCGGGCCGGTCTGTGAGACCGGCGACACCTTCACCCGCGACCGGCCGCTGCCGCCGCTGGCGGCCGGCGACCTGGTGGCCTTCATGAGCGCCGGAGCTTACGGCGCCGCCATGTCCAGCGAGTACAACAGCCGCCTGCTGGTGCCGGAGGTCCTTGTGCGCGGGGGCGACTACGCCGTCGTCCGGCCGCGGCCGAGCTATGACGACATGCTGGAGCGGGAACGGCCCGCCCCCTGGCTGTGAGCTAGTCCATCGCGCCGACGAACGGCAGGCCGCGGTACTGGCCCGCGTTGTCCATGCCATAGCCGACGAGGAACCGCGGCGGGGCCTCCCAGGCGACGAAATCCGGTTTGATCGCCCGCTCGGTCGGCCAGGGTTTGGAGGCGAAGACGCAGGTCATCACCTCGCTGGCGCCGGCGTCGCGCACCAGCCGGGCGGCCTCCGACAGCGAGAGGCCGGTGTCGAACACGTCGTCTACGATCAGCGCCTTCTGCCCCACCAGCGGGCGCTGCAGGTCGGCGCGCACCTCACAGCGGCCGGTGGAGACCCGCTGGTCCTTGTAGGACGCCAGCCACAGCGCGTCGAAGCGCACGTGCCGCCCATGGCGAGCCAGGGCGCGCATCAGGTCGGCGCAGAACCACAGACCGCCCGTCAGCAGGCACACCGCCACCGTGTCGTCATCCAGGCGCGGGGCCATGATGCGCGCCAGGGCCTCCACCCGCTCCGCGACCTCCGCCTCGGTGAGCAGGACTTCTTTGATCTCGTCAGCCATGGTGGTCGCTTAGCGCGTCAGGGGCATGGGCGGGAAGCGGCTGGGCTTCGGCGGGCTCGGGGTGGTGGCCTGTTTCGGGGGCGTGCGCATCGGCATGCACCGCCGCGGGGACCGCGTGCCCGCCGCCGGGGCTCTCGAACGCCACGGCCAGCTTCTGCAGGTTGGACGGCGGTCCCTCGATGGCGACCGCGAAGTGCCGGATCGCACGCCCGGGGATCTTTGGGTCCACCGGCCGGAAGATCTTGGCGGCCACCGGGCGGCCAGCGGCGCTCAGGAGGTCCATGCGTATCGCGGGCGCCAGGACCGGCTCTTCTCTGAGGTTGCGGATCTTGCCGGTCACCGCCAGCACCGGACGACCTCCCTGGAACACCGCCTCGGTCTTCACGTCCTCGATGACCAGACCCAGGCTGTTCACGGACACCCCCAGGCCGGCGTAGGCGCCGGAGGTCTGCGGGGCGAGCCGCACCACGTCGTCGCGGAACACCAGGGCGGCGACCACCAGAGCCACGACGCTGGCGGCCATCAGTCCCCAGGCCAGGATCGCTCCCACGGGCTTCTTCGCCTGCGGCCTGGGCGTCGGCGCCTTCGACGCCGGCTCGGGGCCGCTGACCTCGAGATCATCGTCCGGCGCTTCGTCGGCCGCCGGCTGCGGCGCGGCGTCAGCCTCGGTCTCGATTTCGGCCGGAGGGTTCTCGGCAGGCTCTTCGAAGAGGTCTGCGTCGGGTTCGGGTTGGACTAAGTCGCGCGCCGTGTGCCAGCGGGCGCCGCAGCTGGTGCATTTGACCGTCCGGCCGCCCTCAGGGATGCGCGAGTCATCCACGAAATAGCTGGTGGCGCACTCTGGACAGGTCAGTATCATGACGGCCGAATCGCGACGCTCCAGCAACCCCCTTCGAGGTCGCCGATTTCCGGCTCCATGTCCAGAAACCCCAACGTCGCTGTGGCGACAGACGCTGCCGACGAGGTCGTCCGTTTCGACGACGTGTCCATGCGCTACGGCCGCGGGCCGGAAGTGCTGAGCGACCTCACCTTCGCCCTGGCGCCGGGCAGCTTCCATTTCATCACCGGCCCTTCCGGCGCGGGCAAGAGCTCGCTCCTGAAGCTGATCTACCTGGCCGCCAGGCCGTCCAAGGGCCTGATCCACCTCTTCGGCCATGACGTTGCCCACGAGAACGCGCGCACCCGGCCGCACCTGAGGCGCCGCATCGGGGTGGTCTTCCAGGACCTGCTGCTGCTGGAGCACCTGTCGGCTTTCGACAACGCCGCCATCCCGTTGCGTATCGCCGGGGCCCGGCCCGCCGACTATCGCAACGACGTGGCCGAGCTGCTCAGCTGGGTGGGGCTCGGTCAGCGGATGCACGCCATGCCGGCCACCCTGGCCGGCGGGGAGAAGCAGCGGTTGGCGATCGCCCGCGCGGTGGTCAACCGCCCCGAGATCCTGCTGGCGGACGAGCCCACGGGCAATGTGGATCATGACATGGCGCTCAGGATCTTCCGGCTGTTCGTCGAGCTGAACCGCCTGGGGACGACGATCGTCATCGCCACCCACGACCAGGACCTGGTGGCCCGCTCCGGCCGTCCGGTGCTGCACCTCGAGCGCGGCCGCCTCACGCCGAAGGGGCCGATGGGGCCCGGAGCCGCATGAGCCAGGGCCTCTTCGATCCCGCACGCTGGAAGCCTGCGCCGTTCCTGCCCGAAAGCGACGGGCGAGACGGTGCGCTGATCTTCGTGGTGGCGGTGCTCTGCTTCCTGGCCTGCCTGACGGCCATGGGGGTCTTGGCGGCTGACCGGGCCGCGCGCGGTTGGAGCGGCCAGCTGGCTGGCGAGGCGACGGTGATCGTCCGCGCCCGTGGCGGCGAAACGCCCGACGCCGCCGCCGCGCGCGCCGCAGAGGCGCTGGCCGGGGTCACCGGCGTCAGTGAGGCCCGCGCCCTGGAGCGGGAAAAGGCCTACGACCTGATCCGGCCTTGGCTCGGCGACGTCGCCGACCTCGAGGATCTGCCGGTTCCCCGCCTCGTGGCTGTCACTCTGGACCCGAAGTCCCCTGCGAACGCCCAAGCCTTGGACCGAGCGCTGAAGGCGCAAGGCGTAGACGCCGTCGTGGATGACCACAGCGTCTGGATCGACGACATCCGGCGAGCGGCCGGCGCCGTCCGATGGGCCGGCGCGGCGGTGTTCCTGCTGATCGCCGGCGCGGCAGCCGCCGTGGTCGCGTTCGCCACCCGCGCGGGGCTGGCGGCTCGCAAGGACGTGGTGGAGGTGCTGCACCTGTCGGGCGCTGAGGACTCCTTCATCGCCAGGCTGTTCCAGCTGCGCTTCGCCCAGATCGCTGGCCTGGCCGGCCTGCTCGGAGCCGGCGCCGCGGCGCTCGCCGGTGCGGCCGCCCGCCTGGCCGGCGGCGGCGCGGGCTTGACCCCAGCCCTGCCCATCGCGTGGATCGATCTCCTGGCGGTGCTACCCTGCCCCCTCTTCGCGGCCGCCGTGGCGGCGTTGGCGGCGCGGCTCACGGCTGGATCGCTGATCCGAGAGATGGAATGAAGTCTGTCGCGGCCTTCCTGGTCCTGGCGTTGATCTGGACAGCGGGCCTGCTGGCGTTCGCCACGCGCGTCCAGCAGTCGACGCCCGCGCCGCTACCGGCGCCGGCGGATGGAATTGTCGCCCTGACCGGAGCCAATTCCAATCAGCGCATCGGGACGGCGATCAATCTGCTGGAGCGCGACCTCGGTCAGCGGGTGCTGGTCTCCGGCGTGAACCGCGAGGCGAGCCGGGAGGACATCCGCACCGTCGGCCGTGCGGTGCGGCGGCTATACGACTGCTGCGTGGATCTGGGGTTCACCGCCGCCGACACGGTGGGCAACGCCCGCGAGACGGCCGAGTGGGCGAGCGCGCTGCGGTACGACACCCTGATCGTGGTCACGGCCGACTACCACATGCCGCGCGCCATGCTCGAGCTGCGCGCGGTGCTCCGCGAGCCGGCGGTCCGGCTCAAGCCCTATCCGGTGCCGACGCCGTCCCTGAAGGCGCGGCGCTGGTGGCGCAGCCCGGCGGCGGCCCGCTTGATGGTGGTGGAGTACAGCAAGTATCTGGCGATCCTCGGCCGTGAGGCGGTGCTGGGGCTCGGTCCCCGCGAAACGCCTGCGGCGCAACAGAAGGCTGGCTCGTGATCGCCGTCCGCTCGTTCCTCTACGTGGCCCTGTTCTACCTGTGGACGGCGGCGATCGCGGTGCTCGGCACGCCCGTCCTGCTTGGGCCCGCGCGCTGGACCCTGGCGCTGTTCCATTTCTGGGGCCGCGGCGTCGTCGCCATGCTGGCGATCTGCGGTATCCGGGTGGAGGTCCGCGGCCGCGAGCACATTCCGCAGGGCCCGGCCCTGGTGGCGCCGAAGCATCAGTGCATGCTGGACGTCTTCGCCCAGTTCACCTGGCTGCCCGGCTCAGCCTTCGTCATGAAGAAGGAGCTGGCCTGGATCCCCTGGTTCGGCTGGTACGCCCGCAAGGTGGGGACAATCGTCATCGACCGGGAAGGCCACTCCAAGACCCTGCGCCAGGTGGTGCGCGAGGGGACCGAGCTCTTCAAGGACGGACGCCAGGTGGTGATCTTCCCGGAAGGCACTCGCCAGCCGCCTGGCGCGCCGCCCGACTACAAGCCCGGCATCGCCGCCCTGTACCGCGAGTTGGACGTCCCGGTGCATCCGGTGGCGACCAACGCCGGCGTCCACTGGCCGAGGAGCGGCTTCATCCGCCGGCCGGGCGTCATCGTGTTCGAGTACCTGGAGCCGATCCCCCCCGGCCTGAAGCGCGCCGAGTTCATGCGCACCCTGGAAGAGCGCATCGAGGCGGCGTCCGCGAAGCTGCTGACGCTCTGACGTCCTCCACCATCGCGGCTGCTGAGGCTTGGAACATAGCGGCGCCCTCGCCCGTTCAGAACGGAACGCGAACAACGGAGGCGGCGAATGGCCCAGAGCCAGCAGCACGAGAACCCGAAGCTCGATCCGAATCCCGGCTCGAACACCCAGAAGGATCCCGACGACTGGGTCAGCGGCGACGAGCCGATGACGGGCGCGCAGGCGTCCTATCTGACCACGCTGTCGGAAGAGGCGCACGAAGACCCGCCGCCAGAGAACCTCAGCAAGGCCGAGGCGTCCAAGCGCATCGACGCCCTCAAAGAGAAGCTCGGGCGCTAGCCGGCCGCCATCTCCCGGCGCTCGACCATGGCGAGCAGCGCCTCCATGCCCTGGTCGCGCACCCCCTCTTCGCGCAGGTGCTCGACCAGGTCACGCAGGTAGTCGACGTTGCGACCGGAAAGACCCGTGGCTCCGGCGATCAGGTCCGCCTGGCGTTCGGCCCCGAGCGAACCGGCCCATTGCGGGTGGCGCACGTCGGACAGGAAGACCAGAGCCTCGACGCGGCGCCCATCGTCCAGCCTGACGTGCCGGCGGGCCTCGACGTAGGTTTCTGTCGGTTGCTCCCGCTCGACCAGATAGGCGTAGACGTCCGGCCAGACGGCCGCGCCGATCCGGTAGGCGGCGCCGCGCACTGCCCCGCCCGGCGCAAGGCCAAGCACCAGGCCTGGCCGTTGGTAGGTGCCGCGGTGATGGACCGAATAGATGCAGAACGCGCGGCGGCGGCCGTGTAGGGTGGCGGCCCTGCGCTCCAGAAAGTCGAACCCGGGCCGCCACATCAGCGAGCCGTAGCCGAAGACCCAATGCTCGTCTGTCATCGCGCCCCGCGCTAAACAACCGGCCATGTCTCTGCACGATCTGCCGCCCGCCCGCAAACACCGCCGCCTCGGCCTCTACATCCCGTTCGGCATCGCCCTTCTTGTGGTGGTCGCCTGGACGGGGCTGTGGCTGTGGGCTCGCGGCGAGGCCAAGGCGCGGATGGACACCGCCGTCGCCGAGCTCAAGCAGGCGGGCTACGAGATCAGCTGGAAGGAGCGGGGCATAGGCGGCTACCCGCTCCGGCTGAACGTCACCCTTCAGGAGGCCCGCGTTCGCGAGCCGTCGGGCTGGGGCCTCGAGGCGCCGGTGCTGGAGGGCCAGGCCTATCTGCACGATCCCAGCCACTGGATGCTGGCGACGCCCGAGGGGCTCACCTTCGCGCGTCCGATCGGCGGACCCGTGGCGGTGCGCGGCGAGACCATCCGCGCCAGCCTCCGCGACCTCGACAAGACGCCGCCCAGCTTCTCCCTGCAAGGCGCGAAGCTCACCTTCCAACCCGCCGCCGGCGCCCAGCCTTTCGGCCTGGAGGCCGCCGACCTCGTGGAATTCCACCTTCGGTCAGGGCCCGACGACGAAGGGCTCGTCGCCGCCGAGGTGAAGAACGGCAAGGCGCGGCTGTCGGGCCTCTTCGGCCGCATCGCCGGCGACAAGCCCGTGTCCATCGTCTGGAACTCGCGCGTGACCCGGATGAGCGCGTTCAAGGGCGAGGACTGGCCCTCCGCCGTCCGCCGCTGGTCTGACCAAGGCGGGCAGATGCGCGTCGTGTCGGGCGGGGTCACCGCAGGCGAGGCCATCCTGGGGACCAACTCAGGCACGCTGAATGTGGGCGCCGACGGGCGGCTGCGCGGCATGCTGGACGTGACGCTCAAGCAGGCGCCGATGGCCCTAGGCGCCATGGGGCAGACCGGGCTGATCCAGCCGGAAGCCGCCGGCGCCGCGGCGGCGGTCGCCGAAGCACGGCAGGGCGCCGGCGAGGTGGCCCGCGCGACAATCAACTTCCAGGCGGGGCAAACCACCCTGGGGCCTGTAGCGCTCGGGCCCGCGCCGAAGGTCTATGAGCGCCGCTGATCCGTCAGAGCGGATCGAAAGGGGAGCCGGGATGACGTCGCTCTACGACCGCTGGATCCTGCCCAGGCTGCTCACCTGCGCCTGCTCCTCCCCGCCGATGATGAAGCAGAGGGCCAAGGTCGTGCCGCACGCCGAAGGTCGCGTCCTGGAACTCGGGATCGGCATGGGCCTCAACCTTGGCTTCTACGATCCCTCTCGGGTGACCCGGGTCGTGGGGGTGGATCCCTCCCGTGAACTGCGGGCCCGCGCGGAGGCGGCGCCCCGCCACCCGGATCTAAAGGTGCGGGTGGAGAACGGGACAGCCGAGGCGCTGCCCTTCGAGGCCGCGAGCTTCGACACCGTGGTTTGCACCTTCACCCTCTGCTCGGTTTGCACACCGCCGGCGGCGCTCTCGGAGGCGCGCCGTGTCCTCAGGCCCGCCGGCCGCCTGCTCTTCTGCGAACATGGCCTGGCCCCCGACGCTGGCGTGGCCCGCTGGCAGCGAAGGATCGAGCCGGTCTGGAAGCGCCTGGCGGGCGGCTGCCACCTCACGCGGCCCGTGGCCGCGGCGATCACCGCGGCCGGCTTCCGCATGGACCGCCTAGAGAGCATGTACGTTCCGCGCACGCCCCGCTGGGCCGGCTGGAACGAGTGGGGCGCCGCCGCTCCGGCTTAGGCCCGCAGCCGCTCCAGGCCGGCCGCGAGCTCCGACGCCCGGAACGGCTTGGTCAGCCGAGGCAAGGCGGGGTCCAAGGCGTCTACCTCCGCATAGCCGGACACCACCAGGGCCGGCAGGCCGGGCCGCCGCTCATGGAGTGCGCGGATCAGGTCCACGCCGGTCATCCCGGGCATGAGGTAGTCGGTAACCAGGACGTCGGGCCGCAAACCTTCGTCCATCAGCCGCAGGGCGGCCTCGCCGGAGGCGGCCTCCGAGACCTGATAACCCAGCTCGCTGAGCATGACGGCGGTGCTGGCCCGGACCAGCTCCTCATCGTCGACCAGCAGCGCGAGACCCGCACCCGGGGCGGCTGATCGGTCAGACGCGGCGGCGCCCTCGGCCGCGGCTTCGTCGGTCAGCGGCAGCCAAAGTTCGATGTTGGTGCCGAGCCCCAGGCGACTGGATATCTTCAGGGCCCCGCCGAGTTGCGACGCCAGCCCGTGCACCATGGAAAGGCCGAGGCCTGTGCCCTTGCCGACGCCCTTGGTCGAGAAGAACGGCTCGATGGCGCGGGCGGCGGTCGCCTCGTCCATGCCGACGCCGCTGTCCGCCACCGAGATCCGCACGTAGCCGCCGGGCGAGAGCCCCGTGGGGTCGGAAGGACCGACGGTCTCCACCCCGGCGGAGATGCGCAACACGCCGCCGTCGGGCATCGCGTCGCGGGCGTTCACGCTGAGGTTCAGGATGGCCATCTCGAGCTGGTTGGGATCGGCCTTGGCGGGCGGCAGATCTTTGGGCAGGTCGACGACCACCTTGACCTGCGGTCCGGAGGTCGAGGCCACCAGATCGGCCATTCCGACGATCAGCTCAGGTACGTTGACCGCGCTGGGGCGAAGCGGCTGACGGCGGGCGAAGGCGAGCAGGCGCTGCACGAGCATCTTGGCGCGCTCGGCCGACTGCAGGGCGCCCTCGATCAGCCGCCGCTCGCGGTCGCCGCCGAGCCCGCGTCGTTGCAGAACGTCCAGGCCGCCCACTATGGGCGTGAGCAGGTTGTTGAAATCGTGGGCGACGCCGCCCGTCAGCTGACCCATGGCCTCGAGCTTCTGTGACTGGCGCAACGCCTCCTCGGCCTTCCGCAGTTCGGCGGCGGCCTGGCGTTCCTCGGTCACGTCGCGGCCATAGCCATAGACCAGCTCGCCCTCTCGCGAGGTGTGCCAGGAGATCCACCGGACGCCGCCCTCCTTGTGGCGGAACCGGTTCTCGAAGCTGGTAAGATCGTGCGCCTCCACCGCGACGCGGTGCGCATCGGCGCTGGCCCCGGCGTCCTCAGGCCAGACGAAGTCCACGAAGTTGCGCCCGACGAGCTCGTCGGGCGCGTAGCCCAGGATGGCGGACCACGCCGGATTCACCGCGCGGATCAGCCCTTCGGCGGTGGAGACGATCAGCAGGTCGCGCGAGTTGCGCCACACGCGGTCGCGCTCGCGGGTGCGCTCGGCCACTTCCCGCTCCAGCTCCGCCCGCGAGCGCGCCAGCACCTCGCGAGCCTCGACGATCTCCTGGATGTCCGTGCAGGTGCCGAACCAGCGGGTGATCCGCCCCGCCTCGTCCCGAACCGGCTGGGCGCGGCCGAGCACCCACCGGTACTGGCCCGAGCGATGCCGCAGCCGGTACTCGATGTGATAGGTCTCGCCCGTCTCAAGACAGCGGCTCCACGTCGTCCAGGCCCGATCCCGGTCTTCGGGATGGAAGATGCCGTTCCACGCGTCGCCGTCCGTGGAGCCCTCCGGGACACCCGTGTAGTCGTACCAGCGCTGGTTATAGTAATCGTGGTAGCCGTCCGGGGCGGTCGACCACACCATCTGGTCAATGGAGTTGGCGATCGCCACGAACCGTGCGCGGCTGTCGCGCAGCTCCTGCTCCACCCGCCGCCGCTCCACCGCCGAGCGCGTGCGCTCGGCCACCTCGCGGATGAAGGCCAGCTCCTCCTCGGGCCATGGCCGCGCGGTGGCGTGGTTCAGATAGAGCAGCGCCACCACGCCGCCCTGCTCCACGATCGGCATGTTGACCACCGCCTGCGCGCTGATCGCCTTCAGGGCATCGGCCGTAGCGGCGGTGCGCGGGTCGGTCTCGGCGTCGGCGAAGACCACCGTCTCCCCGCGCTTCAGGTCCTCGATGTAGGACCCGTAGTCGCGGAAGTTCAGCACCCCGGCCAGGCTCTGGATGCCTGGCGCGTTCCAGTCGCGCTCGATGCGGATGGTCTCCGCCGCCGGATCCACTGTTCCGTAGCCCGCCCGGCTGACCTCCAGCGTCCGCCCCAGGATCTCCGCCGCCGCGAACGAGATCTCGGCGGTGTCGTCCAGGTCGCGCAGGCGGTCTGCAAGTTCCAGGAGCGCAGCGCGGCGGGCTTCCTCCGCCTTCTCCGCCGTGACGTCGTAAGCGGTGCCCACGAAGCCGATGTGCCGGCCCTCGGCGTCCCAGCGCGGTTGGGACTGCGAGCGCAGCCAGCGCCACTCGCCCTGGGCATTGCGGTATCGCGCTTCCAGGGTGAAGGGCTGGAGCGAGGCCTCCTTCTCCACCTGTTCGGCGAACACCCGTTGGATGTCGTCCGGGTGGATGGCGTTGCGCCAGTCGAAGATCAGGGCCTCGTCATAGGGCAGGCCAACGAAGGCCATGTAGGCCTGGTTGACGAACTCCCGTGTGCGGTCGAGCCGGGTCACCCACATTGGCGTGGGCGCAGCATCGATGATCAGCCGGAAGCGTTCCTCCGGCCCCGCTCGCCGATGCGCGGTGTCGATGTCGTCGCTGCTCACACCCCGCCGCCCGGATTCCGCCCGCAGGCTAAGCGGGGCAGACCTGGAACGGTTCCATCGGCGGCGCAAGGGAAGTGAAGGTGGTAGCTGGGGGCGGGATCGAACCGCCGACCTGTGGGTTATGAATCCACCGCTCTAACCATCTGAGCTACCCAGCCACGGGTCTCGCGAGAGGCGCGGGTTATAGGGGCTGATTTTCTCCGCTTCAAGCGGCTTGGGAAGCCGGCTGCGAGCCGCTAGGGTCCGCGGCCGTGAGCGTGCTTCATCTCCTGGGGACGTCCGGCGAAGGCGGGGCAGAGACCTACTTCGTCGACCTCGTGACGGCGCTTCGGCGTGCGGGCGTTCCCGAAGCGGCCGCCATCCGGCGCAACCACGGCCGCCACGCCGCCCTGGCGACCGCCGACGTCCCCGTCGCGACCCTGGGCTTTGGCGGCCCCCTCGATCTTCTGACCCGGCCAAGGGCGGCGGCTTTCGCCCGGCGCGAAGGCGCCAGGCTGGCGCTGGCCTGGATGAACCGCGCCGCCCGGCACACCCCGGTCGGCCCCTGGGCGCGGATCGGCCGGCTCGGCGGCTACTACAACCTGAAATACTACCGGGGCTTCGATCACCTGGTGGCCAACACCGAGGACATCGCCGATTGGATCGTGGGGCAGGGCTGGCCGGCCGGCCGGGTGAGCTGCATCCCGAACTTCGCCGCCGCGCCGGAGGACGGCGCGGCGCTAGACCGCGCCGGCCTGGACACGCCGGCCGACGCCCCCCTGCTGCTGGCGATGGGCCGCCTGCACGAGGCCAAGGCGCACGACGTGGCGCTCCAGGCCCTGGCCGGCCTCCCGGACGCCTACCTCTGGATTGCGGGCGCCGGCCCGCTGGAGACCCGGCTCAAGGGGCTGGCGGCGGCGCTCGGCGTGGAGCGCCGCGTGCGCTTCCTCGGCTGGCGCACGGACGCCTCGGCCCTCTATCGCGCGGCCGATGTCTGTGTTTTCCCGTCGCGGTACGAGCCCTTGGGCAATGTGGTCATCCAGGCCTGGGCGCACGGCCTGCCGGTGGTCGCCGCCGCCAGCCAGGGGCCGAAGGCGCTGATCAACGACGGCGAGGACGGGCTGCTGGTCCCGGTCGATGACCCCCCGGCGCTCGGCGAAGCCGTCCGCCGCGTCCTCGACACGCCCATGCTGCGGATCCGCCTGGCGCAGAAGGGGCTGGCGCGGGTGGAGGCGGAGTTCAGCGCCCCGGCTGTGGTGGCCGCCTGGAAGACTCTCTTCGCCGATTTCGGGGCGCTCTGATGTGCGGCATTGCGGGCGAGCTGGGCGCCGGGACCTCCGCCCGGGCGATGATCGGCGCCATCACCCATCGCGGCCCCGACGGCGTGCGCGTGGAGGCGGCGCCCGGCGCCACCCTCGCCCACGCCCGGCTGTCGATCATCGACCTGGAGTGCGGCTGGCAGCCGCTCACCGCCAGCGGCGCCACCGTGATCGGCAACGGCGAGATCTACAACTACGTGGAGCTGACCCGGGACTATCAGCTGGCGGGCAAGCTCAGGACCGGCTCGGACTTCGAGCCCCTGCTGCACATCTACGCCCAGGAAGGACCGGCGGCGTTCGAGCGGCTGCGGGGCATGTACGCGCTCTGCCTGGTCGGCGACGACGGGCGGGCCTGGCTGGCCCGCGACCCCTTCGGGATCAAGCCGCTCTACCTGCTGGAGCACGACGGCGGCCTGGCCTTCGCCTCCGAACCCCGCGCCCTCGTGGCCGCCGGCCTGCTGGCGCCTGAGCTGGAGCCGGACGCGGCGGCGGAGCTGCTGGCCTTCAACTATGTGCTGGGCGATCGGACTGCGCTGAAAGGCGTGCGACGCCTGGCCCCAGGCGAGGTGGTTGAGGTCCGCGAGGGTCGGGTCGTCGGCTCTACAAGCCGCCGCCCCGTGCCGGCCGCGCGCGGCGGCGGCGACAGCGAGGACGCCCTCCTGCGCGCGCTGGACGCGGTGCTGGAGGACAGCGTTCGCGTGCACCAGCGTTCGGACGTGCCCTATGGCCTGTTCCTGTCCGGCGGGGTCGACTCGGCCGCCATCGCCACGCTCATGGCGCGGCTGAACGCGCGGCCGGTCACCGCCTTCACCTGCGGCTTCGACGCTCCCGGCGCGGCGGACGAGCGGGCGCAGGCGGAGCGTGTGGCCCGGGCGCTGAACCTCGACTGGCGCGAAACCACGTTCGGGGAGGCGGATTTCTGGCGCATCCTGCCGGAGGTCGCCTGGGCGCTGGACGATCCCACCGCCGACTACGCCACCCTGCCCACCTACAAGCTCGCCGAGGCGGCGAAGGGGACCCTCACCGTGGTCCTGACCGGCGAAGGCGGCGACGAGCTGTTCGGCGGCTACGGGCGCTATCGACGCGCCCTGCGCCCGGCCTGGCTGGGCGGGCGGTCCGCCGAGCCGCGGACGGAAGATCTGGCGGCCCTCGCCCGGTGGCGCGCGGCCGCGGAGCCGCCGCCTGGCCTCACCCCGCTGCAGCAGGCCCAGTGGGGCGATGTGGCCACCTGGCTGCCCAACGACCTGCTGCTGAAGCTGGACCGCTGCCTGATGGCCCACGGCCTGGAGGGCCGCACGCCCTTCCTCGACCCCGAGGTGGCGGCCTTCGCCTTCCCGCTGCCGGACCGTTTCAAGGTGCGGGGCCGCTACGGCAAGTGGCTGCTGCGCCGGTGGCTGGAGCGCGCCTGTCCCGCGACCGAGCCGTGGGCGCGCAAGCAGGGCTTCACCGTCCCGGTTGAAGCCTGGATCGCGCCCCGCGCCGCCGACATCGGGCCGCGGCTGGCCCGCATCGACGCCGTGCGCCAGATGCGCCCCGACGCAGCCGATATTTTCGCGAGCGGCGAGGCCGGCCAGCGCTGGCCGCTGCTGTTCTTCGCCGTTTGGGCCTTGATCCATCTGGAAGGCGCCTCACGTGAAGAGGCGCTGGAAGCCATAGCCGGGAGACCCTGATGCAGAAGCTCTTCGTGACGACCACCGCCGCCGTCCTGGTCGCCGCCTGCGGGGGGACCGACGGCCAGGCGGCGCCCAAGGCCGCCCCCGCGCGCGCCGCCGCGCCGGTCCAGACCGCCGCGGCCAATGGGGTGGGCCAGAAGCCCGCCTTCGCGGGTCAGACCCGCGCCCCGGAAGTGAAGTCGAATGTCGCCTATCAGGTGAGCGACTACGTCACCGGCCTGCAGAAGCCCTGGGGCCTCGCCTTCCTGCCCAACGGCGCCCTGCTGATCAGCGAAAAGCCTGGCCGCCTGCGGGTCTTCGAGAACGGGAAGCTCTCCGAACCTGTGGCCGGCCTGCCCCCGGTCGACACCCGGGGTCAAGGGGGCCTGCTGGGCCTCGCCATTGACCCGAACTACGCCCGCAACGGGCTGGTCTACTGGAGCTACGCCGAGGGCCAGCCGGACGGCAAGACCAACACCGCCGTGGCGCGCGGCCAGCTGATCTCGTCCACCGCCGCCGGCCCGCGGCTGGAGAACGTGCAGGTGATCTGGCGCCAGAAGCCCAGCTGGGAAAGCACCCTCCACTTCGGCTCGCGCCTGGTGTTCGCCCGTGACGGGACGCTCTTCGTGACCACCGGCGAGCGCTCGGTGGAGAGCGGCCGCATGCAGGCGCGCAACCTGCAGATGGGCCTCGGCAAGATCGTCCGCATCAACGCCGACGGCTCGATCCCCAAGGACAACCCGTTCGTCGGTCGCAGCGACGCGCAGCCCGAGATCTTCGCCAGCGGTATCCGCAACAGCCAGGCCGCGGCCCTCAATCCGCGTACGGGCGAGTTGTGGGAGATCGAGCACGGGACCAAGGGCGGGGACGAGCTGAACATCATCCGCAAGGGCAAGGACTACGGCTGGCCGACCGCCGCCTACGGCATCGAGTACCGCGGCGGCCCGATCGGCGGCGGCCTGACCCAGGCGCCGGGAACGGAGCAGCCCGTCTACTACTGGGATCCGGTGATCGCCCCGTCCGGCATGGCCTTCTACACCGCCAACCTGTTCCCGGCCTGGAAGGGCAGCCTGTTCGTGGGCGGGCTGGGCGACAAGCGGCTGACCCGCCTGGTCCTGAATGGCGACCGCGTCGTGGGCGAGGAGCGCCTGCTGGCGGAGGTGGGCGAGCGCCTCCGGGACGTCGTCGTCGGCCCCGACGGCGCCCTCTACATCGCCACCGACAACGACAAGGGCCGGGTGCTCCGGGTGGCGCCTCGCTGATCACGTTCCTCGTGGCCGGGCTCGTCCCGGCCACGCACGAACTCCGTGCCGCAGGTTCCGGCCTCCGACGCCGCTCGCTCGCGGCTTACGCCGGCGCCAGCCCCAGTCGCTCCGCCGCCTTTTCGCCGATCGCCAGCGACGAAGTCAGCCCGGGGCTCTCGATGCCGAACAGAGCGACAAGGCCCTCGATCCCGTGAGCCTGCGGTCCGTCGATGCGGAAGTCGCTGTGCGGCTCGCCAGGCCCATGAATCTTGGGGCGAATGCCGGCGTAATCGGGCGAGAGGCTGTCGTCCGGCAGGCCCGGCCAGAACTTGCGGATGTAGCTGTAGAAGCCCTCCGCGGCGTCGGGATCGACGGTGTAGTCCAGCTCGTCCACGTAGCTGAGGTCGGGCCCGAACACCGCCTGCCCGCCCAGGTCGCGCCGGTAGTGGGTGCCCAGCGCGCCAGGGATCGGCGGCGGATAGACCAGGTGGCGGAACGGCGCCTTTCCGGCCAGGCGGAAGTACATGCCCTTGCCGTAGTGGGCCCGCGGGATCTGGTCGGCGGGGAAGCGGGAGATGGCCGCCGCGACGCCCTGGGCCGAGAGGCCGGGCGCGGTGATCAGGTAGCGGCTGGTCAGCGTCGCTGGCTCCTCGCCGCCCGCGCGAACCTCGAAGCCGCCGCCCTCCAGCGGTGTCGCGCCCTCGAACGGCGTGGACAGGACCACCGCGCCGCCCGCCTGCTCGATCTCGCCCTGCAGGGCCAGCATGTAGCCGTGACTGTCGAACACGCCGCTCTCCGGCGACAGGAGGGCGCCTTCGCAGGCGAGCTCCGGCTCGAGCGCTAGGGCCTCGGCCTTCGAGAGCTTGCGCATGCCTTCGACGTCATTGGTCACGGCCTGGTCGAAGATGCTGTCGAGGCGCGCGACCTCCTCAGGCGTGGTGGCCACCACCAGCTTGCCGCAGCGGTCGTAGTCCACGTGATGGGCGTCGAGGAAGGCGTAGAGCATCCGCCGGCCCTTCACGCACAGCTCGGCCTTGAGAGAGCCGGTTGGATAGTAGAGCCCGCCGTGGATCACCTCCGAGTTCCGGGAGGAGACGCCCTGGCCGATGGCCGCCTCCTGCTCGAGCACCGCCACCGTCAGCCCACGTCGCGCAAGCGCGTAGCCGCAGGCCAGGCCCACGGCGCCCGCCCCCACGACCACCGCATCGAAATCGAAGTCCGCCATGCCCCGTCGCTAACGCACGGCAGGGCTCAAAGGAACAATCACGCGCCCAGGAAGTGCAGGCGGATGGTCTCGCGGAACATCATCGCCTGGCGGGCGATCACCCCGTCGTCGCCCACCGCCCTGGCCACAGTCATGCCGCCGTAGGTGAAGGCCAGGATGGCGTGCGCGAGGTCGGTGGGCTCGGCCTTGCCCTTGGGCGGGTGCGCCACGGCGATCTCCTCCAGCCAGCCGACCATCTTGCGTCGCCACTCCAGCACGCTGTCCACCGTCATCTGGCGGGTGGCGCTGTCCCAGGACATGTCCTGGAAGGTGACCGTGCCCACCAGGCGCCCGGGTGGCCGTCCACCAGCTCTTCCATCGCTTCGGCGTAGAGCTTCAGGAAGATCAGGAAGCTGTGCAGCGGGTCGTCGGAGAGTTCGCGAGCGCGCTCCGCCATGCCGTCGATGAAGCCGTGATCGTTTTCCGCGTAGCGGGCGATCAGCTGGCGGGACCTCACCCTGATCGCCGCCGCGGCTCGGAGCGGCGAACACAGCCTGGAGCAGGCCCCGCTGGCCGAGCGGCGGGCGGCCCAGCCGGTGACGCAGGACGAAGCCCGCCAGCTCGCGGCCTGGTCCAAGCCCCCTCCTCCGTTCATCCCGGCGAAAAGCCGGGATCCGAGCCGCGCTTAGCTTCGGCCGGCCTTCGCCGGTGAGCGGACCGGCGGCGCGGTGGCGCGCGCGACAAGCGGTGCTACTGTCCTGGCAAAGCACTCGGGGGGAAATCCACAATGCGCACCTTCGCTGGCGTTCTCGCCGCCGCCCTGCTGGCTTCCGGCGCCGCCGACGCGCAGCAGGCGCTGAAGCCGGGCACGCCTTCGATCCTGCAGTGGAGCCCGGAACAGCAGGCCCGCTGGTACCCGGCGATCGAGACGGTCTACCAGGTGCGCACCGTTCCTCGCGGCAAGCGCGTCCACCCGCTGCCCAGGGCGGCGAAGGAAATCGCGCCCAGCTTCACCTACGGCGGCAAGACCTTCACCGTCGACGACTACATGAAGGCCTACAACGTCTCCGGCGTGCTGGTGCTGAAGGACGGCAAGATCCTGCTCGAGCGCTACGGAATGGGCCGCAAGCCCCAGGATCGCTGGACCTCCTTCTCGGTGGCCAAGTCGGTCACCTCCACCTTGGTCGGGGCGGCCATTCAGGACGGCAAGATCAAGGGCCTGAACGATGTCGTCACCAACTACATTCCCGAGCTGAAGGGCTCCGCCTACGAAGGCGTCACCGTCCGCCAGCTGCTGATGATGAGCTCGGGCGTGAAGTGGAACGAGGACTACGCCGACCCGAACTCGGACGTCGCCCGCGCCGGCACGGCGATCCAGGAGCCGGGCGTGAACCCCATCGTCAGCTACATGCGCCGGCTGCCCCGGGCGAACGCACCCGGGACCAAGTTCACCTACAACACCGGTGAGACCGACCTCGTGGGCGTTCTGGTGTCCAACGCGGTCGGCAAGCCGCTCGCCACATACGCGTCCGAAAAGCTCTGGAAGCCCTACGGCATGGAGCGGGACGGCATCTGGATGACCGACCTGGCCGGCCACGAGCGCGGCGGCTGCTGCATGTCCATGACGCTGCGCGACTACGGACGCGTGGGGCAGTTCATCCTCGACGGCGGCAAGGCCGGCGGGAAACAGATCCTCCCGGTCAGCTGGACGAAGGAAGCCACCAGCCCGCAGATCACCAACGGCGCTCCTGCGCCGGGCTACGGCTACTTCTGGTGGATGCGCCCGAACGGCAGCTATGACGCCGCCGGCATCTTCGGCCAGTCGATCACCACATTCCCGCAGGACCGGCTGATCGTGGTCATCAACTCGGCCTGGCCTCAGGCCACCGGCCGCGAGCTCGGCCTGGCCCGCACCGCCTTCGTCGACGCCCTGCGCGCGGCGGCGACAGCCCCCTAAGCCTCTGCCGGCTTCCGCTCCCGGTACGCCTTCGGGCTGAGGCCGGTCCAGCGCTTGAAGGCCCGGGAGAAGGCCGCCGGTTCGGAGAAGCCCACGAGGTAAGCCGTCTCGTTGACCGAGACCTTGGGGTTCGCCAGGTAGTGCAGCGCGAGCTTGTGGCGCAGCTCGTCGTAGAGCCGTTCGAAGGTGACGCCCTCCGCCTTCAGCTTGCGGAACAGGGTCTGGCGGCTGACGCCCAGCCGCGCGGCCACCTCGTCCATGTTCACGTCGCCACGGTGCAACACCGGCATCAGCAGGGCCTCGACCCGTCCCCGGAGCGTATCGGCCGACTCCAGCCGCTTCAGCAGCGCCTGCGCCCGGTCGCTCAGCACGCCGAAGACGTATTGCGGTAAGGCCGCCACCTTGTGGTGCTCGAAAGCCGGGTTGAGCCGGAGCGCATTCCGCGGCGCGCCGAAGGTCACCGGCGCGGCGAAGATCTCCTGGTACGCCTCAGCATAGCCGGGGTCCGGATGGGTCACCTGCACCGCCTGCACGAAGCCGGTGACCCCGAACTGCCGCGGGCCCCAGGCCATCCGACCGAAAGTGGTCTCGGTGAGCTCGGGGAACAGGTTCGGGTTCTGCCGCCGGTCGATCAGCCAGACCCCGTCGGCCTCCCGTTGCATGGCGAAACGGTCCATGCCGGCGTCCACGCCGTCCACCTCCACCGCGATCCGGCCGTAGCGGTTCATCTGGGCCAGCGCCTCGGCCATGTCCCGCGACGCGTTGCTCAGCAGGCCGACGACGGAGATTTCCGAGAAGTCCACATGCTGAGCGTAGCGAAGCGCCAACGCGGGATCACGCGTCTCGGCCTTGGCAGCCCGCATCAACCGCACATAGGCGTCGAATGGCACCCGTGCGTCGGGATCCTCCAACCCTGCCAGGTCGAGGCCGCAGGCGGCCGCTAGCGCCCGCGGCTCCGCGCCCCGCGCCACGGCGAACTTGAAGAGGCCGCGGACAATGCCGGCCTCATAGGTGCGCTCGGCCACTTCACCCTCCGGCGGCGCTGCAGGTCCTGCCCGTTAGAGGCGCCCCATCGCCGATTTGGATGCAACGTCGGTGCTACCAGTGGTCACGCTTCTGGCGCCAGCGATCATGGCCTGGCGCGACGCTCGCACGATACTGGGCGCTCGAGCTGGAGACCGCCATGAACCTGGAAGCCCCGCCCGGCGCGCCGCTGATCCTGCACATTGGCGCCGGCGCCCTGCTGGTCACGCATATCGCCGGCGGAGCCATCGGCATCGCCTCAGGCTTCGTGAGCATCTTCGCGCGCAAGGGCGGTCCGCTGCATCGCCAGTCCGGGACCCTGTTCTTCGGCGGCATGCTGGCCATGGCCACGGTCGGGGCTGGCGTCGCGCCCTTCCTGCCGGACGCAGCCTGGGTGAACACCACTGCGGCGGTGTTCACGCTCTACATCCTGGTCACCGGCTGGTACGCGGCCCGGCGGCCGACCGTCGGCCTGCCCGAACGGCTCGGAGCCGTCGTGGCGGCCTTGGTGGCGTTGACCGGGCCGTTCCTGCTGGCGAGCGGGATCGGCGCGCGCCAAGGCGACACCGTCGGCGCCGTCTACGTGTTCTCGGGCATCGCGGCCCTGGCGGCGCTCAGCGACTGGCGGCTGCTGCGGCGGGGGATCATGCCGCCGGCCGATCGGCGCACGCGGCACCTCTGGCGGATGAGCGCGGCCCTGGCGATCGCGGCGGGCTCCTACTTCGTCGGCCAGCCGAAGTTCGTGCCGCCGCCGATCCGGGGGACCTTCCTGGCCGTCCTGCCCATGCTGACGGCGCTGGCGATGATGACCTGGTGGTGGGCGCGGACCAAGCTGGCGGGCCGTCGCCCTCTCCGGCCGCGAGCGGTGGCGGCTTGAGGCTTCAGGCCACCTTGGTCCAGACCTGAGACTTGCAGAGCATCCCGCCGATCACGCACCCCTTGGCGCGCAGCTTGCCGGCCTCCACGGGCTCGGCCGTGCCGCTGAAGTTGCGGTTCAGCTCGGGGACGAACACCTTGCCGCGCCAGACGCCGCGCTGCGGGTCCAGCTGCAGGTTCTTCAGCACCTGGGTGCCGATCAGGTTCTCGGTGCCGGCCTGCCGCGCCTTGGCCAAGGTCTTCGGGGCGGCCCAGATCACCGTGCCGCAGGCCGCCGTGCCGCAGGGCCGGATCTCGACGCGGACATTGTCCTTCGGATTACGCCACACCCCATAGGCGTCGGCGCTCGACGGCTGGGCCTGGGCGGAGAGCGCAGACATCAGCGAGGCCGCGGCGACCGCGGCGGCGGTGACTAGACGACGATGCATGAGGCCGATTTAGGCCAAGGCTGCGGGCGCGCAAGATGGCCGGATGCCGCGCACGTCCAGGTGTGGGTCAAAAGCCACAGGGCGGTGCGCGGAAGCCGCACACCGCCCGCGGCTCTTAGTCCGACGCCTTGGCGCCCTTGCCGTCGCCCTTGGCGGGCGCCGTCCTGGCGGCCGCAGCCTGTTCCTTCTCCTGGTGGCGGGCGCCGGCCAGGATGCCTTCCAGGGCGTAGTTGCCCTCATGGCACGCGTATTCGTAGATCGTGCCGTTGAGCGGGCTCATCTCGTACTCGCCGCCCCAGGGCTTGTCCCAGAGCGTCGGGTCTTCCACCGTGAAGGCGTAGTGCAGCCGGTCCTTGGCCACCCGCGTGAAGCGCTCCGTGACCTTCAGGTTCTCCCACGAACCCATGAACGCCTGGCGCTGCGGGATGTGGGTGGTCTCCACCACCAGGGTGTCGCCCTCCCACCAGCCGATGGAGTCGCCGAAGTAGGGCCGCACGCCATCCGTGCGGTGCTTGTCGTTCAGGCGGATGATCCGGGCGTCGTGGTTCATCTCCACCAGGATCGTCACCGCCGTCGGCGACTGAACGATCTGATAGTTGTTGTTGTAGAAGCCGTTGGAGAACATCGGCGGGCCGGCGTTGCGCCCGAAGCCGATGATGCAGCGCTCGCCCAGCGACCGGTTCTCCGGATTGTCGAACGAGCCCATGCCGCCGCCGCCGCCCGTGCGGCCGAAGCCGGCCGGCTGCGCCGCGCCCGCCTTGCGCGGCGGCACCTGGCCGTTCGGCGTCGTCAGCAGCGAGGTCCGGGGCTCGCCCCGCACGCGCATCACGCTGTGGCCGGGATCGAGCCAGCCACGGTTATAGCCGCCCACGTCGCCGCCGGCCGCGGCGAACTCGGGCCGCACATTGCCGGTCGTCCTGGGCGCTTCGGCGGGGGCGTTCGGGTCGGTGGGCTTGTTGCCCTCCTCGACCTCCTCCACCACCGCCTGCTCCATGGCCTTCACCTCGGCCTCCGTGTGGACGAGGCGATCGCCGTACTTGGCCGGGCGGAGCATGGGGGTGAGCGTCGAGTTCGACCAGAAGCCGCCCAGGTCCGGCTGGCCGAAGGCCGTGCGCGGCGCCTTGTAGGCGGCGGCCTTCGGCTGGGCCGCGGCCTCCAGGGGAACGGCGGCCAGCGCCAGCGGCGCGGCGCACAGGGCGGTGGCGAGGTAGAAGGCGGCGCGTTTCACGATGGGCTCCCCAAGACTTTTCGCCGACTCCCGGGCGGCGTTCATACCGAACTTACGAATTCGGGACGCGTCCGGCAATGGTCCTGGACCACCGAGGAACGCCCTCCCCCGATCGGGCGTCAATTGATCTTTCTGTGAGCCCCGGTCGTTTCGCCCGCATGACGGAGCCGCAACATTGACCCCGCCGCCGCGCCGCGGGCTCCTGGTCCGCAACGGGAGCAAGCCGGACGACTGGGTGGAAGGCGTGATCGCCCGCCTCGCCGAGGCGGACGTCCAGCTCGTGGACACCCCCACCGCCTCGTGCGACGCCGCCTGCGACGCGATCCGCCGCGGGGCCTCCGACACGGACCTGATCGTGGTGGCCGGCGGCGACGGCACCCTCAACGGCGTCGCCCCGGCCCTCCTGGAGGCCGGCAGGCCCGTGGGCGTCCTGCCGCTCGGCACGGCCAACGACCTCGCCCGCACCCTCGCCCTGCCCCTGGACGTGGACGCCGCCGCCGAGGTGATCGCGGCGGGCGCGACGCGCCGCATCGATCTCGGCATCGCCAACGGCAAGCCGTTCTTCAACGTGGCCAGCCTGGGCCTCTCGGCCCAGCTGGCGGCCAACCTCGGCGAGGGCGCCAAGCACCGGTTCGGCCGCTTCTCCTACGCCCTGGCCGCGCTCAAGGTGCTGTTCGGCGCCAAGCCCTTCCGCGCCGCCATCGCGGCCCAGGGCCAGGCGGTGCGCGCCCGGACCTACCAGATCGCCATCGGCAACGGCCGCTACTACGGCGGCGGCGCGGCGGTGCGGGAGGACGCCCAGATCGATGACGGCCGCCTTGTCCTTTACAGCCTCGAGCCCGGCAGCCTGTGGAAGGTGGTCCTGCTCGCCCCCCTGTTCCGCCGCGGCCGCCACGCCCACTGGCGCGAGGTCCGCACGGCCGAGGGGCGCCAGATCGAGATCCGCACGCCCGCGCCCATGCCGGTCAACCTCGACGGCGAGCTTGCCACCGAAACGCCCCTGGTCTTGACGGTTCGCCATGCGGCGGTGGAGGTGTTCGCGCCGGCCGCGCCCTGACACCGCGGCCGAAGGAGCGCCATGGCCCAGCGGCCCGACATCCCGCGCGCGAAGTCCTGCGGCCCCTGCACCCTCTGCTGCAAGGTGATGGGCGTCTCCGAGCTCGCCAAGCCCGGCGGCGCGCTGTGCGCCCACGCCCGCACCGGCCGCGGCTGCGGGATTTACGAGAGCCGCCCGCAGGGCTGCCGCGCCTTCGAATGCGTCTGGCTGATGGACCCCGACATGCCGCACCGCTTCCGCCCGGACCAGACGAAGGTGGTGCTCGACATGGACCACGAAGGCCGTCGCCTCGTCGCCCGCTGCGACCCGGCAAACCCGCTCGCCTGGCGCCGCAACCCCATCTACGCGGCGCTGAAGGGATACGCCCAAGACCATTGGGCTACGGGCAAGGTGGTCATGGCGGTGGCCGGCCGCCGCGCCTGGGTGATCACCCCCAAGGACGAGATCGACCTCGGTGAGATCGACCCCGCCGCCCGCATCGAGGTGGTGGAGCAGGCTGACGGGAAGGTCTCCGTAGCGGTGACCTAGACTTCGCTGGCTCTCCGGCATCCAACGGATGCCGACTTGCGCACCACAAACTCCGCTCATCCCGGCGAATGCCGGGACCCAAGCCGAGTCTGCCGGCGGCGGGACGAGCGGTGGAAAGGCGCTGCCTACGCCAGTTCCCGCGCGCCCGCCTTCTCCCACTCCGCCCAGAGCCGGGCCTCTTCCGCCTTCGCAGGCTTGAGGCTCGCTTCCTTGATGTGGCCAAAGCCGCGGATCTGCTGGGGCACGGCGGCGATCTTCACCGCCACCGGCAGGCGCTCGGCGTCCAGCTGGGAGAGCAGCCGGTCGACACCCGCCTCGTAGTCGCGGATCAGGTTGCGCTCCATCTTACGCTCGGCGCTGTAGCCGAACACGTCCAGCGGCGTGCCGCGCAGGCCCTTCATCTTGGCCATGACGGGGAACGCCACGTCGTTCATCCAGCCGCCGAAGGCGATCTTCTTCGGGCGGCCGTCCTTGTCCTTGGGCGACAGGATCGGCGGGGCCAGCCACACCTTCTCCTTGCCCCCTTTGAAGATCGAGTTGCGGTACTCGCGCCAGCGCGGGTCGGTGTGCAGGCGGGCGACCTCGTACTCGTCCTTGTAGGCCATCAGCTTGTAGAGGTTGGACGCCACCGCACGGGTCAGGCGGTCTGAGCCCAGCCGGCTCTCCGCCTCCTGCACCTGGCGCACCTTGTCGAGGTAGCGCTGGGCGTAGGCGCGGTTCTGGTAGGCTTCCAGTTCACGCGCCCGATGGGTGATCAGCTCCTCCACCGGCATGGTCTCCGGCGTCGGCACGTCGTCCTCGCGCAGGCCCCGGCTCGCCGGGTCGTGCGCCGCCTTGCGGCCCAGTTCGAAAGCCTGGAGGTTGGCCTCGGCGTCCACCCCGTTCAGCCGGATGGCCCGATACAGCGCCCGGCTGGAGATCGGCACCACGCCCTTCTGCCAGGCGAAGCCCAGCATGATCATGTTGGAGTAGATGGCGTCGCCCAGGTTGTTCACCGCCAGGTGCTGGGCCGGCATGGCGTCGTAGGACTTCACCGCCGCGGCGATGCGCCGGGCCTGGGCGTCGGCGTCGAAGCGCACGTCCCGGTCGGTGACGAAGTCGGCCGTGGGCGAGAAGTCGGCGTTGCCCACCGCCACGGTCCGGTCCTTGGCGTACAGCGCCAGGGCGTCGGCCCCCGCCGCCACCAGCAGGTCGCAGGCGATCAGCACGTTGGCGCTCGCCGCCGGCACGCGGCCGCCGACCACGCTCTCCTCGGTCTCCCCGATCCTCACGTGGCTGAACACCGCCCCGCCCTTCTGGGCGAGGCCCGTCATGTCCACCACCGAGGCGGCGCGGCCATCCACGTGGGCGGCCATGGCCAGGATCGAGGCCACCGTGGTCACGCCCGTGCCGCCGACGCCGGTGAACAGGATGTTCTTGACGCCGGTGAAGGCCTCGAACTCCGGCAGCGGGGTGGAGTCGGCGGTCAGCGCCGGCATCGCCTCCTTGTGCGGGTTCTCGGCGCCTTCCAGGGTGATGAAGGACGGGCAGAAGCCTTCCAGGCAGGTGTAGTCCTGGTTGCAGCTCGACTGGTTGATCTTGCGCTTGCGGCCGAACTCGGTGTTCAGCGGCTCCACAGACACGCAGTGGCTGGTCTTGGAGCAGTCGCCGCAGCCTTCGCAGACCAGCGGGTTGATGACCACACGGCGCGGGGCCGCCTGCATCTTGCCGCGCTTGCGCCGGCGGCGCTTCTCGGTGGCGCAGACCTGGTCGTAGATCAGCACCGTGACGCCCTCGACCTCGCGCAGCTCCTTCTGCACGGCGATCAGGTCGGCGCGGGGCTTCACCTCGACGCCGGGGGCCAGGTCGGTGACCTCCTCGTAGCGCTCGGGCTCGGCGGCCACGACGACGATCTTCTTCACGCCTTCCGAGGCGAGCTGACGGGTGATCTGCGGGACGGTGAAGCCGCTCTCGGCGGTCTGGCCGCCGGTCATGGCCACGGCGTCGTTGAACAGCAGCTTGTAGGTGATGTTCGAGCCGTTCGCGACGGACGCGCGGATGGCGAGCGAGCCCGAGTGATTATAGGTCCCGTCGCCCAGGTTGACGAAGACGTGCTTCTCCTCGGTGAACGGAGACGCGCCCATCCAGGTCAGGCCCTCGCCGCCCATGTGGCTGGTGAGGTCCGTGTTCGGGTCGTTGAAGCTCGCCATGTAGTGGCAGCCGATCCCCGCCAGCGCCCGGCTGCCTTCCGGCAGGCGGGTGGACGAGTTGTGCGGGCAGCCCGAGCAGAAGAACGGCTTGCGCTGCTGGTCGCTGGACAGCGTCACCGCCGCCATGGACGCCGCCGATACCCGGTTCAGGTAGTCGTGCACCCGCTCCATGTGAGGGCCGGCCGGCAGCCGGTCGGAGATGGCGAGCGCGATCTCGGCCACCGACAGCGAACCCAGCTCGGAAAGCAGCGGGTGGCCCTGCTCGTCCACCTTGCCGATGATCCGGGGACGGGCGTGCGCGGGCAGGTCGTAGAGCGCGGCGCGCGCCTGCGTCTCGATCAGCGGCCGCTTGTGCTCGATGACCATCAGGGTCTCGAGGCCCGCGGCGAAGGCGCGGATGCCGGTGGGCTCCAGCGGCCACGGCATGCCCACCTTGTAGATGGCGATCCCCAGGTCGGCCGCTTCCCGCTGGCTGATGCCCATGGCGGACAGCGCCTCGATGACGTCCTTGTAGGCCTGGCCCTGGCAGACGATCCCGAGCCGCGGACGCGATGAGCCCAGCACCACCCGGTCGATGCGGTTGGCGCGTGCGAAGGCCAGCGCCGCCGGCAGCTTCTGCGTCCGGAGGCGCCGCTCCTTGTCGAGCGGCTGATCCTTCAGCCGGATGCCCAGCCCGCCGGGGGGCATGCGGAAGTTCTCGGGGGTGACGAACTGGTGCCGCTTCAGGCTGACGTCGATCGTGACGCCGGAATCCATGGTGTCGGCCACTGCGATCAGGCCGACCCACAGCCCCGAGAAGCGCGACAGGGCATAGCCCAGCAGGCCGTAGTCCAGCACCTCCTGCACGTCGGCCGGCGCCAGCACCGGCATTTCGAAGTCCTGGAAGGCGAACTCGGACTGCGACGGCAGGGTTGAGGATTTGCAGTTGTGGTCGTCGCCGGCCACCGCCAGCACCCCGCCCTTCGGGAAGACCCCGGCGAAGTTGGCGTGCTTGAAGGCGTCGCCGGTGCGGTCCACGCCCGGGGCCTTGCCGTACCACATGCCGAACACGCCGTCGTAGCGGGCGCCCGGGAACAGGTTCGCCTGCTGCGAGCCCCAGACGGCGGTGGCGGCCAGGTCCTCGTTCAGGCCTTCCTTAAAGACCACCTCGGCGGCTTTCAGGTGCTTGGCGGCGCGGGCCGCCTGCTGGTCAAGCCCGCCGAGCGGCGAGCCGCGGTACCCGGAGACGAATCCTGCGGTGTTGAGGCCGGCGGCGCGGTCCAGCCGGTGCTGGTCCATCAGGACGCGCAGCAGCGCCTGCACCCCGGTGATGAAAACCCGACCCTCGGTGAGCAGAAATTTGTCGTCGAGCGTCACTTCCTGGTGGCGCATTGCAATTTTTATCCTTCGAGGGCTCCCTAAGGAGTTAGAAGATCATATAAGAACGAAGCAATTGCTTGCCAAAAGCGTGCCCCTGCCCTCGGGTTCCGGGGCAAGAAAGACGCAGCTTGGCCCCGAGAGAAGGAGGAAAACTTGTCCGAGGTGCTCGACGCCGTGGATGCCAAGATCCTGGACCTGATCCAGCACGACGCCGGCCTGTCCGTCGCCGAGATCGCCGAGCGCGTCGGCCTGTCGTCCAGTCCCTGCTGGCGGCGCATCAAACGCCTGGAGGACGCCGGCGTGATCCAGCGCCGGGTGACCATCCTTGACCGCGAGCGCCTGGGGCTCGGCTTCGAGGTCTACTGCACCGTCAAGCTTTCCCTACCGACCAAGGACAACCTCGACGCCTTCGAGACCGCCATCGGCAAGCTGCCCGAGGTGGTGCAGTGCGCCACCGTCACCGGCGCCGCGGACTACGAGCTGCGTATCGTGACCCGCGACATGCACGCGTTCGACGACTTCCTGCGCGACAAGATCCTGTCGCTGGGCCTCGTCTCCAACATCGAGAGCCGGATCGTCATCCGCTCGGTGAAGCACACGACGGCCGCGCCGCTTGGGCTCGTCAGCCCGTACGTCTCCGCACAAGGCTGAGGCAGGCTCCCTCCCCCGTTCCGCTCACCCCGGCGAAAGCCGGGGCCCAAGCTGAGCCCGAAGCCGCCCCCCGGGAAGAGCGGCCTCAGGGGGCGTTGGTTCGTGAGGAGAGCTGGCGGCCCCTAAGGCCGCGCCATCCCGAACTTCTCCTCCAGGAAGGCGGCCACGCGGCGCCACATGTGCACGCGGTTGGCCAGGTTCACCACCGAGTGCCCCTCGTCGGGGAAGCGCAGGTAGACCACCTCGGTCCCGGCCTTGCGCACCGCCTCCACGAACCGATCCGACTCGGTCACCGGGTCGCGCGGATCGTTGGCCCCGTGCTCAACCAGCAGCGGCGTGCGGATCTTGCCGGCGTTGTTGATTGGCGAGATCGAGGCGAAGAACGCCCGGTCCTTCGGGTCGTCGATGTCGCCATACTCCTGCCGGTCGGAGGCCTTCAGGGCCGGCGAGGCGCCTTCCAAGGCCTTCACCCAGTCGCTGACGCCCACGAACGAGGCCCCCGCCACGAACAGGTCTGGATAGGCGCCCAGCGCGGCATTGGTCAGGTAGCCGCCGTAGGAGCCGCCCATCACCGCCGCCTTCGCGGGGTCCACCCGGCCTGTGCTGCGCATGTAGGCCACCGCGTCTGCCAGATCGCCCAGCTCCTTCACCCGCAGCCGCTTGTCGTTCAGGTGGGCGTAGGTTTTTCCGTAGCCGGTGGAGCCGCGGTAGTTCAGGTCCAGCACCGCCATGCCGCGGGCCGCGAAGTACTGCAGGTGCGGTGAGAAGCCGGGCACGGCGTGGGCGCTCGGCCCGCCGTGGACATGCAGAACGAGGGGCGGCTTGCCTCCGCCGGGGGAAGCTTTCGGCGCATAGAACAGCCCACGCACCGTCACGCCGTCGCGCGCCTTGAAGGTGATCGCCTCGGGCGTGACCATCGTGGCCGGGTCGAGGCCAGCCCAGCTGGTGGCGACCGGCCGCGACAAGGCCCCCGTCGCCACGTTCCAGGTGAACACCTCCCCGGCCGCCTGCGCGCCGGTCACCCGGACGCCCAGCACCGGCGCGTGCTCGGCGAAGCGCATGTCGTAGACCCCGCGCGGCAGGGCCGGCGCATCCACTTTGCGATTGGTCTGACGGTCGAGCACGGACAGGCGACTGTAGCCCTCCACTTCGCTCACCCAGGCCAGGTAGCGCCCGTCGCCGCTCAGCGAGACGTTCGTGGCGTCGTGCGACTCCGCCTCCAGGAAGCGGATCTTGCGGGTTTTGAGGTCATAGAAGGCCAGGTTCTGGAACTCGCGATCCAGGTTCGACACCAGGAAGAACCCGGAGCCGTCCGGCAGCCACTCGAAACCGTCGAAGTTGGCCGCCTGCTTCGGCCGGAACAGCAGCTCCATCTTGCCGGTGTCGACATTCAGCAGGTGCAGGTCGGCGCCGTCTTCGCCGCGCACCTCGGTGACCACCACGTGGGGCCCGCCGGGCTGCCAGGCGCGCGGCAGGAAGCCGAACGAGCCCTCGTAAACCCGCTTCGAAGCCCCGGTGGCGAGGTCGGCCACATAGATGTCGAAGTCGCGCCCGTTGCGCTCGGTCGAGGCGTAGACCACCCGCCCGTCGTGGGACACGTCGCCGATCTCGCGGAAGGCTTCCGACTTGGCGATCAGCACTCGCTCGCGCCGGCCGTCCGGCGACAGCACATAGAAGCCCTGGCGTTCGTCGCCGCCGGTGTCGGCGCCGTAGACCACGCCGCCGTCCGGCAGGGCCAGCATCGAGTCGATACCCGAGCCGAAGGTCAGCTGAGTGGGCCAACCGCCCGCGGCCGGCGCGCTCCACAGCTGCGGGTCGCCTGTGACGTTGGTGGTGTAGAAGACGGTCTGACCGTCCGCCGACAGGTCGAAGGCGCTGGCCCCCCGGACCAGCAGGTAGCGCGTGATGTCCACGCCCTCGCCGGCCAGGCCAAGCGCCACGGGCGCGGGCTTCGGGATGTCGGCCGCCACCGGCCAGCCCTGGGCGCTGGCCCCACCGGCCGCCAGAGCCAGCATCGCCGCCAGACCCGCTGCACGCTTCATGGTACGTCCCCCGAAATGGACGGCGACCTTAGCGAAACCGCTGGCCACGGCAACGAACCGGCGGCATGGCCAGGGACGCGGCCCAGATTGCGTACGAATGGAGCGTCGGAGCGACCATGATCGAGCTTGTCATCGACCAGCGGCGGAAGGACCTCGGCGGCTTCGAGGTCGGCCGTGTGCTGCCCTACGCCGGGCGGCGCATGGTCGGCCCCTTCATCTTCTTCGATCACATGGGCCCCGCCGAGTTCCAGGCCGGCTTCGGCCGCGAGGTGGACGTGCGGCCTCACCCGCACATCGGCATCTCCACCCTGTCCTACCTGTTCGAGGGCGAGATGACCCACCGCGACAGCGTGGGCGCGGTCCAGCCGATCCGGCCGGGCGAGGTCAACTGGATGACGGCCGGCAGCGGCATCACCCACTCCGAGCGGTTCGAGCACCTTCGCGCCCACGGGGGCCGGATGAACGGCATCCAGACCTGGATCGCCCTTCCCCGGGAGGACGAGGAAATCGACCCGGGCTTCAGCCACCACGACCCGGAAGGCCTCCCCACCTACGAAGCCGGCGGCCTCTGGGCGCGGCTGATCGCTGGCGAGGCGTTCGGCGCCAAGTCGGTCGTGCCGGTGCGCTCGCCCATGTTCTACGTCCACTGGCGGCTGCAGGCCGGCGCCCAGGCGCAGCTGCCGGCCGAGTATCCCGAGCGCGCGGCCTATGTGGCGCAAGGGGTCGTCGAGGTGGACGGCCGCCAATTCCACGAAGGCCAGATGCTGGTCTTCGCGCCGGGCCAGCCGGTGCTGTTCACCGCCGTGACGCCCGCCATGGTCATGCTGCTGGGCGGCGAACCCGTCGGCGAGCGCTTCATCGAGTGGAACTTCGTGTCCTCGTCCAAGGCGCGAATCGAGCAGGCCAAGGCCGACTGGCGCGCCGGCCGAATGAAGCTGCCGGACGCCGACGACGCCGAGTTCATCCCCCTGCCCGGCGACCCGGCGCCGCCGCCCAACCCCATGAGCTGAGGCGGCGCGCAAGAACCTTCCGCCCGCCGGCCTGACGGCGGTTGAGCCTTGCGCGGATTGCGCGTTTATGGGGCGGATGAACGTCAGCGTCTTCGACCTCTTCAAGCTCGGCGTCGGGCCTTCCAGCTCGCACACCATGGGCCCCATGACCGCCGCCGCCCGCTTCCTGGACTGGCTGGGCGAGCGCCTGGGCCGCGTCCAGCGCGTCGAAGCCACGCTCTACGCCTCCCTGGCCCTCACCGGCCGCGGTCACGCCACCGACCGCGCCGTCCTGCTCGGCCTGGCGGGCTTCGAGCCCCGCACCCTCGACCCCGACGCCGCCGACCAGGCCCTGGCGGCCATCCGCCAGGAGGGCCGCCTCGTCCTCGCGGGCCGCCACGAGGTCGCCTTCGACGAGGCCCGCGACCTCGTCTGGGCCGGCCGCACCCGCCTTCCCCAGCACCCCAACGCCCTCAAGTTCGCGGTCTACGACGCCGAGTCCGCCCTCATCGCCGAGCGGACCTACTTCTCCATCGGCGGCGGCTTCATCCGCGACGAGGACGAGATGGGGCAGAACACCCCCACCGTCTCCGGCCCCGAAGTCCCCCACCCCTTCGCCTCCGGCGACGAGCTCCTCCAGCGGGCCGCCATGGCCGGCCTCTCCATCGCCGAGCTGATGTTCCAGAACGAGAAGGCGCTGCGCTCCGAGCAGGAGATCAACGACGGCCTCGATGCCATCGCCGCCGCCATGTACGCCTGCATCGACCGGGGCCTGCGCGTCGACGGCGTGCTGCCCGGAGGGCTGAAGGTCCAGCGCCGGGCCAACCAGGTCTGGCAGAACCTGATGGCCGACGCCGATCGCCGCATCGCCGATCCTCTGGCGGCCCTCGACTGGGTGAACCTCTGGGCCCTGGCGGTGAACGAGGAGAACGCCGCCGGCGGCCGCGTCGTCACCGCCCCCACGAACGGCGCGGCCGGCCTGCTGCCCGCTGTGCTGCGCTACTACGACCGCTTCCACCAGGGGACGGCCGAGAAGCGCCGCACCTTCCTGCTCACCGCGGGAGCCATCGGCGCCCTCTACAAGACCAACGCCTCGATCTCCGGCGCCGAGGTGGGCTGCCAGGGCGAGGTGGGCGTCGCCTGCTCCATGGCGGCCGCCGGGCTCGCCGCCGCCATGGGCGCCTCGAACGCCCAGATCGAGAACGCCGCCGAGATCGCCATGGAGCACAACCTCGGCCTCACCTGCGACCCGATCGGCGGCCTGGTGCAGATCCCCTGCATCGAGCGGAACGCCATGGGCGCGGTGAAGGCCATCGACGCCGCCCGCCTGGCGCTGCTGGGCGACGGCCGCCACACCGTCAGCCTCGACAAGGTGATCGCCACCATGAAGCGCACCGGCGAGGACATGAGCGCCATCTACAAGGAGACCTCGCTCGGCGGCCTGGCGGTCAATCTCGCGGAATGTTGACGGCGGTTGTCGGAAGGCCGGACTGTCGTTCGTCCTTCGGAGAGACCACCACCGAGGACCAGGGAGAACGACGATGCGCTACCTGATGATCGTGAAGGCCACGCCGCTCTCGGAAGCCGGCGAGTTCCCGCCTGACGCTGAACGGATGTTCGCCGAGATGGCCGAGTTCAACAATGAACTGATCGCCGCTGGCGTGCTGCTGGACGGCGCCGGCCTGAAGCCCAGCTCGGCCGGCAAGCGGGTACGCTTCGAAGGCCGCGGCAACACCGTCGTCACCGATGGCCCCTTCGCTGAGACGAAGGAACTGATCGCCGGGTACTGGATCATCCAGTGCAAGGACATGGATGAGGCTCTGTCGTGGGCCCGCCGAATTCCCTTTGATGACGGGGAAGTGGAGCTGCGCCCGTTCCACGAGCCGGAGGACTTCGAGGGTTACGTCTCCGACGAGGTGATGGACCAGGAGAAATCCTGGCGCGAGGAGCAAGTCGCCAAGGCGCCCAAGGGCACCGCCTAGGCGCCAAGCGCCTTCCGGGTCTGTTCCCAGTACTGGGCGCCCGTGATCAGCGTCACCACCGCGGCCAGCCAGAACAGGCCGTGCGCAAAGAGGGCGAAGCCCACCTGCCACTCCGCGGGGAAGCTGAAGGCGCCCCACGACGCCACGACCAGCTCCAGCGCCAGCGCTGTGAGCTGGAGCGTGGTCTTCCACTTCGCGAGCAGGGTGACCGGGAGCTTCACGCCGCGGCCAGCGCCCACTTCGCGCAGCGCGCTGACGGTGAACTCGCGGAACAGGATCAGGCCGGCTGGCACCACCACCATTGGCTGGGGGCCGAGTGCGAGCAGGCCCAGCACCGCGCCGCAGACCAGCACCTTGTCGCCGATCGGGTCGAGGATGGCGCCCCAGACGCTGGTGGCGTTCAGCCGGCGCGCCAGCCAGCCGTCGAAGAAGTCAGTGACCGCGGCAATGACGAAGGCGTAGACCGCCCAACGCTCGAGGGCGAACTGGGTCTCCGGCGGCAGGTCGTCCGATATGACCGGGATGGCTCCCGCCGCGGCGGCCAGCGCCAGGAACATGAACAGCGCCAGGACCAGGCGCAGCGACGTTAGGATGTTCGGCAGCGACTTCATGCGGGCTTGAGCGTATCCGGCCTGTGCTTCGTTCCCGTCAAGCTTAGCCGTTTGCCCTCACACGCCCTAGGCTTTATGGAAGAAGGCGTAGATCCGCTGAGCCAGAGGCAGACTGACGCCTTCGACCTTGGCGAGGTCCTCGACCGAAGCCCGCGAGACGCCGCGCGCCGAACCGAACGTGTGCAACAGGGCTCGTTTCCGCCCGGGTCCGACGCCCTCGATCTCGTCCAAGGGGTTCTTCTTCATGTCCATCGCACGACGTGTGCGATGGCTGCCGATGGCGAAGCGGTGCGCCTCGTCGCGGAGACGCTGCAGATAGTAGAGAACCGGGCTCTTGGGCTCGAGCATGAACGGCTCTTTGCCCGGGATGAAGAACCTCTCCAGCCCTGCGTCCCGATCTGGCCCCTTCGCCACCCCGACCACCGGGACGTCGTCGACGCCCAGGTCGGCCATGATCTCCACAGCCGCGGCCAGTTGGCCCGCGCCGCCGTCGATCAGCACCAGGTCGGGGCGGATGGCCTCGTTGCCCTCCTCCTCTTCCTTCACCAGGCGCGAGAAGCGGCGGCGCAGCACCTCTCGCATCATCCCGTAGTCATCGCCGGGGGTGAGCTCCGTCGAACGGATATTGAACTTCCGGTACTGGTTCTTCTGGAAGCCCTCCGGGCCCGCCACGATCATGCCTCCGACCGCATTGGTGCCCATGATGTGGCTGTTGTCGTAGACCTCGATCCGCTCGGGCTGCCCCTCAAGGCCGAACGCCTCGCAGACGCCGGCCAACAGCTTCGACTGCGCCGAACTCTCGGCCATCTTCCGGCCCAGCGCCTCACGCGCGTTGGTCAGCGCGTGGTCCACCAGCTTCTTCTTCTCGCCTCGCTGCGGACGGCTGATCTCCACCCGCCGGCCCGACTTCTGGCAAAAGGCCTCGGCCAGCAGGGCGCAGTCGCTGGGCTCGATGTTCACCAGGATCATCCGCGGGATCGGCTTGTCGTCATAGAACTGGCCGAGGAAGGCGCTCATCACGTCCACGTCCTCATCCGTCCTGTCGACGCGCGGGAAGTAGGCGCGGTTGCCCCAGTTCTGGCCGGCCCGGAAGAAGAACACCTGCACGCAGGCCTGGCCGCCCTCGGCGTGCAGGGCGAAGACGTCGGCCTCGTCCACCGTCTCGGGGTTGATCTGCTGCTCCTGCGCGATGGAGGCCAGCGCCCGGATCCGGTCGCGCAGGCGCGCGGCGCGCTCGAACTCCAGGTCATCCGACGCCGCCTGCATCTCCTCCGCCAGCTTGGACATCACCGCCCGGCTTTTGCCGCGCAGGAAGGCCTGAGCCTGGTCGACTAGGCCGTTGTAGTCCTCCAGGCTGACGAGGCCGGTGCACGGCGCCGAGCAGCGGCGGATCTGGTGCAACATGCACGGCCGGGTGCGGGTGTCGTAGACGCTGTCCGAGCACGACCTCAGAAGGAAAGCCTTCTGCAGGGTGTTGAGCGTGCGGTTCACCGCCCAGGCGCTGGCGAAGGGACCGAAGTACTCGCCCTTGATCGTATGCGCGCCCCGGTGCTTGCGCAGCTGGGGCGCCTCGTGATCGCGGCGGATGACGATCTCGGGGAAGCTCTTGTCGTCGCGCAGAAGAACATTGAAGCGCGGCTTCAGCTGCTTGATCAGATTGATCTCGAGCAGCAGGGCGTCCGTCTCGGTCTGGGTGGTGACGAACTCCATCGAGCGCGTCAGATCGACCATGTGGGCGATCCGCTGGGTGTGGAAGCGCCCCTGGGCGTACTGGAGGACCCGCTTCTTCAAGCTCCGCGCCTTGCCGACGTAGAGCACCTCACCATCCTCGCCGACCATGCGGTACACGCCGGGCCGGTCGGGCAGGCGTTTGACCTCATCCTTGATCAGGGCGGCGCCCTTGAGGGCCGGAGAAGCGAGCATGGCGCACATATAGGACGCTTCGGGCCAGGTGTGAGCGCGACGTTTCGCAGACGCCGTCGGCGGGCCTCACGCCGGGCGTCTTGCGCGGGTCAGGCGGTTTGGTGCGCCTCGGTCAGACCTTGACTCCGCCAGACCCGATCTTCTCGAACACGGCCTTGGTGACCTTCACGTAGCCCTTCTTGGGATCGTGGAAGAAGAGCGGCCCCTTGATCTTGCCGGGGTCGTAGCCGTCGGACACGAGGTCCACCTTGCGCAGCTTGAAGGTGCCGGTGGTGGTGAGCTCCGGCAGGATCCGGATGAACAGAGGCTGGGCGTAGGACGGCAGCTCGCGGGACACGTGCTCGCCGAGCGTCTTGATGTCGAATTCGGGCGACACCACCAGCGCGGCCATCCCCGCACGGCCGTCCGCCCCGTCCACTGCGACACCATAGACGTTGGCTTCGAGAACGCCGGGGGCCGCGAGCAGCCGTTCAGCGACCTCGTTCGTGGACACGTTCTCGCCTTTCCAGCGGAAGGTGTCGCCGATCCGGTCGACGAAATAGAGGTAGCCGTCTCCGTCCATGCGCATCAGGTCGCCGGTGGCGAACCAGCGGTCGCCCTTCTCGAAGACGTCCCGCAGCACCTTCTTCTCGGACGCGGCGCGGTCGACGTAGCCGGTGAAGTCGGAGCGCGCGTCCGTGCCGATGCGGCCAATGCACTCGCCGATCTGGCCTGGCCCGCACTCGATGCAGAAGCCGTTCGGGCCGCGGATCGGCTGCTCGGTGTCGACGTCGAACTGCACCAGGCGGATGTTGAACCGCTTTCGCAGCCACTTGGGCGCCCGGCCGATCGCCCCCTCCCGGCCATCGAAGTTGAACATGCTGACGTTGCCTTCCGTCGAGCCGTAGAACTCGAGGATATCCGGGATGCGGAAGCGGCGCTTCAGCTCAGGCCAGACGTCGGGGCGGAGCCCGTTTCCGAAAGCGAGGCGGATCTTGTGCCGCGCCTCGTCGGGGTGCTCGGGAGCGTTCACCAAGTAGCGGCAGAGCTCGCCGATGTAGACGAACATCGTGCACCCCTCGGCCGCCACCTCGTCCCAGAAATGGCTGGCCGAGAAGCGGCGCCGCAGCACGACGGAGCCCCCGTTCAGGAAAGCCGCGCCCAAGGCGCAGAGCCCCCCGGTGGCGTGGTAGAGCGGCAGGGTGACATAGATGCGGTCTGTGGCGCGCGCGTTCGTGGCTCCTGCGAAGCCGCGCATGTAGAGCTGCGCGCGCTGATGGGTCACCCGAGCCGCCTTCGGCAGGCCGGTTGTCCCGGAGGTGAAGATCAGCAGGGCCGTGTCCCGCGCGCGCACGTCCTCGCGCACCCCGCGGTCCGGCGGCAGCATCGAGCAGCTCTTCAGCGCCTGAACCAGGTCGCGCTGGTCGCCTGTGGCGGGCCCGAGCACCCACTGCTGCACCGTGCGCTCGAGCAGGTCGCGCGCCGCCGCGAACGCCGGCGACGTCTCAGCGTCGACGATCACGTGGTTGGCCTGCGAGATGTTCAGGCAGTGGGCCAGCGGGAGTCCGGCGAGCTGGTTGTTGATGAGCGCCGTGACCACCCCGATCTTGGACAGTCCGTACCAGACGCAGAAGTATTCCAGCCGGTTCGGCATGAAGAGCGCCACCGTCTGGCCGCGCCGGATGCCCAGCCCCTTGGCCCAGTGGGCGAAACGGTTGGCGATAGCGTCCATCTCGCCGAAGGTGACCGTGCGCCCCTCGAAGGTGATCGCCGGCCGCTCCCTGAACCGCTCCACCGCCGCCTGCAGGTCATCGCAGATCAGATTGGCGCTGTCGGGCGCCACAGATTTCACGCGCTTCAGGGTCCGGTTCAGCCCACGCACGAAACGCCACTCGCGCTGAAGCCTTGCCTTAAGGCGCATCATCCCCTCCGACCTGGAGCGCGGACCTTGGCGAACGCCGCCGGGGCGGGTCAAGCAATCGGCAGCGCGCGGATGGTCACACCTGCGCGGCGAAGCGAAGGGCGCGACGTTCGCGCCACAGGCGAGCTCAAGGCAGGGGATCTCGTCAGCAGGGCGCCGGACCCCGACCCCCGCCTGAATAAGGTCTTTCTACGGCGACGCTGGCCAGATTTCCGCCTTCTTGGCTCAGAAGCGGGAGGCAATGGATCGACTAGGCCACTGTATCGCAAAGTAAACCCGGTGGCCTTACACAGGCATCGACGCGCCGGACAGTCACCACCTAGTCTACAATGGCCAAGCTCGACTCATCACGATTGCGGAACCGGCTTGGGCATGGGTGAGTTTCCGGGTCCACGAGATTTCCTGGAGGGACTGATCATGTCCATGAACTACACGCCGTCTTCCCAGACTCCTGGCGGACCGACCGAGAGCGGGGACTCCCTGTTCGCCGCGACGCCGGTCTGGGAGCGCAATGGCAAGAAGCGCCGCAGCGGCTTCGGCCGCAGCGCGCCGGCCGCGTCTGGCGGCGCCTCGACCAGCAGCGAAGCGACCTCGACCCCCACGGCCTCCACAGCCGAGCACACCGTTGGCTCGACGAGCGAGCGCCCAATGACCTCGACGCATACAGGTCCCGCGATGGGCGCGGCCGCCAGCGTCGGTCTCGGCAGCGCCATGGACCGGCCGATCAGCTCCGGCCATAGCAGCGCCAACCACACCGCCACCACCACGGCCTCGGAACCCATGATGGCCGCGCCGACCCGGACCCGTACGACCACCGCCAAGAAGAAGGGCGGCGTCCCCGCCGCGGCCCTGGCCGCCGGCGTAGTGGCCTTGGGCGGCCTGGCCGCCGGGGGTTGGTACGCCAGCCAACCCAACGAGCAGGGCGTCGCCGAGCTCGCGCCAGGCGAGCCGTCCGAGATGGCCGCCGCGACCTCGGCCGCGGCCCCGATGGCTTCGACGGCGCCGACCCAGATGGCCGCCAACGAGAGCGCCCCGCCGGCCGTGAACGCCGGGTCCGGCGAGCGCGCCGCCGTCAGCGAGCGCCGCACCACTCCGACAACGGCCCGCGCCACGACGCGCACCCGCCCGGCGGTCGCCGCCTCGGCCGGTGAAGTGGGCGTGAACGCCAGCACCACCGCGACCCTGCCCACCGGGCCGCAGCCCTATTCGGCGGTGAGCGGCGGCGCGGCGGCCCCGGCCGCCAGCGCGCCGGTGACGCCGGAAGCGACGGCTGCCCCCGCCATTCCGGCCACGCCGCCGACCCTGCCCGCGGAAACGGAGACCGGCTCGGACCCTTCGGGCGCGGCGGAAACCCCGGCTGACGCCACCACCCAGCCGTAAACACGCCTTCCATCGGGATAGCAGAGGGGCGGCTCCGGCGACGGAGCCGCCCTTTCCACACGATGCGCTATGGAGGCCGCACGGAGGGCCCGTCGCGGCTTGAGGCCGGGTCGCGGTGCCGGTGGAAATCGAGATGTAGGCCGTCGCCGGCGCTACTGTAGTTTTGCGGAAGCGCCACCGCGCCTCCGATGAGCCATATGGCACGTCCACCCACCCGGAGGATGGACGCATGACCCTCTCTCTCAACGCTCCGCACCCCCGAGGCGCTCGCGCGTTCAGCCACCGACCCTCAGTCGCGCCGCAAGTGCTGGCCGCTTGCGCCATGGAAGGTCCGAGACCACGCCGCCGCACCGGCTTCCGGCCGCGGCGGCTGCTTGGCCTCGCCGCCGCGCTCGCGGTCTGCGCCGCGTTCTGGAGCGTTGTCGTTCAGGCCGTGATCCACGTCGCCGGCTGAGGCACGGCGTCATCAGAGGTTCAGCTGGACGCGGATAGCTCTCGCATATCTGGAGTCCCTCGATGCGCCATCCGCTGCTGCCGTTCACCCTGACCATCGCCGTGCTGTCCATGCCGGCTGTGGTCCTGGCCGCCTCGGCCGACTGGAGAAGCGACGCCACCCGAGAGGACAGGCGGCGGCTCGGCGGCCTGGATGAGGCCTGGCGCCAGGCGCTCGCGCAGGCCCGGGTCAGACACTCCCGCGAGCTGAAGGCCCTGGGGCCAGTCGCAGATCCGCGCGCAGCCCTGCCCTCGCGCCCGGAACCGACGCCGGGGACCTACCAATGCCGGACCATCAAGCTGGGCTCCGGCGAAACGGGCAGCGGGGCGGGCGTGATCGCTTACGGCTGGTTCACCTGCAAGGTCGCGCTCTCGCCCGGAGGCGACCTCACGCTCACCAAGACGACGGGTTCGCAACGGCCCATGGGCAACCTCTATCCCGAGAACCGCCGCCGGCTCGTCTACCTCGGAGCCGTAGCCTGGGGTGACGAGGGTCCGGCGGTGTACGGGCGGGACCCGGAGCGCGACCAAATCGGCGTGGTGGAGCGGATCGGTCCGCAGCGCTGGCGGCTGGTGCTGCCATTCCCAAAGGTGGAGTCGACGCTCGACATCATCGAGCTGCGCCGTTGAGCCGCGTCGCCGAAACGGCAACTTGACAGCGATCGCCGCCCGGCCTGGCATTCGGCATGGTTTCCTCCACCGCCCGCCGGCCTCGGCGCCGCGATCTGCTGCTCGGGGCCGGCGCGGCCCTGGCGTCCTCCAACGCCCTCGCACAGCCTGCCGCGCCCCGAGCCCAGACCTGGCGGTTCAACAATCTCGAGGCGCTCGCCGGCCTGAGGCCGGAGGTGCTGGGCGCGCCTGCCTTCACGGCCGGGCCGTTCGGGCGAGCCCTCGCCTTCGACGGCATGGATGACGGGCTGGTCCTGCCGCACCACCCGCTCGCGGGCGCCCGCGCCTTCACGATCGAGGCGATCGTGCGCCCTGACGGCGGGCGGTTCGAGCAGCGCTGGCTGCACCTGGCGGAAGAGCCCGCCCTGCCCGCCTCGGCCGACGTGTCGGGCGGCACGCGCATGCTGTTCGAGGTGCGGGTTACGGACGCCGGCTGGTACCTGGACGCCTTCATCAAGGGGCCGGGCTACAACCAGACGCTCATCGCGCCGGAGAAGGTCCACCCGCTGGGGCGGTGGTGTCACGTGGCCCAGGTCTGCGACGGACGCCGCTACGCGAGCTTCGTCAACGGCGAGCTGCAGGCCGAGGCGCAGGTGGCCTTCACGGCCCAGGGGCCGGGACGCACGTCTGTCGGGGTGCGCATGAACCGGGTCGACTGGTTCCGCGGGGGACTGGCCGTGGCGCGCTTCACGCCCCGCGCTCTGAAGCCCGCCCAGTTCACGATGACCCGGGCCTAGGCGCCCAGCGCCTGCGGGACCGGCTCGTAGCCCAGGCAGATGGCCACGCAGCGGCGCGCCAGCAGGTCGCCCGGATCCACAAAATCGACCCGCAGATCGTCCTGCCGCAGCACCAGCGGCACCTCCGTGCAGCCGGCCACCACCACCTCCGCCCCTTGCGACACCAGTTCGTCGGCGAACGCCTTCATCGCCGTCCGCACGTCGTCGCCGAGGTCGCCGGCCTTGATGCGATAGAGCACCTCCATGAAGGCCTCCTGCCGTTCCGGCGACAGGACGACGGGGCTCATCGCTTGGGCGGCCAGGTACTCGCGGTAGAGGCGGATGCCGCCCTTGGTGCCCAGGACCCCCGCGCGCATGGCGCCGGTCTCGCGGGCGGCGCGGGCGCCCGTCTCGATCATGTCGATGAGCGGCAGGCCGGAGGCGCGCTGGATCAGGGCGGCGTGGGCGTGGGCGGTGTTGCAGGCGATGGCCAGCACGTCGGCGCCCGCGCCTTGCAGCGCGCCGGCCATCTCGGCCAGCACAGCGCCGGCGCCGGAGCCCGGCACGTTGCGATCAGGCACCTTGGGGTTGATGTCGACCAGCACGCGGATGTGGTCCTGGTCGCGCTCGGCGGGGGTGTAGGCCTGCAGCTTGGCGAGAAAGTCCAGCGTCGCCGCCGGGCCCATGCCACCCAGGACGCCGAGCGTCAGGCTCTCCCTCATCCCATCCGCCCTTCCAGCTCGGTCTGATAGCCGAACAGGCCCTGGGCGCCGCCGGTGTGCAGGAAGACCACTGTCTCGCCGTCGAACTCGCCCTTCCGGGCCAGGTCGATCAGGCCCTTCATGGCCTTGCCGGAGTACACCGGGTCCAGGAGGATGCCGTCCGTGCGGGCCGCGAGCGTCAGGGCGTCGATGACGGCCTGGTCGATCAGGCCGTAACCCTCGCCGACGTAGTCGGTGTTCGCCACCACCATGTCGCGGGTGACGCGGTCGCGGTGGCCGAGCAGGTCGGCGGTGTCCTGGGCCAGGCGGAAGACGTTGGCTTCCTGGACGTCCTTGGGCGCCCGGACGCCGATGCCGAGCACCGGGATGTCGGCGCCCATCACCGCCAGGCCTGCGACCAAGCCGGCATGGGTCCCCGCCGACCCCGTGGCGGTGACGATGCGGTCGACCTCAAGACCTAACTCATTGGCCTGGTTGACCAATTCCAGGGCGCACTCGGCGTAGCCGAGGGCGCCGATGATGTTCGAGCCGCCGCCGGGGATGACGTACGGTCGCTCGCCGCGCTCGGCGACCTCGGCGGCCACCTCGGCGAGCGCCTGGTTCATGTCGGTCCCGCCGGGGACGGTGCGGATGCGCGCGCCCAGCAGCTCGTCCAGCAGGACGTTGCCCGAGCGGTTGTAGTCGTGGGCCTCGGAGCCCGTGCGGTGCTCCAGGATCACCTCGCAGCCCAGGCCGAAGCGGGCCGCGGCGGCGGCGGTCTGGCGCACATGGTTCGACTGGACGGCGCCCTGGGTCACCAGGACGGTGGCGTCGTTGGCCAGCGCGTCGCCCAGCAGGTACTCGAGCTTGCGGGTCTTGTTGCCGCCGCCGGCCAGGCCGGTGGCGTCGTCGCGCTTGATCCAGACCATCGGGCCGCCGCCGGGCGAGCCGGCGAGCGCCTCGGTCAGCCGGGGCAGCGGCTCCAGCGGGGTGGGCAGATGGGCGAAGCGGACGGGATTGAAGCGGGCGAGGTGCATGCCCCCGCCCTAGACCTCAATCCCTACGGCCGCAACCGCGGCGGCAGGGCCTCGACCTCGGCGGGCGTGAGCCGGACGATGGACTCAACGATGCACGGGCTGCGGAAGCCGCTGCGGCTGATGGAAATGTCGAGGTCAATGGGCCGGCAGGCGATCGGGCTGCCGGGCGGCTGGCGCATCACCAGCGGGTCGCTGGAGCTGGCGCCGGCCAGGCAAGCGCCGGACATCCCCACCCGATAGGCGCCGCGGCCCTGGACGTCGAGGTAGAGGGTGCGATCGTCGCCGATGGTGTGGTTGCGGATGTCGGAGGTGCGGAAGCAGTCGCCGCCGGCCAGGAAGGCGCCGGCCGGAGGCGGCGGCGGCGGCGGCGGCATCATCGCGCCGGGCGGCGGCGGGGGCGGATAGGAGCTGGGCGCGCAGCCGGACAGGACGGCGGCGGCGCCCGCGGCGAGAACCAGGGCGAGCTTCATGGGCATTCCTCCTGCTGGCTCAACTTGCCACGCTGAACGGCGTTCCGCCCCGCATTTGGTCTGGCGCGCCCGGGCCTTCAGGCGTAGCGTCGCCGGCGTCCTCGGGGGGCCGCGCGCAGGCGGCTGAGAGGTGGGCGAGCCCACGACCCGTCGAACCTGATCCGGGTCATGCCGGCGAAGGGAAGGCGCTTTCCGTCCGACCTGACGCCCGTGATCCGTCCGCCACACGGAGACCACGCGCCATGAACAAGCCCGCCGGAAAGCTCGACGCCGCCATCCCCACCGGGGAGCGCCCGGGCTCGCGCAAGGTCTACGCCTCGGGCGAGCTGTTCCCGGACCTGCGGGTCCCGTTCCGCGAGGTGGCGGTCCACCCGAGCGCCAACGAGCCGCCGGTGACGATCTACGACCCCTCGGGCCCCTACACCGACCCGGCGGCGAGCATCGACATCCGCAAGGGCCTGCCCCGCACCCGCGAGCCCTTCGTCGTGGCCCGCGGCGACGTGGAGGTGGTGGCCGAGCCGCGGCAGGTGAAGCCGGAGGACAACGGCGGCGCGAGCGGCCAGCACCTGGCGCCCGCCTTCCCCGACACCGGCCGCAGGGTCTACCGCGCCAAGCCCGGCAAGCTGGTCACCCAGCTGGAGTACGCCCGGGCCGGCATCATCACCGCCGAGATGGAATATGTGGCGATCCGCGAGAACCTGCGCCGCGAGCAGTCCAGCCCCTGCGTCCGCGACGGCGAGGACTTCGGGGCCTCGATCCCCGACTTCGTGACGCCCGAGTTCGTGCGCCAGGAGGTGGCCCGCGGACGCGCCATCATCCCGGCCAACATCAACCACGGGGAGCTGGAGCCGATGGCCATCGGCCGCAACTTCCTGGTGAAGATCAACGCCAACATCGGCAACTCGGCGGTGCTCTCCACCGTCGACGACGAGGTGGACAAGCTGGTCTGGGCCACCCGCTGGGGCGCGGACACGGTCATGGACCTGTCCACCGGCCGCAACATCCACAACATCCGCGACTGGATCATCCGCAACAGCCCGGTGCCGATCGGCACGGTGCCGATCTACCAGGCGCTGGAGAAGGTGGGCGGGATCGCCGAGGACCTGAACTGGGAGGTGTTCCGCGACACCCTGATCGAACAGGCCGAACAAGGCGTGGACTACTTCACCATCCACGCCGGCGTTCGCCTGCCCTTCGTGCCGCTGACCGCCAAGCGGGTGACGGGCATCGTCTCGCGCGGCGGCTCGATCATGGCCAAGTGGTGCCTGGCGCACCACCGCGAGAGCTTCCTCTACGAGCACTTCGAAGAGATCTGCGAGATCATGCGGGCCTACGACGTGTCGTTCAGCCTGGGCGACGGGTTGCGGCCCGGCTCCACGGCGGACGCCAATGACGAGGCGCAGTTCGCCGAGCTCAGGACCCTGGGCGAGCTGACGAAGGTGGCCTGGAAGCACGGCTGCCAGGTGATGATCGAAGGCCCCGGCCACGTGGCCATGCACAAGATCAAGGCCAACATGGAGGAGCAGCTCAAGCACTGCCACGAGGCGCCGTTCTATACGCTCGGCCCGCTCACCACCGACATCGCGCCGGGCTACGACCACATCACCAGCGCCATCGGGGCGGCGATGATCGGTTGGTACGGCACCGCCATGCTCTGCTACGTGACGCCGAAGGAGCACCTCGGGCTCCCCGACCGTGACGACGTGAAGACCGGCGTCATCACCTACAAGCTGGCCGCCCACGCCGCCGACCTGGCCAAGGGCCACCCGGGCGCCGCCATGTGGGACGACGCGGTGAGCCGCGCCCGCTTCGAATTCCGCTGGGAGGACCAGTTCAACCTCGGCCTCGATCCCGAAACGGCGCGCGCCTACCACGACGAAAGCCTGCCGAAGGAGGCGTTCAAGACGGCCCACTTCTGCTCCATGTGCGGGCCGAAGTTCTGCTCGATGAAGATCAGCCAGGACATCCGCCAGGCGGCCCGGGCGCAGAACCTGTCGGACGCCGAGGTGGACAGCGGCATGGCGGAGATGTCGAAGCGGTTCCGCGAGACCGGCGGCGAGATCCTGGTGCCGGTGGCGCCCGTGGCGCCGGCAGCGCCGGAACCGGCGGAGTAGCCGCGAGCAGACCGGAGCGGCGGAGCGGCGAGGCCCCGGGTCTCGCCCTACCCGCCCCCTCCTCCTCTCCGCGATCGGGAGAGGGCCTGCGCCACGACGAAAAAAGGCCCGCCGGAGCGGGCCCTGTCGGTCTGGCGGACGAGGCGGGCCTCAGTCCTTGGCGTTGGCCTTGGCCTTCTGCGGGGCGGGCCACACGCGGACGCAGACTGCGAGCGTCACCGAACCCAGCACCGCGGCGGCGGCCCCGGCCCACTGCATGGGGCTCATGCCGAGCGCCGCATAGTGGCCGGCCATGCCGCCGGAGGCGAACACCAGGATGGCGGAACCCCACTCGGCCGCTTCCTTCGACGAGATGTTCATGGCGACGCCCCCAGCGCTTGGTGCGGAAAATGATTGCAGGCCCCACTGATAGCGTGCGGCCGCCGGGCCGCGCCATGCGGCACGGAAGCGCACGAACATCGGGTCCTGTGGAAGGTGGACCGGAAGGCCGCTTCCCGCGTACCCTGCAGCCAAAGATCTGCAGGGAGAGCAACATGTTCGTCGACATGCGCCAGGGGACCCAGGAGCACTGGAAGGTGATCGGCGCGGAGCACCGCGTGCACCAGCAGTCCGCCGCCCCGATGCAGATCATGGACACCCTGCGCCGTCTGGAGCCCATGCAGCTGGGCTTCGCGGCCAACCAGCTGACCCACAGCCTGATGGCCGGAACGCTCGCCCGCCGGGACGGCGCAAGCGACGAGGAGGTGGTCGCCGCCCTCTGCCACGACATCGGCAAGGTGCTGTCGATCCCGAACCACGGCCCGATCGCGGCCGAGATGCTGAAGCCCTACGTGAGCGAGGACATCTACAAGGCCATCTACTGGCACCAGGATTTCCAGGGCGCCTACTACTACGAGTTCATGGGCAAGCCGGGCGACCTGCGGGAGAACTTCCGCAAAGAGAGCTGGTTCGATATGGCGGAAAAGCTGGTGGACCGCTGGGACGCGCCCGCCTTCGACCCGACCTTCGAGGTTGATCCGCTGGAGTCCTTCGAAGACCAGGTGGTGAAGGTCTTCTCCAGCCCGAAGCGGTAGGCTCTTCCCGCCGCGCCTTGGAGACGCGGGCGCTCGTCAGGCGGCAGCGCCCAGGGTCAGAACAAGCTCGTTCAGCTGGGCCCGGTCCGCGCAGGAGGGCAGCCCGCCGCGCGAAGACTCCGAGCGTCGTGATCATGGGTCCCCGGGACAAGCCCGGGGATGACGATCCCGTTGGAGTGACGAAAGCCCGCTCCCCTAAAGCAGGTCGCCGCCGGCGGCGGGGGCGGTGGTGCCGTGCGCCTTGAACGCTTTCACCACGTTGCGGCCGGTGGTCCAGCGGTGGACCTCGTCCGGGCCGTCCACGAGGCGCTGGGAGCGGATGTGGGTGTACCAGCGGGCGAGCGGGGTATCGAGGCTGTAGCCCAGGGAGCCGTGCAGCTGGATTGCGGTGTCCACCACGTGGTGCACCATGTTGGCCAGGTAGACCTTGGCGATGCCGTTCTCCTGCCGCAGGTCGAGGCCGTTTTCCGCCTTGTAGGCGATGTGCAGCAGCATCAGGCGGCTGATGTAGAGCTGGGTGGCGCACTCGGCGAGCATGAACTGGACCGCCTGGCGCTCGGCGAGCGGCTTGCCGAAGGTCTCACGGCCGATGACGCGCTCGGTGGCCATGTCGAGCGCCCGCTGGGCCATGGCGACGTTATGCATGCCGTGGCGCAGGCGGCCGTAGGCCAGGCGGTGCTGGCCCATGTTGAAGCCGTTCCCCTCCCCGCCCAGCAGGTTCTCGGCGGGGACGACGAGGTCCTTGATCTCCACCTCGGAGTGGCCGCCGCCCAGGACGTGGGTCAGCGGGCCCTCCAGGGCCATGGTCGGGATGTCGCGCTTGATGGTGTAGCCCTGGTTGGGCAGCTCGACGATGAAGGTGGAATAGCGCTGGTGGCGCGGAGCGTCGGGGTCAGTCATGGCCATGACCACCGCCAGGTCCGCGACGCTGGCGGCCGATGAGAACCACTTCTCGCCGTTCAGCACATAGGCGTCGTTGCCCTGCTTCACCGCGCGGGTCTGCATGCCGGTGGCGTCGGCGCCGGCGGCCTTTTCGGTCATCGAGTAGCAGACGCGCTTTTCGCCGTTCAGCAGCGGCTTGAGGTACTTCTCCTTTTGCAAGTCGGTGCCGTGCGCCAGGATTGTCATCATGGTGGCGTCGTCCGGCCCCTGGGTGTTCATCGACAGCGCTCCCAGGTAGCTCTCGCCCAGCTCCATCTGCACGAGCGCATTGGCGAGCGGCCCGAGGCCCATGCCGCCGTATTCCTTGGGGATGAAGGGGCACCACAGGCCCCGCGCCCGGGCCTTGGCGCGCAGCTCGGCCAGCAGGGTCTTGTAGTCGGCGCCGTCCATCAGGCGCTTCTCGGCCGGGATGCACTCGTCGTGCACCCACTCGCGCACCTTCTGCCGGACGGCCTTGGCCTCTTCCGGGATCTCGAAGTCGATGGCCATGGCGCCCTCCGCTCGGTCTGCTTTCCAGCAGCCTCGCCCGCTGCCGTAGCGGCGGGCAAGCCCGAGTGCGTGAGCGGCGCGGCTTAGCGGCCTGAGAACGCGGCGGCGAGGCGGTTCTGCTGCGCGCGGGCGGGCGAGGGCGCGGCCGTGCCTTGGCCGTTGGCCGAGGTGCGGAACTGCGCCGTCAGCTTCTTCAGCGCGAGCGCCTCGTTGGCCAGCGAATGCCCGGCCGCGGTGCTTTCCTCCACCATGGCGGCGTTCTGCTGGGTCACCTGGTCCATCTGGTTCACGGCGGTGTTCACCTGGTGCAGGCCGGTCGCCTGTTCCTGGGCGGACGCCGCGATCTCGCTGACGACCGTGGTGATGTCCGCCACCTGCTCGACGATGCGGTTCAGGGCGTCGCCGGTCTGGCCCACCAGGGCCACGCCCTGGCCCACCTGTTCACTCGAAGCGGAGATCAGCGTCTTGATCTCCTTGGCGGCTTCGGCCGAGCGCTGGGCCAGCGCGCGGACTTCCGAGGCGACCACGGCGAAGCCCCGGCCGGCGTCGCCGGCGCGGGCGGCCTCGACGCCGGCGTTGAGGGCCAGCAGGTTGGTCTGGAATGCGATCTCGTCGATGACGCCGATGATCTGGCTGATCTCGCCCGCCGAGCGCTCGATCTCGCTCATGGCGGCGACCGCCTGACGCACCACCTCGCCGGAGCGCTGCGCATCGGCGCGCGCCGTGTTGACCACGTCGCGTGCGTGGTTCGCGCCTTCGGCGGTCTTGCGCACGGTGGCGGTGATCTCGTCGAGGGCCGCGGCGGTCTCCTCCAGGCTGGCGGCCTGCTGCTCGGTCCGCTTGGAAAGGTCGTCGCTGGCGTGGCTGATCTGCTCGCAGCCGACGCCGATGCTGTTGGCGGCCTCGACGACGGAGGCCAGGGCCTGCTCGAGCTTGCCCGCCGTGGCGTTGAAGTCGCGCCGGAGCCCTTCGTACTCCTCGGCGAACGCCTCTTCGAGCCGGACCGTCAGGTCGCCGCTGGAGAGCCGGTCGAGGCTGGCCGCGAGGCTGCTCACCACGCGGTTCAGCTCGGCGGCGGCGCGGGCGCGCTGGCTCTCGTTGCTGCGGCGCTCGGCCTCGGCCGCCTGGCGCTGCGCCTCGGCCTCGGCCTCCAGCCGCTCGCGCTGCATGCCGTCGAGCGCCGCCTGCCGGAAGACGGCCAGCGAGCGGGCCATGTCGCCCAGCTCGTCCTGGCGATCCTGGCTTGGCAGCTCGACCGTGCTGTCGCCGCCCGCGAGGGCCTTCATGGCGCGCGTCATGGCGAGCAGCGGCCCGACGACCTTCACCAGCACGGTGAAGACGGCGACGGCCGCGACCACCGCAGACACCAGGCCGATCATCAGCATGAGGCCCTGGAACCGCTTGTGCTCGGCCTGGGCGGCGGCCGCCTCCTGGGCGGCCACCTTGATCTGCAGGGCGACCAGCTCGCCCACCGCGGTTCCGACGGGGTCGATGGCCGGGTAGAGCTCCGAGGCGGTGAACTGGGTGAGACCGGCGGCGTCGCCGGCCTGGAGCAGGCCTTCGAGCTTCTCGCTGGCCTGGTCGCCGGCCGGCATCCGCTCGGCGACCTTGGCGGCGAGGCGGCTCTCCTCCTCGGTCATCTGGGTGGCCATGTAGGCCTGCCAGTTGGTCTGGATCGTCTGGCGGGCGCCGCGGACCGACTGCAGCCCCTCGCTCCACCCCAGCTGGCCGGTGTTCACCTTCTGGGCGGTGTCGACGATGCTGACGGCGTAGGCGTCCGCCACTGTCTTGAGCTGCTCCATCGGGGCGACCCGGTCCGCCAGGATGGTCTGGATCTTCCGCTGGGCGGTGTTCATCCCGGCCAGCCCCGCTGCGCCGACCACCCCCAGCGCCACCACCAGGCCGATCACACAACCGACCAGCCGAACACGGATACTCAGACGCATCGAACCCCCCGAATCAGGCCCCGATGCTGACGTCGCGGAACTTAAGAAATTGTGCTTAATTTCCGCGGGGTTGTTAGAGTTCGCATAGCTATCCGGCTCACTTTCTGGGCACTGACGGGATCACCCTGGGCGAGCAGCTTCTCGCGGCCGCGGCGGTCAGGGCGTGCGCTTGAGGCTCGCCCCCTCCACCGCCCGCCGCTTCGCGGGGGAGGTCGGGTCAGCCCGGCATGAACTTCGCCCGGTAGGCGGCGGGGATCCCCTCTCCCTCATAGAGCGCGGTCAGCAGGTACTGGGCCTGCCAGATGGCGAGTTCACAGGCGAAGGCCAGGCGCTGCTTGGCCTCGGCGGCGTCGGGCTGGCCGGGCGCCGGATAGATGAGGTGGGTGCCGATGCAGCTGGGGTGGGCGACCTCGCAGAGCGCCCCGTAGCTGGTCTCCACGAAGTTGGGCGAGGCCAGGTCGAGGCCGCCGATCTCCTGCGCCTGTTCCGCGATCTCGGCCGCCGCCTCGGGCGGCTCGGCAGCGACCGGGCCGGCGTTGTCCAGCGCCTCCAGGTGGCGCAAGGCGTCGTTGACGTGGACGCCGGAGACCTCCTCGCCCATGCGGCCTTCGTAGAACTTGCGGAAGCGGTCCTGCAGGTTCTCGAGCTTGCCGTGGTCGATCAGCCGGAACATCTCAGCCACGTAGAAGGCGCCCATGGCCGTGGTCTCGATCAACGCGCGGGCCAGCAGCACCGCAGGTGTCAGCCGGTCCAGGTAGAGCATGGCCTTGGTGGAGGCGGCGAGGTCGTCGGCGCGCTTGGCGTAGGCGTAGAGCAGTTCCATCATCCGGAAGAGCTCGGTCCCCTCGACCTCGAAGTCGAAGGCCGGCGCCTTGGCCGCCCACTCGGCGAGTTCCACCTCCACATGCCGGATGCGCTCCAGGACCAGGGGCGAGCGGTGTGTCAGGTCAAGCGGCATCGGGCCTCCGGACTGTGCGCGAAGCCAAGCCCGCGACGGCCGGCCCGGTTCCGCCGGCGGTCGCGGGAAGCGACGCCGTGGTTCATCGAACGGTCATCCGCGAAAGCGCATCCCTCCGCCCAGACCGGCTGGAGAGCGGTCACGAGGTCATTCGGCGGACGCTGGTCGCGCTGCCGGACGGCTGTCCCCTCAGCGCCACTGCGGCCGCATTGGGGGCACGGGGCGGTCCCTGGACCCGGGGGCCGCCCCACCTCCCTCAAAATCAGAGCCGAGCGGCGCGGAAGGTGTCGCAGGCCGCCGGATCGCCGGCCTGGACCCCGGTGCGGAACCAGCGCATGCGCTGCTCGGACGAGCCGTGGGTGAAGGCGTCGGGCATCACCCGGCCCTGCGCCTTGCGCTGCAGGGTGTCGTCGCCGACGGCCGCGGCGGCGCGCAGGCCGTCCTCGATGTCGCGGGGATCCAGGACCACCTGTCCGCCCGAGACGCGCGCCGCATGGGCCGCCCAGACGCCGGCGTAGCAGTCTGCCTGCAGCTCCAGGCGCACGGCGCCGCTTTCCGCCCCCTTGGCGCCCATCCGGCGCGACGTCTCCATGGCGCCGGTCAGGTTCTGGACGTGGTGGCCGATCTCGTGGGCGATGACGTAGGCGCGGGCCGCCTCGCCGCGGGCGCCCAGCTGGGTCTCCATGTCCTGCCAGAAGGTCAGGTCGAGGTAGACCTTGCGATCGGCGGGGCAATAGAACGGCCCCATGGCCGACTGGCCCATGCCGCAGCCGGTCCCGGTGGCGCGGTCGTAGATCACCACCGCGTCGGGCTTGCGATACTGCTGGCCGCTCTGCTGGAAGACCTGGGTCCAGACGTCGTCGACGTTGGTGGCGACCACGTCGACGAAGCGGCCCGCCTCGTCGGCCGGGGCCCCGCGGACGCCTTCCTGCTGCTGGACCGGGCCGCCGCCGCCGCCCACCACGCTCATGGTGGTGGAGGGATCGATGCCGAACACGAAGTAGCCGATCAGGGCCAGGATCACCCCACCGGCGCCGACGCCGCCCACGGCGCCCGCCGGGCCGAGGCCCCGGCGATCCTCGATGTTGCCGCCGCCGCGTCCGCCTGCCCAGCGCATGGATCTCTCCGCTTCCGATCAAAAGCCGGACGCGATAACGCCGCGGGGCGCGAGGGGCTCCCTAGGGCCGGCTGCGGCTGGCCTCTCGCACCGCGTCGTTGGAGGCGGCGAGGCGGTCGTCGGGCATGCTGGCCAGCTTCGAGGTGTCGATGGGCACGGCCGCCCGGGGCGAAGCCGCCGGCGGCGGCAGGGGCAGGGGCGGCAGGGTCCGCTGGGTCTGCACGTCGCGGATCGCCTGCTCGGTGCGCAGGCGGGAGTCCAGGGCGTTGAGCTCCAGCTCCTGGCTGAGCATACGCTGGCGCATCATCTCCTGCTGCATCTGCAGCTCCTGGAAGCGCATGGCGTCGGTGTTGACCTGGGCGGCCGCGGGTCCGGCGGACGCGAGGGCGAGGACCGGGGCGAGGACGGCGGCGAGCGGGGCGGCGCGCATGGGGAGCTCCTTCGCCCGTTGAGATGGGGCCTCTTGCCCCGGCGCGCTAGCGGCGGGTGACGGTGAACCGGGCCAGCTGCTCCTTGGGCAGGCCCCATTCGGGGTTCAGCTCGATGGCCTTCTGGTAGTCGAAGTAGGCGGACTTCGGGTCGTCCAGCGCCTCGTGGGCCAGGGCGCGGTTGTAGTAGGCCTTCGCCGGCTCATCGACGCCCAGCGCCAGGGCGCGGTTGATGTCCGGCAGGCTTTCGGCGTAGCGGCGCGCGCCGATGGCGGCGGCGCCCCGGTTGACGAAGGCCTCGGCGAGGTCGGGCTTGATGCGCAGGGCCTGGTTGAAATCGGCGGTGGCGCTGTCCCAGCTGAGCCGGCGGAGCTTCAGGACGCCGCGGTTCACATAGGTGCCGGCGCGGTCGCGCGGGTTGAGCGCCTCGGTCTCGAGGGCCAAGGTGCAGGTCTTCTCGTCCTCGAGGGCGCGATCGCCGGCGCGGGCGGCCTCGGAGCAGGCCTCGGCCAGGCCGCCGCCGAGCACGGTGACCGCGCCGGCGCCGCGCGCCTCGCCCGCCAGGAACACCCCGGCCACGGCGGTCGCCGCCGCCAGCCATCCGTTCAGCCGCTTGTGCATGATCAGGCTCCACCGCATCCGGCCGCGCACGGAGCGCCGCCGCGGACCGGCGTTCCCTTGGAGGGTCCTCCCACGGCCGGGCCGTGTCAATCGGGGGCGCGGAAGCGGCGCATCTCGCGGTGCAGGATGTAGACGCCGCTGGCCGCGACGATGACGGCGCCCACCAGGGTGGTGAACCGGGGCAGTTCGCCCCAGACCAGCAGGCCGATCACCGCAGCCCAGACCAGCTGGGTGTAGTCGAACGGCGCGACCACGCCCACGGGCGCGACGCGCAGCGCCTCGGTGAGGAACAGCTGGCCGACGCCGCCGATCAGGCCGGCGACCACAAGCAGCGCCAGCGTCATGGGGTCGGGCGCGGTCCAGCCGACCAGGGTGGAGCCCACCAGGCCCAGCACCGTACCGCCAAGGGTGAAGTAGAAGACGATGGTCGGGCCGCGCTCGGTGGCGGCGATCTGGCGGATCGCCACCATGGCGCCGGCCGCGCCGAGCGCGCTCATCAGGCCGAAGCTGACGCCGGGCAGGTTGAAGTGGCCGGGCTGCGGCCGGGCCATGATCAGCACCCCCACGAAGCCCACGATCACCGCGCCCCAGCGGTGACGGCCCACCGGCTCGGCCAGGATCAGGGCGGAGAGCGCGGTCATGAACAGGGGCGAGGCGAACTGCAGGGCCGTGGCCTCGGTGAGCGGGAGGTATTGCACCGCCGAGAAGCCGCAGACCATGCCGGTGAGCCCCACGGCCGAGCGGACCAGGTGACCCACCGGACGCTTCGTCTTCAGCACCTCGAAGCCGGTCGTTCGCCAGATGTAGAGGCCGAGCGGCACGAAGGCGAAGGCGTTGCGGAAGAAGATGATCTCGAAGACCGGGATTCCCCGCGACCCGGTCCACTTCACCAGGGCGGACAGGCAGGCCATGCAGGCCATGGCCAGCACGCGGTAGGCGATGCCGAGCGCGACGTTGGGCGTGGGGGCGGACACGGGCGACCGTGTGGGACGGGCCGACCGCCGGGTCAACCCGCCCCACGCCGGGCGTCCTGCCGCGCGCTCAGTCGGCCGCGTTGGCCTGCTGCAGCTTGCCGCCGCGGGCCTGCACCATCAGCTTGACCAGCTCCTCGGTGACCTTGGGCTCGAGCCCTTCGGTGTGGCCCTTGTCCATCCGCACCACGTCGGCCACGACCCGGCCGTCGCGGCAGTTGGGGAAGACATAGGCCTCCGCCCTGCCCGGCCGCGCCTTCGTGCCCCACACGCGGTAGCCGGCGCGGGCGTAGTCCCAGACGTAGCCGGGCTTGTCGTCCACGATGTCCTGGCGGCGCACGCGCGGACCGCAGCCGAACCGCTCGGCGAAGGGCGAGGTGGTGGGCAGCGCATCGATCTCGTACTGGCCGACGGTGAAGATGTGGGAGAAGTCGCAGGCCGGCGGGGTGTTCGGCATCGGCGGCCGGGCGCGGGCGGGCGGCGGCGAGCCGTCGGCCAGCGGCGGGCCGAACTGGGCGACGAAGGGCGCCTGGCCGACGCGTCCGCCCGAGAGGCTGAGCCAGCCGTCGACCTTGTCCTTGAAATAGTCGTTGCAGACGATCCGGGCCGAGGTGAAGCCGCCCTGGCTGTGGCCGGCCAGCCAGAAGCTCTTGATGTTCGAGCGGCCGAAGCCCTGCAGGACCATTTCGGTGATGTTCTTCAGGTGCTCGTCGTCGGCCGCGGCGTCCCAGCGCCGGACGCCGGGACCCGAGCCCATGGTCCCCAGGGTCGCCGCGGTGGGCGTGGCGACCACCAGGCGGTGCTTGTCCTTGTAGTCGGCCGCCGGGAAGTAGTGGCGCTGCCAGTTGCCGACCGAGCCCGCCCCATGAAGGTTCAGGATGAACACCAACTTCTCGCCCGGCTTCAGGTCGCAGGGGTAGTCGAGGAAGAACTTGCGCCCGGTCTTGGCGTCGGTGGCGTTGCCGAGGTCGGCGAGCGCGCCGCCTGTGGCGCAGGCCTCGCCCACGCAGCGGGCCGGCGGCGGGTTGGCGCAGGCGACGCCCGCCATGTCCTTGGCGGCGGCCGGCGCGGTCCACGCCGCGGCCGCGAGAGCGCCGAGCGCCAATTTCGTTCGAAGTTGCATGTCTTCCCTCCCGTTGGTCCGGTCTGCGCCGGGGTTGCCCCTAGGATAGGGCCGAGCGGCGGGCGGGCTCAACGGCCAAGGCGGATGACGAAGCGGCTCTTTGGAATCGCGGGCATGCGGCCGGCGTCGATGGAGAGATCCTGCGGCGGAACCTCGTAGGCCATGGCGACCAGGCGGCGGGTGGCGCGCGCCATCAGCTCGACCACCGCCGCCTCGCCCGGGCAGCGGTGGCCTGTGCTCACGTCGCCCGCGCCCTGGGGGCAGAAGTTGAAGGCGTTGGCCTCGTCGCGCAGGAAACGGCCGGGATCGAACCGCTCCGGCTCGCGCCAGGCGCGGGGGTCGCGGTTGGTCCCGTGGGTGTCGAGCAGCACCCAGGCGCCGCGCTTAAAACGCTTCCCCTGCCACTCGAACGGCTGCAGGGCTCGGCCGCCGACGGCGGGGAAGAAGGGATAGAAACGACGCACCTCCTGGGCGAAGGCGGCGTAGGTCGCCCCGTCGGCCCCCGCGAGGCGCTCGCGCCACTCGGGCTGGTCGTGCAGGGCCATGGCGCAGAACACCACGAAGCGATCCACGGCGACCGTGGGGCGGAGCAGGTTCAGGTACTCCACGGCCGCGGTGCGCTCTGGCAGCAGCTCGCCGGCCTCGTCGCGGTGGAAGGCCACCGCCGCCAGCGGGCTGTCCGCGTGGGTCCCGGCCCGGGCGTCCGCCACCTGTCGGCGCGCCCAACGCTCGGTGCGGCTGCGCAGCGCCAGGCCCTTCCAGTTGCGCGGACCGACGGCGCCGGCCCCTTCGATCATCGCCTGGAACTCGGCGGCGCGGCGGCCCGCCTCATGGTCGCCCAGGGGGCTGCCGCCCCAGGTGCAGACCGCGCGGGTCAGGACCTGGCCCATCTCGACGTAGAGGGTCGCCTCCCCGCGCTCGCGCCACAGGGCCGCGCGGGCGTCCCACTCGGCGTCGAACAGGTCGCCGAGGCGCGTCACCGCCGGCGGCGAGAGCACCTGCAGGAACAGCCGCTTGCGCCAGCGATGGGCCGAGCCGTCGAGGCGCTGGACGCTGCCGAGGTCCTGCAGGGACAGCAGGGTGGTGGGCGGAAGCGCTCCCTTCCGGGTGAACCGGTCCGGCGCGTAGAAGAACTCGGCGGCGGCCTCACCCTTGATGCAGAGCACGTCCTGGCCGCCCATGAGGCGGGTTCGGAAGCTATCGGAGCCGAGCGCCGCCTGGCGCCGGGCCATGAAGCCATAGCCCTCGCGCAGCAGGGCGAGTGTGGCGTCCAGGGTGCGCTCGCGCGGGGGGCCGGCCATTTCCCTCCAATCCGCCCAGGGCCGATCCAGTTCGCCAGCCTTCACTTTTTCCGACGCCCGGTGTCGGATCGGCCGCCCCGCGCACGTCCTAGGGACCGACGGAGACGAGAAGGAGGCTCACATGCCCTATGTCGATGGTTTCGTGCTGGCGGTTCCGAAGGACAAGCTCGACGCCTACCGCGAGATGGCCCGCCTGGGCGGCGAGGTCTGGATGTCGCACGGCGCGCTGTCGTACGTGGAATGCATCGGCGACGACACGCCCTACGGCGAACTGACGTCCTTTCCGCGGGCCGTGATGGCCAAGGACGACGAGGTGGTGGTGTTCTCCTGGATCACCTACGAGAGCCGCGAGGCCCGTGACGAGATCAACGCCAAGGTCATGGCCGACGAGCGGCTGAAGATGGACCCCGCCGGCATGCCGTTCGACGGCAAACGGATGATCTTCGGCGGCTTCAAGAGCTTCATCGAGCACTAGCTCGGCGGCCGGGCGCCAGCCGTCTTGAGGCGGAGCAGCGAGACGTTCTGGCGCACGACCCCCAGGGGGGTGAGGGTGGTGACCGCGTCGCGGATCATCTTGAGGTCCTCGACCGCCCCTTTCAGCGGCCCGACCTTCTCGGTCTTGGGCGCATGACGGACGTCCGGCCAGTCGACGACGGCGATCCGCAGCTGCTCGCGGATGATCAGGTCGTTGATGTAGGCCTCGGCCCCCCACGGCCGCAGATCCTGCAGGCCGTCGAGCGCCTCGCGCAGCAGCCAGGCCGGCAGCACGCGCTCGCCCGAGACGAAATCCAGGCCGATCAGGCTGTAGAGCCACAGGGTGTTGGCGCGCAGGCTGAGCGTGGCGTCGGCCCAGCCGCTCAGCACCGGCTCCACCAGGGCGTCCACGTGGCCCGCATCCATCCCGCTGAGATCGGCGTCAGCCAGCAGCAGATAGTCCCCGCAGGCCGCGGCCACGCCTTGGGCGAGCGCGTGGGCCTTGCCGCGGTTCGGCGCGTAGGAGATCAGCCGCACCCCCGGATGGGCCGCGACAATGGCCGCTGTGGCGTCAGTGGAGCCGTCGTCGACGACGATCACCTCGTGCAGCCGGGGATGGCCGGCCAGCACCGCCAGCACGCGAGCGATCCGCGCCGCCTCGTTGTAGGCGCAGACGACCGCGGAGACGCGCGGCTGCGCCCCATCCCTCGCTCCGGTGATCAGGACCCCGTCCATAGTCCCGCAACCTCGCAAGCCGGAGCATCAGGCCCCGGCCACCTATCCGTAGGCGCATCGGCGTGCGGGTGACAACCGCCTGTCGCCGGCGGCGCGCCTAGCCGCCGCCTGTGCCGGCCCCGGCGGTCTCGTCCGGGCCGTCGTCGACCTGACCGCCCGCGCCGAATTCACGGCCCGGCATGACACTGTCGGCGTCCGGGTCGCCCTCGCGCGAACCGCGGTCGCGCGGGGCGCCGTTGGGCGCGCCCTGGGCGCCGTGCTTGGCGTCGAAGCTGCGGTCCTCTTCCGGACCGCCGCCGATACGCTGCTTCTGGTTCGGGGTGTCGGCTTCCGCCATGTCGTCCTCCGTCGGTTCAGCAGGAGGACTCGCCGGAGGTGGGGCGGGTTCCCCGATCTTTGCGCCCAAACAAGGAGCCCGCCGCCGTGCGGCGCTAGACGGGAGTGACGGAGCCGCGTGCGGCTCCCCTGTGTCGAGAGGATCTCCCCATGGCCACCGCCGCCGCACGCCGCGCCTATACGGGGCCGGCGCTGCTCAGCTTCGGCTTTCGCCCCTTCTTCTTCTTCGGCGCCGTCTGGGCCGCCCTGGCCGCGCCGCTTTGGGTCTGGATGTACCTGTCAGGCTCCGAGCTGGCGGCTCACCGCGACTGGCACGTACACGAGATGCTGTTCGGCTTCCTGGCGGCGATCGTCGCCGGCTTCCTGACCACCGCCGTGCCCAACTGGACCGGGCGCATGCCGGTGATCGGCGCGCCATTGGGCGGGCTGGTGGCGCTCTGGGTCGCAGGGCGCGTCGCCATGCTCCTCGAGTTCGCCATAGGTCCCGCGGCCCCGGTGATCGACAGCGCCTTCCTGCTGGTGTTCGCCGGGGTGATCTGGCGCGAGGTGCTGGCCGGCGGCAACTGGCGCAACCTGCCCGTCTGCGGCCTGGTCAGCCTGCTGGCGCTGGGCAATGTGGCGTTCCACCTGAACGGCGTGCTGGGCTACTCCTACCTGGGCGAGCGGGTGGCGCTCGCCGCCACGATGCTGTTGCTGGCCCTGATCGGCGGTCGCATCACGCCCAGCTTCACCCGCAACTGGTTGAAGGCCCGCAAGGCGCCTGCCGAGCCCGCCGCGTTCGGCCTTCCCGACAAGGCGGCGCTGGCCGCCACCGCGGCCGGGGCGCTGGCCTGGACGTTTGCGCCCGACTCCACCGCGAGCGGGTGGATCCTGCTGGCCGCCGGCCTGCTGAACCTCGTTCGCCTGAGCCGCTGGCAGGGCTGGGCTACGCGCCCCGAGCCGCTGCTGTGGATTCTGCACCTCGGGTACGGCTGGCTCGGGATCGGCCTCGGCCTCTTGGGCGCCACGGTGCTCACCTCCGAGGTTCCACGCTCGGCGGGGGTGCATGCGCTGACCGCTGGGGCGATCGGGGTTATGACCCTCGCGGTGATGACCCGCGCCACCCGCGGCCACAGCGGCCGGCCGCTCGCCGCCGACCGGGCCACGCTGGGGATCTACCTCGCCATACTGGCGGCGGCGGTGATGCGCGTGGCGGCGCCCTTCGTCCCCGCGGCCCAGCCGCTTCTCCTGGTCGGCTCCGTGACGCTGTGGTCAGCCGCCTTCGCCGGCTTCGCCATCGCCTACGCCCCCATGCTGCTGAAGCGGAAGGCGCTCTTCGGCTGAGGCCATGAAAAAGCCCGCCGCCGGGATCCGGCGGCGGGCTCCTTTGGATCCGGCGCGGCGGTCAGGCCGGCATGGGCTGCCCCGGGCGCGCCCGCCAGGCGGCCATCCGCTCCGGCTGACGCCCGAACTCCAGCCGGGCGATCGCCCGCAGGTGGACCTCGTCAGGCCCGTCGGCGATGCGCAGGGCGCGGACGCCGGCATAGGCCTTGGCGAGGCCGAAGTCGTCCGACACCCCGCCCGCGCCATGCGCCTGGATGGCGTCGTCGATGATCTTCAGGGCGGTGCGCGGGGCGGCCACCTTGATCATGGCGATCTCGAGCTGGGCGGCCTTGTTGCCGGCCTTGTCCATCATGTCGGCGGCCTTGAGGCAGAGCAGCCGCGTCATCTCCAGGTCCATTCGGGCCTCGCCGATCCGCTGCTCCCAGACCGACTGGTCGGCCAGGCGCTTGCCGAAGGCGACCCGCGACAGCAGGCGCTCGACCATCTTCTCCAGGGCCACCTCGGCGGCCCCGATGGTGCGCATGCAGTGGTGGATGCGCCCGGGGCCGAGCCGGCCCTGGGCGATCTCGAACCCACGGCCCTCGCCCAGGACGACGTTCTCGGCCGGGACGCGCACGTCGCGCAGCACCACCTCGGCGTGGCCGTGGGGCGCGTCGTCGTAGCCGAACACCGGCAGCATGCGCACCACCTCGATCCCCGGGGTGTCCATGGGCACGAGGATCTGGGTCTGCTGGGCGTGGCGGGGCGCGTCCGGATCGGTCTTGCCCATGACCACCGCCACCTTGCAACGCGGGTCGCCGACGCCCGAGGACCACCACTTGCGGCCGTTGATCACATAATGGTCGCCGTCACGCCGGATGGCCGTCTGGATGTTGGTGGCGTCCGAGGAGGCGGTGTCCGGCTCAGTCATCAGGAAGGCCGAGCGGATCTCCCCGTCCAGCAGGGGGCGCAGCCAGCGGGCCTTCTGCTCGGCCGTGCCGTAGCGGTGCAGCAGCTCCATGTTGCCGGTGTCCGGCGCGGAGCAGTTGAACACCTCCGACGCAAAGCCCACCCGGCCCATCTCCTCGGCGCAAAGCGCGTACTCGAGATTGCTGAGCCCGGCGCCGCGGTAGTCGTCGTCGTCGTGCTCGGACGGCGCCAGGAACAGGTTCCAGAGACCCTCGGCGTAGGCGCGGGCCTTGAGCGCCTCGACAATGGGGATCTCGGTCCACCGTGCGGCGCCCTCGCGCCGGGTCTCTTCCTGGTAGGTCGGGATGGCGGGGTAGACGTGGGCCAGCATGAACTGGCGCACCCGGTCGCGCCAGAAGAGCTGCTGGGCCGAGGGGCTGAAGTCCATGGGTTCGGTCCGTCTGCTAAGGGCGCACCGCGCGCCCGACGGACAGCCTGCGCCCGATGCACGGGCGCGACGTTGCGCGCCGTCAATCCCGCACGACGCGACCGTTGTGGCGGAACACCGGACGCCGGGGTCCGGCCCCCTCCCCTGCGGCCTGCAGCCAGCGTTTCCAGGCCGGGGCCCTGGACGCCTCCGCCCCGGCGGCGACCTCCTCCACCCGCACCACCTCGGGCACGTAGCGGCGCACGATCTGCTCAACCCCGTCCCTCAGCGTGCGGCGCGAGGAGGGGCAGCCGCCGCAGGCGCCTTCCATCCGCACCCACAGTGTCCCGGCTTCCGGCTCGAAGCGTTCGAAGACGATGTCGCCGCCGTCCTGGGCCACGGCGGGGCGGACGTAGGCGCCCAGCACCTGGCGGATCTCGTCCTCGATCTGGCTGGCCGCGACGGGCTCGCCGTCGGGGGCGACCACCGCCGGGAGGCCGGCGCCCAGCACGTCGGCGATGGCGGCGATCACCTGGATCCGCAGGGTGGTCCAGTCCTCGCCGCCCGGACGGCGGGCGACGGTGACGAAATCCTCGCCGATGTGCACGCGCGCGACGCCGGCGAGCTGGAGCAGGGCCTCGGCAAGCGGCGAGCGTACGGCGGCGGCGCTCGCGCGCTCGAAGCTCCAGCCGCGGCCGTCGGTCAGCCGGCGGTGCGGGCTGAACTTGAGCGCGTCGGGGTTGGGCGTGCGCTCGCTGAAGATCAGCACGAGCGCCGGCTCAGTTGCGGCTGATCAGCCCGGCGTCGAGCATGGCGATCTCATCGCGGGTGGCGAGCTTGCGCCGCTTCAGCTCCATGATCCGGAGGCTGTCGGGCAGCGGCCGCGCGGTCTCGGCGCGCACGGCCGCGTCGAGGGCTCGGGCGTCTCGCGTCAGCCGGTCCAGTCGCCAGGTCATGGGAACCTCCTTGGTGGGAGGCCTACTCTGCGGCGGTCGGGCGGCGGCTTCGTTGCGCCAGCGCAAACCCGGCGCGCCGTCCCGTGCGGCCCGCGAGGATACGAGCGCGGCGCTTGTGCAGGAAGCGGACGAACCCGGTCGCGAACAGGGCGGCGGCGCCCACGCCTGAGACCAGGACCAGGAGCCGCCCGGCAAGCCCCGCAACCTCGCCGCTATGGACGGCGTGCAGCCAGTTCAGCACCACGTCGCCGGCCGCCTCGCGCCGGGGATCGCGCACCGCCAGCACGGCGCCGGAGTACTGGTCGATCCAGACGTTGGTGCGCGGGAAGCGGCGGCTGGGCTCGCCGGGTTGCTGCAGGTTGATGCGGTACACGCCGGTCGGGCTGGCGGGAGTCTCGATCCAGGCGAGCCGCGCCTGCGGGAAGACCGCCCGGGCGCGGACCACCGCGACGTCGACGCTGATCCGCTGCGGCGAGGCGGGCAGGACCGAAGCGGGCTTCGGCGCCTGGTAGAGGGGTCCCAGGGCCTGCAAGCCAGGGCGGACCCAGTCCGGCGCGCCCAGGGCGACGCCGGTGAGGGTCAGGATCGCCAGCTGGACGACCCCATAGATGCCGGCCACCTTGTGCAGGTCGTAGATCCGACGCTGGGGCGTGGCGGCCGGCTTGAGGGTCAGGGCGGAGCGCAGCTTTCCGCGCGGCGGCCACCACAGCCAGACGCCGCCCACCAGCAGCACCAGGACCAGCACCCCGATGGCGGCGAGCAGCTGCTTGCCCAGGTCGCCGAGCAGCAGGGCGTAGTGGAGATCGTAAATCCAGGTGGCGAGGTACTCGCCCCAGAAGGCCTCCCGAACCACCTGGCCGCGGGCGGGATCCACCCACACCATCAGGGGCGCGAAACCCCGGCCGCGGGTCTCTGGCGGGTCGTAGTAGCGCACCGGCACCGCGCCGCCGTGCTCGGTGACCTCGATCCGCCAGGCGCCGGGCCCGTCAGGCGCATGCCGCTGCAGCGCCTGGAGGATCGGCTCATAGGCGGCCGGCGGCGGCTCTGCGGACAGCGCCCTGAGCTGCGGGTGGATGGCGGTGTCGGCGGCCACGTAGAAGACCAGCAGCGCGCCGGTGACGCCGGCGACGGCGAACACCAGGCCGGCCGAGAGGCCCAGCCACAGGTGCGCGAGGCCCGCCCACCGGCGCAGCCGACCGCGCAGGCTGGCGGACGATCCGCGGACGACCTGGGCGCGGGCCGGCTTCATGCCGCCGTCCCTAGCGCGCCGATCAGAAGCGCGCCATCAGGGCGAGGTGGAACGACCGCGCCTCGCCGGGCGAATGCAGGGTCTGGGTCCCGTCCCACCAGACGTATTCCGACCTGCCGTCCCCCAGGTTCTTCACCTGCGCCTGGATGTCGATCCGCTTGGACAGCCGCCAGGTGGCCTCGGCGTCGGCCAGGACGAAGTCGCCGAAGCGGCGCGTCCTGTTGGTGGGCTCCAGGTAGTAGGCGTTCTGGGCGCGGGCGGAGAGGGACAGGCTGAGCGCCTCGGTCGCCTGCCAGTCGACGCCGCCCGAGGCGAGCCTGGTGGGCACGTGGTCGATCTGCTTGCCGCGGGCCTGCGGCAGGGCCGGATCCGGCGTCTCGACCACGCCCTTCTGGAAGGTCAGGGCGCCCCAGACCTGCAGGTCGGGCGTCACGGCGTAGGAGGCCTGGATGTCGAGGCCGTGGCGGCGTGTCTTGCCGAGGTTCTCGGAGTCGCCCAGCGGGTCGTTCAGCCGGCGCTTCACCTCGCCGGACGCGGTCTGCTCCCAGTAGGCGACCCGGCCCTGCCAGCGCTCGGCGTAGGTGTGCTTCACCCCCAGCTCCCAGCCGTCGTTGATCGAGGGCTCGAGCTGGGCGGTCTTCGGCGGGATCAGGTAGGCCCCGGAGCCCACGCCGATCTGGAAGGTGCGGCCCCAGTTGCCGTAGAGCATGAGGTTGGGCGTGGGGGTCCAGATGCCGCTGAACTTCGGCTGGTGGATCGCCCCGTAGTGATAGGCCTCGGCGCGCACGCCGGTCAGGCGGTCGAGGTAGTCGCCGTGGATCCGGTCGACGCGCCAGCCGGGGATCAGCTTCAGGGTCGCCGTGGGCTCCACCACCGCCTGCACATAGGCCCCTGCGTTCTCCAGGTCGTACCTCTGGTCGCGGGTCTGGCGCGTGCGGATGCGCCCATCGGTGAGGTAGCGCCGGCTGACCACCTCCTGGCGCTGGACCTCGCCGCCGGCCTCGAGGGTCAGCCCGTGCAGGGCGCCGGCGGGGGCTTCCCAGCGGATCGCGCCGCGGACGCCGCGCTGGGCCTCGTCCGCCACCCTCTCCTGCTGGGCCACGGCCGCGGAGAAGCGGACGAAGCGGGTGTCCTCGAAGCTGTTGGCGTAGACCGCAAGATCGGCCGAGACGCCGGCTCGCGGGGAGCCGGCATAGGCCAGGGCGAACTGGGAGAGCGTCCGCTCGCCGCCGTCGGTGGCCGAGGTGACATAGGAGCGGCGCGGCGTGGCGCGCGCGTCGGCGCGGGTCAGGTAGCCCGGCTCCTGCGCCTCGGCCTCGTAGTAGCGGCCGCTGGCGGTCAGGCGGTTGTCGCCGCCGCCCAGGTCGTACGTCCACTTGCCCGAAAGGCCGCGCCGCTCCAGGTGGGCATGGTCGCGGTAGCCGTCGCTCTCGCGGAAGCCGGCGAAGACGTTCTCCTGCAGCCGGCCGAAGCGGTGGCCCGCCGCGGCCTGCGCTTCGCGGGCTCCCCAGGAGCCGACGCCGGTCCGCAGGTCGACGTAGTCGCCGCGGGAGCGCGTGCGGATCGCGGCGCTGCCGGCGATGGCGTAGAGGCCGACCCGCGGGTCGAGCGTGCCGCGCACGGTCTCCAGGCTCTCGATCTCCAGAGGGAACACCGCGTCGAGGAAGGTAGGCGCGCCGTCGTTGCTGTTGGACGGGACGCCGTCGATGAGCAGCTTCACGGCGTTGATCTCGCCCTCGCCGTTGAAGGCGCGCATGGAGAACCGCCCGGAGCTGGTGCCCTGGTTGAAGTCAGTGAGCAGGACGCCGGGCAGGCGGCCGAACAGCTCCCAGGCGTTGTCGACGTTCTGCCGCTCGATGAGCTCGGGCGACAGGCGGTCGATGGAGGTGAAGACGTTGGCGGTGGACTGGGCGGCGTAGGGCATGGCGGTGACCACCAGCTCGCCCACCTCGAAGGCCGTGTCCTGCGGCGCGGCCTCGGCGGCCCGGGCCTGGCCGGCGGCCAGGGCGGAGGCGGTGAGCAGGGCCGCCACTGAGGCGTGGCGGAGAATGGAAGACTGCAGCATCAACACGGGCGTTCTCCTGTCGAGATCCGTGTTAGGCCGCGGCGGGCGGGGCCGCTTTGTCCTAGCTCAAGCGGGCGCCGTAAACTGATGATCTGCCCGCACGCAAACAGGGCCGGGCGTGAGCCCGGCCCTGTCGCGTGGCCGAACGGCGAAGCCCCCCTCGCCTATTCGGCCGCGATTGGCAGCGGCTCGACCTTGGGTTCTTCCACGATCGGCTGCTTGCGGCCGCCGATGAGGAGCTTGGCCGCGAAGAGGGCCAGGCTGAAGGCGCCGACGCTGAAGACGATGTCCCCAGGCACCCGCAGCCAGACCAGGGTCTCCATCAGCGGCGAGTGGATCACGTCCGGCGAGCGGGCGTACCAGTAGCCGTGCTCGATGCTGGCGAGCGCCTGGACCACGCCGGCCGGCAGCAGCGACATGAAGAGCATCATCGCCAGGCCGCCGTTCAGCGACCAGAAGGTCACCTTCAGGAGGCCGTCGCTCCAGGCTTCCTTGCGGGCCAGGCCGCGGAAGCAGAAGAGCAGCAGGCCGATGCCCAGCATGCCGTAGACCCCGAAGAGCGCGGCGTGGGCGTGGGTCGCCGTCGTGTTCAGCCCCTGGATGTAATAGAGGCTGACGGGCGGGTTGATCATGAACCCGAAGACGCCGGCTCCCAGCAGGTTCCAGAAGGCGACGGCCACGAAGAACAGGATCGGCCACTTGTAGGCGCTGACCCAGGGCGCGGCCTTGGTGTGCCGCCAGTTCTCGAAGGCCTCGGCGCCGATCAGGGCGAGCGGGACGACTTCCAGGGCCGAGAACACCGAGCCTACCGCGATCACCGACACCGGAGTGCCGGCGAAGTACCAGTGGTGGGCGGTGCCCAGCACGCCGCCGAACAGGAACACGATGGTGCCGAACAGGACCGCCACGTTGGCCGTCTTGGCCCGCACCAGGCCGAGGTTCACCAGCAGGAGGCTGATCACCGCGGTGGCGAAGACCTCGAAGAAGCCTTCCACCCACAGGTGGACGATCCACCAGCGCCAGTACTCGACCATGCTGACGTGGGTGTGCTTACCCCACATGAAGCCGGCGGCGTAGAACATGCCGATCGCAATGGTCGACATGAAGAGCACCGCCAGGACCGGCTTGCTCTCGGACGGCGTGCGCAGGGCGGGCCACAGGGCCCGGCTGACCAGGACCAGCCAGAGCATCAGGCCCACGAACAGCAGGGTCTGCCAGAAGCGGCCGAGGTCGACGTATTCCCAGCCCTGGTGACCGAACCACCAGTTGGTGTGGATGTCGAAGACCTGCTGGACGCCCAGCCATTCGCCGGCCATCGAGCCCAGCACCACGAAGACCAGGGCGGCCCAGAGCACGTTGACGCCCAGGCGCTGGAACTTCGGTTCGTGTCCGGAGATCATCGGAGCGACGTAGAGGCCGGTGGCCAGCCAGGCGGTCGCGATCCAGAAGACGGCGAGCTGGGTGTGCCAGGTGCGGGTGACGGCGTACGGGATGATGTCGGAGATCTGCACGCCGTAGAACTCGTGGCCTTCCACCGCGTAGTGGGCGGTGACGGCGCCGAGGCCGACCTGCAGCAGGAACAGGCCGATGACCGTCAGGAAGTACTTGCCGGTAGCCTTCATGGAGGGCGTCGGCTTGAAGCCTTCCAGGGGATCGCCGGCCGGCGGCTTGACGTGGTCCTCCTGCTTGGTGCGGGCGTGCCAGAAGACCAGCGCGCCGACGCCGAAGATCAGCAGGATGATGCTGGCCATAGACCAGACCATGTTGGCCGACGACGGCACGTTGCCGATCAGCGGCTCGTGCGGCCAGTTGGAGGTGTAGGTGACGGTGTCGTCGGGACGGTTCGTCCCGGCGGCCCAGGCCGACCACCAGTAGTAGTTGGCGATCATCTCGCGGCGCGCCGGATCCGGCACGGCGGCGTTCTTGATCGCATACTGCTCGCGCAGCTTCTCCAGCGCCGGGCCGTCGCTGTAGAGCTCGAGATAGTGCGCCTTCACCTGCCGCATGGCGGCGGCCCGGTCGGCGGACACGGTGATCACGCCGGTTTCGGGGTCGTAGGTGTTGGTGCGCATCTCGGCCTTGAGGCGCGCCTGCAGGCTGCCCTGCAGCTCGGGCTTCAGCGCCGCGTAGGCGACGCCGTGCTCGCGATTGGCCCAGATGTCGAGCAGCGCCACCGCCTCGCGGTGCAGCTGGTCGGCGGACCAGTCAGGCGCGACGTAGCCGCCGTGGCCCCAGATGGAGCCGCTCTGCTGGCCGCCCATCGATTGCCAGGCGAGCTGGCCGTTCTGGATGTCCTCGCGGGTCATCAGCACCGCGCCGGACGCCTGCTCGACCACGCGCGCCGGGATCGGCGGCGCCTGGCGATAAATCTCCCGTCCCATCAGCCCGAGGGCGGTGAAGGACACCGCCATCACAAGGGCGAGGACCAACCATAATCTTCGGGTGTTCATCTCGTTTCCCCAGCGGCCGGCGGGACTCTCCCCAGATCGGCCGAGACCCTTCCATCGCCCGGGGGCCGCCGATCTTCGTTGAGCCAGCGCAAATTCCTGCGCCCGAGCACAAAAAAAGCCCGGGGGACCCCGGGCTCTTCTTGATCAATACTGTGGCGAGACGTCACACCGCCTTGGCGTGGCGGGTCTGAGCGACCGGCAGCCGGGCGTCGAAACAGGCGGCCACCACGCGCATCAGACGCCGCGCGTCCTCCGGGATGACGATGCGTCGGCCATCGACCCGGCAGAGGCCGTCTGCGGCGGCCTCTGCCGCCCCGCGCAGCGACTCGTCCAGCGAGTCGGCGGCGAAGCCGTGGTCTAGGCAGACCGCCTCCACGTCCACGGCGAGGTCGCACATCAGCCGCTCGATGACGGCGGCGCGCAGCCGATCCTCCGGCGACAGGACGAGCTTGCGGGCGAGCGGCAGCTGGCCCTGGCGGATCGCCGCGCTCCAGGTGTCGGTGGCGATGGCGTTCTGTACGAAGCCCTCGCGGAACTGGCCGATGGAGGACGGGCCCACCGGGATCAGGACCGGGGCCGGGTCGTCGGTGTACCCCTGGAAGTTGCGGCGCAGGCGGCCGGCCGCCTGGGCGCGCGCCAGCGGATCCTCGGGCCGGGCGTAGTGGTCGAGGCCGATGCGGACGTAGCCGCCGGCGGTCAGCGCCCGGTCGGCGGCGTCAGCCTGCTCCCAGCGTCCGGCGACGTCGGCCAGGTCGGCCTCCTTGATCATCACCTGATGCTTCTTCATCCAGGGCACGTGGGCGTAGCCGAACACGGCCACCCGGTCCGGGCGCAGGCGCAGCGCCAGCTCCACTGACGACGTGACGTTCTCGGGCGTCTGATCCGGCAGGCCGTACATCAAGTCGAAGTTCAGGCCGGCGATGCCGCGGGCGCGCAGGCGCTCGACCGAGGCGGCGACCTTCTCGAAGGGCTGGATGCGGTTGACCTTCTCCTGCACGCCGGGATCGAAGGTCTGCACGCCCAGGCTGGCGCGGGTCACGCCGCCCTCGCCCAGCGCGTCCACGAACTCGTCGGAGAGCAGGGCCGGGTCGAGCTCGACGGCCACTTCCGCGCCCGGCCGCAGGCGCAGCCGGTCGGACAGCTTGGTCACCAGCTTCAGGAAGTGCTCGGGCGAAAGGGAATTGGGGCTGCCGCCGCCGAAGTGGAGGTGCGCGGCCCCGGCATGCGGGCCGAGCGCGCGCGCCACGAGGTCAATCTCCCGATCCAGGATCTGCTGGAAGCTGTCGATCCGGTCGTACTCGTGCGCCACCGTGGTGTGGCAGCCGCAGTACCAGCAGAGCCGACGGCAGAACGGCACGTGCACATAGGCCGAGATCACGTCGGCCGGGTCCACGTCGGCGAACCAGCCGAGCGGCGCGTCGGCGCCTTCCGCCGGCTGGAAGGCCAGGGCGGTCGGATAGCTGGTGTAGCGCGGCAGGTTGCGGCTGGCGTGGCGGAGCTGGGTGGCGGTGGCGGTCATGGCGGTCCCGGGCGTCGTTGCCGTTTCCCGTTACGCGAGGGGGCCAAGCCGGAGAATTCGGGGCGCACCCCTAAGTATTTCCCCCAGGGCGACGGTGGAGGCCGCGTCCGCTAGTCGAGCCGGACCCGCGTTCCGCCAGAAGGACGACCGCCCATGACCGTCGAGCTCGACCCGGCCCTGCTGGAAGGCGCCGACATGTTCGACGTGCTCGACGCCCCCGGGCGCCGCGAGGTGCTGCAGGCGGGCGTCGTGCGACGCCTGCCGCAGGGCAAGGTGGTGTTCTCCCAGGGCGATCCCGGGACCACCTGCCACACCCTGCTGGAGGGCCGGGTGAAGATCGTCCAGACCCGCCCGGACGGCGGGCAGTCGGTGATCCGCTTCATCGGCCCGGGCGAGATGTACGGCACCGTCGCCGCCCTGATGGACAAGCCGTTTCCGGCCGACGCCGTCGCCGTGCTGGACAGCACCGAGGTCTACTGGCCGGTCGCCGTGATGCGCCAGCTGATGACCCGCTTCCCGCAGGTGGCGATCCGCTCTGCGGCTTCGGCCGGCAGCCGCCTGTTCGAGTTGCAGCACCGCGTCGGCGAACTCTCCGGCGAGAAGGTGGAACAACGCATAGCCCGGGCCCTGGTGCGCCTGGTCCGCCAGGCCGGCCGGCGGACGGCCGAAGGCATCGAGATCGATTTCCCGATCACCCGCCAGGAGCTGGCCGAGATGGCGGGCTCCACCCTGCACACGGTCAGCCGCACCCTGTCGGCCTGGGACGAGCGCGAGATCACCGCCAGCTCGCGGCGGCACATCGTGGTGCGCAAGCTGCACGTCCTCCTGGACATCGCCGAGCAGGGCGGCGACTGACCTCCCTGACGCAGGCGCTCGGCGCGCTGCAGCGGCTCGCACAACGAAGAAGGGCGCGACCCGCAACCGTCGCGCCCTTCTGGTTTCGGCCTTCACCGTCGCCTTATCTGATGGCGGCGAAGCTCTGGGTCAGGCGCTTCTTGGCCATGGGCGGCGCCTTGGTGGCGGCGGCCTCGGCGGCGGCCAGGTTCGGGCCCTCGCCGACCTTGGCCACAAAGGCCATCCCGAAGCCCCAGTGCGGGGTGCACTTGAAGCCGTAGACGCCGGGCTTGGCGAACTTCACCACGATCTCCTGGCTGAGCGGGCTCTTCACCAGCTCGGCGCCCGGAGGCAGCATGTCCTTGATCGTTTCGACGTTGTGACCCTTGTCGGTCGGGATGAACCGGACGGTGTCGCCGGGCTTCAACTTGGCCTGGGCGGGCTCGAACACCATCGCGCCTTGCGCACCCTTGTTGAGCATCTTGACTTGGATCTCGGCGGCCCCGGCTTGACCGGCGGCAGCCAGAAGTCCGGCAACGGCGCCGGCAGCCAGGAAAGTCTTGAGCATTGTCTTACCCTTGAGGTCATCTATGGCGGCTCGACCGCCTTACTTGAGTAACCTACCGCCGGTCTGGGGCGCCGACTTTGCGCCAGCACAAATTCCGCGGTTTTCTTCAGGCGAACCGCGGAAAAAGCACGCGCTCCTCAAGCTGAACATGCTCGCGCAGCTCGCGATCGAACTTGCGGCACACGTCGTAGAGCCGCCGCCAGGTGGCGCAGGCGCCTTCGGGCGGGGTGTAGTCGCGGGTGAGCCGCACCAGTTGCTCCAGCCGCACCTGCACGGTGTCGTGGTCCGTGCCGAGCGCGGCGATCGGGTAGCGCAGGGTCTCGCCCCGGCCGCAGAGAATCACCGGGAACAGCACCGACTCCTCTCGCGCCTGATGGCCGCGAAGGTCTTCCAGCAGGTCAGCGATCTGCTCGGGCAGGCGCGCCGGCAGGTCGGGCGAATCGGCGTGGCGCGCGCTCACCGCCTGCGCGAGCTCCAGAGCGGTCATCAGGTCCCGCACGTGGGCGTCATGGTACTGCATGATGATGCGGATCAGGCTCTCGTCGTCGAGCTCGCGGGCTCGCGAGAGCTCGAGGGGTGGCAGGTCTAGAGTGGGCATGGGCACCTCGGCTGGCTGCGACGAATCTAGCCACCGGTCGGCGCGCGCATCTTTGGCGGCCGACAACTTCAGCTCTCCGGGAATCGAACACCGTCGCGGCCTTCAAGGAGGCAAGACATGGCGTTCGACAATCCGCTCGCGGCCGAGATCTGGTCGGGCAAGTACCGTTTCACCCCCACCGACGGGGCGGGCGACCAGACGGTTGAGGCGACATGGGCGCGGGTGGCGGACGCCATAGCCCAGGCCGAGGCGCCGAAGGCGCGGCGCGCCTGGCGCGAGCGGTTCCTCGACGCGCTCGAAGACTTTCAGTTCCTTCCCGCGGGACGGATCCTCGCCGGGGCCGGCACGGCCCGCACCGTCACCCTGTTCAACTGCTTCGTCATGGGCGCGATCCCCGACGACCTGGAAGGCATCTTCCGGCACGTCCAGGAGGCGGCGGTCACCATGCAGCAGGGCGGCGGCGTCGGAATGGACTTCTCCACCATCCGCCCGGCCGGCGCGCCGGTGCGCGGGGTCGGCGCCGACGCGTCTGGGCCGCTCAGCTTCATGGACGTGTGGGATTCGATGTGCCGCACCATCCTGTCCGCGGGCCAGCGGCGCGGCGCGATGATGGGCTGCCTGCGTATCGACCACCCGGACATCGAGGCCTTCATCGACGCCAAGCGCGACGGGGCGAGGCTGCGGAACTTCAACCTGTCCGTCCTGGTGACCGACGAGTTCCTGGAGACCCTCGAGCGCGGCGGCGACTGGCCGCTGGTCTTCGAAGGCGACGTCTACCGGACGGTCCCCGCCGCGGACCTGTGGCGGCGCCTGATGCAGGCCACCTACGATTGCGGGGAGCCGGGCGTGATCTTCCTCGACCGCGTGAACGCCCGGAACAACCTCGGCCACTGCGAGACGATCACCGCGTCGAATCCGTGCGGCGAGCAGATGCTGCCGCCCTATGGCGCCTGCCTGCTGGGTTCGCTCAACCTGGCCCGCCTCGTGCCCTCGCCCTTCGAGGCCGGCGCAGCCCTGGACGAGGAGCGGCTGGCGCAGCTGACCCGCACGGCGGTGCGCTTCCTGGACAATGTGATCGACATCTCGCGCTACCCGCTGGCGGCGCAGGAGGCGGAAGCCAAGGCCAAGCGCCGCATCGGCCTGGGCGTCACGGGCCTGGCCGACGCGCTGATCTTCTGCGGCGTCCCCTACGGAGGACCGGAGGCCGCGGGGCTCACCGCGCGCTGGCTTGAGGTGATCAAGCGCGAGGCCTACCGCGCCTCGGCCGAGCTCGCCGGCGAAAAGGGCGCCTTCCCGCTCTACGACCCGGTGATGCTGGATGCGCCGAACCTGCGGAGCCTGGACGAGGAGACCCGCGCCCTGATCGCCCGCCACGGGCTGCGGAACGGCTGCCTGACCTCCATCGCCCCCACCGGCACCACCTCGCTGCTGGCGGGGAACGTGTCGTCCGGGATCGAGCCGGTGTTCGCCTTCGCCTACACCCGCAAGGTCCGGCAGCCGGACGGATCGCACCGCGAGGAGCCGGTGGAGGACTATGCGCTGACCGTCTGGAAACGGCTGCACGGCGCGGCCGAACCGCCGGCCGACGTCTTCGTCACCGCCCAGACGCTGACGCCCGCCGACCACCTGCGCATCCAGGCGGCCGCCCAGGCGCTGGTGGACAGCTCGATCTCGAAAACCGTGAATTGCCCAGAGGACATCGCCTTCGACGCCTTCGCCGACGTCTACCTGGAAGGCTGGCGGCAGGGCTGCAAGGGGCTGACCACCTACCGGCCCAACGCCGTGACCGGGTCGGTGCTGTCGGTGGCGCCGGCCGAGCCCGAGCCGCAGCCGCAGCCGCAGGCGCAGGCCGCGCCGGCCACGCCCGTCCTTTCACCGCGGCCGGAGGCGCTGGAGGGCGCCACCTACAAGATCAGGTGGCCGCATTCGGCGCACGCGGTCTATGTGACCGTGAACGACCAGGGCGAGGGCGGCGAACGGCGGCCGTTCGAGGTGTTCGTGAACTCCAAGAACATGGAGCACTACGCCTGGACCTTGGCCTTGACCCGGATGATCTCGGCGGTGTTCCGCCGGGGCGGCGACGTCTCGTTCGTGGCCGAGGAGCTGAAGGCGGTATTCGACCCGCAGGGCGGCGCCTGGCTCGCCGGCCGCTACGTGCCCTCGCTGCCCGCCGCGATCGGCGGCGTCATCGAGCGGCACCTCGGACGGGCGGCGCCGGTCTGCGAGGCGTTGGAGGAGCCGGCGCCCACCGCAGGCGCCGCGGCGCCGCGGGCGCTCTGCCCCCGCTGCGGCGGCGGCGGCCTGGTGCGCAAGGAGGGCTGCGACACCTGTTTCGACTGCGGCTATTCGAAGTGCGGCTGACCTGAGCGGCGCGCGCAGCGAGAGGCCCGCCGTGATCGGCGGGCCTCTCTCCTTGTGCGGTGGTGGCTAGCGCTTGAGTTCGAGGGTGAGCCAGGTGCGGGTGGCGTCGGGATAGAGCCGGCTGTCGGTCTCGAAGCGGGCGACGCCCGCCTCGACGGAGACGCCCTTGCGCAGCGGCGCCGAGATCGCAGCATCCAGTTCGCGGCCATAGCGCCGGGCCCCGGTGTCGTCACGGAACTCGTGGAGCTCGCCCGAGAGCTTCACTGGCCGCGGGGCGGCGAAGGTCCGCGCTCCGCGCAGGTAGAGGTCGCGCAGGCCGTCCGCCGGGGTGGCCCCGATCACGTCGGACCAGCCCTGGAAGCCGTGCAGGCTGGCGAGCGGCGTCTGGAAGGCGTTTCGGCCGTCGCCGCCCAGCTGCTCGATCCCGAGGCCCGCGCTCCACCGCTCTGCAGCCAGGCCCGCCGCCAGCAGGCCGTAGTCCGCGCGATAGTCCGCGGGGTTGTGGCCGGCGTCGGTCTGGCGGGCGATCTCCGCCTCCCAGCTGAGCGCCAGGCCGTGACGCAGCGGGCGCTTGCCGGCCGCGCGGACCCCCACTGTATTGGACGACTGAGCGGGCGCGTTGCGGAAGTCGAGCTGGTAGGCGTAGGCGGAGAGCCTGGCGTCCTTCCCAGCGGCCAGGTCGGCCTGCAGCAGGTGGCTGTCGCTGCGCCAGGCGCCCTGCGGGTGGTCGCGGCCGGTGGAGCGGCGCACGTCATCGATATAGGCGTAGGTGAGGGACACCGAGGCCGCCGGGGTCCAGGAAACCTTGGCCGCATCGAAGGTCTGCTCGTTCTGACGCCAGCCGCTGTTGCCGACGAAGCGGGCGTTGTTCAGAACCAGGCGCTGGCGTCCGACCACGGCGCTGAACGCGGGGTCCGGCGCCCAGGTCAGCTGGGCGCGGTTGAGCTCGACGATTTCCGGATCCGGAATGACAGCGTCCCACGGCCGCGGCCGAACTCCGTCGGCGTAGTCGTCGACGAGGGCGCCGATCGCCTCGACTTCCGCCAGGGCGGAGAAGCCGGCCACCTTGCGGGTCTCGGCGCCGAGCCGCAGGCGGGCGGTGAGCGCCTCGGCGTCCTTGCCGCCGGCGTCGTAGGTTTCGTGGCGGACCCGCAGGTCGGTCAGCAGGCTGAGGGCCGAGGGTGCGGTCTCCGCGGCGGCCGGGCCGGCCAGGCCGGCGAGCGCCGTGAACGCGAGGAGCGCCCCGCGCAGGGTGGTCATCTCACTTGTCCTTGATCGAGGAAAGAAAAAGGGGAGCGGCGCCGGGCGCCGCTCCCCTGACAGCGCCTCAGTGGCCGCTGTCCTTCTTGCTGTTCGGCGGCGCCTTGAAGATGTCGGGCGCCTCCGGGCCGGTCACGTGCAGGATGCCCGCCCCGCCGCGCTCAACCCGGCTGAGCGCATGGTCCACCAGGATGTAGTTGCCGGGGACCTCGAGCTTGAAGTCCACCACCGTGGCGCCGCCCGGCGCCACCGTGACGGTCTGGATGTCCTTGATTGGCGGGCTGGTCAGCGAGCCCATGTTGTAGACGTTGTCGAAGATCTCGCCGATCACGTGGAAGCTGGAGGTCTTGTTCGGACCGCCGACCCCGAAGTAGATGCGCACCTTCTCGCCCACCTTGGCCTCGAGCTGCTTGGCGCCGGTGAGCGCCTTGTAGGCGCCGTTGAACACGTAGAACTCCGCATCCTCGTCGAGCAGCTTGCCGATGCTCTCGGTCAGCTCGCCCTTCGCGTCATGGTCCTCTTCCGTGTAGATCTCGCCCTGGACGACGTAGAACTCACGATCGACCTTGGGCAGGCCCTCGGCCGGCTCCACCAGGATCGCCCCGTACATGCCGTTGGCGATGTGCTGGGCGACCGTCGGAGCGGCGCAGTGGTAGATGTAGAGGCCCGGCTGCAGGGCCTTGAAGGTGAAGGTCTTGGTCTCCCCCGGATCGGCCAGGGTGGCCGCGGCTCCGCCGCCGGGACCGGTCACGGCGTGGAAGTCCACGTTGTGCATGTTCATGCTGTCGGACGGGTTGTGCAGGGTCACCTCGACCGTGTCGCCGACCCGGACCCGGACCATCGGGCCGGGCAGCTTGCCGTTGAAGGTCCAGTACTTGAAGGTCGCGCCTTCGGCGATCTGGCCGACCACTTCCTGGGTGACCAGGTTCACCTTCACATGCGCGGGCTCGCGGCGGGTGATCGGCGGCGGCAGGTCGGTTGCGGAACGCACGATGTCGGCGACGGCCGGCGTTGGTTGGGGCGCGGCGTCGGCAGCCAGGGCTGCGCTGCCGGCGGCGAGCGCCATCACGGCGGCGGTGGCGAAGAGAGTGAACGCTTTCATCTTGGTCTATCCCCAGGACGCCACGTTGGCGTCCGATGAGGGATGTTTTAGGCGTGTCAGCGAAGTGATCTTTGCGCCAGCGCAATAATCGCGAGAAATTAGTACCGCCGTTGCTTCGCACGCAAAGAAAAACGCCCCGCGGAGACGCGGGGCGCAGTGTGGGAGAGAGTGATCATCCATGTCTCGACGGTGCTTCACCTCTGATCTGCGCCTTTCGGCTGACCATGGGAGAGTCGCACGCCCCGAAACCGCCTTCCTTGCGCTAGAACAAGGTTGGGGCCTCTTTCCCTCGCCACCCTGTGGGTTCACCGGAGCTTTCGCATGTTGACCCGCCGCGCCGCCCTGATCCTCCTCGCCGGTGCGACCGCGCCCGGGCCTGCCCTCGGCGCGGGGCCCGCCGTCGTCGTCTATAAGTCGCCCTCCTGCGGCTGCTGTGGCGGCTGGGTGACCCTGATGCGCCGGGCGGGCTTCACGGCCGAGGTCAGATCAGTGAACGACGTGAGCGCCGTGCTGGCCAGGCAGGGCGTCCCCGAGACGCTGGCCTCGTGCCACGTCTCGACAGTGGCCGGCTACGCCGTGGTGGGCCACGTCCCGCCGCAGGACGTGCGCGCCCTGCTCGCCGAGAAGCCCAAGGCGCTGGGGATCGCCGTGCCGGGCATGCCGGCCGGCTCGCCGGGCATGGAGCAGCCCGACGGCCGTCGGGAGGCCTTCGACACCCTGCTGGTGCTGCCGGGCGGCCGCACCCGCGTCTTCCGGCGCCACGCCTGACGGCGGCGCGCCCGTGGTGCCCCAGGCCGGACTCGAACCAGCACTCCCTCGCGGAAAGCAGATTTTGAGTCTGCCGCGTCTACCATTTCGCCACTGGGGCACAGGGCGGGCGGCGAATGTAGCGATGGGCGGGCGCCGGTCAACGCGGCTTGGCGCACCGGCCGGACCTTCAACATGGACGCCGCCGCGCGTAACTGATAATCGTTCGCAAGAACGACCTCAGGGGCCGCCCATGCACGACATGCTCGCCGATCCGACCGAGGCCCGCACGCTGAGCGGGGCGGACGCCGACGGCCGGCTGGTGCGGCTGGGCGGGCTTCGGCCGGGCGCCAGGGGCGTGATCGTCGACGTGCGGGTGGAGACGGGCGGCGCGGCCCACGGCGTGGCCGAGGCCGAGCTGGAGCGCCGGCTGCTGGAGTTCGGCTTCGTCGAGGGCGCCCGGCTGGAGGTGCTGCACGAGGGCGCCATCCGCCGCGACCCGATCGCGGTGCGCCTGGACGACATGCGCGTGGCGCTCCGCCGCCGCGACGCCGAGGACGTCTGGGTCCTGCTGGAGTCGAAATGAGCCACGGCCTAGCGGCCGCGCGCATCGCGCTGGTCGGCAATCCTAACACCGGCAAGACCGCCCTCTTCAACGCGCTCACCGGCAGCCGCCAGAAGGTGGCCAACTACGCCGGCGTCACCGTCGAGCGGAAGGAAGGCTTCCTGACCACCGCCGAGGGCCGCAGCCTTTCGGTGCTGGACCTGCCGGGCACCTATTCCCTCCGCGCGCGCAGCCCCGACGAGGCGGTCACCCGCGACGCGGTGCTCGGCCGGTTGTCGGGCGAGGTCCCGCCGGACGTGGTGGTGGCGGTGGCCGACGCCACCAACCTGCGCTTGGTGCTGCGGCTGATCCTGGAGCTGAAGGCGGTCGGCCGGCCGATGGTGCTGGCCCTCAACATGTACGACATCGCCCAGCGCCAGGGGCTGCGGATCGACCTTGAGGGCCTGCAGCGCGAGCTGGGCTGCCCGATCGTCACCACCGTGGCCACCCGCAAGCGCGGCGTCGACGAGCTGGTCGCCAAAGTCGACGCCCTGGCCGCGTCCGGCGCCCTGGCCGCCGAGAACACCTGGCGCGAACCCAGCGCCGCCGAGATCCGCCAGGCGCACCGCGAGGCGCAGCGCATCCTCAAGACCTATGTCCGTCCGCCCGAGCGGCCGGACACCCTGACCGGCAAGATCGATGCGGTGCTGCTGCATCCGGTGGCCGGCCTGGCGGTGCTATTCGCCCTGCTGTTCGTGATGTTCCAGGCGGTGTTCAGCTGGGCCGCGCCGCTGCAGGACGGCATCGACGCCGGTTTTGTCTGGCTCGGCGGGCTGATCAGCCAGGGCCTGCCCGACGGTTTGCTGCAGAGCCTGATCGTCGACGGCCTGATCGCCGGCGTCGGCAGCGTGCTGGTCTTCCTGCCGCAGATCCTGATCCTGTTCTTCTTCATCATCCTGCTTGAGGACTTCGGCTACATGGCCCGGGCCGCGTTCCTGATGGACCGGATCATGGGCGGCGCCGGCCTGCACGGGCGCGCCTTCATCCCCCTGCTCTCGAGCTTCGCCTGCGCGATTCCCGGGATCATGGCGGCCCGGGTGATCGACCAGAAGCGGGACCGGATGACCACCATCCTGGTGGCGCCGCTGATGACCTGCTCGGCTCGGATCCCGGTCTACACCCTGATCATCAGCGCCTTCATCCCCGAGCGGTCCGTCGGGCCGGGCCTGAACCTGCAAGGGCTGGTGATGTTCGGCCTGTACGCCGCGGGGATCGTCAGCGCGCTGCTGGTCTCCTTCGTGATCCGCAAGGTGTTCTGGCGCGGCGCGGTCGAGCCGTTCCTGATGGAGCTGCCCACCTACAAGACCCCCAGCGCCGAGAACGTGGCGCGCAACCTGCTGCTGCGGGCGCAGATCTTCCTCGGCAGGGCCGGGCGGATCATCCTGCCGCTGATGATCCTGGTGTGGTTCCTGTCGACCTTCCCCGGCCCGCCGGCAGGCGCCGTCGGCCCGGCCATCGACTACAGCTTCGCCGGCATGATCGGCCACGCGATCCAGCCCCTGTTCGCGCCGGTCGGCTTCAACTGGCAGATGGTGGTGGCGCTGATCCCGGGCTTCGCCGCCCGCGAGGTGGCGGTGGCGGCGCTGGGCACCGTCTATGCGGTGGGCGACGCCGAGGCCAACGTCGGCGCCCTCGCCACCCGCCTGGCCGAGAGCTGGTCGCTCGCCACCGGGCTGTCGTTCCTGGCCTGGTACATCTTCGCGCCGCAGTGCGTGGCGACGCTGGGGGTGGTGAAGCGCGAGACCAACTCCTGGGCGTGGATGGGCGTGATGTTCGGCTACATGCTGGCGCTGGCCTATCTCGCCTCCTTCGCGGTCTACCATGCGGCGGTGGCGCTGGGCTGGGGCTGAGCCGCCCGCCGGTTGGCCCCGATCCTGCAGCGGGCCATGCCAGCCGAGATTGCGTGCGCCGATCCCGTTCCAAAGCGGGAATCCCATGGCCCAGGCGCCGCTCCGGCACACCGGGCGATTCCCGGGATGAAACCAGAGGCTGCGTTAACCACGCATTCGCCTTGCCGTTTAACGGCTGGGTAAATTCCCTCGTGGCACGGTGTCTAGGCCATGGGAAAAGACCTGGAAAACTCCTCCGACACGCGTAGCGGCAAGAAGCCTGTGCGGGGCTCCCAAAACCTCGCCAAGCATGTTCGTGAGGTCCTCCTGATGCTCGGCGGCGAAGCGCACCGGGCACTGGTGATCGAGCAAGTGGCCCGCACCCTGGGCCACGATGTCCGCCAAATTCCCGAGGAGCTGCAGTCGGCCCTCATCCACACGTTCGAAGAGAACTGGCGGGATGAGCGCAGGCGCGCCGCGTACGGCTTCCACCTGCCGTTCGGCGAGGGCTCGCACCGCTGGGGTTGCCGCGACCTCGCCATGATCCACTAGGCCCGGGTCAGGCCAGGCGGGGCGGCTCCGCCTCCCCCGCCAGCTGTCCCGCCGCCGTCTGCAGCCGGCCGAGCAGCCGCTTCAGCAGCGTCACCTCCTCAGGAGCGAGCCCCGCGATCAGGGCGGCCTCATAGGCCAGCGCCAGGGGGGCGATCTCGCCGTGCAGGCTGCGGCCTTCCGCCGTCAGCGCCAGGACGTGGCTGCGGCCATCCTCGGCGTGCTCCGTGCGGTCGACCAGCCGGCGCTTCGCCAGCCCCTGGGCGGCGCGGCTGACCGTCACCTTGTCCATCACCGTGCGGGCGACGATCTGGCCCTGGGTCAGGGCGCCGTCCTCGGCGAGGACGCAGACCAGACGCCACTGGGGAATCGTCAGGCCGAAGCGGTCCTGGTAGGCGCGCGCGATCAGGCCCGACACGGCGTTCGACGCCACCGACAGGCGGTAGGGCAGATAGGCGTCGAGCCGAAGCTCCTGCCCCTCCGCATCCTGCGCCTTGGCGCGGCTCATGCCGGGCGCACCTCCTGTTCAATGGCGCCGAAGAGGGTGTGGCGCCTGGCGTCGCGCATTTCGATCCGCACCACGTCCCCCGGCTTCAGGAACGGCGTCTTCGGCGCGCCCTCGAGCAGGGTCTCCACCGTCCTGAGCTCCGCGAGGCAGGAATAGCCGACGCCGCCCTGGGCGATGGGCTTGCCCGGCCCGCCGTCGGGACCGCGGTTCGACACCGTCCCCGAGCCGATGATCGTGCCCGCCGCGAGGCTGCGGGTCCTCGCCGCATGGGCGATGAGCGTGCCGAAGTCGAAGGTCATGTCCACCCCGGCGTCGGCCTCGCCCAGGGGCTGGCCGTTCAACTCCACCTCCAGCCGGCCCGAGAGCTTGCCATCGGCCCAGCCGGGCAGGCTGTCGGGGGTCACCGCCACCGGCGAGAAGGCCGAGGCGGGCTTGGCCTGGAAGAAGCCGAAGCCCTTGGCGAGCTCGCCCGGGATCAGGTTGCGCAGGGACACGTCGTTGCAGAGCATCACCAGCCGGATGTGCGACAGCGCCTCCTCGCGGCTGACGCCCTGCGGCACGTCGCCGGTGATCACCGCCACCTCAGCCTCCAGGTCGCAGCCCCAGGCCTCATCAGCCAGCGGGATGGGATCGCGCGGCCCAAGGAAGCCGTCCGAGCCGCCCTGGTACATCAGGGGATCGGTCCAGAAGCTCTCCGGCATCTCGGCGCCGCGGGCCTTCCGGACCAGCTCCACGTGATTCACATAGGCCGAGCCGTCGGCCCACTGGTAGGCGCGCGGCAGCGGGCTGGCGGCGGAGTGCTCGTGGAACCGCTCCTTGGGCACGGCGCCATGCTCCAGGCTCTCGGCGATCCCCCGCAGGTCCGGCTCCAGCCGCCACCAGTGGTCCAGGGCGTACTGCAGGGTGGGCGCCACATGGCTCGCGTCGGTGAACCAGGCCAGGTCATTGGACACCACCACCAGACGGCCGTCCCGGCCGCCCTTCAGGGACGCGAGCTTCATCTGTGTTCTCTTCCTTACGCCGTTTCGCGGTGGATGGTGCGCACGAGGCTGACGCCCTCTTCGTAGGCGTGCGGCTCGAACACGGTGACCTCGACCCGGATGTCGCCGCCCGTCTCCTGGTCCCAGAGGTAGCTGCGCTCGAAACAGACGGCGCGGCCGAGGGGCGTGAAGCCCTCGAAGGTGTCCCCCCAGGGGGTGTGGTCGCGCAGCTGTCGCCAGCCGAGGGTGCAGGCGCGCTCGATCTCCTCGCGGGCGGCGGCCTGCAGGTCCTCCTCGAACCGGTCCAGGCTCACACGCGCACGCCGGCCGGCGCCGTGAAGGCCGACGCTTCGGAGTCGCCGGTGTTCACCACCTCTGAAGGCTCGAAGATCATCACGTGCGCCTCCTCGTCGGACGCCGTCCGGTGCTCGACCCCCCTGGGCACGACCACCATCTGCCCGGGCGACAGCTCGACGACACGGTCCCGGAACTCGACCCGGAAGCGGCCCTGGAAGCAGAGGAACATCTCCTCCGCGTCGGGGTGGCTGTGCCAGGGGAAGACGCCCTGGGTCTTCACCAGGCGCACGTCCTGGCCGTTCAGCTGGGCGGCGATCTTCGGCCGCCAGTGGTCCGAGAAGGCTGCGAACTTGGCGGCGAGATCGATGGCTTCCGGGGCGCTCACGGGGTCTTCCAGCTGTCCACGTAGGCTGGATTTTCCACGGAAGCCGCGGCCTCGCCAACCTCCAGCGGATCCCGAGTGTCGATCATCACCGCATATTCGTCGGTGGCGGGCTTGGGCTGCACCAGCATGTTCTTCAGCGCCTTGGGGTGCGGCCCGTGGGTGAAGCCGGAGGGATGGAAAGTCATCATCCCGGCCTCGATGTGGTCGCGGCTGAAGAAGTCGCCGGCGTGGTAGAACAGCACCTCGTCGAAGTCGTCGTTGTTGTGGAAGAACGGCACCTTCAGCGCGCCGGGGTCGGTCTCGAACGGCCTGGGCGTGAAGGTGCAGACCACGAAGCGGTCCGACAGGAACGTCGTGTGGACGCTGGGCGGCAGGTGGTAGCGATGGCTGGCCACCGGGCGGATGTCCTTCACGTTCAGGCGCACCGGCGCAAGCTCGCCGTGCCAGCCGACCGCGTCGAGCGGGTTGTAGGGGTAGGTCACCACCGACACCTCGCCGCGCTTCTTGATCTCCACCCGGAACTCGCCCTCCTGCGCCTGATGGGCCCGGAAGGCGTCGTCGAGGGCGGGCGTCTCCAGGATCGCCGGGTCGAACAGGGCGTGGCCGCCCAGCAGGCCCTTGTCGGGCAGGCCGAAGTGGGTGTTGGTCGCCTGGATCATCAGGACGGCGGTGGGCTCGGCGGGCGCCAGCCGCCACATGGTTCCGCGCGGCAGATAGAGGTAGTCGCCGGGACCGTACGCCAGCCGGCCATAGTCGCAGAAGAGGTCGCCTGTCCCCTGGTGCACGAAGAGCAGCTGGTCGCCGTCGGCGTTGCGGGCCAGCGCCGGCATGGCCTGCGCCAGCTTCCAGAAGCGCACTTCGACAGCGGCGTTGTAGAGCACCTTGCCGGCCGCCCACGGGCTGGGCTCGGCGGCGTTCAGGCGGGCGAGGTCGAACGCGCGCGGGCGCAGGGGCCCCTCGAAGCTGGTCCAGCCGGTGGGCGGGCGGCGATGGTGGATGAAGGCCGCCGGCCCGAAGAAGCCCTCCTTCGAGATCTCCCGCTCATAGGTCCCCTCCGGCAGGTCGGCGTGCGCCTGCCGGGAATGCACCCCTTGCGCGGCGCGGACGGGAATCCAGTTGCGGTTGCCCATGTCAGGGATCGTCCTTGTAGATGCCCACCACCAGCGGCTGGCCGTCGGCGACCTTGGCCCGGTACATGCCGGAGGTGTTGAAGCTCCAGGCCATGTCGCCGTTCGGGGCCACGGCGATGACGCCGCCGTCGCCCTTGAGCGCGGTCAGGTCCTTCTGGATCACCTGGTCGGCGGCGGCCTGCAGGCTCATGCCCTTGTGCTCGACCAGGGCGCAGATCTCGCGGGCGATGGTCAGGCGGATGAAGTACTCGCCGGTCCCGGTGGCCGAGACGGCGCAGGACCGGTTGGAGGCATAGGTGCCGGCCCCGATGATCGGGGCGTCGCCTACACGGCCCCAGCGCTTGCCCGTGGTGCCGCCCGTGGAGGTGCCGGCGGCCACATTGCCTTTGGCGTCCAGGGCGACCACGCCCACGGTGCCGAACTTCTTGTTCACGTCCAGGAGGCTGGCGTTGCGGCCGCCGTCCTCGTCGTGCGCCAGGTCCGCCGTGTCGGCCGAGGCCTTGGGCGCGCCGGCGGGACGCGCCGGGACCGGCAGCCCCTGGCGCTTCAGCTCGCGCTCCAGTCCCTGCCAGCGGCGCTCGGTGAAGAAGAAGCTGGGATCCACCAGCTCCAGGCTCTGGGTCTTGGCGAAGGTCTCCGCGCCCTCGCCGATCAGGAAGACGTGCGGGGACTTCTCCATCACGGCCCGGGCCAGGCTGATTGGGTGGCGAATGGTCGTGACGCCGGCTGCGGCGCCCGCCTTCAGGTTCGATCCGTCCATGATCGAGGCGTCGAGCTCGTTCTTGCCCTCGGCGGTGAAGACCGCGCCCCGCCCGGCGTTGAACAGCGGGTCGTCTTCCAGGAGGTGAATCGACGCCTCGATGGCGTCGAGGGCCGAGCCGCCGCGCTTCAGAACGTCGGCGCCGGCGTTCGCGACCCGGGTCATGGCCTCGCGGTAGGCCTTCTCCTGCTCAGGCTTCAGGTCCTTCCGTTCGATGACGCCGGCGCCGCCGTGCACAACCAGGGCCCACTTGGGACGCGCTTCCGCCGCCGTACTCATCGCCATCACCGCTACCGAAAGAACCAGACCGATCGCCCGCATCACCCCTCCTTGGGCGGAAGCACCCCGCGGCGCATCTGGTCGAGCTCGATGGACTCGAACAGCGCCTTGAAGTTGCCCTCGCCGAAGCCCTCGTTGCCCTTGCGCTGGATCAGCTCGAAGAAGATCGGACCGATCATGTTCTCGGTGAAGATCTGCAGCAGCAGGCCTTGGCCTTCGGTCGGCGCGCCGTCCACGAGAATCCGGTCGGCCTTGAGGCGCTGCAGGTTCTCGCCGTGGCCGGGCACGCGGCCGTCCAGTTGCTCGTAATAGGTCTCCGGGGTGTCCTGGAACTTCACGCCGCGCTCGCGCATGGTCTCCACCGCGTGGAAGATGTCGGCCGTGCCCAGCGCCACGTGCTGGATGCCTTCACCCTTGTAATCCTTGAGGAACTCCTCGATCTGGGAGTGCTCGTCCTGGCTCTCGTTCAGCGGGATGCGGATCTTGCCGCACGGGCTGGTCATGGCCTTGGAGAAGAGGCCCGTCTGGGCGCCTTCGATGTCGAAGTAGCGGATCTCCCGGAAGTTGAAGAGCCGCTCGTAGAACTCGGCCCACTTGGCCATGTTGCCGCGGAAGACGTTGTGGGTGAGGTGGTCGATGTAGGTCAGGCCCACCGAGTTCTTCGCCGCGGCCTCGGCCGCGCCCGGGATTTCCACGAAGTCGATGTCGTAGATCTCCTGCGCCCCGTAGCGATCCACCAAGTAGAGGTTGGTGCCGCCGATCCCCTCGATGGCGGGGATGTTCAGCTCCATGGGCCCGACCGGCCCCTGCACCTGCGTCGCACCGCGTTCGAGCGCCAGCTTCAGCGCCTTGGCGGCGTCCTTGACGCGGAAGGCCATGGCGTTGGCCGACGGCCCGTGCGCCTGGCGGAACTCGGCGGGCTGGCCGGCCGGCTCCATGTTGAGGATGAAGTTGATGTCGCCCTGGCGGAAGCGCAGCACATTCTTCGAGCGGTGCTTCGACACCGCGGTGAAGCCCATCAGCTCGAACAGGCCCTTCAGCCGCTCGGGCTCGGGGGAGGTGAACTCCACGAACTCGAAGCCGTCGGTGCCGAGCGGGTTTTCGAAGAGATCGCGGGTCTCAGCGGGCGTCTGAATGTTCATGGCCAAGCCTCCTGTCGGCCGAGGTCGTATCATCTGAAACGAGTTTGTTCCAGCAGGCGAGACAGCGCCAGCGGCCCCTGCTAACAACGCGCGACCTCCCCACACGGACCGCCGATGTTCCGAAAGATGTACGACTGGGTGATGCGGCTGGCCGCGTCACGCCACGCGCCCCGTTCCTTGGCCATCGTGTCGTTCGCGGAGAGCAGTTTCTTCCCTATTCCGCCCGACGTGATGCTCGGGCCGATGGTGCTAGCCAGGCCGAACAAGGCGTTCCTCTACGCCGGCATCTGCACCATCGCGTCCGTGCTGGGCGGCCTGCTCGGCTACGCCATCGGCGTCTTCCTGGAGCCGGTGGGTCTGTTCATCCTGAAGATCTTCGGGCACCCGGAGGGCCGGGAGGAGTTCCAGCGCTGGTTCGACCAGTGGGGCCTGGGCGTGATCCTGATCAAGGGCCTGACCCCGATCCCCTACAAGCTGGTGACGATCAGCGCCGGCTTCGCCCGGTTCGACCTGTTCACCTTCATCTGGGCCTCGGTCCTCACCCGCGGGGTGCGGTTCTTCGCGGTGGCCGGGATCCTGAAGTACGCCGGCCCGGCCATGCTGAAGGAGTTCGAGCGGCGGCTGAACCTCTACTCGGTGCTGCTGCTGATCCTGCTGGTCGGCGGCATCCTGGCCGTGAAGGTCTTCCTGTAGCCGCCAGCTTGGGGTCTTATCGCGCGCGATGCTGAAGCCCTTCTTGGACCGCTGGCGGCTCGTCGCCCTGCTCGTGTCGGCCGGCATGCTGGCCACGGCCCATGCGTTCGAGACCTTCGGCGGCTACGCCCCCTGCACGCTGTGCCTGCGCCAGCGGGAGGTGTACTGGACCGCGCTCGCCCTGGGACTCGCGTTCATGGTGGTGGTCCGGCTGCCCGGCGGTCCCCGGTGGCGGGAGGCGACCTGCTGGGTGCTCGGCCTCGTGTTCCTGGTGGGGGCGGGCGTGGCCGCCTACCACGCCGGGGTGGAATGGAAGTTCTGGCCGGGGCCGACGACCTGTTCGTCCGGCGGCGCGGCAGGGGTCAGCCTCGGCGACATGCAGGCCTTCCTGAACGGGGCCGAGGTGCGGCCGCCGGCCTGCGACGAGGCCGCCTGGGTGTTCGCCGGGCTGTCGATGGCGGGTTGGAACGCGCTGGCTTCGCTGGGGTTGGTCGTGCTGAGCGTCCTGGCGGCGCTGCGCGAAAGGGCAAAGCGATGAGCGACAAGCCGGTCCCGCCTCGGCCCGGCCAAGGCGCGTTGCGCCAGCGACTGGCGGAGATCCTGCGGGTCGACCATGCGGGCGAGCTCGGCGCGGTCTCCATCTACCGCGGGCAGCGGGCCGTGCTCGGCCAGGCGCCCGGACGCGAGCGCATCAATGGCCAGCTCGCGGAGATGGAAGGCCACGAGGCCGAGCACCTGGCCCGCTTCGACCGGCTGCTCACCGAGCGACGGGTGCGCCCGACGGCGCTGGCGCCCGTGTGGCGGCTGGCGGGCTTCGCGCTGGGCGCCGGCACCGCCCTCCTGGGCGAGAAGGCCGCCCACGCCTGCACCGAGGCCGTAGAGACGGTGATCGAGGAGCACTACGCTGGCCAGGTGGCCGAGCTGGCTGAGCTGGAGCCCGAGCTGGCGGGCGAGCTGGAGCAATTCCGCCAGGAGGAGCTGTTCCACCGCGACCTCGCCGTCGACGAGGGCGCGCGCGAGGCGCCCGGCTATGCCCTGCTCTCGGCGGTGATCCGCAACGGCTGCCGCGCGGCGATCAAGATCAGCGAGAAGCTCTGAACCCCCTAGGCGACGGGGCGTCGCGGGCGCAGGCTCGCCGCATGATCAAGCTGACCTTCTGCCTGAGGCGGCTGCCGAGCCTCACCCGCGAGCAGTTCCAGGACTACTGGCTGAACACCCACGGCCCGCTGGTCGCCAGCGTCGCCGAGACCCTGCAGATCCGCCGTTACGTGCAGCTGCACAGCCTGCCCGCCGAGCTGAACGCCGGCATCCGCGCGAGCCGCGAGGGCCCCGAAGACTACGACGGTGTCGCCGAGCTGTGGTTCGACAGCTTCGACGCCCTGCTCGAGAACGGCCGGCGGCCCGAGGCCCGGGCCGCCGGCGCCCGTCTGCTCGATGACGAGCGAAAGTTCATCGACCTGCCGCGCTCGCCGCTGTGGTTCGGCGAGGAGCAGGTGATCGTCGGCTAGGGCTGCTGCGCCGGCCGGCCAGCTTCGGCCAGCGTGCCCGGCGCACGGCTGCCTTCCACCTCGGTGTTTGTCGTGCCGGCGGCGACCATTTCGCTGGAGCCGCCGTTGTCGCGCGGGCGGGCGACGAAGACGGCGATCAGGATGATCAGGCTCGCCGCAATCAGCAGCCAGACGGCCTTGCGGCCGCCCGGTTTGGAATTCACAGGCGCGCCATTGGCGCGCACCCGGCCGTCATCGACACCGGGGGCGGAATCGGCCGCATTTGTGCGGGTCTCTCTGGGGTTCTGCATCGGACATCTCCCGTGGGGCCTGCCTCAACCGGGCAGGGCGCGGCAGGTTCCGGAGCCGAGCTCCATCCCTTCAGGTTGCACTCGCCAGAAAGCACAGCTTCCGGGGAGTCGCGCAAGCGCAGGAGTTCTGTTTTTGTTCTTCCCACGGAGGCGCGCCATGGCGGACGGGACAACTCACATCGCGACGGCCTATGCGGCGCCGCGGCTGGCGCAGGCGACGCAGGCGCGCTCCAGCCTTTGGGCGCGCTGCCGTTGCGGTCACGTGGCGGCGATCGATCCCACCCACTGGATCGGGCAAGGCCTGTCGCGCCAGCCGGTGGAGAACCTGGAAGGGCGGCTGCGCTGCGTCTGCGGCGCGCGTCGCGTGCGGCTGGAGGTGCGCGGCCTCTCGGAAGCGCCGCAGGGTGTGACCGGCGGAATCTACGTCTTCCGCTGAGGCCTCCCACCGATCGAAGGCGAAGACCGCCGCGTCAAGCGTTCGTGGGCGCCCGTCCCTCGCCGCGCTCGAAGATTTCCTTAGCTCGGCAGCACGGGCACCACCGTCTCGGCGTGGAACTGCAGGGTGCGCGCCGGAACGAAGGGGATGCTCAGCGGATGGCTGTAGTCGGCCGTGGCGCGGGCCAGCTGCGGCGCGGAGCCCTGTCGCGCCAGCGTTACGCTGACGGTGCGCTCGCCTACGATGCTCGTGACGCGGGCGCGCACGTCCGCCGCCAACTGCGCTTCGGTGAGGTCGGGGTTCAGCACGATGGTTCGCGCGCTGCGCTCCAGCGCCCAGCGCACGGTCGATCCACAGTGCAGCGCCCAACCGAGGTGGATGATCCCCAGCATGAACAGGAAGAACACCGGCGCGATGACCGCGGTCTCCACCGCGGTCGTCCCGTCTTGGGCCCTGCGAAAGCGCTGCAACACCTCAGCGGACACGGATCACCTCGTGCTCCGTCATGCCGGCCTGCCGCACAGCGCCATCGAAGCTGCTGCTGGCCGTCAGTGTCACGAACACCGCCGGAGGCTGTCCTCCCGAACAGGTGGCGCTGCAGACCGTGACCGTCGTCGCGCACTTGCACGCGCGGCTGACCGTGACCACCCCGTCGTCGGAACGGCGCGACCAAGCGGCGAGCGTCGTGGCGCGAGCCTGAGCGTCGTCGGTCCCGCCCACCTGATAGTAGCGGGCGCCGGTCTGCAGAGCGGTGCGCATGTCGAGCGCCTGGCGCGTCGCTGTCCAGCCGTCGACGCCCATCACCACCACCAGGGCCAGGATCGGCGAGATCAAGGCGAACTCCAGGGCGGTGACCCCGCGCCGGTCGCCTGCGAAAGTGCGAAGGCGGGCGATCATTCGGCGAGCCTCACCACCTGACGGCCCGGAATGGCGGCCATGCCGCGGGCGCTGCAGTCCATCTGGAGGGAGGCGTTGCCGGACCAGGAGACGGTGTTGGCGATAATGTGGGTGCAGCCGCCCGCGCCGGAATAGCTGCCTTGGTAGGCGACGGCCTGGGACGGGAAGTAGAGGTCGCCCGTCAGGTTTGAGGTGGCGTCGCCGTTGAAGACGTTCTCGGCGTTCTGGCTGTTGTCCCGGTCGCCGAAGAACAGGATTCCGGCATAAGTCCCACTGGTAGGCGCGGACAAGGTGAGGTGCGCCCCGCCGTTCATCCGCACCCGGGCGTTGCCTTCCAGGAAGATGGTCACGCCCGTCCCTCTGATGACCGCGTTGGCGTTCGCCTTGAAGTCGCCAGACAGGAAGTAGAGCCCGGGCTGCAGTTCCACCTCGTCCTTCAGGTCCATGCCCGCGCAGTAGCGGCCGGGCTGGAGCACCGCGCCGTTGTCGTTCTTGCAGCCGCCGGAGGGTTGCGCCGGCTCGGGTACGTCGCGGAAGGGATCGAGCACCGGGGGCGCCTGGGTGATCGGCGCGGGGCAGTCGCTCAGGGTGATGCCGTCCTTGTTGGCCACGCCCCCAGCGGAGATCGCACACGAGGCGGCGAGCCGCGCCGCGCCCCAGACGTTGAGGGCGTCGTCGGCGCCGGAGTTAGCCACCACGTCGCAGCCGGTGAGGTTCATACGCGCGCTTCCGCGGATGTCGACAGCCGGGCTGGCGGTGCGGCTGAGCGCCAGGACGCAGGCGTTCGAGGCGACGCGGTAGACGCCCACGGCGCGAGTCCGGAACTGAAGCGGTCGGTCGGTGAGAACGGCGGAGAAGAACCTTGGCTCGGACTGGGTGAGCAGCACCTCCACGGCATCGGCCCCGGCATTCGGGCCGCTGGCCGGCGGGGTGTTGACGGTGATCCCCCCGCCCGTGGCCTGCCAGCCATTTTCGGTCGCCGCCGCAGTGGCCGCGCCACGGATGGTGTCCGTGCTCGCGCCGCGCAGGCGCTCCAGTCCGCCCGAGTAGGCGGCCGCGTCGGCCGCCGATTGCAGTCGCACCTGGCGGTAATAGTGGTAGCTCGTCTCCACCGAGAACGCCGCGCCAGCCGCCACCAGCGGCATACCGACGGCGAAAACGATGGCGACGTTGCCGCGCTCGGAGCGGTGCAGCCGGCGCAGAAGACGGCGGACGGAGTGGCGGCGGAGGGGCATTCAGGCGCTTCCGGAGATCCGGACCCAAAACTCAAAACTGGGTCAGGACTTCGCATGCGCCGGGTAAATAGGCTGCTGAAGAGTTTGGTTTATCTGGGCCCCGGCGCGGTCTGCTCGATCTCAGCGTGCGGCTTCAAACCCCGACGGAGCAGCTCCTCCCAGACGCCGTCCGGGCTCTCGGCGAAGCCGAACAGGTCGAAGTCCCTCTCGGCGATCATTCCGTGCCGGACCATCTCGTCAAAGTTGAGGATCGAGCGCCAGTAGCCCTCGTCGTAGAGCACCACCGGGATCTGCGGCGACTTGCCGGTCTGGCGCAGGGTCAGGATCTCGAACAGCTCGTCCAGGGTGCCGAAGCCGCCGGGGAAGACCACCAGCGCATTGGCCCGCATCGCCAGGTGCATCTTGCGCATGGCGAAGTAGTGGAAGCGGAACGTCAGCTCGGGGGTGGAGAAGCGGTTCGGCTCCTGCTCGTGCGGCAGGGTGATGTTGAAGCCCACCGAGGGCGCGCCGACGTCGGCCGCGCCGCGGTTGGCCGCCTCCATGATCCCGGGCCCGCCGCCGGTGGCGATGACGTTGTCGCGCACCGGGCCGCCCTCCAGGAAGGCGCCGCCGCGCTCCGAGGCCAGGCGGCCGAACTCGCGGGCTGCGGCGTACCAGCTGGCGTGCCGCCCCTCCCCGTCCTCGCGGATCCGGGCGGAGCCGAACACCACGATCGTCGAGCGAACGCCCCAGGCCTTCAGCGCCAGGTCGGCCTTGGCGAACTCAAGCAGGAAGCGCACGCCGCGCATGCTGTCGGAAAGCAGGAAGTCGGTGTCGTGGACAGCCAGCCGATAGGAGGGCGAGGCCATCTGGGCGGTGTTGGGGTGCAGTTCGTCGGCCATGGGAGGCCGTGTCTATTAGGCCTCGAGCTCGATGTCCCAGTAGAGGTAGTCGATCCAGCTTTCGTGCAGGTGGTGCGGGGGAAAGCGGCGGCCCCGCTCCTGCAGTTCGAAGGCGGACGGGCGGCGGGGCTTCATGTGCGGCTGCATGTGGGCCTCGTGGGGCGTGCGGCCGCCCTTGCGCAGGTTGCACGGGGCGCAGGCGGTGACGATGTTTTCCCAGGTGGTCCGCCCGCCGCGCGAGCGCGGGATCACGTGGTCAAAGGTCAAGTCGTCGGTGGAGCTGCAGTACTGGCAGCTGAAGCTGTCGCGCAGGAACAGGTTGAAGCGGGTGAAGGCCGGCGGGCGGTCCTGCGCCACATAGCTCTTCAGCGCCACGACGCTCGGCAGGCGCATCTCGAAGGAGGGCGAGTGGACCTTCTGGTCGTAGGTCGAGACCACGTCGACGCGGTCCAGGAACACCGCCTTGATCACCTCCTGCCAGGGCCAGAGGGACAGCGGGTAGTAGCTGAGCGGGCGGAAGTCCGCGTTCAGCACGAGGGCGGGCCAGCCCGACGGCGGATGGCTAAGCACCTGCATCGCCGGACCCTCCGCGGCGCCGGAAGGCGCCTATGACGTACGCGAGTGGACTGAAGACCAAGCCCCTTGTTGCGTGACGCGCCAGCCCGTGACGGCTGCGAGATCCAGGATAGCGAAGATTCGGCGACTTCTCCATGACGGCGCTCTTCGAACGCCGTAAGCCCCGCCAGCGATCCCGAAGGCGCGGCGGGGCTAGCTGCGGAGCACGTCAGGCGCCGAGGACAGCGGTGGCGCCGGCGACGGTGAGGCCCATGGCGACGATGGCGAAGGAGGCCACCACGTCGAGCGTGCGGTTGAAGAGGATCGACATCTCTCATTCCTTTTTCTGCGGCGGCCGGACCGTCCGGCCGCCATGCCCATCTGGACAATGTTTAGATAGCACGCATCTGAACGCTGCCTAGATGACGATTTACGCTGTACCGGTATGCGGTTTTGCATGTGGGGCCGCTCCGCGCTCTGCGCATGGCGGCAAAGAAAAAGGGCCCCGGGGAGGGGGCCCTTCTCCGGTCGGCCGAGCGCCTGCGATCAGCTGCCGAGCGAGGCCGTTGCGGCTGCGGCCGTGAGGCCGAGGAACAGCAGCATGGCTGGGGCGATGCGATCGAAGAGGCGTTCGAACCTGGTGATTGCGAGAGACATGGAGACACACACCTTTCAGTTTGAACCCCGGGGGAGCGGGGGCGTTTCTTATTTGAACATCGCTAAGATAACAGCGATCTGAGCGTCGTCAAGATGATCTTTACGGCGATCAGATTGAGAATTACAGTGACGCCCGATGAGAGAATCTCACGCCGCTGAAGCCCGGCCCTACCACCACGGCGATCTTCGCCGCGCGCTCGTGGACGCCGCCCGGCGGCTCCTGGAGGCGGACGGCCCCAGCGCCCTGTCGCTGCGTGCGGTGGCCCGGGAGGCGGGGGTGAGCCCCGCCGCGCCCTACCACCACTTCAAGGACAAGGGCGAACTGCTCGACGCTGTGGCCCAGGAGGGCTGGCAGAAGCTGGACGAGGCCATGTCGGCGGCGAAGGCGCGGGCCGAAGGCCACCAGAAGCTCACGGCGCTGGGCCTCGCCTATGTCTGCTTCGCGCGCGACAACCCCGCCCTGTACCGGGTGATGTACGACGCTGCCCGGGACAAGGAAGCCCTGCCCGATCAGATGGAGAACGGGGAGGACAGCGCCTACTGCAAGGTGCGCACCACCATGGTGGAGCTGGGCGCGGACCCGGTGGCCGAGGTCGACCTGGAACTCGCCACAGTGGCGGCCTGGTGCGCCGCCCATGGGCTCGCCGAGATGGCCGGCTTCAAGCAGTTCACCCACCTGAAGGACACGCTCGGCGGCGAGGAGGCCTTCCTGCGTGCGGTGCTCAACCACATGGGGCTGTTCCCGAGCGCGCACCGGGCCTGATACACGGCCCGGGTGACCGACGCCTTCGTCACCCGCTTCGCCCCCTCCCCCACCGGATGGCTGCACCGCGGCCACGCGTTCTCCGCTCTGAGCGCCTTCGAGGCCGCGCGCGTCGCGGGGGGCCGCTTCATTTTGCGCATCGAGGACATCGACCGCACACGCTGCCGACCGGAGTACGAGGCCGGGATCTTCGAGGACCTCGCCTGGCTCGGCCTCGAGTGGGAGACGCCGGTGCGACGCCAGTCCGAGCACATGGCCGACTACCAGCGCGCCCTGGACGACCTGGCGGCGCGGGGCCTGCTCTACCGCTGCTTCCGGACGCGCAAGGAAATCGCCGAGGAGATCGCGCGGGCCCCGCACGGGGCGATGGAGGTGTTCCGGGGCGCGCCCTTGTCCGCCGAGGAAGAAGCCCGCCGGCTGGCGGCGGGCGAGCCCTTCGCCTGGCGGCTGTCCCTCGAGGCGGCGGCCGGCGTGCTCGGCGGCTTCGCGGACCTCCACTTCACGGACGAGCATCGCGGCCGAGTCCAGGCGACTCCGGCCGTTGGAGGCGACGTGGTGCTGGCCCGCAAGGACGTGGGCGTGGCCTACCATCTGGCCGTGGTGGTCGACGACGCGCTGCAGGGGATCACCCACGTGATCCGCGGCGAGGACCTCTTCGAGGCGACGCATGTGCAGCGGCTGCTGCAGGCCCTGCTGGGTCTTCCCGTCCCGCTCTACCGCCACCACCGGCTGCTGACCGGGCCCGACGGGAAGCGCTACGCCAAGCGCGACCGGGCCGAGACGCTGCGCGAGCTGCGCGGACGCGGTATGAGCCCGGCGGACCTTAAGCGGGAGATGGGGCTTGGCTGAACGGACGCCGTCGGCGGCGGAGCGGTGGCAGGCGTTGGGCGTGCTGCTGTTCGGGGCGGCGGTGATCGGGCTGTCGCCGATCCTCGTGCGGCTGGCCGACGCTGGGCCAGCCGCGGCAGGGTTCTGGCGGCTGGCCTTCGCGCTGCCCCTGCTGCTGGCCATGACCTGGCGGACCTCGGGCGGTCCGTCCCTCCCCTCGCGCTATGCCCTGGCCGCCGGTGTGATGTTCAGCCTGGACCTGGGATTCTGGCACTACGGGATCAGCTACACCTCGGTGACCAAGGCCACGGTGCTGACCAACCTGACGCCGGTGGTGGTCACCGCCTTCGCCTGGATCTTCCTGAAGGAGCGGCCCCGCGCGCTGTTCCTGGCCGCGGTGGCCCTGGCGGTGGCCGGCGCTTGGACGATGGCGGTGTCGAAAGGCGCCGGGCGGCCGGGGCCCAACGAGCCGCTAGGGGACGCGCTCTCGCTGACCACCGCGCTTTGGTACGCCTTCTACATGCTGGCCATGGGGGAGGGTCGCAAGCGCGAGACCACCGGCCGGCTGATGTTCTGGTCAGGCGCGGTGGGCGCGCCCCTGATGCTGGCCGCCGCGCTGCTGTTCCGCGAGCGCCTGCTGCCGGCCACCGCCGGCGGCTGGGCGGCCTGCCTCGGGCTGGGGCTGATGCACGTGGTGGGGCAGGGCTCGATCGCCTGGGCCATGGGCCGGCTGCCGACGTCGACCGCCTCGGTGGTGGTGGTGGTCCAGCCGGTGGTGGCCGCTGTACTGGGCTGGCTGCTGTTCCAAGAGATCCTGGGGCCGCTGCAGGCGCTGGGGGCCGCGGTGGCGCTCTCCGGCGTCGTGCTGGCGCAGTTGGCGTCGCGGCCGCGCGGCGTCAGCCCGGGCTCGCCAGCAGGCCCATGACATAGACGACGAGCAGGATCGGCAGCGGCACCGTGGCGATCCAGCGAAGGGCCCCGCGCATGGCGGTCTCCCGGAGACGTCCCTGCCGAGCGAACGGCAGGGCCGCGGGTCAGGTTCCTTGCGCGGGCAGGCCCCAGGCGACGCGCGCCGTCTCAAGCTTGGCGAGCTTGGCCTCGAAGGGCTCCCAGTCATCCCGCTCGGCGATGGGCGCCCAGATCTCCTCGATCTCGTCGTAGAGCAGTTCCTCGGGTTCCGGGCCCTGGAAGTAGGCGGCCGAGAGCCGCTCGGGCCGCTCCGGCGCATAGGGCGCCAGCAGGCTGCGGAACTCGTCGAAGGCCTCCCCGCGGTAGATGTCGGCCCGGCGGCTGGACAGGGCGCGGTCCTGCGACTTGCAGAACCAGTCGAAGAAGAAGGGCTCCCAGCGCAGCGCCTCGCCGCCCTCCGCAAGCCCCTTGAACGCCGACTGCACGAGGGCAGCGTCCTCCTCGTCGCTGCGCGGCGCGAGGCCCAGCCGGTCGAGCATGGCGGCCATCAGCTCCTGCCGGTAGGCCGGGCCGAAGCCGTTCAGAACCTCGATCAACGCATCTGTTTCGGCGACGTAGGTCAGGCAGCCGGCCAGTTGCTGCAGGTTCCAGAACACCGCCTCGGGCTGGCGGCCGAAGGCGTAGAGCCCCTGCTGGTCGAAGTAGGCGGCCGTGAACGCCGGGTTGGATCGCGGCAGGAACCGGTAGGGGCCGTAGTCGAAACTCTCCCCCGTCAGGCTCATGTTGTCGGTGTTGAGCACGCCGTGCACGAAACCGGCCGCCATCCAGCGGGCGGTGAGCCGGGCCATCCGGGCGGTGACGGCGCGCAGCAGGGCCACCGGCCGGTCGGTCTCGCCGGAGAGATCGGGGTAGTAGTGCTCGACCACGTGGTCGACCAGGGCCGTGATCCGGTCGGGCCGCTCGAAGAAGGCGTGGCGCTGGAAGGTCCCGAACCGGATGTGGCTGTGCGAGAGGCGCACGAGCACCGAGGATCGTGTGGGGCTGGGCTCGTCGCCGCGGACCAGTTCCTCGCCTGTCTCCACCAGGGAGAACGAGCGGGAGGTGGGCACGCCCAGCGCCTCGAGCAGGGCGGTGGCGAGCACCTCGCGCACCCCGCCCTTGAGCGTCAGCCGCCCGTCGCCGGACCGCGACCAAGGGGTGCGGCCCGACCCCTTGGTCCCCAGGTCGAGCAGGCGCCCCGTTCCCTGCTCCCGGAGCTGGGCGAAGACGAAGCCGCGCCCGTCGCCGAGCTCGGGGTTGTAAACCCGGAACTGGTGGCCGTGGTAGCGCTGCGCGAGCGGCGGGTCGATGTTGTCCGGCAAGGGGGTGAAGCGGCCGAAGTGGGCGATCCACTCCTCGTCGGTGAGGGTCTCCAGCCCGACGGTCGCCGCCGCGCGATCGTTGCGGTAGCGCAGGATGGTCTTGGGAAAGGCCTCCGCCTGGACGGGATCGGCGAACTCCGCGCCGAGCTGGGGAAACATCGGGTCGGGGCGGTAGGCGGGCGAGACCGGCATCCCGCCCACATGAGGGCTGTGGACCTGAGGCACAAGCGCGACCTCGGGAGCCGGCAGGCGAACCCACCGGGGCCGCGGCCGGTTTAGGCGGGTAGCGCCGCGGGCGGCTTCACAAAACTGTCACAAGCGCCTAGAGCGCAGCATCCTCTGGGAGGCGCTGACGCATGATCCGATGGTTCCAGGCCCTGATGCCTCGCGAGGAAGGCTTCTTCGACCTGTTCGAGGCCCATGCGCGGACGCTGTGCGCCGGCGCACGCTCCCTGCGCCAGCTGCTGGAGGGCGGCCCGGGCGTGCCGGAGCACTGCGCCGCTGTGGCGCGGCACGAGGAGGAGGCCGACCGCATCGCCCGCGAGGTGATGCTGGCCGTCAGCCGCACCTTTATCACCCCCTTCGACCGTGCCGACATCCGCAACCTGATCAGCTCGATGGATGACGCCATCGACCAGATGCACAAGACGGCCAAGGCCGTGACCCTGTTCGAACAGCGCGACTTCCAGCCGCTGATGCCGGTGCTGGGCGACGTGATTGTGAAGTCCGCCGACCTCACCGCCGAGGCGGTGCCGCTGCTGCGCCAGCTGCGCAACAACGCCACCCAGATCAACGGCATCACCGAGCAGATTGCGAAGCTGGAGGAGGACTCCGACGGCCTCTACGACCGCGGCATGTCCGAGCTCTATCGCGGGCCGGCGCGCCAGGACCCGATGGCGTTCATCGTGGGCGCCGAGATCTACGACCACCTGGAGAAGGTGGTGGACCGTTTCGAGGACGTCGCCAGCACGATCAGCGGCGTGCTGATCGAGCACCTCTAGGTCCGCACCCGCCGTGGACCCGTTCCTGCTCCTGGTCTTCCTGGTCGTCGTCGCCCTGGCGTTCGACTTCCTGAACGGGCTGCACGACGCCGCCAACTCCATCGCCACGATCGTCTCGACCCGCGTCCTGCCCGCGAACTACGCGGTGATGTGGGCGGCCTTCTTCAACTTCATCGCCTTCCTGGTCTTCCCGCTGCATGTGGCGAACACGGTGGGCAAGGGCATCATCGACCCGGAAATCATCTCCGACGCGGTGATCTTCGGCGCCCTGGGGGGCGCGATCACCTGGAACGTCATCACCTGGCTGCTCGGGATCCCCTCGTCCTCGTCCCACGCCCTGATCGGCGGCCTGCTCGGCGCCGGCATGGCCAAGGCCGGCCTCGACCCGGTGGTCTGGGCGGGCGTGATCAAGACCGCCAGCGGCATCGTCATCTCGCCGACGCTGGGCTTCATGCTGGCCCTGCTGCTGGTGCTGCTGGTGTCGTGGCTGTTCCTGCGGAGCACCCCGGCCTTCGCGGACTCCACATTCCGGAAGCTGCAGTTCGTCTCCGCCTCGCTCTTCTCGCTTGGCCACGGCGGCAACGACGCGCAGAAGACCATGGGGATCATCGCCGTCCTGCTGTATTCGCATGGACACCTCGGCGGCGAGTTCCACGTACCGTTTTGGGTGGTCATCACCTGCCAGCTGGCCATGGGCCTCGGCACGCTGATGGGGGGCTGGCGGATCGTGCACACCATGGGCTCGCGGATCACCCGGCTGTCGCCGCAGCAGGGCTTCTGCGCCGAGACCGGCGGCGCGCTCGCCCTGTTCTTCTTCACCAACCTCGGCATCCCGGTCTCGACGACCCACACCATCACGGGCTGTATCGTCGGCGTGGGCGCGGCGCGGCGGGTGTCGGCGGTGCGCTGGAGCATCGCGGGGCGCATCGTCTGGGCGTGGATCATCACCCTGCCGGCCGCGGGCGCCATGGGCGCGGCGTTCTACTTCCTCGCCCGCCTGGGCGACCGGCTGTTCGGCTGATGGGCCGCAAGGCGGACATCCGGGTCGAGCCCGACCGCGAGCCGCGCGAACAGTACGCCGCCCTGCCCTGGCGCCGCGGCGCCAACGGCGCCGTCGAGGTGCTGCTGATCACGTCGCGCGAGACCCGCCGGTGGGTGATCCCCAAGGGCTGGCCGATCAAGGGGCTGAAGTCGCCGAAGTCGGCGGCGCGGGAGGCCTACGAGGAGGCGGGCGTCACCGGCGACGTGGGCAAGCAGAAGGTGGGCGTCTACCACTACGAAAAGCGGCTCGCGAGCGGCCGGCTGCAGCATGTGAAGGTCACCGTCTATCCGCTGCGTGTGGAGGCGGAGGCCGACAGCTGGCCCGAGAAGGGCCAGCGCGAGAAGCTCTGGACCTCGATCGACGATGCGGCCCCCCGGGTCGCGGAGCCTGAGCTGCAGAGCCTGATCGCGGCGTTTCGCCCCAAGTAGTCTCCGAAGCCGCCGCGTGTCGGCGTTGCCGTATGGCGTGAACGGAGTCTCAATCGGGAGTCCGGCCTACTACCGGCGCAACGGAGCCCGACAGCCATAGACCTGACCCTCACCCTCCTGGAGCTCGCCGGCTTCGCCGCCCTTCTGCTGTGGGGCGTGCACATGGTGCAGACCGGCGTCCAGCGCACGTTCGGGCCGAAGCTGAAGGCCTTCCTGGCGGCGGCGATCCGCAACCGCCTGAAGGCGTTCGGCGCCGGGGCGGCCGTGACGGTGGCCCTGCAGTCCAGCACCGCCACGGCGCTGATGCTCACCGCCTTCCAGGCTGGCGGGCTGGTCGAGCTCGCCCCAGCCCTGGCGGTGATGCTCGGGGCCAATGTGGGCACCAGCCTGGTGGTCCAGGCCCTCTCCTTCGACATCGCGCCGCTCGCCCCCATCCTGGTGCTGGCCGGCGTGGTGCTGTTCCGGCGCGCCCAGGATGCGCCGCACGACTTCGGCCGCGTGCTGATCGGCCTGGGCCTGGTGCTCACCGCCCTGCACCAGTTCCTCGCCCTGCTGGAGCCCCTGGTCGCCGCGCCGGGCGCCCAGGCCTTCCTCGCACAGGTGGGTGGCTACACGCCCCTGGCCGTCATCGTGGCCGCGGTGTTCACCTGGGCGGCGCACTCCAGCGTGGTCACGGTGCTGCTGGCCATGTCCCTGGCCACGGCGGGGGTCGTGCCGCTGGAGACCGGCGTCGCCCTGGTGTTGGGCGCCAACCTGGGCTCGGCCCTGAACCCGCTGCTCGAGGGCGCGGACTGGACCGACCCCGCGGCGCAGCGCCTGCCGCTCGGCAACCTGCTGAACCGGCTGGTGGGGCTGGCCCTCGTGATGAGCGCCTTCGGCCTGCTCGCCCCCTTGGTCGCCCGCCTGGGGCCGGACGCCGGCCGGGCGCTCGCCAACTTCCACACCCTGTTCAACCTGGGCCTGGCGGTCCTCTTCCTGCCCTGGGTGCGGGCCTATGCGCGGCTGATGGCGCGCCTGCTGCCGGCGCGGCCGGCCGCCGATCCCGGCGCGCCGCTGTACCTCGATCCGGAGGCGCGAAGCACGCCCTCGGTCGCGCTCGGCGCCGCCACGCGCGAGGCGCTTCGTATGACCGACACCCTGGAGGAGATGCTGAAGGGCCTGCGCGAGGCGCTGCTCGCCGGCAGCCGCACCCCGATCCAGGCCACCAAGCAGCTGGACGACGTCCTGGACCGGCTGAACACCGCCATCCGTGCCTACCTGATCTCAATTCCCACCGAGCGCCTGACGCCGGACGAGGCGAACCGGCTGGCCCGCGTCCTGACCTTCGCCACCAATATGGAGCACGCCGGCGACCTGGTGGACCGCAACCTGCTGAGCGTCGCCACGCGCAAGCTGAAGCGCGGGGTGGTGTTCTCGCCGGAGGGCGAGGCGGATCTCGTCAACCTCGTGGACCGGCTGATGGCCAACGTCCGGCTGGCGGCGGCGGCCTTCGTCAGCGGTGACGCGAGCGCCGCCCGTCTGCTGGTCGCCGAGAAGGAGTCCTTCCGCGAGGTGGAGGCTGACGCGGTCCGCGCCCACTTCGGCCGGCTGCAGTCGGGCGACGCCAACACGGTCGACACCAGCTCGTTGCATCTGGACGCTTTGCGCGACCTGAAGCGGGTCAACTCCCACCTGGTGGAGGGCGCCGCCTATCCGGTGCTGGAAGCTGCCGGCGAACTCCTGCGCACCCGCCTGCGGCCGGTCGCCAGCCGCGGCTGAGGCCTTGGCCACGCCCGCGGACCGGCGTTAGGCTCAGCCCTGAGACGCGGCGGAGACCGCGCCCAGGGAGGACTGCCATGAGACCCTCACGCCTTGCGGCCGCGCTGGCGGCCGCCGCGCTCGCCACCCTCGCCGCCCCGCCCGTCGCCGCGGCGCAGGCGCCCGCCGCCTCCGCCTGGAAGGCGCCGCGCAACGCCTGGGGCCAGCCTGACCTGCAGGGCGTGTGGACGAACGCCACGATCACGCCGCTGGAACGGCCGGCGCAGTTCAACAGCCTCGTCATCCCCGAGGCGGAGGCGCGGAAGCTGGAGGCGGCTAACGCCCAGCAGAACGCCGAGGGGCTGAAGCCCACCGACCCCAATGCCAAGGTCACCGACCTGCCGGTCGACTGCGGCCGCGGCTTTCGCGGCACCGATTGCGGCTACAACAGCTTCTGGGTGGATCCCGGCACGCGGGTGATCCGCATCGGCGGTCAGGCCCGGTCCTCGATCATCGTCGACCCGCCCAATGGCAAGCTGCCGCCGCTGACCGAGGCGGCGCGCCAGCGGATGGCCCAGCGGTTCGGGCGGAACAATCCGCGCGCCTTCGACGGGCCCGAGATGCGCTCGCTTGGCGAGCGCTGCATCCTGTCGTTCGGCACCAGCGCCGGCCCACCGATGCTGCCGCTGCTCTACAACAACACCTACCAGATCGTGCAGGGGAAGGACGAGATCGCCATCCTGGTGGAGATGGTGCACGACGTTCGCATCGTGCGGCTGAACGCCAAGCCCCTGCCCGCCTCGGTCAAGCAGTGGATGGGCGACTCCATCGGCCGCTGGGAGGGCGACACCCTGGTGGTGGAGACCTCCAACATGCGACCCGAGCAGGGCCTGCGGGGCGCCAGCGGCGGGACGCAGAAGATCACCGAGCGGTTCACCCGCGTGGCGCCCGACCAGATCCTCTACAGCTTCACGATCGACGACCCGGCGACCTACACCGCCCCGTTCACCGGCGAGGTGGCGATGAACGCCACCAAGGGGCCGATCTACGAGTACGCCTGCCATGAGGGGAACTACGCGCTGGAGGGCATCCTCGCCGGCGCGCGGGCGATGGAGAAGCAGGGCCGCGTCCCGACCTCTGACCCGGTGGCGGACCTGGCCGGGGAAGGCGGCGGCTAGCCGATCCGCACGCCCATGCCGCCGTCCACCGGCAGGATGGCGCCGGTCACAAACCGGGCCTCGTCGGAGGCGAGGAACAGGGCCGCGTAGGCGGTGTCCCAGGCCGTGCCCATCTCGCCCAGCGGCACGCGTGCGTTCCGCTCGGCCCGGACCTCGGCCTCGCTGCGGCCCGAGCCGCGGGCGATGCCCGCCACCGCCATGGGGGTGTCCATCAGGCCGGGCTGGACGGCGTTGCAGCGCACCCGGTGACGGGCGTTGGCCTGGGCGACGCTGGTGGTCAGCCGGTTCACCGCCGCCTTGGAGACCTCGTAGGCGGTCTGGTTTCCGCCGGCGACCGCGGCCAGCGACGAGGTGTTGACGATCGCGCCGCCGCCCCGCTCGCGCATGGCCGGCAGGGCCGCGCGGATGGTCAGCCACATGCCCTTCAGATTGACATCGAGGATGCGGTCGAACGCCTCCTCGGTCAGCCGGTGGGCGGGCCCGTCGCCGCCGCCGCCGATGCCCACGTTGTTGACCAAGACGTCCAGCGCGGCAAGCCGGGCGAGCGCCGTCTCGACGATGCGGGCGCAGTCGGCGGGGCGGACGATGTCGGCCTCCAGCGCCAGGGCCTCGCCGCCGTCCTGGGCCACCAGGGCGGCGGTCTCCTCGGCGCGCGCGCCGTGCCGATCGACGCAGAGGACCCGGGCGCCTTCCTTGGCGAACAGCAGGGCCATGGCGCGGCCGTTGCCGACCGTCTCGCCCGGCGTCTGGCCGGCGCCCACCACCACCGCGGCCTTCCCGGCCAGCCGGCCCGCCACCTCAGTAGCCCTTCAGCTCGGGATCGAGGGTCTGGCCCTCGTCCAGCTGCACCCCGAACGTGTTCAGCATCATCGAGACCTGGGTGTACTGGCCAGCGGTGAACACCAGGTCCATGCACTGCTTCTCGCTGAAGTGGCGGCGAAGCTGGGTCCAGGTGGGCTCGGTGATGAACTGGTCGTGGTGCAGCTCGTCGCTGGCGCGGATCAGCGCGGCGTCGGCCGGGCTCCAGCCGGCGTCCGGGCCCTGCTTGATGCGGGCGACCTCGTCTTCGGTCAGGCCGGACTGCAGGCCGATGCGGGTGTGCTGGGTGAACTCGTAGCCGGAGCGGCAGAGGTAGCCGATCCGCAGGATCACGATCTCCCGCTCGCGGGGCGGCAGGTCGTTGCGGCGGGAGAGCACATAGCCGCCCCAGGCGTTGAAGCGGGTGAGCGCCTTGGGCGCGTGCGCCAGGGTGCGGAAGATGTTGAGCACCGGGCCGGGCCGGAAGGCCTCCAGCGCCTCCTTCTGCTCGGGGTTCAGCTGGTCGTCGGAAAGCGGCGCGATGCGCGGCCGGCTCAATCTCATGGCGGTTCTCCCCTTGGCCTCTGCCGGGCCGTGGCCGCGAGCTTAGCGGGCGCGGGCCGGGGCGCCACACGGATTCGTTGGCGGCCCGCCGCCAGCGTTGCTACGCAGGGTCGGTGTCCACGCGCGCCCGACTGGCCTTCCTGAGAACCGAGACCGGCGCGGGCCTGCTGCTCGCGGCCGTCGCCCTCTTCGCCACGGCCTGGGCGAACTCGCCCTGGGCCGACAGCTACGCTCGCCTGATCGCCCATCCGGTTACGGTGCAGTTCGGACCGTTCAGCGAGACCATGAGCTTCGCCCGCTGGATCAAGACCGCGCTGATGCCCGTGTTCTTCTTTGTGCTGGGCCTTCAGGTGAAGAACGAGGCGGTGCGCGGCGAGCTGTCCAACCCGCGACGGCTCGCCCTGCCTCTGCTGGCGGCCGCCGGCGGCGTGCTGGCCCCGGCCCTGATCTATCTGGCGATCAACGCTGGCGAGGGCGGCGTCGCCCAGGGCTGGCCCACGGCGGCCGCCACCGACATCGCCGCGGCCCTGGCGGTGCTGACCATCGCCGGGCGCCGGCTGCCGCCGACGCTGCGGGTGCTGCTGCTGACCGTCACGCTCGTGGAGTTGGTGGTGGCGATCGGGCTCGCCGCCGTGCTGTTCGCCGGCGACCTTCGCCCGTGGATGATCGGCGGGGCGGCCGCGACGCTCGCCCTGCTGGCGGGCATGGGGCGCTGGCGCACCGCGCCCTACGTCTTCTGGACCGTCGGGTTCGTGCTGCTCTGGGGCTTCACCCTGAAGGCGGGGATCGACACCGCCGCCGCGGGCCTTGCGGCCGCGTTCTGCGTTCCGCTGCGGCCCAAGCGCCAGGGCGGCCAGGGCGTCCTGGACGAGCTGATCGCGGCGCTCCATCCCTACGTGGCCTATTTCGTCCTGCCGCTGTTCGTGCTGACCGCCGCCGGCTTCTCGTTCGCCGACCTGCCGGCCGAGACGCCGACTGCGCCGGTGGCGCTCGGGGTCGGCCTGTCGCTGCTGCTGGGCAAGCAACTGGGGGTGTTCGGCGCCAGCGCGCTCGCCATCGGGCTGAAGCTGGCGCGCCGGCCAACAGGCGCCAAATGGCTGGAGCTCTACGGCGTGGCGGTGCTCTGCGGGGTGGGCTTCACCATGAGCCTGTACCTCGGCGAGCTCGCCTTCCCGGCCACCGACGAGCTGGCCCAGGCCAAGGTGCGGGTCGGCGTCCTCGCCGGATCGCTGGCCTCGGCCCTGCTGGGCTGGGCGGTGCTGGCCTGGAGCAACGCCCGCCGGCGCGAGGCCTAGCCGATCTTCGCCTTCAGCGCCTCGGCGGTCTCGCGGGCCGCCACGGCCACGGCGGGCGAGATGTCGGCCATGATGTAGAAGTCGTGCGGCAGGGCCGGGTACTCCACATGACGGGCCTCGACGCCGGCCGCCTTCAGCCGCTCGGCGTAGGCGAAGCCCTCGTCCTTCAGGCAGTCGTAGCCGGCGGTGACGACCAGGGCGGGCGCCACGCCCGACACGTCTTCCGCGTCCAGCGGCGACAGGCGGTGCGCCTGGGGGTGGCCGGGGAATGCGAGGTTCTTCTCGAACCAGCGCATCACCTCGAAGGTCAGGGTGGGGCCGTCGAGGGTCTTGCGGGACTCCGTCTTCCACTCGGACGTGGTGGCTGGGTAGAGCAGCAGCTGGAAGGCGATCTTCCGCTGCGGATCAGCCTTCAGGTCCAGCGCCACCGAGGCCGCCAGATTGCCGCCCGCGCTGTCGCCGCCCACGGCGATGCGGGCCGGGTCTGCGCCGATCTCCGCTGCGTGGTCAAAGGCCCAGCGCACCGCGGCCAGGGCGTCGTCGTGCCCCTTGGGAAACGGGTTCTCGGGCGCCAGCCGGTAGTCGACCGCCATCACGCGGCAGCCGCCCCAGGCGGCCATGCGGCGGCAGTGGCCGTCGTGGGTCTCGAGGTCGCCGATCGTCCAGCCGCCGCCGTGGAAATAGACCAGCAGGCCCGACGGCCGCGCCAGACCGTGCGGCTCGTACAGGCGAACGGGGATGTCGCCGTGCGGCCCGGGCAGGGCGAAGTCGCGGACGTCCAGCTCCCGAGGCGCGTTCTGGTCCTGGCCCTGGCGCTGCATGCGGTAGCCGGCGCGCAGCATCTCGGGCGGAACCTGGTCGAGGGGCGGCATGGGACTGGCCTTGAGCGCCTCGGCCTGGGCCTCGAGGAACAGGCGGAAGTCCGGATCGATCACGCTCATGCGACGCCTCTCGTAAAGCAAAGGGGCCGCCCTGCGGGCGGCCCCTTCTTGGTGTCCGAGCCTACTCGGCGGCCTTGGGCGCGTAGCCCATGATCGCCTTGGTCTCCAGGAACTCGTGGAAGGCGAAGTCGCCCCACTCGCGCCCGTTGCCGCTCATCTTGTAGCCGCCGAAGGGGGCGGTCATGTCGCTGGCGCCGTTGATCGACACCTGGCCGGCGCGGATGCGGCTGGCCACCTTGCGGGCCTGCTCCAGGTCGGCGCCGTTCACGTAGCCGGCCAGGCCGTACTCCGTGTCGTTGCCGATCTCGATGGCCTGGTCGACGCTCTCGTAGCCCATGATCGACAGGACCGGGCCGAAGATCTCTTCCTTGGCGATGGTCATGTCGCGGGTGACGCCGGCGAACACCGTCGGCTTCACATAGTGGCCCTTCTCCAGGCCTTCCGGACGGCCCGTGCCGCCGACCACCAGGGTGGCGCCTTCGTCGACGCCCTTCTGGATCAGGCCCTGGATCTTCTCCCACTGCACCTTGGAGACCACGGGACCGAGGTTGTGGTTGCCGTTCGGGTCACCGACGCTGATCTGCTCGGCGGTGGCCTTGGCGACAGCGGCGGCCTCGTCCATCCGCTTGGACGGGACCAGCATCCGGGTGGGCGCGTTGCAGCTCTGGCCGGAGTTGGTCATCACGTGCTGCACGCCGCGGGCGACGCTCTTCGAGAAGGCGTCGTCGTCGAGCACGATGTTGGGGCTCTTGCCGCCCAGTTCCTGGTGGACGCGCTTGACGGTCGGGGCGGCGGCCTTGGCCACCTCGATGCCGGCCCGGGTGGAGCCGGTGAACGAGACCATGTCCACCTCGGGGTGCGACGAGAGCGCCGCGCCGACACCCGGCCCGTCGCCGTGGACCAGGTTGAACACGCCGGCCGGAACGCCGGCGGCATGCATGATCTCGGCGAAGATGTGCCCGCTGAAGGGCGCCACTTCCGACGGCTTCAGCACCATGGTGCAGCCGGTGGCGATGGCCGGGGCCACCTTGCAGGCGATCTGGTTCAGCGGCCAGTTCCAGGGGGTGATGAAGGAGCAGACGCCGATCGGCTCCTTCACGATCAGGGTCGCGCCGCGGTCTTCCTCGAACTTGAAGTCCTTCAGGATCTGGGCGGCGGTGGCCAGGTGGCCCATGCCGGCCGGGACCTGGGCGCGCTGCGCCAGGCTGGCGGGAGCGCCCATCTCCTCGGTCACCGCGGTGGCCAGGTCGCCGAAGCGCTTCTGGTACTCGGCCAGGATGCGCTGCAGCACCTCGAGCCGCTCCTCGCGGCTGGTCTGCGACCAGGTGGCGAACGCCTTGCGGGCGGCCTTGACGGCCTTGTCCACGTCGGCGGCCGAGCCGATGGCGATGCGGCCGACGACTTCCTCGGTGGCGGGGTTCTCGACGTCGAGGGTCTTCATCTCGACCGGATCGACCCATTGGCCGTCGATATAGAACTTGAGGTATTCGCGCATGGGACCTCCCGGACCGCTTTGCTTGTGGCTTCAAGCCGGCATGTCGGGCCGCGAGGGCGGCCCGACTTCAAACAAGCATTTTAATGATCAGCGGTAAGCAGGGAAGGGGCGCCGCAGGGTCAGAGTTGATGGATCTGCGGCTGGCCGGCGATCGGCGAGCGCGCCTTGAGCACGTAGTCGGCCCGGATCGAGCCGATATAGAGGTCGCGCAGGTCCGGACCGCCCCAGGTCACGTTGGTCGGATGGTTGACCATCTTGCCGGATGGATCGTGGATCAACGTCACCACCTGCAGGGCGGGCGTGATGGCCACGACCTTGTTCGCGCCCGGCAGGCAGACCCAGAGATTGCCCTCGGCGTCGAGGCCGACGCCGTCGGTATAGCCCAGGTCGGAGGGATCGGGCGCCGGGCCGTCCGGGCGCATCAGCTCGCCCAGCACCGGCCCGTAGCGGCGTCCCGGCGCCAGGCGCGCGCCGTCGAGGATGTCGAACACCAGGACGTCGGCGGCGCTGGTCTGGGCGCAGAACAGCTGCGCCTCGTCGGCCGACAGGGCGAGGCCGTTGGGGAATTTCAGGCCCTCGGCGACCACGGAGGCGGAGCCATCCGGGCGCAGGACGAAGAGGAAGCCGTCCGGCCGCCCGTCCAGCGCCTGCGGCCAGGTCTCGGCGTGGGTGGAGTTGGCGCACCAGACGTTTCCGGCCCGGTCGATCACCGGATAGTTCGCCGAGGTCAGCCGCCGGCCCTCCACTTCCGTGAGCAGGGTCTCGTGGACGCCGGTCGCCGGATCGAACCGCTGCAGCGGGCCAGGCTCGCGATCGTAGATGCCGAAGTTGGCGATCACGATCCGTCCCTGGGCGTCCATGTTGACGCCATTGGGCGCGCCGCCCTTCGGCCCCATCCGCTTGAAGGCGCCCCCCGGCAGCAGCTCGGCCACCGCGCATTGGTGGTCGGCGGCGTACACGCGGCCGTCCTTGGCCACCACGACGTCCTCCGGACGGTCGATGCCGAGCGCGATCTTTTCGAAGGCCGAGGTGGGAATAGGTGTGAGCGGCATGGCGTCTCCCCTTTTTCGGAAGCTTGACGGCGCCTTTGGCCGTTGGACAAGCGTCCTTGCGGCCGAAGCGGAGCCTCGCTAAAGGCCGCACGACTGTCTTTTGCGGAGCCGCCCCATGATCGGGATCCTGTCCATCGTCATCTTCCTCGTGGTGATGGCCGCGCTGAACATCTTCGAGTTCGGCCGCCTCGACTAAGGGACGCGCGACGTGGCCAGCCGCGGCGCGGCGCTGATCACCGGCGGCGCGCGGCGGATCGGCCGGGCGCTGGTCCGGGCGGCGGCCGACGCGGGCTATGACGTCGCCATCCACGTCCGCAGCGTCGACGACGAGGCGGAAGCCGCCGCCGGCGAGGTCCGCGCCCGCGGCCGCCGCGCCGCCCTCCTCACCTGCGACCTGCGCCAGGAAGGCAAGACCGTCGCCCTGATCGGCGAGGCCGAGGCCGAGCTGGGGCCGGTCACCCTGCTGGTGAATTCCGCGAGCGTGTTCGAGGAGGACGCGTTCGCCGACATGAACCGGGCCTCCTGGGACCTGCACCTCGACACCAACCTGCGCGCGCCCCTGGTGCTGGCCCAGGTGTTCGCCCGCCGCCTCCCGGCAGGCCAGGACGGATTGATCGTCAACCTGCTCGACCAGCGGGTGCTGAAACCCACCCCTGAGTTTTTCTCCTATTCGCTGAGCAAGGCCGCGCTGTGGGACGCCACGAAGATGATGGCCCAGGCGCTCGCGCCGCGCGTGCGGGTGAACGGCATTGGCCCGGGCCCGACCCTGCCCTCCATCCACCAGGACCAGGCCGCCTTCGACGCCGAGGCCGCGGCCACCCTGATGCAGCGGCCCGTGGACCCGGCGGAGATCGCCGCCGCCCTGCGCTACCTCATTGACGCCCCCTCCGTGACCGGCCAGATGATCGCGGTCGACGCCGGCCAGCACCTGGCCTGGAAGAGCTGAAAGGGGCCGCGCCATGGCCGCCTCCCCCGCCCCTGAAACCCTGCAAGATCCAGCGCCCGAAGCGCGCGTCGTCATGACCAAAGTCTTCGTCACCGGCGTCGAGGTGCAGGCCGAGATCGGCGTCTATCGACACGAGATCGGACGCCTGCAGCCGCTGGTGGTCGACGTGGAGCTGGATGTGCCCACCGCCGGCGCCGAGCGCCTGGCGGACACCATGAACTACGAGACGATCCTGCAGGCCGCCCGCGAGGTGGCCGCCGAGGGCCACATCGGGCTGGTGGAGACCTTCGCCGAGCGGGTCGCCCGCCGTTGCCTGGCCGACCCACGCGTCACCCGCGCCCGGGTCCGGGTGGAGAAGCCGCTGGCGCTCGCACCGCACGCCACCGGAGCCGGAGTAGAGATCACCGTCGTCCGGTGAGCGAGCGGCGCTGTTGCAATCCGCCAAATCGGGGGCACATGACTCGCCTGAGCCGATGGAGGGCGGGATGACCGATCGACTGGAGTACGGGGCGACCGAGGACCGGACGATGCCGGCCGTGGTCTACGGGCTTTACCTGCTGGCCTTCGCCACGGTGGTCACCGCCTTCATCGGCCTGATCATCGCCTATTCCCAGCGCGAAGGCGCCGGCGCGCGCACCCGCACCCACTACACCTTCCTGATCCGCACCTTCTGGATGTCCATTGTCTGGTGGATCGTCGGCGGGGCGTTGGTCGTCTGGGGCGGCATCTTCTCCATCATCCTGATCGGCCTGCCGTTCCTGGCCATCGGGATCTTCATCATGGCCGCCGTGGGCGTCTGGTGGGCGCTCCGCTGCATCCTCGGCGTCATCTACCTGGCCCGCGACGAGCCCTACCCGCGGCCGCACGCCTGGCTGGCCTAGGGCCTTCGTCCCTCCCCTTGATGGGGAGGGTGGACCGGGCGCAGCCCGGGACGGGTGGGGAAGTCGCGGCCAAGCTCGGAGCTTGGAGTCTCGATCCCCACCCCGCTCGCGTTCCGCGAGTCGTCCCTCCCCATCAAGGGAGGGACTTGGACTTACGCGCTCACCAGCTCCCGGCGGACCATCTTGGCGTAGTCGTCCATCAGGCTGAGCGAGATGTTGCCCGGCTTGAAGGTGAATTCGCCGATCTGGGCCACCGGGGTGACCTCGGCCGCGGTGCCGGTGACGAAGCACTCCGAGAACCCGCCCAGCTCCTCCGGCTTGATGTGGCGCTCGACCACCTCGAAGCCCTTGGCGCGCGCCAGCTTGATCACCGACTGGCGGGTGATGCCGTTCAGGAAGCAGTCGGCCACCGGCGTGTGGATCACCCCATCGCGGATGAAGAACACGTTCGAGCCGGTGCTCTCGGCGATGTAGCCCCGGTAGTCGAGCATCATCGCGTCGGTGTAGCCCTCCTTCTCCGCGGCGTGCTTGGAGAGGGTGCAGATCATGTAGAGGCCCGCCGCCTTGGCGTGGACCGGCTCGGTCTCCGGGCTCGGCCGCTTGTACTTCGCCCAGGTCAGCCGGATGCCCTTGGCCTTCTCCTCGGGCTTGAAGTAGCTCGGCCAGTCCCAAACCGCGATGGACACATGGATCTTGGTGTTCTGGGCCGAGACCCCGATCATCTCGGAGCCGCGCCAGGCGATCGGGCGGATGTAGGCGTCGGTCAGCCCGTTCTTGGCGCAGGTGTCCTTGCAGGCCTGGTCGATCTCCGCCACGGTGAACGGGATCTCCATGTCCAGGATCTCGGCGGACTTGAACAGACGCTCGGTATGCGCAGTCAGCTCGTAGATCTCGCCCCCGTACATCCGCTCACCCTCGAACACGGCCGACCCGTAGTGGAGGCCGTGGGTCAGTACGTGCACCTTCGCCTCGCGCCAGGGCACGAACTGGCCGTCCAGCCAGATCCAACCGTCGCGATCGTCGAAGGGAACGAGAGACATGAGGGTGCGACCTCCTTTCGTGGGGTTCCCCTTGAAGCCGCCGCGCGCCGCCGCGTCAAACGATTTGGGGATGCGGCATGAACGCGCCGGCCGATCCGCGGCTGATCCTCCGGGAGGACGAGCTCGACGCCGGTCTGGAGCTGCTGATGCTCGCCGAGGCGTCCCTCTGGTCGGCCGTCGACGGGGGTCTGGAGGCCGCCGGCCTGGGGCTCGGACGTTCGCACTGGCGCGCCGCCTTTCTGCTGCGACGGCGGCCCGGCCTGGGCGTCCAGGATCTGGCCCACCTCACGAGCCTGTCGAAGCAGGCCGCCAGCCGCATCGTCGTCGACCTCGCCGCTAAGGGGCTGGTGGAGAAGACCGCCGCCGACGTGGACGGCCGCCGGCGGAGCGCCGCCCTGACCGAGGAGGGCCGGGCCTTCGAGGCGGCGATCACCGAGCGGCTTCGGGGGCAGCTGGCGCGGGCGTATCGTACAGCCGGACTGGACGGCGTGGCGGGGGCCCGGCGCATCCTGGCCGCCCTGGCCGGCGGACGGATCCGCAGCCCGGGATCGAGCGGAGGCATGGCATGACCACCCTGACCGAAGCCGCCCGGAAGGGCCGCCACCTGCTGATCGTCGACGACGACGACCGCATCCGCGAACTGCTCAAGGAGTATCTCGCCCGGGCGGGGTTCCGGGTGACCGCTGCGAACGGCGGCGTCCCGGCGCGCAAGCTGATCGAGAGCTTCGACTTCGACCTCGCCGTGTTCGACGTGATGATGCCGGGCGAGGACGGTTTCTCCCTCACCCGCTGGCTGCGCGACCAGCGCGGCCCGGCCGGCAAGACGCCGGTCCTGATGCTCACCGCCAAGGGCGAGCCGGGCGACCGGATCGAGGGCCTGAAGCTGGGCGCCGACGACTATCTGCCAAAACCGTTCGAGCCCGAGGAGTTGCTGCTGCGGATCGAGGCGATCCTGCGCCGGGCGCGGGACAAGCCCTCGGGGGTGGGGCCGCTGTCGCTCGGCCGTTGCGAGTTCGATCCCGACCGGGGCGAGCTCACCTGCGAGGGCGAACCCGTTCGCCTGACCGAGGCCGAGGTCGCCCTGCTGCGCCAGCTCGCCCGCACGCCGCACGAGCCGGTGGACCGGCTCGAGCTCGCCCGCGACACGGTGGATCCCTCGGGCCGCGCGGTGGACGTGCAGGTCACCCGCCTGCGCCGCAAGATCGAGGACGATCCCAAGGCCCCCCGCTATCTCCAGACCGTGCGCGGCGTCGGATACCGACTGGCCCCGGACTGATGCGCCTCGTCCCGTCGCGCGTGCTGGCCCGCTGGCTGAAGCGCCAGATGCCGAAGACCCTCTTCGGCCGGTCGCTGCTGATCATCGTCCTGCCGGTCGCCCTGATGCAGATCGCGGTGACGTGGATCTTCTTCGACGCCCACTGGCAGACCGTCACCAGCCGCCTCTCGGAAGGCCTGGCCGGCGACATCGCCTGGGCCGTGGAGAGCTACGGCGACGATCCCGGGCCCGAGGCGTTCGCGCGCCTGTCCGAGCGCGCCGAGGAGTCGATGGGGCTGTCGATCGCCCTGCAGCCCGGCCGCAAGCTGCCGGCGCGGCGGCGCGATCCGCCGGCCGCGCTCGAGCCGTTCTTCGCCCCCATCGACCGCTCGCTGGAGCGTGCGCTGGAAGCCCGCCTCGACGCCCCCTACTGGTTCGACACGACCCGCTACCCCGCCTACGTGGACATCCGCGTGGCCGTGCCGGGCGGGGTGATGCGCGTGCTCGCCCCGCGCGAGCGCGCCTTCGCCACCCAGGGGCACATCTTTGTGCTCTGGATGACCCTGGCCACCGTCCTTCTGACTGGCATCGCCATCGTCTTCATCCGCAACCAGGTGCGCGCCATCGAGCGGCTGGCCAACGCCGCCGAAGCCTTCGGGCGCGGGACCGACGTGCCCTATTTCAAGCCGCACGGGGCCCGGGAGGTGCGCCGCGCCGCCCACGCCTTCATCGACATGCGCAGCCGCATTCAGCGTCACATCGACCAGCGCACCACCTTGCTCGCGGCGGTCAGCCACGACCTGCGCACCCCGCTGACCCGGCTGAAGCTCGAGCTGGCCCTGGCCGAGCCCTCAGCCCGGACTGCGGCGATGAAGACAGACCTGGCCGAGATGGAGCACATGATCGACGAGTATCTCGCGTTCGCCCGCGGCGAGGGCGGCGAGGCCGTTGAGACCGTGCGCCTGCGCGACCTCCTCGACGAGGTCTCGGAAGGCGCCCGACGGGCCGGCGCCGCGGTGGGTCTGGAGGCCGACGCCGAGCTCACCGCCAATGTGCGGCCGAACGCGCTGAAGCGGGCGCTGTCCAACCTCGTGATGAACGCCGCCGTGCATGGCGAGCATGTACAGGTGGCCGCACGCCCGCGGCCTTCGGGCGGGGTGGAGATCGTTGTGGACGACGACGGTCCCGGCATCCCGGCCGACCAGTACGAGGAGGCTTTCAAGGCCTTCGGGCGGCTCGACGAGAGCCGAAACCAGAACACCAAGGGCGTCGGCCTGGGCCTTGCGATCGCGCGCGACGTGGCGCGCGGCCACGGCGGCGACATCCTGCTCGACCGCTCGCCTCTGGGCGGGCTCCGCGCCGTGCTGCGCCTGCCCGGCTGAGTTGCGCCGCTCGCGCCGTTCGGTCAGGCTCGAGCCTTAGGTTCGAAGTCCTGCTCGTTCACCGGAGCTCTCCCGAATGCGCGCCGCCGCCGCCGCCCTTACGGGCTTCCTCCTGTCCGCAGCTCCCGCCATCGCCGCAGACCCCGTCGAGGGCGAGTGGCTGAGCGAAGGCGGCCGCGCGCGGATCCGGCTGGCGCCCTGCCCGGCCGCCGCCGACCGGCTGTGCGGGACCATCCTCTCGCTCAAGGATCCGAATGACCCGGCGACCGGCCGGCCCCGGTTGGACATCCACAATCCCGATGCGAAGCTGCGCGCCCGCCCCGTGGTGGGATTGCCCTTCCTGCGGGACTTCAAGCGCGCGGATCCCGGCCGCTGGACCGGCGGCAAGATCTACGATCCCGAGAGCGGCAAGACCTACGACTCCAAGCTCAGGCTGAACCCTGATCGGACGCTGAAGCTGGAGGGCTGCGTGCTGATGATCTGCCGGGCGCAGACCTGGCGCCGCGCCGGCTAGGCGCCGAGCTCCTTCGAGCGTTTCACGGCGCGCGCCACGGCTTCGCGAAGCAGGCTCGGCAGGCCGTCGGCGCCCAGCAGCACGTTCAGCGCCGCCTCCGTGGTGCCGCCCGGCGAGGTCACCTGCCGGCGGAGCTCCGCGGGTTCCCCTCCGCTTTGTGCGAGCAGCGCGGCCGCGCCGGTGAGCGTCGAGCGCGCCAGGCGGCGGGCCTCCTTCTCCGGCAGGCCGGCCGCCATGCCGGCGCCTTCGAGCGCTTCGACGAAGGCGTACAGATAGGCGGGCGCCGAGCCAGAGACGGCGGTGGCCGCGTGCATCAGCCCCTCGTCGGCGAGATCGACGACCGCCCCCAAGGGCTCGAACAGCGCATGGGCGCGGGCCAGCGCGGCAGGATCGTCCGCATAGAGGCTGGCCGTCCCCTGGCCGATCGCGGCCGCGGTGGTCGGCATCACACGGGCCACGCAGCGGCCGCCGAACTCCTTGGAGATATCCTGCGCCTTCACGCCGGCCGCCACCGAGACGATCACCGCGTCCGAGGCCAGCCACGGCGAGGTCTCGGCGGCGGCGTCGCGCCACAGCTGCGGCTTCACGCAAAGCAGCACCGTCTTGGCCCGCGCCAGCTCGGCGTCGGGCGGGTTGAGCCGCGCGCCCGCCGCCTCCAGCGCCACGGCCTGGGGCCCCGGCGCCGGGTCGCGGATCATGAGGTCAGAAGCCTGGTAGGCGCCCGCGCGCCGCCAGCCGTCGAGCACCGCGCCGCCCATTCGGCCGGCGCCCAGCATCAGGATGGGCGTGATCATGGCCGCGACCCTAACGGGGGCCGCGACCGTGACAACCTCGGACTTAGGCCTCGCCGACCGTCTCGAACATGCAGGCGGCGATGGCGTCCTGCGGCGACTTGGCCCCACGGACCAGGAAATCGAAGGCCGGATAGAAGCGGTCGCCCGCCTCCACGGCCACGTCGATCATCGCCGCGGCCTGCGCCAGGCTCGGCTGCTCGCCGGTCATGAGGGCCATGCCGTGCCGGAAGATGATCTCGCCGTCTTCCCACAGCTCGAAGTGGCCGAGCCAGCAGCGCGGGTTGATCTGGGCGATCAGCTCCTGGGCCGCCTGCCGTTGGTCCTTGGCCACCGCCAGATCCATGGAGAGGCAGAGTTGCAGGCAATCGGCTTCCGGCCGCCAGGCGAACCAGAGTTCGTAGTCCTTCCAGTCGCCGGCGAGGGCGAAGGCGAGATCCCCGTCTTCTGTACGGTCGAACGGCAGGTTTTCCGCCGTCAGCACATGTTCAACGACGTCCAGGGGATCGTTCCCGAGGAGGACGCTGTCGTCAGACTGGGTGATATCCATGAGACCCGAGGTCCTTTCGCAAGGGGCGGAACACGGATAACCGCGCTCGAATCGCCTGCGATACTGAAGGTAGTCCGCTTTGCAGCGGGGCCGTCACCACGTTCTTGTGGCCGGCGACCCGCTTTCGCGTGATGAGTTGTGGGTAAGTCAGCGCCCGCGCCTCAGGGCACGTCCGTCGGCGAAGGCGCCGCGTGGGACCCGCCGGCGGCGGCGCGCAGGGCCTCGACCTCGGCGCGGAGCGCCGCCACTTCCGTCCGCAGCGCGTCCAGGTCTTCGCGTCGCACGAGGTCGAACTCGGCGGCCACGCGGTCGGCCTGGGAGCGGAGCGCGGCCTTGGCTTCCTCGCCGGCCGCCTGGGCCAGGCCCATGGCGGCGGAGGTCAGCTTGGCCATTTCATCGAGGAACGGATTCTGGGTCTGCATCTTGCGCTCTGCCAGCGGCCGGGACGGCCGCCTTGTCTCCTATATGGCCCCGCGGGGGGTGAAAGCGAAGGGCTTGTCGTCTAAACCCTCGTAACCTGAACGCTGGAGCCGCAAGAAACGTGCCCTTCCCGGATCTCGACCCCGTTTTGGTGCAGATCGGACCCTTCGCCATCCGCTGGTACGCCCTGGCCTATGTGGCCGGCATCCTGCTGGGGTGGCGCTACGCCGTGGCGCTCGTCCGCGACAGCCGCCTCTGGATCAACCGCCCCCCGCCCGTGACCGTCGAGCAGATCGACGACCTGATCCTGTGGGTGACGATCGGCATCATCGTCGGCGGCCGCCTCGGCCACGTCCTGTTCTACACGCCCGGCATCATCGCCGAGGACCCGGTGCAGGTCTTCCAGGTCTGGAAGGGCGGGATGAGCTTCCATGGCGGCGCGATCGGCGTGTTCATCGGCATGATCATCTTCGCCTGGCGCAACCGCATCGACCTTTGGCGGCTGGGCGACGTGGTCTCGCCAGTGGTGCCGATCGGCCTGTTCTTCGGGCGCATCGCCAACTTCATCAACGGTGAGCTGTGGGGCCGGCCCACCGATGTGCCCTGGGCCTTCGTCTTCCCGGCCGCCGGGCCCGAGCCGCGGCACCCGAGCCAGCTCTACGAGGCGGCTCTGGAAGGCGTCCTGCTCTTCCTCGTGCTCGCCTGGGCCGTCTATCGCGCCAAGCTGCTGAACCGCCGCGGCGTGGTGATGGGCCTGTTCGTGGCGGGCTACGGCCTGATCCGGGTCAGCCTGGAAACCGTCCGCGAGCCCGACGTCTACATGCCGGACTTCCCGCTCGGCCTGACCATGGGAATGATGCTTTCGATCCCGATGATCCTGTGGGGCGCCTGGCTGATCTGGCGCGGGCTGAACGAGCCCCTGCCGCCGGCGCTGCCGGAGGACGCCCGCGTCCCTGACGCCAAGGCCAAGCGCGTCGCCGATGAGCCTGCGTAAGCGGCTCGCCGCGGAGATCGCCGCGGAAGGGCCGATCAGCGTCGCCCAGTTCATGGCCCGCTGCCTGCATGACCCGCAGCACGGCTACTACGCCACCCGGCCGGCGCTCGGCCCCGACGGCGACTTCATCACCGCCCCCCTGGTCAGCCAGATGTTCGGCGAGTTGGTGGGGGTGTGGGCGGTCGCCGCCTGGCAGGCGCTGGGCGCGCCGCCCAAGGTCCGGCTGGTGGAGATGGGCCCGGGCGACGGCACGCTGATGAGCGACCTGCTGCGCGCCGCGCGCATGGCGCCGGCGTTCCTGGCCGCCGCCGAGGTCTGGCTGGTGGAGGTTTCCGAGCCGCTCCGCGTCAGGCAGGCGCGGCTGCTCGGCGAGGCCGTCCGCTGGGCCGGGTCCCTCGCCGAGGTCCCCGGAGGCGTCCCGCTCCTGCTGGTGGCCAACGAACTGCTCGATTGCCTGCCGGCCCGCCAGTTCGTGCGCACCGCCACCGGCTGGGCCGAACAGGTGGTCGGGCTGGACGCGGAAGGCGCGCTCGCTTTCGGCCTCGCCAACGCCCCGCAACTGCCGTTCCCAGATGCGCCGGTGGGCGCGGTCTGGGAACAGTCCGCCGCCCAGGACGCGCTTGGGCGCGAGATCGGCGCACGCATCGTGCAGGACGGCGGCGCGGCCCTGCTGATCGACTACGGCCGCGCCCATCCCGGCTTCGGCGACACCCTGCAGGCGCTCCGCCGGCACGAAAAGGTCGACCCGCTCGCAACGCCGGGCGAGGCCGACCTCACCGTCCACGCCGACTTCCCGGCGGTGCTCTCCGCAGCCCGGGCGGAGGGCGCCGAGACCGGCCTGCTGACCCAGGGCGAGTTCCTGGCCCGCCTGGGCGTCGGCGAACGCGCGGAGGCCCTGGTCCGCGCCCGGCCCGAGAAGGCCGCGGTCATCGGCCGCCAGCTGAACCGCCTGGTGGCCGCCGACCAGATGGGCGAGCTCTTCAAGGCCGCGATCATCTATTCCCCGGGCTGGAAGCCCCCGGCCTTCGAGGACGCCTAGACCCTCCCTTCCCACTTTGCGGGCCCCATGCGCCATGACGCGCCGGCGTGATCACGCTAGAGCACGCCCCCATGGACCTGCCCGCGATCACCTCGCCCCTGCTCGACCTGCCGGGAGTCCGGCACGCCTTCTTCACCCGCCAGGGCGGCGTCTCCAAGGGGATCTACGCCAGCCTGAACGTGGGCGTCGGCTCCAGGGATGACGCCGACGCCGTGCAGGAGAATCGCCGCCGCTGCGCCGCCCACTTCGGGGCCGAGACCCTGGTCACGGCCTATCAGGTGCATTCCGCCAGCGCCCTGGTGGCGGACGGCCCCTGGCCGGCCGGCCCGCCTCAGGCCGACGGCGTGGTCAGCGCCACGGCGGGCGTCGTCTGCGGGGCGCTGGCCGCCGACTGCGCGCCGGTGCTCATGGCCGATCCGGAGGCCCGGGTGGTCGCCGCCGCCCACGCTGGGTGGAAGGGCGCGCTCACCGGGGTGGTGGAGTCCGCCGTCGGCCGGATGGAGGAGCTGGGCGCCTCCCGGGACCGCATACGCGCGGCCATCGGACCCTGCATCGCGCCGGCGTCGTACGAGGTGGGCGTCGAGTTCCTGGAGCGCTTCGTCCACTTCGACCGGGCCTATGGCCGCTTCTTCAGCCCCGGCGCGACGCCGGACAAACGGATGTTCGACCTTCCGGGCTTCGTGCTCGCCCGCCTGCGCGCGGCCGGCGTCGAGCAGTGCGAGTGGGTGGGCCGCGACACCTGCGCCGAGGCCGACCTGTTCTTCTCCAACCGGCGGGCCTTCAAGCTCGGCGAGCCGGACTACGGGCGGCTGCTCTCGGCCATCGTGCTGACGCCCTGAGGGGATAGACTCATCCCGCTCCCCTGATACAAGGCCCGCCCGTAAGCGACATCGCTGCGGGGGACCTCATGAAGCTGCTGGCCGGCAACTCCAACCGTACGCTGGCCCAGGCGATCGCCGACTACCTGGACGTGCCCCTGACGCGGGCCCAGGTGCGCCGGTTCGCTGACAACGAGGTCTTCGTGACCATCGACGAGAACGTCCGCGGCGAGGACGTCTTCGTGATCCAGTCCACCAGCTACCCGGCCAACGACAATCTGATGGAGCTGCTGATCTGCATGGACGCGCTGAAGCGCGCGTCCGCCGTGCGGATCACCGCGGTGCTTCCCTACTTCGGCTACGCCCGGCAGGACCGGAAGACCGGCGGCCGCACGCCGATCTCGGCCAAGCTGGTGGCCAACCTGATCACCCGCGCCGGGGCCGACCGGGTGCTGACGATGGATCTGCACGCCGGCCAGATCCAGGGCTTCTTCGACATCCCGACCGACAACCTCCTGCCCTCGCGCCGCATGGCCGAGGACATCCGCGAGAAGCACCGCAACCTCGACGACCTGCTGATCGTCTCGCCCGACGTGGGCGGGGTGGTGCGCGCCCGGGCGCTGGCCAACCGGCTGGGGGCGGACCTCGCCATCGTCGACAAGCGCCGCTCCGGCCCTGGCCAGAGCGAGGTGATGAACATCATCGGCGACGTCGCCGGCCGCCACTGCATCCTCTACGACGACATCGTCGACTCCGCCGGCACGCTAGTGAACGCGGCCCAGGCCCTGAAGGACGCCGGCGCGACCGACGTCTCGGCCTACGTCACCCACGGCGTTCTGTCCGGCGGGGCGGTGGAGCGGGTCGACAACTCGGTCCTGCACGAGCTTGTGGTCACCGACTCTATCGAGGCCACCGACACCGTGTCGCGCAGCGGCAAGGTCCGGGTGGTCAGCTGCGCCCCGCTGATCGGGGAGGCGATCCGCCGCATCGCCAATGAAGAGAGCGTGTCGAAACTCTTCGACTGAGGGACTTTGGCGCGGCTCCAAGGCCACGCTTGGTCAGCAAGAGTTTACCATGACGGGCCACATTCTCGCCCGCGGGCCGTGTATGTTCCGCTCCACTGATCTTCAGGGGGAAGGCTCTCCGTCCATGTCGTTCGCGTTCCGGGTCCGCCGGACCCTCACCCACGCCGCGCTCGCCGCCGCCGCGGTGCTCGCCGCGTGCGCCGAGCCGCCCGCTCCGCAGGCCCCGCCGCCGCCGCCTGCCGCGGCGCTCTCGCCGCGGGTCATCGAGCAGGCCTCGGCCTATCGCGCCTATGTGCTGAAGGCCCAGGCGATCTCGCCGATGTTCACGAACGGCCAGTCGGTGGCCGACGCGGTGCGCACGGGCGCCGCCTACGAGCCGCAGCAGCTGGTCCGCGGGGCGATCGCCTACGGCGCGGTCGCGGCCATGCAGGACCAGGCCTTCGTGGCCGGGGTGCGCAGCTACGCCACCGACCCGGAGCGCCGCCGCAACATCGCCTACGAGATCATGAAGGACCCGGCCTATGTGGTCGGCATTGCAGGCTCCGCCAGCGCCGCCGGACAGGTGATCGCCGCAATCGGCGGCGACGGCCAGAAGCTGCTCGAGCAGGGCCGGCTGGTGAAGCAGGCCGCCTATGACGTGCAACGCTCGCCGTGGTCCAAGGCCGACGTGGCCGGCCGCGAGGCCCGCCTGATGCTCGCCAAGCAGCTCTCCGCCACCCCGTCCATGCCGGACGTGGGGGAGACCTCGCGCCTCCAGGCCGCCGCCGTCGGGGCGCCCGCCCTCAGCCTCGTCGCCTCCCCCGCCGCCCCGCCGTATTCGCCGGTCGTGATCCGCGCCATGGCCGTGGCCGCCCTCGCCAACCTCGGCTACGGCGACGACGCGGCGCTGGAGCAGGTCATGCCGCTGCTGGCCGACCCGACCTCGGCCTCGTGCCTGAACATGTCCAAGCTGAACCTCTACCAGTGCCTGGCCGTGGCCAAGCCGCACTACGAGGACGTCTTCTGCCTGGGCCAGCACGTGCTGATCGACACCGGCAAGTGCCTGCTCAAGGGGTCCGGCCTGCCCGAGCCGACCGACGGCCGGATCGCGGTCGCCACCAGCGCGACCACCACCCCCGTGGCCTCGGACAAGAAGGCCGCCGGGACCTCCACCCGCACCCGCTGAGCGGGGACGAAAACACCGGCCCCGCCCCGTTGCATGGGGCGGGGCTTTTGTGTATCTACGCGCACCCTTTCGACCTGCGGGTCGCAGATTGCGTCGCCGCGCGGCACACGCGCGGCGGCTTCGTTTTGAGGCATGGCGATGGCCGAGATCATCCTGAACGTTCAAGTGCGCGAGCGCACCGGCACCGGCGGCGCCCGTGACGCCCGTCGCTCGGGCCTCGTCCCGGGCATTCTCTACGGCGGCGACAAGGACCCGGTGGCCATCTCCGTGAAGGCCAACGAGTTCCGCAAGGCGCTCTACACCGGCAAGCTGCTGGGCCACCTGGTGACCCTGAAGTACGGCGACGAGACCCAGCCGGTGATCGCCAAGGCCGTGGACATGCACCCGGTGACGGACGAGCCGTGGCACTTCGACCTGTACCGGGTCGACGAGCACCAACAGATCAAGATCGAAGTCCCCGTGCACTTCCAGAACCAGGAAGACTCGGTGGGCCTGAAGCGCGGCGGCACCCTGAACATCGCCCTGCACACCCTGACCGTCGCCTGCGCGGCCGACCACATCCCGGAAGAGATCGTGTTCGACGTGGCGGCGCTGGACATCGGCGCGACCATCCGCGTCGCCGACCTGAAGCTGCCGGCCGGCGTTGAAGCCGCCGTCGACGGCGACACCGTGGTGGCCAGCATCGCCGGCGCCATGGCCGAGGTCGGGGCCGCCGACGGCGAAGCCGCGGAAGGCGCCGAGGCCTAAGCCTCACGGGGCGGTTCGCGCGAGGGCGAGATGCTGCTCATCGCCGGCCTGGGCAATCCCGGCCAGGCCTACGCCAAGAACCGCCACAACATCGGCTTCATGGCCGTTGACGAGATCGCGCGCCGGTGGGGCTTCTCACCGGCGCGTTCGCGTTTTCAGAGCCTGGCTTCCGAGGGCGCCATCGACACCCCGCAGGGTCCGGTGCGCGCACTGCTGCTGAAGCCACAGACCTATTATAACGAGAGCGGCCGGGCGGTCGGCGAGGCGCTGAAGTTCTTCAAGCTGAAGCCCGCCGACCTGGTGGTCTTCTACGACGAGATCGACCTTGCCCCCGGCCGCTTCCGGGTGAAGACCGGCGGCGGCGCGGCCGGCAATAACGGCATCCGCTCGGTCGCCGCCCAGGTGGGCCCGGACTTCCGCCGCGCCCGGCTCGGCACCGGCCATCCCGGCCACAAGGAGCTGGTGCAGGGCCATGTGCTCTCCGACTTCCACAAGGTCGAGATGAAGTGGGTGGAGCCCCTGCTCGAGGCCTGCGCGGACGCCCTGCCCCTGCTCGCCGTCGGCGAGGACGAGAAGTACCAGGCCGAGGTCATGCGCCTGGCGCCCGCCGAGAAAGCCGACCCGCGGAAGGCCGCCCGCGGCGACTGAAGCCGCGGGCGGCCACGCCAGCAGCCCTACGGCCAGACCTTTAGCAGGCCGCCAAAGGCCTCCCTTGTCTCGTGCGGGAAGGCTTCATATTCGGCCGGATAGGTGAGGTATTTCCCCGATAGCACAGGCAACGGCGGGGCCCCGTGGCGGGTCCAGTTGAGCCATGGGCGGGGAAGGTATTGCCCCTCCGGCACGAGCGCGGAAACCTGGGCGCAATCGGCCCGCCACACCGCGGCGCCGAGGCGCAGCACCCTGAGGCCTTGCTCGACATCGCGCCACATTGGGTGCTGGGCTGGCAGCTTGAAGTAGACCTGATTCCCTTTCTCCTCGGCGGTGGCCCCTGCGCCGATGAACAGAGCGACGTAGAGGGGATCGTCTTCCTTGCGCTGGTTGTCGAGAACGAACGAATAGCCCCATGGGCCGACAGGGCGGGGCGCGGCAGGGGCCTCGAAGCGCCCTCGACGATCGATGCGGCGCGCGAGATCGTCGCCCAGGGTCAGCACAGGCCCGGGGTCGCTCGCTCGAAGGGCTCGCATCTCGAACAGGAACCGCACCTCCGCCCATGCGGGCTCGATCTCTGCGAGCCGTTCGACGGTCTCCGTCAGGTGCGCCGCGACGTCGTCCGCCGTCGCCGGACGGGCCCCCCACCCGAAGGCGAACGTGCGCTCCCCCAGTCGAGGGTCATGGGCAAACGGGGGGAGCTCGTTCATTGCGGCCTCGTGTGCACGACCGTCAGGGGCGGAACATGCGTGCTTTGCCTGAAGAACGGGACCGCCTCCCGTTCTGCCACGTGAACTTCTACTGGTCGCCCTTGAGCCGCACGGGCCTGCCGACCGGCTTGACCGTTCCACTTCTCCGCCATGCCTTTGGCGAACCCCCAGCGCAGGGCTCTTGGAAGGAGGCGGGCGAAGCCCGGCCCCTTGGCTTCCAGCAGTTCGTGACCCGGCGTCCACACGGCGCAGCCGTCGAATTTCACCGGCTTTTCCCCCGTCCTGCGGACCACATAGTCTAGGCCAGGAGCTCGCGTGATCTGGACCTCGTAGTCGCGCGTATGCTGAGGGTAGGACGGAAACTGTGGATCCACCTCCCAGCCGCCGTCGGGGTGGCAGGTGGCGTCAAGCTCCCGCTCACTCTTGCCCACCTGATCGGCGCGGGGAATCTCGCCGTCCTTCCAGCGGTCGACGGTACGGACCCGGCCCGTGGGCTCGGGATCATCCGTTCCTGTGAGCTGCGCCACCTGCTCACCGTACAGCCTGTCTAGTTCCCCGCCGTCCACGACGGAGCCGTCGGCGAGCTGGAACCGGCCGTTCCACATCGGAACAACTTGGTTCAGCGGGTACGCCGGGCCGATGTACACGTCCGCCCCCTGGGCTCCGCCGGGCACGCGCGTCGCGCCCTCGAAGAAGCGGCCTACGGCCGGGCCAGGCGGCTTGACGCCCTCAGGGGCGGCGTCTGCGGCGCGCGGCGGCTGCAGCGGCCTGGCCGGCGCGACGCCGACCTTCGCCTCGCGCCAATTCGGCGCCGGGCTGCTCCCGGAGCTAGGCGGCGAGCGCTCGCCGCCAAAGAACTCATCATGCGCCGCCTGTGCCGCGAGCTGCCGCTCCGCCTCCAGGTCCGCCGGCGCCCGTCGGTACCAACGGGCGAGCGCCTCGCCCTCCAGTTCGTCGGGACCCACCTTGTATGCTCTGGCCATGCCGCCCCCTCTCGTAGAACGACACTATCTCACAGCTCAGCTCCAGAGTCGAACAAAACACGAACGCGCGGGCTGACGACGTCGCCGCACATCACCTCCCGGCCCGGCGGTCAGCCCGCCGCCTTTGTCCCTCCGGCGCGCTCGTGCTAGGTCCCGCGGCTCCTAGAGGAACCCGATCTACATGGCCCTGAAAGTCGCCATCGTCGGCCTGCCCAATGTGGGCAAGTCGACGCTGTTCAACGCGCTCACCCAGACCGCGGCCGCCCAGGCCGCCAACTACCCGTTCTGCACCATCGAGCCCAACGTGGGCGACGTGGCGGTGCCCGAGCCGCGCCTGGAGGCGCTGGCCAAGATCGCCGGCTCCAAGGAGATCATCCCGGCGCGCATGAACTTCGTGGACGTCGCCGGCCTGGTGCGCGGCGCGTCCAAGGGCGAGGGCCTGGGCAACCAGTTCCTGGCCAACATCCGCGACTGCGACGCCGTGGCCTTCGTCGCCCGCTGCTTCATCGACGACGACATCACCCACGTGGAGGGCCGCATCGACCCGCTCGCCGACCTCGACACCATCGAGACCGAGCTGATGCTGGCCGACATGGAGAGCCTCGAGAAGCGGGTGACGAACCTCGAGAAGCGGGCCAAGACCGGCGACAAGGAAAGCGCCCAGACGCTGCGCCTGGTCCACGTGGCCCTGGCCGAGCTGAACGAGGGCCGCCCCGCCCGCGTCGCCAAGATCTCGGCCGAGGACGAGAAGGCCTGGCGCATGCTCCAGCTGCTCACCTCCAAGCCCGCGCTCTATGTGGCCAACGTGGACGAGGCCTCGGCCGCCGAGGGCAACGAGCTGTCCCGCCAGGTCCAGGAGCGGGCCGCCCGCGACGGCGCCGACAGCGTGGTGATCTCGGCCAAGATCGAGAGCGAGATCGCGCTGCTGGAGCCGGAGGAGCGCGCCGAGTTCCTGGAGACGCTGGGCCTCACCGAGCCCGGGCTCAACAAGCTGATCCGCGAGGCCTACCACCTGCTCGGCCTGCAGACCTACTTCACGGCCGGGCCCAAGGAGGCGCGCGCCTGGACGATCCACAAGGGCGACACCGCCCCGCAGGCGGCCGGCGTCATCCACACCGACTTCGAGAAGGGCTTCATCCGCGCCGAGACCATCGCCTTCGAGGACTATGTCCGCCTGGGCGGCGAGGCGGGGGCCCGCGACGCAGGCAAGCTGCGCTCGGAAGGCAAGGAGTATGTCGTCAAGGACGGCGACGTGATGAACTTCCGCTTCAACGTCTGACGAACACCCCGGGAGGGCGCGCATGGGCGAGACGATCAAGATCGCAGGGGCCGACGGCTTCGAGTTCACCGCCTACCACGAGCCCTCCTTCACGCCGCGCAAGGGCGGCGTGGTGATCATCCAGGAGATCTTCGGCATCGACCGGCACATCCGCGCCGACGTCGAGCGCTGGGCCAAGATGGGCTACGAGGCGGTCGCCCCCGCCCTGTTCGACCGCCGCCAGCGGGATTTCCACGCCGAGCACGACGACGCCGGCATCCAGGCGGGCGTCGCCCACGCCCGCGCCACGCCGCTCGACCAGGCCCTGGCCGACATCGTCGCCTGCCGCGACTTCCTGAAGACCCGCGGCGAGAAGGTCTGCGTCGTGGGCTACTGCTACGGCGGGTCGCTGACCTGGCTTTCCGCCTGTCGCCTGGACGGCATCGCCGCCGCCGCCAGCTACTATGGAAGCCTGGTGAAGCAGTTCGCCGCCGAGACGCCGAAGTGCCCGACCGTCGTCCACCTCGGCCGCACCGACCCCGGCATCGACGCCGACGAGGTGGCGAGCGCGATCGCCCAGCACCACAGCAACGTGCCTGTCCACATCTACGAAGGGGCCGGCCACGGCTTCAACAACCAGAGCCCGGAGCGCTACAACGCGGAAGCCGCCGACCTGGCCCGGCACCGCACCCTCGAGCTGTTCGACAGGGCCTGAGCCGTGGGCGAGACCATCCGGCTGACCAGCCGCTTCGACGGCTTCGAATTCGAGGCCTACCACGCCAAGCCGACGGACGCGCGGCGCGGCGGCCTGCTGCTGATCCAGGAGATCTTCGGCGTCACCGACCATATCCGCGAGCTCTGCGACGGCTTCGCCGAAGACGGCTACGAGACCATAGCCCCGGCCTTCTACGACCGGCTGGAGCGCGGCTTCGCCGCGGACTACAGCCCCGAGGCGATCCAGAAGGGCGTGCAGCATTCGCAGGCGACGCCCTGGGAGCAGGTGGTGGGCGACGCCCAGGCCGCCATCGACGCCCTCCAGGCCCCCGTCTTCGTCACCGGCTACTGCTGGGGCGGGGCCGCGACCTGGCTGGTGGCCTGCCGCGGCATGGGCGTGGCCGCAGCCTCGGCCTTCTACGGCCGGCGGATCAGCGAACTGGTAGACGAGACGCCGCGCTGCCCGACCATCCTGCACTTCGGCAAGGCGGACGCCTCGATCCCCATGGAGAAGGTGGACGAGATGCGGGAGAAGCACCCGGATCTGCCGATCTACCTCTATGAAGCCGGCCACGGCTTCAATTCCGACCGCCGGGCCGACTACCACCCCGACAGCGCCCGACTGGGACGGCTGCGCACCCTGCAGCTCTTCGCCCTGAACGGCGCAGGCCGCAGCGAGATCTGAACCTAGTCGCGAAGCTCGATGGCGCGGCGGACCTCCGGCACGTGCTCCAGCACCCGCACCAGGGCCGCCTGGGCGGCCAGGATGCCGATCCCGGCCGCATAACCCGAGAACACCCCCGCCGGATAGCGCCCGCCGCTCGCGGCCCCCGCCACCTGCCAGTACATGAACAGGGCCGCGCCGGCCAAAAGGCCAACCCCGGTGAGCACCGAACTTGCCGTCTGGCCGAACCCGGCCTGGAAGCTCATCCAGACATAGCGGGTCAGCCCCCGTCGGAACGGTCCCACGGCGAGCGGGATGGCCAGCGAGAAGAACAGGAAGGCGCCGGGCCAGACCAGCGTGCGCTCGGCGATCAGCGCGATCCCGCCTGGCAGGCGCTGGAAGGCGTGCAGCACGGCGCCGGCGTAGATCAGCGAGGCGACAGCCACGGTGATGTCCTGCATCCGTTTGAAGTTGGTCCAGGCGCGCGTGTAGGCCATGGCCCCCATATTGGCGCGCCCTGCGGCGGGCGTAAGGCGCCCGCGAAGGTGTGGCCGCACCGCCCTCGCAGCCAGCCTGCGTCCTGGCTATGGTCGAGCCGCCGTGAAGCCGCTCCTGCCCGCCCTGCTGCTCTCCGCAGCCGCCGCCCTGCCCGCCCGCGCGGGGGAGGCCGCCTGCTGGTACGAGAACGGCGTGGTCGTGGTCACCGCCGAGGTGGCGGGCTTCGTCGGCGACTTCATCCTCGACACCGGCCAGGCCCGCACCCAGCTGGCCGAGACCCAGGCGTTGGAGATGGGCTACGTTGAGCCTGAGGTTCTGGGGCGCGTGACGCTCGCGGGCTCGAGCCTGCCGGCGCTGCCCATCGCCGTGGCCGACCTCGACGTGCGCACCGGCCTCTTTCCCACGCCCATCGCCGGCGTCATCGGCGCCGACGCCCTGAGGGGCCAGGTGGTGGACGTGAGCTTCGCGCCTTGCCGGGTGCGCCTGTCCGCACCGGGGCGCGCGCCCCGCTTCCAGGGCCGGACCCTGCCGCTCGCCTGGGCCGAAGGGCGGCCCGTGGTCATGGCCGGGGCCGCGGACGGCAGGATCGCGCTCCGGGGCCCGTTCGTGCCCTCCACGGGCCTGGACGCCCCCGTGCGCCTTTCCAGCGACTTCGCCGCCGTGCCGGGCGCCGCGAAGCCCGACGAGTTGCTGCCCTACGGCGTGCTGCGCCCGCGGCTGGCGCTACTGTCCTTCGGCGACGCGCTCACCGCCGCCGTGCCTGCCGGCCTGACGCCCCCTGCCCCGGACGCCATCGCCGGCGTCGTGGGCGCGCCGGTGCTGGACCGCTGGCGACTGCGCTTCGACTTCCCGGCCGGCGAGCTTCGCCTGGCCCCCGCCCCCTGACACGCAACGAAAAAGGCCCCGGCTTGCGCCAGGGCCTTCTCAGGTCTTTCAGCCGCGCCGCCTAGTGAGCGACGTTGCGCCAGATCCGGCGGTAGCTGAACCACAGCAGGACCGTCAGGATCAGCAGGTAGATCATCGCGCCGAGGCCGAACTGCTTGCGCTCCTCCATCTTGGGCTCGGCGGCCCAGGTCAGGAAGGCGGTCACGTCCATGGCCTGCTGGTGCACGGTCGACTTGGTGCCGTCGTCGTAGGTCACCTTGTCGGTGCCCAGCGGCGGCGGCATGGCCAGGAAGCCGCCCGGCGGCACGTGGTGATGGTCGCCCTTGTAGAAGGCGGACACGTCACCTGGCATGAACGGGTTGTAGTACTGGCCCGGCGGCACCGTCAGGCCCGGGGGCGGGTTCTCGTAGCCCACCAGCAGCGAGTAGAGGTACTGCGGCCCACCCGAGCGCGCCTTGGCGATCACCGACAGGTCGGGCGGATAGGCCCCGCCGTTCGAGGCCCGCGCCGCCGCCTCGTTCGGGAACGGCGAGGGGAAGCGATCGGCCGAGGTCGCGGGGCGCTGCATCGCGTCCCCCGTCTCGCTGTCGATGTCGCCCACCTGGATGTCCTTGGCGAGCGCCTTCACATAGGGGTTGTCGTTCGGGTTGGGGTACTTCGGGTCGTAGAACGGCCCGCCCTTCTGCCCGAGGTTGCGGAAGTACACCATGTTCATCGCGTGGCAGGAGGCGCAGACCTCGCGATAGACCTTGTAGCCCCGTTGCAGCTGGGCCTTGTCGAAGCGGCCGAACGGCCCCTCGAAACCCCAGGTGACGTCGTGGGGCTTCTCCGGTTGGGCGGCGGCGAACGCCGGGGCGGCCGTGATCAGGGCAAGCCCAAACGCCGCGAGCGCGGAAACTTTGCGCAGCATCTTAGGCTCAACCCCTCTTTTCAGGCGACGCCACGGCGCCCGCAGGCGTGGTGGCGGGATGCGACAGGACAGGCGCCGAGATCGAGTCCGGGACCGGCAGCGGGGTCTCGGTGAGGCCCAGGATGGGCAGGATCACGACGAAGTAAGCGAAGTAGTAGAGCGTGGCGATGCGGCTCAGCCAGACGTAGCTGTTCAGCTCGGCGTCGAAGAGCGTGAAGCTGGCCAGGCCCGGGATCACCGGGTCGTCGGGCAGCTTCGCGCCGCAGAAGCCCAGGACCAGGGCCGCCACCATGAAGATGAAGAAGTACCAGCGCGCCGTCGGCCGGTAGCGCATGGAGCGCACCTTGGAGGTGTCCAGCCAGGGCAGGATGAACAGCACGCCGATGGCGCCGAACATCAGCAGCACGCCGCCGAGCTTGTCCGGCACCGCCCGCAGGATGGCGTAGAACGGCAGGAAGTACCATTCCGGCACGATGTGCGAGGGCGTCACCAGCGGGTTGGCCGGGATGTAGTTGTCGGCGTGGCCCAGGATGTTCGGGTTGTAGAACACGAAGCTGGCGTACAGCAGGAAGAACACCGCGATCGCGAAGCCATCCTTCACCGTGTAGTACGGGTGGAACGGCACCGTGTCCTCGACCGACTTCACGTTCACGCCGGTGGGGTTGTTGTTCCCCGGCACGTGCAGGGCCCAGATGTGCAGGGCGACGACGCCCGCGATCATGAACGGCAGCAGGTAGTGCAGGGCGAAGAAGCGGTTGAGCGTCGGGTTGTCCACCGCGAAGCCGCCCCACAGCCAGGTGGTGATCGGCTCGCCGACGATCGGCAGGGCGCCCAGCAGGTTGGTGATCACCACCGCCCCGTGGAAGCTCATCTGCCCCCAGGGCAGGACGTACCCCATGAAGGCCGTGGCCATCATCAGGAGGTAGATCACGCAGCCCAGGATCCAGAGGATCTCCCGCGGCGCCTTGTAGGAGCCGTAGTAGAGGTTCCGGGTGATGTGGATGTAGACGGCCACGAAGAACATCGAGGCGCCGTTGGCGTGCATGTAGCGGATCAGCCAACCGAAGTTGACGTCGCGCATGATGCGTTCGACCGAGGCAAAGGCGTAGTCGACGTGGGGCACGTAGTGCATCACCAGCACGATGCCGGTGACGATCTGCACCACCAGCATGACCGCCAGGATGCCGCCGAAGGTCCACCAGTAGTTCAGGTTCTTCGGGGTCGGGAAGGCGAGCGCGGTGTCGTGGGCCATCCGGACGATGGGCAGCCGCATGTCGAGCCAGCGCTCGAAGCCGGTCTTCGGCTCGTAAGTGGAATGTCCGCTCATCTGTGGATCAGCCGATCTTGACCGTGGTGTCGGTGAGGAAGTCCCAGGTCGGCACTTCCAGGTTCCGCGGCGCGGGGCCCTTACGGATCCGGCCGGAGGTGTCGTAGTGCGAGCCGTGGCAGGGGCAGAACCAGCCGCCGTAGTCGCCGCCGCCGAAGGTCGGCACGCAGCCCAGGTGCGTGCAGGTGCCGATCAGCACGAGCCACTCGGGCTTGCCCGGCTTGTGGCGTTCCTCGTCGCTCTGCGGGTCCGGCAGGTCCGACAGCGGGGTCTTCACCGCCGCGGCGATCTCCGCCGGGGTGCGGTTGCGCACGAACAGCGGCTTGCCCCGCCACTTCAGCACCACCTGCTGGCCGGGGGTCACCTTGTTGAGGTCGAACTCCACCGACGCCAGCGCCAGGGTGTCGCCGGACGGGTTCATCTGGTCGATGAACGGCCAGGCCAGGGCGCCCACGGCGCCGGCCGCGGCCGCGCCTGCGGCGATGTGGATGAAGTCGCGACGGCTCGGGTCTTCGCCCGGAGCGTGCGGATCGGGATTTGCGCCCACGACGGTGTTGGCCACCTAAAGCTACCCTTCGAATTCGGACGCCCCGGAAACCTAGCAGGGGGCGCCCAGCCTTTTAGGCCCTACCAGGGTTCTGGTACGGCCGCACGCCGGGTCAGACGGAGGGCAGGATGCGTTCGCCGAACGGATTGCGATTGCTCGCAAACCTCACGCGCGATTCGTCTATCAAGCCCCGGCCTATCCCGTGGCGGTTCGCTTAGAATGCGTTTGGCCCTTTTTCAACCGGACATTCCGCAAAACCTTGGCGCTATGCTGCGCCTGGGCGCCTGCCTCGGCGCGCCCGTGGACGTGATCGAGCCCTGCGGCTTCCCGCTCTCCGACCGTGCGGTGGCCCGCGCAGCCATGGATTACGCCCATCAGGCCGAGGTGAAACGCCACGCCAGCTGGGGCCGCTTCCTCGAGGATCCCCAGCGGGCGCAGGGGCGGATCGTGCTCTTCACCACCCGCGGCGCGCAGCCCTACCACGCCTTCGCCTTCCGCCCCGGCGACGTCCTGCTGTTCGGCCGTGAGAGCGCCGGCGCGCCGCCGGAAGTGCACGCCGCCGCCGACGCCCGGCTCTACATCCCTCTCTCGGCGGGCGCCCGTTCGCTGAACGTCGTCACCGCCGCGGCCATGGCGCTGGGCGAGGCGCTGCGGCAGACGAATGGCTTCCCAAGCCCGCCGGGAACCGGCTAGCAAGCGGGCCATGTCCAGCCTGCCCCCCGAGATCCTCGAACGGCGCGAGCGCGCCAAGGCCTGGTTCGAAGCCCTGCAGGCCCGGATCTTCGCGGCCCTGGAGCAACTGGAGGAGGAGGCGCCGGCCGACCTCTATCCGGGCGCGCCGGGGCGCTTCGAGACGCGGCCGTGGACGCGGGAGACCGGCGCCGGCGGCGGCCTCGGCGGACACCTCAGCGGCCGCCTGTTCGAGAAGGCGGGCATCCACACCTCCGCGGCCACCAGCCGCTTCAGCCCCGAGATGGCCGCCCAGATGCCGGGCGCCGACAAGGACCCGTCCTACGTCTCGGCCAGCATCAGCCTGATCGTCCACCCGCGCTCGCCGCGCGTTCCTACGGTGCACATGAACACCCGCTTCCTGTCGACGGCGGAGAGCTGGTTCGGCGGCGGCGCGGACCTCACGCCGATGATCGACGAGCAGCGCAGCCAGCAGGCCGACGACGCGGTCCTGTTCCACGCCGCCATGCAGGCGGCCTGCGACGCCTACGATCCCGACTGGTACGGCCGCTTCAAGGCCTGGTGCGACGAGTACTTCTTCCTGCCGCACCGGAACGAGACGCGCGGCGTCGGCGGCATCTTCTACGACCGCCACAACACCGGCGACTTCGAGAGGGACTTCGCCTTCACGCGCGCCGTCGGCGAGGCCTTCCTGGAGGTCTATCCGAAGATCGTCCGCCACCGCATGGCCGAGCCCTGGACGGACGCGGACCGCCAGCAGCAGCTGGTCCGCCGCGGCCGCTACGTGGAGTTCAACCTGCTCTACGACCGTGGGACAATGTTCGGCCTGAAGGCAGGCGGCAACGTGGACACCATCCTGTCGTCCATGCCGCCGCTGGTGGCCTGGCCCTAGCGGGCCGCGATCACCGTCGCCGGATCGGCGTCCAGCGCGCCCGCCTGGGCGCCAAGGCCGATCGCCAGCGCGGCCGCCGCGCTCGCCACGACGATCAGGGTTTGCCAGGTCCGGGTCATGTGAAGGCTCTCCGAGGAAGGCGCACCCCCGCGCCTATGGAGGCCTGAACTCAAAACGCGGCTAGGCTGTTGCACGCGCTAGGAAATTTCTGATCCAGCCGCCCACGCGGGCCCGGTCGTCGGGCGCGCCGTAGCTGGCGATGGCGGCGTCCGCCTGCTCGGGCGTGTAGCGGCTGCCACGTCGGGCCTCGATCAGCGCCACGGCATAGGCCGGCTCGAACTCCGGATGCAGCTGGATCGAGATCGCGCGGTCGCCGTAGCGCAGGGCGCCGAACGGCGTGAAGTCGCTGGCGGCGATCACCTCGGCGCCTTCGGGGGCTGTGACGACCTGATCCTGATGCGAGGCCGGCAGGCGGATGACGGCCGCCTCGTCCATCCAGGGCTCCCGCTTCACCACCCGGTACTCGTGTTCGCCGACGCCCCAACCCTTGGGGGACTTCACCACCGCGCCGCCGAACGCCTGGGCCATGGCCTGATGGCCGAAACAGACGCCCACGAGCGGCGTCCGGTCCTTCGCGTGGCGCAGGAAGTCCATCAGCTCGCCGATCCAGGGCAGCGGCTCATAGACCCCACAGGGCGAGCCGGTGACGATGTAGGCGTCGCACTGCTCGACCCGCCCGGGCCACTCGCCGCGATCCACCGCGAAGGTGGCGTAGTCGTAGGCCTCCGGCCCCAGCAACCGCCGGAACATCTCGGGATAGGTCCCGAACTGCGGGATCGCTGCTTCCGGCGGCTGACCGGTCTCGAGGACGCCCAGCCTCAATAGACCATGCCCTGGGCCACGGACTTCAGCTTCTCGATGGCCGACATCTTGTCGTCGAGGAAGTCATGGTCGACCCACCAGTCCTCCACCTCGCGCAGCACCTCGCCCACCAGCGGCCCCTTGGGCACGCCGGATTTCAGCACCTCGTCCCCGGTGATCGGGAAGGCCGGCGGGCTCCAGCCCTCGCCGAGCGCGATCATCCCGCGCCACTGCGGCGCCACCGCCGTGCGGTTGGCGCTCGCCCAGGCCAGCTTCGCCCGGTCGCGGAACGCCTCGGCCCCCAGGCGGTACACCGCCCGGCGGATCTCCCGCGGGCTCATCCAGCTCTTGAACACCGGCGTCGGCGCCAGCGCCGCCACGATCCGGTCGCGCTCGGCGTTCGACAGCCGCAGCCGCTCGGCCAGCTGATGGGCGGCGATCTGGTCGTTGGGCAACAGGGCGGCCAGCCGCAGGACCGGGTCTGTCTCGAACAGTTGCTCGCTCTCGATCTCCACCAGGCCCTCGAACCGCGTGAAGTCCCACGGCCCGGGGATCACCACCGCCAGCACGCCCGTGTCAGCCATCAGCCGCAGGGCCGCGCGCGGGTCGTCCGCCGCCAGAAGCTTGAGGAGCTCGGCCGAGATCCGCTCGGCCGCCAGCCGGGCGACGTCGTCCTTCCAGGCCTCGATCGCCGCCACCGCCGCCGCGTCCGGCTCGCCCTTGCCGTACCAGGCCAGGAAGCGGAAGAACCGCAGCGAGCGCAGGTGGTCCTCCCGCAGCCGCTGCTCCGGATCCCCCACGAAGACGATGCGGCCCGCCCTCGCGTCGGCCACGCCGTGCCCGGTGGGATCGAACACCGTTCCGTCCCGGCGTGCGTAGAGCGAGTTCAGGGTGAAGTCGCGGCGCAGCGCGTCCTCCATCCAGTCGGTGGTGAAGGCGACCACGGCCCGGCGGCCGTCGGTCTCCACGTCGCGGCGCAGGGTGGTCACCTCGAACGGCTTGTGGTCGGCGATGGCGGTGATGGTGCCGTGCTCGACCCCGGTGGGGACGGCCCGCACGCCCGCCGCCTCCAGCGCCATCACCACCGCGTCGGGCGTCAGGGTGGTGGCGATGTCCACGTCGCTGATCGGCCGCCCGATCAGGGTGTTGCGCACGCAGCCGCCCACGAACCGCGCGCAGTCCGCGCCGCCCGCCGCCTCCAGCGCGTCCAGCACGCGGGCGGTCTCCGGCGCGGTCATCCAGGGGCGCTGGCCGATCGTCTCGCTCATCGGGGGTTCGGTACCTGCTGCTCGTAGTGGCCTTGGCTGACGCGGCCGCCGGTTGTCACCTCGCCCGGCACATAGACCTCGCCGCGGTTGTCCCTATGGAACAGCGGCGTCGCGAGCAAGGAGAGGCCGAACAGCACCGCGCCGGCCGCCGCCAGCCAGGCCCAGGGGGTCGCCCCCATGGGCTTGCCGTTGCGCTCGGCCCATGCCTTCCAGACGAACCAGACCACGAACGGGACGGCCACCAGGGCCCCGCGGAATAGGAACAGCCTAAGCAACGGCGGCGCCGTAGAGACGGTCGTAGAGCGCCCGCAGCACGCCGGCCGTCGCGCCCCAGATGAACCGGTTCTCGTGGGTCATGGCGTAGAACCGGCGCTTCTCGCCCGTGGGCAGTTCGCGCTCGTGCTCCTCGTGATTGCCGGGGTCCATCAGAAAGCCGAACGGGGTTTCGAAGATGTCGGCCACCTCGTCCGGGTTGGCGGTCAGGGTGAAGCCCGGCCGCACGAAGCCCACCACCGGCGTGATCAGGTAGCCGGTGCCCGTCCGGTAGGGCGTGGAGAGCCCGGCCAGGGACACGTAGCTGGGGTTGAGGCCGATCTCCTCCTCCGCCTCTCGCAGGGCCGTCTGCCAGGGCGTCTCGCCGGGATCCTGCCGGCCGCCCGGCAGGGCGATCTGGCCCGTGTGGCGGCGAAGCGTGTCGGACCGGCGGGTCAGCAGCACCGAATAGCCTTCCGGCCGCTCCACCAGCCCCACCAGCACCGCGGCGGGCGTCAGCGGCTGGTCGGCCGGCGCCCAGCCGCCCGGCGTCAGGTCGAAGTCGGAGCGAGTCTCCGCCTTGGCGGCGTCGCCCGCCTCCAGCGGGTCCAGGTGACCGGCGATCCAAGCGCGCAGGTCCTCGCTCGGCCTAACGCTCACGCCGCGGGCCCGATGGGAAACCAAGCGCCGTTCGAGGCGACGCCCAGCGCCCCCTCCCGTTCCTCCGCCATCTCGGCCAGTTCGTAGAACACCGGCCGGGCGATCAGCGCCTCCAGGCCGCGCCGCACGTGCACATAGGGCCGGGGCTCGCCGTCGTCGCCCAGCGCCACGCGGATCGGGTTCTCGGGCCCCGCCTCCACCTCGTCGCCCACGTTGGTGGTGAAGCGCAGCGCCTCGCCGGCCCGATCCACGCGCACGGCCACGAAGGGGGCGTCCTCCACCGCGATCTTCAGCTTCTCGACGGGCGTGACCAGGTAGACGCCGTCCTCGTCCTTGCGAAGGATGGTGGAGAACAGGCGCACCAGGGCCTCGCGCCCGATCACCCCGCCCTCGTGCACCCAGGTTCCGTCCTTGCGGATGACGATGTCGATGACGCCCACGTGCGCTGGATTCCACAGGTGCACCGGCGGCAGCCCGCGCTTGCCCGCCTGCCCCGCCGCCTCGGCGACCCGATCCAGCGCCTTCCCGTCCTGAGCATCCGCCATGCCTGGCAAGGTAGGCCCGCCGGGCAGGCGTCTCAACCGTCACCCGTCCACGGAACGCCTTCTTCTCCGCTCTTCCCGGCGAAAGCCGGGACCCAAGCGGAGCTGCCGGCCGCGCACTTCGACCCTTCACTACGATGGGTCAGCTTGGGCCCCGGCTTTCGCCGGGGTGAGCGGATTTATAGGGCCGAAAACTCGCCCGCCAGCGCCGGTGCGCCGGTGTCGAGCCGCAGGGCCAGCACGCGCTTCTGGTCCACCGGCCCCGGCATCCTCACCGCGGCCGCGGCGGCGGCGGCGAACCCGAAGCGTTCGAAGTAAGCCGCATCGCCCACCAGCACCACCCAGGCCTCGCCGGCCGTCCGCGCCGCGTCGCAGGCGCGCTGCACCAGCTGGCCGCCGACGCCGGCGCTGCGCTGGTCGCTGTCCACCGCGAGCGGTCCGAGGAAGGTCACCGCCTGGCCGCCCACCCGCACGCGCCACATCCGCACCGTGCCCAGCAGGGTCTCCCCGTCGAGGGCGCAGAACGACAGCTCCGGCGCGAACTGCGCGATCTCGCGCACCCGCTCGGAGGACTTCACGAACCGGCCCGGGCCGAACGCGCGGTCGAGCAGGGCCTCGATGCGCTCGCAGTCGGCGAACTCTTCGGGTTTCAGGACAAGCGACGGCGGCGGCGGGGCGAACTGGACGGACATGGGCCTCGTCTTTGCGAGAGGAGCTGCGACGCCGCAGGGAGCTCTACAATGCGGCCCACCTGCGAAGGGTTCATTGCGCGTCAGGCGCGCGGGCGTCGTCGCAGCTGCATGGTCGGGTCCTTCCCTGACCGTCCGTCGGAGCGGCGCACATAGGGCCCATGGCGGGGCGCGTCAACGCCATTGCAGGGCGCCGCGGCTCAGGGCAGGGTCGCCGCCGCATGTCGTCCGAGACCCCGCTGGACCAGGTCCCCTCCGCCCGAGCGCTCCTGAAGGAGCGGGATTACCTCTTCTTCTGGGCGACGCGGTGGATGGGCAGCTTCGCCGCGCAGATCCAATCCGTGGCCATGGGCTGGCACATGTACGTGCTCGCCCGCCAGACCCGGTCGGTGGAGGAAAGCGCCTTCCTTGTGGGCATGATCGGCCTGGCCGCCTTCGTGCCGGTGCTGCTCCTCACCCTGCCGGCGGGCGAGACCGCCGACCGCTACGACCGCAAGAAGGTCCTGCTGATCTGCTTCACGGGCGAGATCGCCTCGGTGCTGGCGCTGGCGGTGGCGACCTGGCGCGGCGAGGCCTCGGTGGGCCTGCTGCTGGTGGTCGCGGCCCTGTTCGGCGCCTCGCGCGCCTTCTTCGCCCCCGCCAATACGGCGCTTGGGCCGATGCTGGTGTCGCGCGCGCTGCTGCCGCGCGCCATCGCCTGGAACTCCCTGGCCTGGCAGACCGCCTCCATCGCCGGGCCGGCGGTGGGCGGACTGCTGGTCGCCGTCTCGCCCGCCCATGCCTACACCACCACCTTCTTCCTCTATCTGGCCGCCGCCTTCTGCGTCCTGATGATCCGGAAGAACGCCAAGCCCGAGGTCCAGCCGGGCTCGCGCTGGCAGCTCATGAAGGAGGGCCTCTCCTACGTCTGGCGCCAGAAGATCGTCTTCGGGGCGATCAGCCTCGACCTCTTCGCCGTTCTGCTGGGCGGCGCCACCGCCCTCCTGCCGGTGTTCGCCCGCGACGTGCTGCACGTGGGCGCCGAGGGCTTCGGCATCCTGCGCGCCGCGCCGGCCGTGGGGGCCACGGCCGTGGCCCTCTACCTGGCCGCCAATCCCATCCGGCAGAAGGCGGGCCTCTACATGTTCGGCGGGGTGTTCCTGTTCGGCGCCGCGACCGTCGTGTTCGGCGTGTCCAAGTCGCTCTGGCTCTCCGTCGCCGCCCTGGCCGTGCTCGGCGGCGCCGACATGCTCAGCGTCTTCGTCCGCCAGACGCTGGTGCAGCTGGTCACGCCCGACCACATGCGCGGCCGCGTCGCCGCCGTCTCCTCGGTGTTCATCGGCGCCTCCAACGAGCTCGGCGAGTTCGAAAGCGGCGTGGTCGCCCGCCTGCTCGGGCCCGTGCGGGCGGCGATCTTCGGCGGCGTGGGCGCCATGGCGGTCACCGGCCTATGGGCCTACCTGTTTCCCGCCTTGCGGAAGGCCGACCGCCTCGAATAGCGTTCGCCCATTCATTTGGGAGATAACGCGATGGGCGCATTGGAAGGAAAGGTCGTCCTGGTCACGGGCGGCGGCAACGGCATCGGGCGCGACTGCGCCCTGATTGCGGCGCAGGAAGGCGCCAAGGTGGTCGTCAACGACCTCGGCGGCGGTCTGAAGGGCGAGGACGAAGGCTCCGCCGGTCCGGCCGAGATGGTGGCCCAGGAGATCCGCGCGGCAGGCGGCGAGGCGGTCTCCAACTCCGACAGCGTCACCAGCCTCAAGGCCGTGCAGGGCATGGTCGAACAGGCCCGCGACACCTTCGGCGGCCTCCACGCGGTGATCAATCCGGCCGGCATCCTGCGTGACGTGATGTTCCACAAGATGTCCGAGGACGACTGGGACCGCGTGATCGACGTGCACATGCGCGGCTCGTTCAACGTGGCCCGCGCCACCATCGAGCTGTTCCGCGAGCAGAACGACGGCTCCTACATGTTCTACACCTCGACCTCGGGGCTGTTCGGCAACATCGGCCAGGCCAATTACGGCGCGGCCAAGATGGGCATCGCCGGCCTGTCGCGGATCATCGCCATGGAAGGCGCCCGCAACAACGTCCGCTCGAACTGCATCGCCCCCGTCGCCTGGACCCGGATGACCCAGTCGGTGCCGATCAAGGACGAGGCCCAGGCCGAGCGCCGCAAGGTGATGGCCGAGAAGATCCGCCCCGACCAGCCGGCCCGCTTCTCGGTGGCGCTCGCCTCCGACCAGGCCAAGCACGTCACGGGCCAGATCTTCGGCGTCTCGGGCGAGAACATCATCCTCTACTCCCAGCCCCGCCCGATCGAGACCTGCAGCAAGCCGGAAGGCCAGGCCTGGACCGTGGAGTCGATCCTGAAGGAAGCCGTCCCGCAGATGGCCTCGAAGTTCTACGACCTCGGCCGCGCCCCGCCGTCCGCCCAGCCCAAGCAGGCGCAGCCGGCTTAAGCCGCAGGATCCTTCCCTTCCCACGCCGGTGGGAAGGGGGGACCGTCCGCCGACCCGGCGCGAGCCGGGGGAAGAGCGGATGGTGGGAAGGGCAAGCGGCCGGCCGTGCGTGCGGCTTGCCCTCTCCACCATCGGCTCTTCGGCCGATAGTCCCCCTCTCCCACTCCATGGGAAAGGAAGCCTAGCCCACCTCTTCCTCGACGCCCGCCAGCGCCCGCAACGCCTCGCCGTCCAGCCGCCGCACGATCCAGTCCGTCTTCGCGCTGGCGCCCAGGCTGTCGTAGAAGGCGATCGACGGCGCGTTCCAGTCGAGCACCGCCCACTCCAGCCGCCCGAGGTCCGCCTCCACGCAGCGCTGCGCCAGGCGACGCAGCAGCGCCTTGCCGGCCCCCAGGCCGCGCGCCTCCGGCTTCACGAACAGGTCCTCGAGGTAGATCCCGGCCCGCCCGCGGAAGGTCGAGTAGTTGTAGAACCACAGCGCGAAGCCCACCGCCCGGCCCTCGTGCTCGGCGATGTCGCAGAAGGCGCGCGGGTTCTCGCCGAACAGGTCGCGGCGGATGTCGGCCTCCGTGGCCTCCACCTCGTGCAGCAGGCGCTCGTAGTCGGCCAGGTCGCGGATGAACTGGACGATCAGCGGCACGTCGGAAGGGGTCGCCACCCGGATCGTGACGCTCATGCCGCTTCGCTCCGGTCCGAGCTTCGCCGGACCAGTCCTCCGAAGCCTTGGCGACGGGGGATCATGCGGCCCCCACGGGCGCGAGGCTCACGCCGGGCGGCGGCGGGTCGCTCTCGGGCACGAAGAAGTCCGGCATCAGGGGCTCGCGCGGGTCCACCCGGTACTTGTCGAAATCCCGCTCGCCTTCCGCATGGAGGAAGCTGTCGTCGATCAGGAACTGGCCGGTGAAGCTGCGGCTGTCCTTGTTGAAGATCGCATAGGCGGCGTCGGCCATGATCTCGGGCGTGCGGCACCGGCGCATCCCCTCTTCGCCGGCCAGGGCGTTCTTGATCGCCGCCGTGGCGATGCCGGTCCGCGGCCACACCGCATTGAAGGCGATGCCGTCGGCGCGGAACTCCTCGGCCATGCCGAGAACGCACATGCTCATGCCGAACTTGGCCATGGTGTAGGCCACATGCGTGCCGAACCAGCGCGGGCTCATGTCCAGCGGCGGCGACAGCATCAGCACGTGCGGGTTGGCGCTCCGCTTCAGGTGCGGGATGCAGGCCCGGGAGGTGACGTAGGTCCCGCGCGCATTGATCTGATGCATCAGGTCGTAGCGCTTCATGTCGGTCTGCAGGGTGCCGGTCAGCTGGATGGCCGAGGCGTTGTTCACGCAGATGTCCAACCCGCCGAAACGCTGCACGGTCTGCTCCACCGCCGCCTGCACAGAGGCCTCGTCGCGCACGTCCACCACCAGCGGCAGGGCCTTGCCGCCGGCCCGCTCGATCTCCTCGGCGGCCGTGTAGATGGTGCCTTCTAGCTTCGGGTGCGGCTCGGCGGTCTTGGCGGCGATGGCCACGTTGGCCCCGTCGCGGGCGGCGCGCAGCGCGATGGCCAGGCCGATGCCGCGGCTGGCGCCGGTGACGAACAGCGTCTTGCCGGCCAGGCTCATCACGCCGGCTCCCGCGTCTTGCTGAAGTCGGGCGCCCGCTTCTCGGCGAAGGCCGCGAAGGCTTCCGCCGCCTCCGGCGACTTCAGCTGGGCGGCGAACAGCCGGCCCTCCTCGCCGTAGCGCGCCTTGATCGGCTCGGCCGGCCGACGCATCAGCGCCTTGGTGGCCGCGACAGAGGCCGGGGCGCGCGACGCCACGGCCTCGGCCGCCGCCCGGGCGCGAGCGCGCAGCTCCCCGTTGGCCACGACAGCGTTGGCGATCCCCCACTCGGCGGCCTTCTTGGCGTCCACCGCCTCGCCCAGCACGAACATGGCGAAGGCCCGTGCGTGGCCGATTCGCGCCGGCAGCAGCATGGACGAGGCCGCCTCCGGCACCAGCGCCAGGTTCACGAACGGCGTCGTCAGCAGGGCGTCTTCGGCCACGAACACCAGGTCGCAGTGCAGCAGCATGGTCGTCCCCACGCCCACCGCCCGGCCGTTCACCGCCGCCACGATCGGGGTCTTGGCCCGCTCCAGCGCGTTCAGCAGCGGGTTGCCGCCTTCCCGCGCCGCGTTGGCGTCGGCCTCGCCCCGGTTCACCGCGGCGAAGTCGGCCAGGTCGTTGCCGGCCGTGAACATGTCGCCGTTGGCCTGGATCAGCACGCAGTGGATGGCCGCGTCCGCGTCCGCCCGGTCGATGCCGTCGGCCAGCGACTGGTACATGGCCCGGGTCAGGGCGTTCTTCTTCTCCGGCCGGTTGAAGGTGAGCGTCAGGACCCCGCCCGACACTTCGCTCAGCACATGCTCGGTCATCGCCGGCCTCCTCTTGGGCTTACGCCGTCAAGGTTAGGCCCGGGAACGGCGGAGGGCCAGTCTTCCCTTCCCACGCAGTGGGAAGGGGGGACCGTCGGCCGAGGCGAAGCCGAAGAGCCGAGGGTGGGAAGGGCAAGCGGCCCGCAACGCCCTCGCGGCTCGCCTTCTCCACCACCCGCTCTGCGGCGGGCGGTCCCCCTCTCCCACCTCGTGGGAAAGGAAGATCACCCCACTGCCCGGTACCAGTCGACGCCGGCCTCGTCCCGCCTTCGCACCACCTCCCCCGTCGCCAGCAGGTGGTTCAGGTGCGCCAGGCTCTCGCCGGTTGCCAAGCCAAGCAGGCCGGGGTCGATGCGCCGGCGGAACAGCACGTGGAACACGTCCACCGCCCGCTTCGGCTCGGCCAGCAGCTGGCGCAGGCGGTTGAGCCCCCGCTCGTGGCCGCCCACCAGGTGGTCGATCCGGGCGTGCAGGCCGCGGAAGGGATCGTTGTGCGCCGGCAGCACCAGGACGTCGTCCGGCACCCGCGTCTTGATCCGCCGGAGCGAGGTCATCCAGTCGGCCAGCGGGTCCGCCTCCGGCTCGGTCGGGAACACCGCCACGTTGGACGAGATCTTCGGCAGCACCTGGTCGCCCGAGATCAGCAGCTTCAGGTCCGGGCACCAAAGGCAGCCGTGCTCGGGCGAATGCCCCGAGCCCACCACCACGTGCCAGTCATGCTCGCCGATGCGCACCACCTGGCCGTCGGTCAGTCGCTGGAAGCTGTCCGGCAGGGCGTGCAGGCCGCGGCCGAAGCCGCCGAACTTCGAGCGGTAGGTCTCGAGCGCCTCCTCATCCCAGCCGGCGGCCTTGTAGAAGGTCAGCGCGTCGGCCGGCGCCTCGCGTCCGCTGTCGGCCGCCAGCGAGCGGCACATCAGGAACTCCAGCCGGGTGATCCACAGCCGGCACTGGAACTTGCGGGTCAGCCAGCCGGCCATGCCGATGTGGTCCGGGTGCATGTGGGTGACGAACACCCGGGTCACCGGCCGCACCTCTAGCGGCCCCGCGATCGCCACACGCCAGGCCTTGGCGGTGTCGGGGCTCGCAATGCCGGTGTCGACGATCGCCCAGCCCTCGCCGTCCTCGATCGCCCAAACGTTGATGAAGGCCAGCGACCCGCCCAGAGGCATCCGCAGCCACTTCACGCCGGGCGCGATGTCGATCGCTTCGCCCGCCTTCGGCCCGGCCTCGAACGGATAGGTCAGCTTCGGCCGCGGGTGCTCCGGGATCGCCGTCGTCTCTTCAAGTCCGTCCCGCAAAGCCGCTACTCTCCCGCACTGGCGCGCCCATTGTCGGCCGATGCCGCGGGGGGATGCAACGGCCTCAGCCGCCGGACGCCTTGCGGCGGTCCAAGACGAACCCGCCCTCGCCATGCTTGCCGAGGCTGGCCCACTGCCCTTCGCCGGCCTTGTGCAGGTACTGCTCGGCCACCAGCCAGGCCTTCACGGGGCGTAGCGACGCCAGGCAGCCGCCGATCATCGCCGGGAACACCACCGCCATCTGCGCCCAGATCGGCGGCTGGGCGACCACCGCCCACCAGGCCCACAGCGCCGTGACCACGATGCCCACCCCACTCATCACGAAGAAGGCCGGGCCGTCCGCCGGATCGGCGAAGGCGAAGCTCTGGCCGCACTTGGCGCAAGCCGGCGCGATCGTCAGGAATCCCTGGAACAGCTTGCCTTCTCCACACCGCGGGCAGCGGCAGCGCAGGCCCGCGCTCAGGGAGGACGGGGAGTCGTACTGGATGGCCATAGCGGCGTCCCTACATTTTCAATTGCGGTCCATACAATCTGTGCATAATGTATGCATCTCATGCAGACGCCGCAAGCCCACACCGCCCGCTGGCTCGACCGCCTGGAGCGCGGCGGGCGTCCGATCTACCTCGCCCTGGCCGACGCCCTCGCCGCGGCCGTCCGTGACGGCGAGCTCCAGCCCGGCGACCGGCTGCCGGCCCAGCGCGACGTGGCCCAGCGGCTGGGCGTCGACCTCACCACGGTCACCCGCGCCTACACGGTGGCCCGCGAGCGGGGCCTGCTGGAGAGCACTGTCGGCCGCGGCGCCTTCGTGCGGGCGGGCGCCGCCGACGACGAAGCCGGCCTCGTCGACCTGACCATGAACCTGCCGCCGCCGCCCGCGGGGCTCTCGCTCGGCAGGCTGCTGGCCGAGACCACCGCCGCCGTCCTCCACCGCACGGACGCCGCGGCCCTGATGGCCTACCATCCTGGAGCCGGCACGCTGGGCCAGCGCGCCGCGGGCGCCGCTTGGCTCGCCCCGGTGCTGGGCGACGTCGCGCCCGAGCGGATCCTGCTGGCGCCCGGCGCCCAGGCCGCGCTGGCCGCCGCCCTCGCCGTCGCCTGCCGGCCGGGCGGCAAGCTGGTGGTCGAGCCGCTGACCTATCCCGGCGTGAAGACCGTCGCGGCGCAGCTCGGCCTGACCCTGCTCCCCGGCCCGGCCGACGGCGAAGGGCCAATACCGGAGGCCCTGGCGCGGCTCTGCGCCGAGCACCGGCCCCAGGCGCTCTACCTCGTGCCGGCCATGCAGAACCCGACGGCGACCACCCTCGGGACGGCGCGCCGTCGCGAACTCGCCGCAGTCGCCGCCGCGCACGACCTCTGGATCGTCGAGGACGACCCCTACAGCCGGCTTTCCGAGACGCCGCTCGCGGCCATCGCGAGCCTGGAGCCCGAGCGCACCCTCCACATCGCCACCTTGTCCAAGTGCCTGTCGCCGGGCCTGCGGCTCGCCTATGTGGCCGCGCCGGCTTCGCTGGCCGAGCCGGTCGCCCAGGCCCTGCGGGCGCTGGCGCTCATGCCCGCGCCGCTCATGGCGGCCGTGGTCACCAGCTGGATGCGCGAGGGCGCAGCCGAGACCCTGCTGGCGGCCGTCCGCAGCGAGACCCGCGTCCGCCGCGCCCTGGCCGCACGGCTCCTGCCCGCCGGCATCGGCGCGCCCGAGAGCCCGCACGTCTGGCTCGACCTGCCGGACGCCTGGAGCCCGGCCCGCGTCCGCGACGCCGCCCAGGCGCGCGGCCTGGCCCTGGTCACCGCCGAGGCCTTCGCCGCCGGCCCCGACCACCGCAACGGCCTGCGCATCTCCCTCGGCGGCCCGGGCAAGCGGCAGGTCCTCGAGCGCGCCCTGGGCGAGGTGGCCCACCTGATCGATGGCGCCCCGGGCGAGGCGCGATGGGTGGTGTGAGCCTCGCCTAGGCCGCCAACGCCGGCGCGAACCTGTCGACCCAGGCGCGCAGCTGCGCCTCCTGCGCCACGCCCGACTGCCGGGCGCTCACCTTGCCGTGCTGGAAGACGAAGAGCGCCGGGATGCCCTGGACGCCGAAGCGCTGGGCGAGCCCCGGGTTGGCGTCCACGTCCACCTTGATGAACCGCGCCCGCGGCTCCAGGGCGGCCGCCGCGCGCTCGAAGATCGGCGCCATGGCCCGGCAGGGGCCGCACCACGCGGCCCAGAAGTCGACGATCAGCGGCAGGTCGCTCTTGGCCAGGTGCTTATCGAAGCGCGGCCCGTCCAGCGCCACCGGCTGGCCCGTGAACAGCGCGTCCTTGCAGCGGCCGCACCGGGCGGCCTCCGCCAGACGCTCCGCCGGCAGGCGGTTGACGCCGTCGCAGTGCGGGCAGACCACGTGCAGGGCTTCGGACATCGGCGTTACTCCAGAATTCGTCCGACTCATCTGGGGAGCCGCGCACCGGGTTCCAAGCCGGCCCGCACGGTGCTAGGCGCGGCCGCCATGACCGCCCCGCACCGCCTCTGGCTCGCCGCCCACCACCACAAGGCCTTCCTGAACGGCGGCTGGGCCTGGGTGCGCGCCTCGGGCGGCGAGGTGGCCGGCGCCGCCGGCGGCCAGCGTCGCACGTCCCAGGCCGCCATGCTGCTGGCCGGCCTGGCCGACGCCCTGAAAGGTCTACCCGCGGGCGAGCTCGTGCTGCATGCGGCGGCCGAGGACGCCGCCCGGCTCGCCCCGCTGTTCGGCGCCGAGCTCCCGGACGACGCCGATCCCGCGGCCTACGCCCCAGCTCTGGCGGCGCTGCAGGGCCGCGCCGCCCGCCTCGTCTCCGTCGCCCAGCCGAAGGCCACGCCGGCAGGCTTCGCCCAGGCCTGGGCCGAGTTCGCGGCGGACAAGGCCAAGTCGGCCGGCGGCTTCCGCTCGGCGATCCCCAAGCCGAACCTCGCCAAGGTCCCGGGCCTCTAGGCCTCCAGCGCGCCCACAAGCTCGCGCAAGAGGGCGGCGAGCTGCGTCTCGTCGAGCTGGGCCGCGCGCGTGGCGTCGTCCAGCCGCCGCGCCGCTTCGCCGAGTTCCGGCTCGCCGAACATGCCGCAGACGCCGGCCAGCTTGTGGCTGACCGCCTGCGCCTCGGCGACCTGCGCCACCGACAGCGGGGCGGTCAGCGCCGCCAGCGGCGACAGCGCCACCAGGGCCTCGGCCTTGCGCACCGCGAACTTGCCGGCCAGGGCCGCGATGGCCGGATCCGCCGCCGCAGCGGGGCGCGGGGCGGGCTTCGCCGTCTCCGGCGCGGGCGCCAGCCAGCGGCTGAGGCCGCGGGTCAGGATCGCCTGGGTGATCGGCTTGCTCAGGTGCCCGTCCATGCCCGCCTGCAGGCAGCGGGCGACCTCTTCGGGTAGGGCGCTGGCGGTCAGCGCCACGATCGGCGTCGTCGCCCCCGCTCCGCCGAGCGCGCGGATCCGGCGGGTGGCCTCCAGCCCGTCCATCACCGGCATGTTGACGTCCATCAGCACGAGGTCGAACGGCCGCCGCGCCCCGGCGAAGGCCTGCACCGCCTCGGCGCCGTCGCAGGCCACCTCCACCGTGTGCCCCATGGCGTGCAGCATGCCCGCGCAGAGCTCTCGGTTGATGTCCAGGTCTTCGACCAGCAGCACGTGGCCCGGCCGCACGGCCGAGGCCGTCGACGGCGGGAAAGCCGCCTCCGCCGGGGCCGCGGCGGGCTTCAGCGGCAGGCGCAGGGTCACGGTGGTGCCCTGCCCCACCGCGCTCTCCAGCTCGAGCTCGCCCTCCATCAGCTCGGCCAGCCGCTGGCTGATGCTGAGGCCCAGGCCCGTGCCGCCGAACCGCCGCGCCACCGAGCTGTCCGCTTGGACGAACTTCTCGAAGATGGCGTCCAGCCGGTCGGCGGGGATGCCGATGCCGGTGTCCGCCACCGAGATCACCACCCCGTCCGGCTTGCCCCGCCGGCGCACCCGGGCCGCCTTCAGCGTCACCGACCCGGTCAGGGTGAACTTCACCGCGTTGCCCAGCAGGTTCAGCACCACCTGGCGCAGCCGCAGGGCGTCGCCCATCACCCAGCCCTCGAGCGCCGGGTCCACCTGCACCTTCAGCGCCAGGCCCTTGCCTTCCATAGCCGGCGTCAGCAGCTGGGCGCACTGGTTGAGGATGTGGACCAGGTCGTAGGGCTCCTCGACCACGTCGAGTTCGCCGGCCTCGATCTTCGAGAAGTCCAGGATGTCGTTCAGCAGCTTCAGCAGCGCCCCGCCGGACTCGGCGATCAGCGTGGCGTAGCGCCGCTGCGCCTCGTCCAGCTCGGTGCGCAGCAGCAGGTCCACGAAGCCGATGATGCCGTTCATCGGCGTGCGGATCTCGTGGCTCATGTTGGCCAGGAACGAGGCCTTGGCCGCCGCGGCCGCCTCGGCGTTGGCCCGGGCGAGCTCCGCCTGAGCCTCGGCGATCCCCGCCAGACCGATGGCGATCGGCCCGGCCAGCAGCTGGGCCGCCAGCATGTCCTCGGGGCCGAAAGCGCGCGGCACGGCCGAATAGAGCTTGAAGGCGCCGACGGTGCTGCCCCGGTGCGGCAGGGGCACCACGATCATCGAGCGCACGCCGATCTTGCGGCAGGCCTCCCGGTCGACCCGGTCGTCCGTCTCGGAGTCCTCGCAGGCCAGCGGCTCGCCCAGCAGCACGCAGCGGCCCGACAGGCTGGTGGCGAGCTTCAGGCGCAGGCCTTCCTTGCCGGCCGAGGTGCCGCTGGCGGCGCGATAGACCATCTCGTCGCCGTCGCGCATCTCGATGACCGCGCCGTCGGCCTGGGGCATGACCTTCAGCGCCCCGTCCACCACCGCGCGCATGACGGCGTCCACGTCGGCGCCGGCCAGCGCCACCGCCTGCTGGGTGCCGAGCAGGGCCGCGAAGCCGTTCATGCCGAACGGCACTTCCGAACCGAGCCCAATGCCGCCCCCGACCTTCATCGCGGCGCCCTCCTTACACCGGCAGAGCTTACCGCGCGGTGAGCGGCCCGCCACCGGCCCAGGGTTGTTGCGACGAACGACCTCAGGCCGGCAGCGGCTCGGGGTCGGAGAGCCATTCGCGCAGGGCGCGCAGGAACGGCAGGGCCTCCCGGAACTCCTTGGCCGTGAAGCCCTCGCGCAGCATGTCCATCTTGGGCCGCAGGTTGGCCATGGCCTGGCCGTAGGCCTGCCGGCCCGCCGGCGTCAGCCACACCCGCTTGCGCCGCCCGTCGGCGGGGCAGTCCTCCACCTCGATCAGCTTGCGGGCCGCCAGCCGCTGCAGGGTGTTGGTCAGCCCCGAGCGGGTCATCTGCAAAGCCTCGGCGATCATCGCCGGCGATGAGCCGTCGCCGCGCCGGGCCAGCAGGTTCAGCACCTCCCACTGCGGGTAGTTCAGCCCCACCGGCAGCTTGCGGGTGATGGTCGTCCTCACCAGATGTTCGATGTAGCGGATCTCGTCGAACACCTGGATGTCGGCGTGGTCCTCGGGCAGCGGAGGCATCGCCCCTCCTTCGTTCGATCTTGAACATTCCTAGACCGCCGTTCGCCGAACGGTCAAGCTTCGAAATCGAACCATGCGCGGTCGGGTTGCTTGATCAGCAGCTCACAACTCCCGCTCACCGCGACGAAAGCTGGGGCCCAAGCTGAGATAAGTCCAGTGGCGCGCGTCACAGCCGGTAGGCCGCTTGGATCCCGGCTTTCGCCGGGACGAGCGGAGAGAGGCGAGACGCAGCCAGCAGGCTCAGCCCGCCCGCCGCGCCTCCAGCGTCTCCTTCAGCCCGGCCCGGGCCAGGGCGTCGGCGCGCTCGTTCAGCTCATGGCCGACGTGGCCCTTCACCCAGCGCCACGTCACCTCGTGGCGCATGCGGGCGGCGTCGAGCCGCTTCCAGAGGTCGTCGTTCTTCACCGGCTTGCCGTCGGCGGTCTTCCAGCCGCGGCGCTTCCAGCCGTGGATCCACTCGTGGATGCCCTTCTGGACGTACTGGCTGTCGGTGTGCAGCTCCACCTTGCAGGGCTTGGTCAGCGCCTCGAGGGCCTGGATCGCCGCCATCAGCTCCATGCGGTTGTTGGTGGTCGCCAGCTCCCCGCCCTTCAGCACCTTTTCCTTCTCGCCGTACTGCAGGATGGCGCCCCAGCCGCCCGGTCCCGGGTTGCCCGAGCAGGCGCCGTCAGTGTGGATCACGACCTGGGGCGTCATCCGACGACGCGCCCGAACAGCACCAGGTCCGGCGACGAGCGGTGGACCGCCAGCTTGCGCTCGTACTCCAGCGGGTCCTTCGGCTTCACCAGCGCGCCCGCCGGCGTCGCCTTCCAGTCGGCCAGCCGGGTCAGGAAGAACCGCATGGCCGCGCCATGGGCCAGCACCGGCAGGGCCGCGCGCTCGGCGTCCGCCAGCGGCCGCACCGCCTCGTAGCCCGCCACCATGGCCCGCGCCGCCGTGATGTTGAACGAGCCGTCCGCCTCGAAGCACCAGGCGTTCAGCGCCACCGCGATGTCGTAGGCGAGTGCATCGTTGCAGGCGAAGTAGAAGTCGATCGCCCCGGCGAAGGCGCCGCCCGTGAAGAACACATTGTCCGGGAAGAAGTCGGCGTGGATCACGCCTTCCGGCAGCCCATGCGGCCACCGCTGCGCCAAGCGCGCGAGGTCCGCCTCGATCACCGCCGCCAGTCCCGGCTTCAGCTCGTCCGCCTGGCCCCGCAGGCCCTCGAACATCGGCGCCCAGGCCGCCTGCCCCAGGTCGTTCTCGCGCCGCATCGGAAAGCCCTGCTGCGCCAGGTGCAGCTCCGCCAGCCCGCGTCCCGCCTCCCGGCAGTGCGCCACGCTCGGCCGGCGCACCGACATGCCCTGCAGGAAGGTGACGATCGCGGCCGGCTTGCCCCGCACAGTTTTCAGCAGCCGCCCCTGGCGGTCGCCCACCGGCGTCGCCGAGCGATAGCCATGCTCCGCCAGCCACTTCAGCAGTTCGAGGAAGAACGGCAGCTCGTCCGCCTTCACCCGCTTCTCGTAGATGGTCAGGATGAAGCGGCCGGCCTGCGTCTCCAGCAGGAAGTTGGAGTTCTCGATCCCCTCGGCCACGCCCTTCAGGCTGAGCGCCTCGCCAAGGTCGAAGTCCGCGAGAAGCTTGGCCAGCTCCTCGTCCGTTATGTCTGTGTAGACCGCCATCGCCCGACCGCAGTGAGCGACCGCGCGGAGTCGGTCAAGGCGGCAGATCGTGCTAAAATTCCCCCTCTTCCAGGAGGAGCCTCATGATTGCGCTCAAGGTGGAGAAGATCGGCGACCAGGTCGCCGTCGTCCTTACGGAGGAAGCCCTTCAGGTGCTCGGCGTCGAGGTCGGCGGGACCCTGCACGTCGAGCCGTCCCGCGACGGGGTGCTCTGCAGCACCACCCAGGAGGTCTGGGTGGAGGACCACCACGCCCGCGGCCGCGCCTTCCTCAAGCGCTACAACAAGAGCCTTCAGCGCCTCGAGCCGGCCGCCGGGACCTGAGCCGCGTCAGCCGCGGGCGAGGAAGCGTTCCAGCTCGTCGCTGCCGCCCACCCGCTCGTCGCCGATGAAGACCACGGGCGTGGTGCTCACCCCCTGCTCGGCCTTGAAGGCCTCCACCTCCTCGCGGGTGGCGAGCACCCGGTCATCGATGTCATAGCCGTGCTTCTCCAGCAGCGCCTTGGCCTTCACGCCGAAGGGGCAGGTGTGGTCGGGCAGGACCATCCGGTAGAGCGTGGCCTGGGGGGCGTCGGGCATGCGGGTCTCGCTTCTTTTCGGTGTGGGAGGAGAGCGCGCGGGCCGGGCGGGTGTTCCGGACCTGTCGACTGAGGGCGGCGGGCCGGATTTTGGGCCGGCCAGCCTTGTCTTGAGCCGGCCTGCGCCCATCTCTCGCTCACGCGCGGGGCCCGGCTCGGCAGGGTCCCCCTGTTCCGCCCGCACGTAGCCCGATCACCACAACCCACCGACGAGGAGACTCCGCCATGGAAGACGTTCGACTGCATGTCCGTCCGGCCGGCGACGGCTGGCTTGTGGACGCGGCCGGGGCCGTCGAGCCCCTGCTCTTCCGTTCCGGGGGCCGCGCCGAGGCTCAGGCGCACAAGCTCGCCCGCACCCTGGCCCGCGCCGGCCAGTTCGCCCGCGTGCTCGTCCACGACCGCGCGCAAAAGATCGTGGGGAGCACCATCTACGCCCCACAGGCAGGACCGCTTGGCTGATTTCGAGATCCGGGTCCTCGGGGCCCATTCGGCGACCGTCGCCCGCGTGGCGCTCGACTGCGAGACCCTGGCGGAAGCCAAGGACCTGGCCGCCAACCTGATCAGCCCCCACGGCCACCAGCTCCTGGCCGACGGCCGCTTCGCCGGCCAGTTCGAGCCCGGCTGGGGCGATCACCTCGACGAGGACAGCCTGGAAGACGCGTGAACCGGGCGGCGGCTCAGAACCTGTAGGTCAGTCCCGCCTGCGCCACAGGCCACAACCGCGCGGGCCTGAGTTCGCGGCGCAGCGCCCGCTCCTGCCGGGCGAGCTCCGCGTCGTCCGCGGAGCCGCCGCCGCTCGCGCGCAGGTCGACGTCCGGGCTCCCGCTGGCGATCACCCCCACCCGCACCTTGAAGCCGATCCGGCGGGCGCCGTGGAAGGTATTGTCCCAGCCCAGGGCGGCGAACGGCGCCACAGGCGCAAGCCGGGCGCGGCCGTGGACCGCCACCACGCCAGGCGACGCCCCGCGCAGCTTGAAGTCCCGCCGACCGTAGTAGGCGCCCACCGAGACCAGCCAGGCGGTGCCGGCCGGGTGGAAATCCACCATGCCGGAATCGGTCAGCCAGCGCGCGTCCACGTCATAGGCCGCGCCGCCCGAGTGCACGCGCCCGCCGGCCCGAAACCCCTCAATGGCGCCTCGCAGCACGAGACGGTCGTTCAGCTTCAGCAGGCTCTCCACGCCTGGGCCCGTGCTCCCGGCCTGGGCGCCCACCGCGACGCGGCCCGTGAGGTCGAGCGCATGGCTCGCGCCGGGCGCCAGGGCGACGGCGGCCAGGATGGCGACGGCTCTCACCGGAAACTCCAAGCAAATGCGGGTCCGTGCGCCGCAATCGCCCGTGCGCGCGTTCGTTCCCGGATTGCCGAAAGGCGCCTCGCCTGGAGCTCGCCATGAGCCACGTCGTCCTGCTCGGCGACTCGATCTTCGACAACCGCGCCTACGTGGCGCCCGCGCCCGACGTGGTGCGGCAGCTGCGCGACGTCCTCGGCTCCGGCTGGCGCGCCACCCTGCTGGCCGTGGATGGCGACGTGACCTCCGACGTGCCGAGCCAGCTCCGGCGGCTGCCCGCCGACGCCACCCACCTGGTGATTTCGGTCGGCGGCAACGACGCCCTGGGCTCCGCGGGCTTGCTCAACCAGCGCGCCGCCTCGGTCGCCGAGGCCGTGGACCGCTTGGCTGAGGCGCAGGGCCGCTTCCGCTCCGCCTACGCCCGGATGCTCGAGGCGGTCCTGGCGCGGCGCCTGCCCACCGCCGTGTGCACCGTCTACGACGCCAATTACCCTGAGCCGGAGCGGCGGGTGGTGGTCGCGGGGCTCGCCCTGTTCAACGACGTGATCACCCGCGCCGCCTTCACGCACGGCCTGCCACTGGTGGACTTGCGCCTGATCTGCACCGAGCCCGCGGACTACGCCAATCCCATCGAGCCCTCAGAACAGGGCGGCGAGAAGATCGCGCGGGTCATCGGGGCCTTGGTCCGCCATTGGCCGGAAGGCCCGCCCCAATCAAGCATCTGGGGGAATTAGGGCGGGAAGGAATCGCAACTTGCTGCGTAGATCTAACATAGATCAACAAACTCTACGCCGCATGCAGGAAGATCGGCAGACGTCCTCAGAGAACATCAGATGATGCTCGGCGGAACGTCACATACGATCTCCGCCTTCCTCGCCCCTGAACTACGCATGACATCAAGGGACGTGACATGGCCGAGATCATCAGGCTGCAGCCGCGCGCGGGATTCGGCGAAGCGGGCCGCCCAGCCGGGCGCGGACGCCTGGAGCTCTGGGGCGGCTACGAGTGCACCGTCAATCGCGTCGGCGACCAGTGGTTCGACCAGACGCCGCGCAGCGGCCACGAACATCGCATCGAAGACCTGGAGCTGTTCGCCGACCTCGGCATGACCGCCCTGCGCTATCCGGCGCTCTGGGAACGCATCTCGCCGCAGGATCCGGAGGTCCGCGACTTCACCTGGACGGACCAGCGCCTGCCCCGCATCCGCGAGCTCGGGATGGAGCCGATCGTCACCCTCTGCCACCACGGCAGCGGTCCGCACTACACCAGCCTGCTGCACGACGGCTTCGCACCGGGCCTGGCGCGGCACGCCGCCGCCGTGGCTCAGCGCTATCCATGGATCCGCGATTGGACGCCGGTGAACGAGCCCCTCACCACCGCCCGGTTCAGCGCCCTCTACGGCTACTGGTATCCGCACACCCGCACCGAAGAGGCGTTCTGGACGGCGCTCCTGAACGAGATCGACGCCACCCGCCTGGCCATGCGCGAGATCCGCAGGGTCAACCCGCAGGCCCGCCTGATCCAGACCGACGACCTCGGCTACTGCCACGCCACCGAGCCCCTGCAGGCAGAGGCCGACTACCAGAACCAGCGGCGCTGGATCGGGTGGGACCTGCTCTGCGGGATGGTCACCGAGGCGCATCCGCTCTGGGGGCGGATCGCCGCCTGCGGCCTGGCCGAGCGGCTGCGGGTCATCGCCGGCGATCCCTGCCCGCCCGACGTCATCGGCGTGAACCACTACCTCGCCAGCGAACGGCTGCTGGACCACCGTGTGGACCTGCACATCAACCGCGCCGTAGCCGACCGCGAGCTGGGCGACTGCGGCGGCGTGGCCTTCGTGGACGTGGACGCCATCCGCAACCGCCGCGAAGGCGTGCTCGGCCTGCCGACCCTGCTCCGCCAGGCGGCGGAGCGGTACGGCCGCACGGTCGCCGTCACCGAGTGCCACAACGGCGCGACGCGCGAGGAGCAGGTGCGCTGGTTCGTGGAGGTCTGGGACGGCGCCCAGGCCCTGCGCGACGAGGGCCACGACCTCTGCGCGGTCACCGCCTGGTCCCTGCTCGGCTCCCACGACTGGAACCGCATGGTCACCCGGTTCGTCGGCCACTACGAGGTGGGCGTGTACGACGTCCGCTCGGGCCAGCCCCGGCCGACCGCGCTCGCCCCCGTCCTCAAGGACCTCGCCGCCGGCCGGCGCCCCACCGCCGTGGCGCTGCACCAGCCCGGCTGGTGGCGGCGCGAGAGCCGCTTCGTCAACAGCCGGCCCTCCCACGCGCACCAGTTCGACGCCGCCCGCGATCCGGCCCTGCTGGAGACGGGCGCGCCGCTGCTCATCGTCGGCGCGGAAGGACCGCTCACCCAGCTGCTGGTGCGGGCCTGCGAGGTCCGCGGCCTGCCCTACCGCCGCAGCCTGCGCGATCCCGGCGAAGCCACTCTGCGCGCCCTGAGGCCGTGGGCTGTGGTCGACGGCCGGGATTGGGCAGGGATATGCCAGGTAAGCCTCGCCTCCGGACGGAGGGGCGGCTGGCCGGGAGCTGGCTTCGCACCCCCCGAGGCGCTCGCCGCCGCCTGCGGGGCGCTGTCGATCCCCTGCGCCGCCTTCACCGCCGTCGACGGCTTCGAGGAGGTGGACGAGCGCCTGCTGGCGCTCGGCGGCGGGCGGCTCCTGCTGGCCGGGGCCGAGAGCGTGTTCACCCCCTGGGACCGGGCGCGCTTCGCCGTGCGCGCCCTCGACACGCTCGAGCTCGGCCATGCCGTGGACGCCTGCGCCCAGAGCCACTGGGACGAGACCTACGGCCCCGACCTGGTGGACGCCGTGCTGGACCTGCTCATCGACGGCGTCGCCGGGGTGGAGAGCTTCCTGCCCTACGAGCCCTGGTCGGTGGCCGAGTTCACCCGCCGGCTGGCGGATGTGGCCGAGTGCGACCGCGGCCTGGTCCGCGAGGCCCGCCTGCCGACCCTGCGCCCGGTCCCGGAGGCGGGCGGCGTCATCGAGGCGCCCAGCCTGCTGCCGCCGGGCGAGACGACCCTCGAGCGGTTCGTCCGCGAGTGCCGCTGCGCCCGGCGCGAGGGCGTGGCCGGCGTGGCCCGCCGGCGTGACGACACCCACCTGCAGGCGGCCGCCTCCTGAGACGGCTCAGCCGGCCAGCACCCGCGGCAGCTTGAAGGTCGGTTTGCCGATCCGGCGCCAGGGTCTCTTATCGACCCATTGCTGACGTTCGCGGCGCAGGCCCATTCTGCGCTGGATGGACATCGACCTACCCGCCTTTCGCCGCGAGCTTGAAAGCGAGATGGACCGGTACGTGGAGGATTACGAGCCTCCCGAAGGGACGTTCGGCACGCCTTGGAACCGCGAGAAGGTCGCGGCTGAAGTGGCCGAAATGCGCCGCTGTCTGATCGAGCCCTACTGGATCGACGTCGATATCCAGGACCCACCGCACGACCATTTCGGGCCGCAGCGCAGCTATGCGTGCGTCGCTGTTGCTGAAGACCCGGGCAGCTACCTGCTGGTTTTCATGCCTCACCGCGACGCATTCCTACTCCTGTCGCGTACTGAGGATCGCTGGCAGAGCCTCGGCGTCGATGGAGATGCAGTCGGAACCTTCTTGGCTCGCTAAGCTCCGCCTTCCACCCATAGCCGACCTTCCGAACGTCCCCTTGCTTCCCATGGACTTGAAGGCCCCTTCCCTCCTCCCCTTGCGGGAGAAGGTGTCGCCCGAAGCGGGACGGATGAGGGGTCGCGCCGACCGCGCCTCCGCCCGCTGGTGCGACCCGTAAGGCGCCGGGCCGGCAAGCTCGAGCCGCAGCCCACCAACCACCGCCCCGCCCCCTCCCCCTCCCGCTCATCCCGGCGAAAGCCGGGACCCAAGCTGACTCGCAACAGCCCAGTCTTCAGAGCACGGCGGCCTGCTCCGCAGCAGCAGCGAACGCCCCGGAGTGAACCCTCACGACCCTGTTGCTGACGCGCTCGGGGGCATGTCGTCAAACAGGGCGCAGCCCGCGGGATAGCCTGTCCACGGCATCCCCTGTGCGCATCGGACCGCGATGGTGGGGGGCGGCAACGTGGGGTCGGCGAAGCAGCCTCCGGCGAACCCGGTCTGGCCGGGTCTCCACGCCCCAAAGGACTTCCAGTAAAGCGTCGAGCCGCAGGTTGCGCAGAACCAGCGCTTGCCCAGGCCTTCGAGAACGGCAAACGGGCCATCGACCCGCCTGACCTGTTCGTCACTGAAATAGACCGACCACCCGAACGGAGCGCCGGTGCGCCGTTTGCAGTTGTCGCAGCTGCAAAGTCCGCTGCTGACCGGCTCGCCTTGAACCTCGACTTGGCACGCGCCACAGGCACATCGCGCAGTCCGCACGGCCATGGCAGCCCCCGGTCCTACCTTCCTGAAGGTCCGGAGCTTGCGCCCGGGAGCAGAAGCCGTCCACCCGACGCGTTGGCGCGCATCGCCGCCCGGGTCGCCTCTCGCCGTGAGGAGGTTTTGCGAGTTCGGCTCGAAGACTGGGCTGTTGCGAGTCGGCTTGGGTCCCGGCTTTCGCCGGGATGAGCGGGGGTGAGGGAGGCATGGTGGTTGGTGCGCTGCGGCTGCCGCAACAGGGAGCGGAGGGCCCGGTCGGCGCGCCCTCTCCAAGCGTCGTTCGCGCGCATCCGCGGCCCGGATCGTGTCTGGCCGTGAAGAGATCTTCCGATCCAGAACCCCCCCGCTGCGCCGACCGGCATAGCCGACCCCTTGCTGGCGCTGGCGCACGCCACCAACCCTCCCTCTCCCCCGCTCATCCCGGCGAAAGCCGGGACCCAAGCTGACTCGCAGCAGCCCAGTGTTGAGGTCGAACTGGAATACGTCTTCACCGCGGGAGGCGACCGGGCGGCAGGGATCCGCACCTACGCCGCTCGCTCAGCGAGAAGGTCCGTTCAGGATCAACGACCGCCGCGCCCCTCCTCGGACCTTCGCAGCCGGATCTAGTTGAGGTGCCTGACTATTGCAGAGCACAGCACCCACAATTGTCCGATCAAGAGGACGTGGTCATGACCACGTCGGCCCAGAATGATGAACCCTCATTTCGCGAGCTGATCCCCATCGATCCGAGCAGCCGACCGTACCGCCAAGCACAAAACAGGTTTGCAGCACAAAGGGACATCATGACGGAGATGATGATGAACCCGGTCATCCACACAATCCCTCAAGCACCCAGCCTACTTAGCGGGCAACCATCGGCTTTCCACCCCTGCGGACATCCTGAACGTCCGCAACGCGGCGATGCATAGCCGCCCCGTAGCGAGCGAAACCCGCCGACCGCCTCTAGACGCCTACGCGAGCACCCGCGGCAGCTTGAACGTCACCGTCTCGCGGGCCGCCTCGACCTCCTGGACAGTGACGTCGAAGGCCTCGGCCAGCCGGTCGATCAGCCCCTGGACCAGGACCTCGGGCGCGCTCGCCCCGGCGGTCACGCCCACCGTGCGCGCCCCGTCTAGCCAGCCGAACTGCAGGCCGGACGCGTCGTCGATCAGGTAGGCCGGCTTGCCGGCGCGGCGGCCCACTTCCGCCAGCCGCACCGAGTTGGACGAGTTGCGGCTGCCCAGCACCAGCAGCACGTCCGACCCGTCGGCGATCGCCTTCACCGCCTCCTGCCGGTTGGTGGTGGCGTAGCAGATGTCTTCTTTGTGCGGCGCGGCGATCTCCGGGAAGCGCGCCCGCAGCGCCGCCACGATCTCGGCGGTGTCGTCCACCGACAGCGTCGTCTGGGTGACGAAGGCGACGTTGGCCGGGTCCTTCGGCGTGAAGGCCTGGGCGTCCTCGATGGTCTCGATCAGCTGCACCGCCCCGTCGGGCAGCTGGCCCATGGTGCCCACCACCTCCGGGTGGCCGGCGTGGCCGATCAGCACGATCTCGCGGCCCGCGTCATGGTGCCGCTCCGCCTCCACGTGCACCTTCGAGACCAGGGGGCAGGTGGCGTCGAGGTAGAGCATCTGGCGGGCCTGGGCCTCGGCGGGCACCGACTTCGGCACGCCGTGCGCCGAGAACACCACGGGCCGGTCCACCGGGCATTCCTCCAGCTCCTCCACGAACACCGCGCCCAGGGCGCGGAGCCGGTCCACCACATGGCGGTTGTGGACGATCTCGTGGCGCACATAGACCGGCGCGCCGTACTTCTCGATCGCCCGCTCCACGATCTGGATCGCCCGGTCGACGCCGGCGCAGAAGCCGCGCGGGGCTGCGAGCAGCACGGTCAGGGCGGGCTTGGGGACGACGGCGTTCATGGGGCGGAACGTAAGGCTTCGCGCGCCCGCCCGCCAGCCGCGTTGCCGCCGCATTCCTGAGGCTGTACTACGGCTCCCACCGCGCGGCCGCCCGCGCCTCCCTACGATTTCTGGACGCCCTGCCATGCGCCGCCTGCTTCTCGTCGCCGCCTCGCTCGCCGCGGCCCTGACCGCCGTTCCGCTCTCGGCCGACGCCCAGGGCCGCCGCCAGGACCCCGACCAGCAGCAGCGCGACGAACAGGCCAAGAAGCGCAAGCGCGACTCGGAATGGGGCAACAACCAGTCGCCCCTGCCCGCCCTGCGCAACGCCGGTCCCTGCCCGTTCGTGAAGACCCTCTACGACGCCGCCCGCTACGTGGAGTTCAAGGAGAACCGCGAGGCGTCCGCGAACGTCGCCTATTCAGGCGAGATCCAGGGCATCTCGGCCGGCTGCCAGTACAAGGACGAGGAGCCGATCAAGGTGGCCATGGACGTGCTCTTCGAGCTCGGCCGCGGCCCGCAGGCCACGGGTTCGCAGAAGACCTACCGCTATTGGGTCGCGGTTACCGACCGCAACCGTTCGGTCCTCGCCCGCGAAACCTTCGACCTGGCGGTCAACTTCCCGTCCGGCAAGGACCGGGTCTACGTCACCGAGCGGGTCCACAACATCGTCATTCCGCGGGCCGCCCTGACCACCTCCGGCTCGAACTTCGAGGTCCTGGTGGGCTTCGAGGTGACGCCCGAGATGGCCGCCTTCAACCGCGAGGGCAAGCGCTTCCGCCTCAACGCAGGCTCGCAGACGGCGGCAGCCGGCTCCGCGGCCGCCGGGACCGCCGCCACCCCGCAATGACCGACCTCAGAACGGGCCTCGGCGAAGCGGTCGGGGCCGCCTTCGCAGACCTCGGCCTGCCCGCAGACCTGGGCCGGGTGACCGCCTCCGACCGCCCCGACCTCGCCGACTTCCAGTCCAACGGGGCGCTGGCCGCCGCCAAGCGCGCCGGCAAGAACCCGCGCGAGATCGCGGCCGCGGTGGCCGAGGTGCTGAAAGCCGACCCGCGCCTGGCGTCGGTGGAGATCGCCGGCCCCGGCTTCATCAACCTCAAGGTGGCCGACGCCGCCCTGGCGTCGCGCGCCGACGAGATCGCCGCCGACCCCCGCGCCGGCGGCGAGCTGGTGGCCGTTCCGCGCCGGGTGCTCGTGGACTACGGCGGCCCCAACGTCGCCAAGCCGATGCACGTGGGCCACCTGCGCTCGTCGATCATCGGCGAATCCATCAAGCGCCTCTATCGCTTCCGCGGCGACGTGGTGGTGGGCGACGCCCACTTCGGCGACTGGGGCTACCAGATGGGCCTGCTGATCGGCGCCGTCACGGACGAGACCCCCGCCATCGCCGCCGAGGTCGCGCGCCTCAACGCTGCGGCCGACCTGCCGGCCGACTGGCAGCGGCTGGAGCCCGAGGCCTTCCAGGCGATCGAGCTCGCCGACCTCGACCGGCTCTATCCCGAGGCCGCCGCCAAGGGGAAGGCGGACCCCGCCTACCGCGACCGTGCCCGCAAGCTCACCGCCGAGCTGCAGGCCAAGAAGCCCGGCGCCTATCTGCTGTGGCGGCGCTTCGCCAAGGTCACCCAGGCCGCGCTCGAGCGCGACTTCCACGCGCTGGGCGTCGACTTCGACCTCTGGAAGGGCGAGAGCGACGTCGACCACCTGATCGAGCCCATGGTCCGCGAGCTGGACGAGAAGGGCCTGCTGGTCGAGGACCAGGGCGCCCGCATCGTCCGCGTCGCCCGCGAGGGCGACAAGCGCGAGCTGCCGCCGCTCCTCGTGGTCTCCTCCGAAGGCTCGGCGATGTACGGCACCACCGACCTCGCCACCATCCTCGACCGCAGGCAGACCTTCGACCCCGAGCTGGTCATCTACTGCGTCGACCAGCGCCAGGCTGACCACTTCGAGATCGTCTTCCGCGCCGCCTACCTGGCGGGCTACGCCACGGAGGGCCAGCTGGAGCACATCGGCTTCGGCACCATGAACGGCGCCGACGGCAAGCCCTTCAAGACCCGCGAAGGCGGCGTCCTGAAGCTCAACGACCTGATCGAGATGGCGCGGTCCAAGGCCCGCGAGCGCCTGCACGAGGCCGGCCTCGGCGAGGACCTGCCGGCCGAGGAGTTCGAGGACATCGCCGGCAAGGTGGCCGTCGCGGCGCTCAAGTTCGCCGACCTGCAGAACTTCCGCGGCACCTCCTACGTCTTCGACCTCGACCGCTTCACCAGCTTCGAGGGCAAGACCGGCCCCTACCTCCTCTACCAGGCCGTCCGGGTGAAGAGCCTGCTGCGCAAGGCCGAAGGCGAGGCCGCCGAGCCTGGCCCGGTGACCGTCACCGAGCCGGCCGAGCGCGACCTCGTGCTCACCCTGGACGCCTTCGACGCCGCGCTCACCGAGGCTTACGACAAGAAGGCCCCCAACGCGGTGGCCGAGCACGCCTACCGCCTGGCCCAGAGCTTCTCGAAGTTCTACGCCGCCTGCCCGATCCTGATCGCCGAGCCCCCGGTCCGCGCCAGCCGCCTGACCCTGGCCCGCGCCGTCCTGCGCCAGCTCGAACAGGCCCTCGACGTCCTCGGCATCGCCGTCCCCGACCGCATGTGAGCCATTCCCTCTCCCGCCCTGCGGGAGAGGGTCAGGGTGAGGGCGGCGCCCCGACCGCCCGCGCGCCGCCGTTGGACCCGTGCGCATAGGTCCAACGCCCAGCCTACCGGCTCGCCTGCGCCGCCCTCACCCCAGCCCTCTCCCGCCCTGCGGGAGAGGGGGCGTCCCCCGAACACCGTTTGACACTGCCGCGTGTTACCGCTCACACTCCGGTCCAACGGACGTCCGGAGGGGGACATCGGATGGCGTCGGCGCAGCTCAGCGTGATCTTCTTCCTGGAGCTGGCGGTGATCGTCGCCGCCGCCCGCGCGGTCGGCTGGCTCGGCCGCCGGTTCCTCGGCCAGCCGCAGGTGGTGGGCGAGATGATCGCCGGCGTGGTGTTGGGGCCCTCCCTGCTCGGCGCGCTCGCGCCGCAGCTGCAGGCGGCCCTAGTCCCCGCCGAGGCCCGCAGCCTGCTCTACGTGGTCGCCCAGCTGGGCGTCGGCCTCTACATGTTCCTGGTCGGCCTGGGCTTCGACCGCGCCCACTTCCGCAGCCATGTGCGCAGCGCCGGCGCCGTGTCCCTGGCCGGCATGGCCGCGCCCTTCCTGGTGGCGGTGCTGATGGCCCCCTGGCTGATGCGCACGCCCGGCCTGTTCTCGCCCAGGCTCGATGTCCTGCAGGCCAGCCTGCTGCTCGGCGCCTGCATCTCCATCACCGCCTTCCCCATGCTGGCCCGGATCATCCACGAGCGCCGGCTCTCCGGCTCGCCGCTGGGCTCGCTGTCCCTCTCGGCGGGGGCGATCGACGACGCCGGCGCCTGGACGGTGCTGGCGCTGGTGCTGGCGGTGTTCGGCGACGGGGCCGGCGTGGCGGTCAAGGCGGTGGTCGGCGCCGCCGGCTTCGCGGCCCTGGTGCTGGTCGCAGGCCCGCGCCTGCTCGCCCCCCTCGGCCGCATCGCCGAGCGCGAGGGCGGCCTCTCCCATGGCCTCCTGGCTACGGTGATGATGCTGTTCCTCGCCGCCGCCTTCGCCATGGACTATGTGGGCATGCACGCCGTGTTCGGCGGCTTCCTGCTGGGCGTGGCCATGCCCCGGGGTCTCCTGGCCCGCGAGCTGAAGGCCCGGCTCGAGCCGCTCACCGTCGTCCTGCTGCTGCCGGTGTTCTTCACCTTCTCCGGCCTCAACACCCAGCTGACCCTGATGGCCGACCCGTCCCTGCTGCTGCTGGCCGGGGCGATCCTCGCCGCCTCGATCCTCGCCAAGGGCGGGGCCTGCTGGGCGGCCGCCCGGCTCACCGGCCAGTCCAATCCCACGGCGCTGGCCATCGGCGCCCTGATGAACGCGCGCGGCCTGATGGAGCTGATCATCATCAACATCGCCCTGCAGCGCGGGCTGATCGGGCCGGCCCTGTTCTCCATCCTGGTGCTGATGGCGGTGGTGACCACGCTCATGGCCTCGCCGCTGTTCGAGTGGGTCTACGGCGCCCGGGCCCGGGCTCGGGGCGAGCTGGGCGCCCTGGCCGACCCGGAGCCCGCGCCGCCCGCCGCCGTGGCGCAGCCGGCGCCCTAGCCCTAGCCCTAGCCCTCGCCCGGCCCCAGCACCCGCACGCCGCGCCGGCGCAGCTCGCTGGCCAGGCCGTCCTCAGCCAGCCAGAGCCTGAGGTTCACCACCGCCACCGCGTGCCCGGGCCGCGCCAGCTGCGCCTGGAGGGCGCTCGCGACATCCTCCACCGAGCGCCGCCACAGCTCGGGCCCGCCGCCCAGCAGCAGCACGCACTTGTCGAAGCTGCGCGGCACGTCCAGCGCCGCGGCGGTGTCGCCCCGGGCCCAGCCCTCGAAGGCCGCCCGGGTCCGGGCCGGCGGCGTCTCGGCGTCGTCCAGGGCGCCGGCCAGGCACTGCTGGTGCACGGCCGGCGTCAGGCTGGGCGTCATCGCCTTCAGGAAGGGCGCGATCGGATAGCGCGCCGGCTCCACCACCGGGACCTTGGCGGCCCTGGCCAGGGCCCGGGCGGCGCCGGAGACCCGCTGGGTCTTGCGCTTGCCCGCCACGTCGTCCTGCAGCATCTCGCCGGCGATCAGCGGCTGCCAGCCCGCGTAGCGCTTGGCCGGCTGCCCCGCCCGCTCCCGCGCCGCCACGAACCGCGCCCGGAGCGCCGGCGGCAGGTCCTCCTCCATCGGCGTCTTCGACCGCAGCCGGTTGCGCGCCCGGATCAGCGCCGGCAGGTCGCGGACCCCGCCCGTCAGGCCGACGCGGGTCCCCAGCACCAGGCCGTTGGCGCCGCGCATCCGCCGCTCCAGCCAGCGCCGGTCCCACCCCACATCGGCCGGCATCTCGTCGTCCGCCGCGCCCAGCACATAGACGGTGGTGTCGCCGTCCACGACCCGCCACCAGGCCGGTCCCGGCTCCACCGCCTGCACCACCAGTCCTCGACCAGCCTGGCTTCGGGATCTTCCAGCGCCTGGGCCCGGGCCTCCAGCGGCAGGGCGAGCGCCAGGGCGGCCGCGGCGGCCAGGAGGGCGGTGAAAAGGCGCATTGGGAGACCTCTGTTCTCGAAGCGCCCTTCGTCCCGCGCCATCACGGCAAAAGCTTGGCCTTAACCGGCCGACCGCAAGGCGCGGACGCGGCGCGAGCCGCCCAGCCTCAGATCCACTCGTTGTCGTCCAGCCCCCGCCGCTGCGCCGCCTCCCGCCCGGCCGCCTCCCGCGCCGCCTCCGCCGCCTTGCGCGCCTGGATCGCCTCCCACGAGGTTCCTCCCGGCACCGTCACGCAGCCGGCCGGATAGCGATAGCCCGGCGTGTCCTCCCGCTCCATCTGGCCGGTCTCCGGATTGGGGCAGTAGGCCACGACCCTCAGCTCCCCGGTCACCGGGTCCGGCTCGCCCTTGAAGTGGCGGATCAGGAAGGTCGTGGTCTCCCGCGCCAGCTCGCCCTCGGTGGGCTTGATCCGGTAGACCTTGGGCGATCGCACCCCGGCCATCCAGCGCAGCTGCTTCAGCCGCACGTCCGTCAGGTAGGCGGTCTCCGGGCTCGCCCCCTCCGCCAGGTCCCAGCCCAGGTCGCAGAACCGGTCCGCCTGGATCCTTCGCGCCTCCACCACCGCGGCGTTGAACTCCGGGATGCGCTTCATCCAGTAATAGAAGGTCGACAGCGACGGCAGCGTCGGGTCCTCGGCGATCCGCGTCAGGCTCTCGCCCTCGCACAGCCGCTCGAACACCTCGTCGCCGATCTCGGGGCAGTAGCCGAACGCCGGCCCGTCCCGCCCGCCGCCGCGCGGCAGCCGGCCCTCCGGCCGCCACCCCGCGCGCCTCGCCGCCTTCAGCGCCCGGTCGAAGCCGGGCCTCGCCCGCGCCCACTTGCGCACCGCCGTATCCGACGGCATCCCCGGCTCCTCGCAGATGTGCCGCAACAGCTCCCCGTCCCGCAGCCGCCGGCAGATCTCCGCCCCCACCGCCTCCGACCACCGCACATGCGCCCGCCCCGGCCCCGGCAAAGCCGGCCCGCCCCCCTCGTCGCCCATCGCTTGTCTCCGGAAACCCGCCGCCACCGCCGCCGTCAGGCGCAGCTCTCAGCGATACGCCAACTCTCCCACAAACGCGCGCAGGCGTCAAGAACAAAACGCGAACACAGCCGCCCCAGCCTCAGAGCCCCAGCCGATCCATGGCCGGCTGCTCGTAGGCCCCGTCCTCGCCCGGATCGCGCAGGTCGAAGCCGCCCTTCAGCTTGGCCAGCGCCCAGAGCACGCTCTGCCCCGCCGGCGCCGTGTCCGGCGCCAGGCTGTAGAGCGGATCGGCCAGCGCCGCCTCGGCGTCCACCAGCCGCCAGCCCCGCGCCGAGAACTGCGCAAGCGCGTCATCCAGGAAGAGGCCGTTGATCAGGTTGTGGTGCAGCAGCAGGACGTGCACGCCCGGCCGGCCGAACAGGGCCTGGTGCAGGCCCTCGTAGTAGGCGGCGCGGTCCCACAGGTGGTCGAGGTAGTAGCGCCGGTAAGGCGCCAGGTCGGCCCCGGGATCGGCCTTCAGCCGCGCCAGCAGCCGGCTGTTCACATACCAGTCCGAGGTGTCGATGCTGACCGGCGCGTTGCGATAGCCGTGCTGCCTCAGCAGCGCCCGCATGGCGTCGCGCCCCTCCGCCGTCCGCCCCTCCGCCAGGTAGGGAAAGCGGAACAGCTTGCGATAGGTGGGCAAGCCCGCCAGCACCGCCTCGGCCTTCAGCACCTCGGCCATGAAGCCGGCCGGGTTCTTCCCGCCGTAGTAGGGGTGCGAATAGGTGTGGTTGCCGATCAGGTGGCCCTGCGCCGACCAGGCCCGCAGGTGCGCCTGCGCCGCGGGGTTGTCGGCATAGGTCCCGGCCACGAACCCGGCCGCCTTGATCCCATGCCGCTCCAGCGCCGCCAGGATCGCCGCATGCCGCTCCGCCCCGCTCAGCCGCGGCGTGTCCTTGATCTCGAAGTCGTCGATGGTCACCGCCACCGCCGGCCCCCGCCCCCGCGCTTGTCCTCGTCCGCGTCCGCCTCCGCCTCCGCGTCGGTGTCCGCCGCCCGCCACGTGACCGCAGCCGGCCAGCAGGCCGCCGCCGACCCCCGCCCCAGCCCCGAAGATCAGCGCCCTGCGACCAATCAAGCCTCACGCCTCCCCGCACCCGCCCCGCCGATCCCCTCAAAAGAGCCGGAGAGGGTCCGCCCAGACCTTGAGGATGCCCCTCTCACCCGCTTCGCGAAAGCTCCCCCGGAGCGGCGCAACGTCCCCGCCCCTGAAGCGAGGCGAGGCGAGGCGAGGCGAGGCGCGCCCCGCGCCCTCCCCGCATAGATCCACGGCAGCCCACCTGCCCGTCTGCCGAGCCTGCTCAAGGACCGGCCCCCGGCCGGCCGCCCCGCGGCGCGCGCCCAGCGCGCGTCCTTGACCAGGCTCGTCAGACGGGCTCGCCTCACCCGGCGGATCCACGGCCTCGCAACACCCCAACGCCGCCCCGCCCCTCCGCTCATCCCGGCGAAAGCCGGGACCCAAGCTGAGTCCCCCACGCTCCGCCGCCCCTCCAGGCTGACGCCATGGCGGACCGGCCGGCGCAGGTGAGCCAAGGCTGGGAAGCGGACGCGCGTCGTGGAACACTCGCACCATGCTGCTTCCCGCACGTCACATCACGGTCGCGGCGCTCGCCGCGATCATGCTGATCTGCGGCTGCGCCGAGCAGCCGGCAAGCCTCCGGACGGTTGCAGCCGTCGAGGTGCCTCTGCGCACCCCTGCCGACCGAGCCGATCTCCTGGCCATGCTGCGGCGCCACGCCGACGCGGGCGGGCTGCATGTGGATGACGTCACCCAAAGTTGGCATACGTTTCGAAAGAGCGCTCCGCCGGACGAGCCACCGGCCGCGACGGATGTGCTGACCAAGACGATCTACGTCCACCTTTACCGCGGCCCTGACGACGAGGGCCCCGAGGTCGTCGTTGATGACGGTGGCCACCAGGGGCGGCCTTGGTTGCGCTTCTTGCGGGGAAAGCAGCCGGAATTGGCGCTCCGCGTTCGAACGCGGCTGCTTTCGGACATCAAGCGCAGGTGGCCGGACGCACGAGAGGTGCCCGTGACGGGGACCGGCGGCGTGCCCCTGGAACAGGATCTGGTCTGGACGGGGACGACCTACGCCCTGAAACCAGAGCGCCTCGCCGCCTACGCTCCACGGAACAGGTGATCTAGCGGCGGTTTGGAGTTGGGTCAGCCGCCCTCCCGCAAGACGCGCGCCCTGCGCCGGCCCCGCCCTCCACGGCAGCCCGTACATCCGTCACGAAGCTCTCTCGCCCTTTGCCGCGGGGAAGCGGTCGCGGCAGCGGATTTGCCGGACGGGCTGCAACGGGTGGAGACTGCTTCGGTGACGGCGACTTGACGGCAGGACCTAAGCCTTCTGAGGTGCCGCCATGGAACCGGCTGATCCACCGCCCCTGAAGCACGCAGGCGACGCCGTGTTTCCCGACGTGCTGTCGACTCTTCCGGAACAGTTGATGGCCATCACGGCCTTCGCATGGATCGTCCTCGTTCCCGTGTGGATCGCGGTCGCGGTGCGACGCGGGCGCGGGAGAGCGGCTGTCCTGGCCTATGCGGGCGGCGCGTTTCTGGCCGCCATCTTTTTCACGCAGCAGAGCGGCACCTTTGGCGAACCCCTCGCACACCGGTGGGGGATATGGGCGGAGCACATCTGGCTTCCGCTCTTCGCGGCCGCGTCGGTGCTGGGCCTAGCCGGGGTATCTGTCGGACGCATGCTCCGGCGATCAACTCGAGCGGCTCCTTAGAACGTGCAGTCTTTGGGCTGCCGCTAGACGGCCGTTCCGCGAGAGGCGCGCCCCGCGCCCTCCCCGCCATAGATCCACGGCAGCCCGTCTGCACGGCCGGCTCGGACGCTGCGAGTCCGCTGCTCACTCGTTGCCGGCCCTGGGAGGGTCTGCACTCGGGCGTCGCGTGCGGAGTCACACCCAGAGGGCGTGCAGCCGATAAGAAGACTTTGCTGCGAAGCAATTCGAACCTTAGCCTTAGCACATGAACCTTAGCGAGTTACGTCGCTCTTCCACGGTCACTCTCCAGCCAAGCCCGTACTTCGCTCGCATAGTAGGACGGCGCTACTGGCATCCTATCCCCGACTCCCTCGGCTTTGCGCCAATGCCGAGCAAACGGCTCCGAGCGCAACGCTTCCCATACAGAACACGGCTCTACGAGGCTCACCGGCTCATTTGCGAACCAGTCTTCGCGCGAAGATGGCATATCGACTTTCGCCAGCTGTTCTGCCGCTACGAGACCGAGGCCCGGCTACGTCTCGATGTGATGCGGGCATCTGGCAGCACCATGGCGATCAAGAACGAACCGGTGCGCTATTCGATTGGATTCCCGGAAGCCCTCATCTTCGCCCCCGACGAGGCCCTCGCGAACGATGTCCTGACGCACATCAACGCTGCTATGCTGCTGTTCAACGGCTACTCGCCATTTGAGGACGACGACGTCGTCGCCCACCCTGACGCGTACTGTTCGCTGAACTATCCTCCCGGAAGGTATTCCACGGATGCTCGCACAAGTTCGACTGCCACTGCAGGCGTCTATCAATCGTGCAGCTACGTCGCTCGCATCTGGGAGAATGAGCATGCACGTCTCGCCCTGGCTCGTCTGAGCCATGCCGCGAGGATCATCTACCACCACCCGATGGACGCCTCTCCAAGCGTCGCGCTGATCCCCGATTTCGATCGTACGGCGTTCAGTTTCACCGCGTACGCCTTGGCGATCACGAGCGCCTTCAGCGCCATCGAAGAACTTCGGCTAGAACCCAGACACAAGCCCGGCGAGCAGGTTTTCAAGGACGGGCAGTGGAATGAGCGCGTGAAGACTGAGCTTCGCGAACGATTGGCGGCCCGTGGGCTCAATCCCGATGAGGAGGTCATTTGGCTGGCGCGCGGCGTACCGACAATCGTCGAGCGCCGAGTTGCGCCTCCGGCTGGCAAACGCGCGTCATGGGCTCGGTGGAAGGTAAGGGACAGACTGGTCCCGCTGCATGAGGCGATCCTGCTTTCCGCACGCATCAGGCATCGCGCTTCGTCGCATGCCACGAAGGCTGAGACTCGCGCCCTGACCCCGGTCGATCTTCTGAATGTGCATGCCACCTGCAGGACGCTCTTGTTGGGCGTCGCCGGGATGTCGATCCCGTCATGGAGAGACGAGCCCGAGCTAGTGCTTGAGTTCGCTCAACTGTCTTCGCGGGGTTTCGTGCCGCCGGACGAACTGGCACCCCGCTGGTCCCGAGACGAGTCCAAAGACGTGCGCCTCTCGTTGCCCGCCCATTCAGAAGCCTTGTCGAGCGCATCAACTCCCACTGATGGAGTCGCGAACTGATGCCGGACCAGGGGCCGTCGCATCGTCGCTCCCGCCCCCTTGACTGAGACCTTCGTCAACTGACGAGACGAGCAACCGCTTGACCCTGCACTGTGGCTGCACTTGGCCTATATCCCGGCCATGACCCTCGTGATTGCAGAGTCTGCCTCCACCTATTCGGTCATGGTCAGCGACCGTCTGACGACTAAGTGGCGGGGAACGAACCTCATCGGACGTTTCGACGAAGTCGCAAACAAGACGGTAGTTTTCCTGAGCGGCACCGAGGGAGTAGCCATCGGGTACACGGGCAATGCCTTCCTCGAGAGGATGCCCACTGACGAATGGATCGCGCAACAGCTCTGGGGCGACGCCTTCATGTTGGGACCGCATGGCGACTCCTATGCAATGTACATGGGGCCGCCGAAGGTGCGCCGTAGCGTACCCCAGGCCCTCTTCCACCTGCAGGCGAGGCTGGCGGCGACCCGCGGCGGACAAGGGGTGACCCTTCTCGCCACCGGGTGGCGCCGCCGCCGTGGACGCCTGACGCCGCTGCTCGTCACCATCACGGCGCGGAGGAACCGCCGCACGCAGGCCGACATGCGAATGCGGCGACCAACCAGCCTGCTCTCGCGGCGCGCCTCAGTCGGCGCGTCCCTGACCGCGACCGTCGCTGTGCCCAGTATGCCGGGTCTGCACCCCGTGAGGGCGCTGGGCCAGGGTCTCGCCGCGGCAATACGCAACGTGTCCCGCACGGATCGCACCGTAGGGCCGCATGTGATGCAGGTCCTGATGATTCCCGGCCAGGTGGTCTGCGAATTCCTACCGGAGGCCGAGCACGTAATCAGGTTCGGAGACCTGAAGCCAAGCCTCGCTGTACCGACAGCCTACAGTCCCTGGATCCTGAGCGACGGAGGCTATGTGCCGCCGCAACTCATCGGGGGCGGCCCTGTCCGCGTACCCGGAGGCGGGTGGTTAATCACCATGGCGGGGGCGCGCCCCTTACAGGCCGCGGGGGCTCCCGCGGCGTTCGTCTACTCGCAGCGTCGACCTAAGGCTCCCTGAGGCGGCGCGTGTCCGCGCGCGTCCGCGCACCATACTGCGACGAGGCCGAAGTTTGTCGATCCGGCCCTTCGGATGTGCTCGACGAACTTCGGTTTTCGGGTTTGAACCCAATGTCCGCTCCTGACGCATAGCTGCCCCCCCCCCACGCCGCATTGACTCCCCCCGCCCCTCCGCTACACCTCCCCCGACTCTCGCGGGAGAGACCGGGACTCAGACCCCGGAGCCGAAGGCGCAACCGCCCCGGAAACGCTCAGGCAAAAGGACCGCGACGGGCAAAGGCACGCTGGAAAGTTCCTCCTTCGCTCCTCACGGAGCTTTGCGAGGACGCCGAAGGAGCAGGGGGCGCCGGCACCGCTAAGCCGGAGGCCCGAAATCTCTCAGGCACGAGGGACAGCGGGGGCGCGAACGAAGCCAGGCCAGCCGGCCCGGCGGACCGAACGCTCGACGCCCGGAGTCCCAGCTTGTCCGACCTGCCCGCTTCCGACCTGCCCCCCGAAACGGTCCTCAAGACCACCCCGCTCTACGAGGCCCACGTGGCCCTGGGCGCGAAGATGGTCCCCTTCGCCGGCTACTCCATGCCGGTGCAGTACGCCGACGGCGTGCTGAAAGAGCACCTCTGGACCCGCGAGCACGCCGGCCTGTTCGACGTCTCCCACATGGGCCAGGCGCGCCTGCGCGGCGTGGCGCCGCTGTCGGCCTTCGAGGAGGTCACCCCCTCGGACTTCATCGGCCTGAAGCCCGGCAAGCAGCGCTACTCCGTGCTGCTGAACCGCGAGGGCGGGATCATCGACGACCTGATGGCGGCCCGGCCGATCCGCCCCGACGGCTCGGGCGACGACGGCCTCTTCGTGGTGGTCAACGGCGCCTGCAAGGACAACGACTTCCGCGTCATCGACGACGAGCTTTCCCCCCAGGTGACCATCGAGCGCCTGGAGGACCGGGCGCTGATCGCCCTGCAGGGCCCCAAGGCGGTGGACGTGCTGAAGCGCCACGTGCCTGAGGTCGCCGCCATGGTGTTCATGGACGCCCGCCTGCTGGAGGGCTTCGGCACCGACCTGATCGTCTCGCGCTCGGGCTACACCGGCGAGGACGGCTTCGAGATCTCGGTCCCGGCGCACGCCGCCGCCACCGTCTGGAACCAGCTGCTGGCCGACGAGCACGTGCGGCCCATCGGCCTGGGCGCCCGCGATTCGCTGCGCCTCGAGGCCGGCCTGCCGCTCTACGGCCACGACCTCGACGAGACCACCAGCCCCATCGAGGGCGACCTGGCCTTCGCCGTCTCCAAGAAGCGCCGCGACGCCCGCGACTTCCCGGGCGCGGCGCGGATCGCCAACGAGCTCAGCCAGGGCCCCTTCCGGGTCCGCGTGGGCTTAAAGGTGCTGGAAGGCGCCCCGGCCCGCGAGGGCGCCGAGGTGGCCGACGAGGACGGCCAGGTGGTCGGCAAGGTCACCTCCGGCGGCTTCTCCCCCGTCCTGCGCCAGGGCATCGCGCTGGCCTTCGTGCCGCCGCTGCACTCCGAACCCGGCACGAAGCTGAAGGTCCTGGTGCGCGGCAAGCCCCAGGCCTGCGAGGTCGTAAAAACCCCCTTCGTCCCCCACCGCTACGTGCGGAAGCCCTGACCATGCGCCCCGCCCCCGCGCCGCAGGCGCACTCCATTCACCACCAAGGCCACCAAGGTCACCAAGACGCCCAAGCAGTCCTCGGCCCCTTGGTGTCCTTGGTGACCTTGGTGGTTCAAGACAACGGCGCTGACGCGCCCACGCCCTAGGAGAGATCGCTCATGAAGTTCACCAAGGACCACGAGTGGGTGTCGCTGGACGGCGACGTGGCCACCGTCGGCATCACGTCCTACGCCGCCGAGCAGCTGGGCGACGTGGTGTTCGTCGAGACCCCGGACGTGGGCAAGACCGTCAAGGCCGGCGACGGCTTCGCGGTGGTGGAGAGCGTCAAGGCCGCGTCGGACGTCTACGCCCCGGTGTCCGGCGAGGTGGTCGAGGCCAACCAGGCGCTGTCCGGCGCGCCCGAGACGGTCAACGCCGAGCCCACCGGCGCCGGCTGGTTCGCCAAGGTCCGCGTCGCCGACCCCTCCGAACTCGACGCCCTCATGGATCAGGCCGCCTACGACGCCTATCTGGAAACTCTCTGATCCCCGCCCCCCACCCTGTCATCCCGGTTTTGGCCGCCAGGCCAAAGACCGGGACCCATAGACGCCAGCGCTCGCCCGATCGCGCCGCGGCCGCCAGCCAAGCCTTCCAAGGCGGAGTCTATGGGTCCCGGTCTTCGCTTCGCGAAACCGGGATGACAGTCGTGGGGTCGCTCGACCCCGCCCTCACCTGCTGAGTACCCGATGCGATATCTCCCCCTCACCCCGTCCGACCGCGCCGAGATGCTCGGCGTCATCGGCGCGCCCACCGTGGACGCCCTGTTCGCGGACGTGCCCGCCGCGGCGCGCAAGGCCGACCTCTTCGACCTGCCGCTGCACGCGGGCGAGCTGGAGGTGGAGCGCGAGCTGACCGCGCTCTCGGCCCTGAACCGCCCGGCCGGGGCCGGGCCGTTCTTCTGCGGGGCGGGGGCCTACAAGCACCACGTGCCGGCCACCGTGGACCACATCATCCAGCGGTCCGAGTTCCTGACCAGCTACACGCCCTACCAGCCCGAGATCGCCCAGGGCACGCTGCAGGTGCTGTTCGAGTTCCAGACGCAGGTGGCGGCGCTGACCGGCCTCGATGTGGCCAACGCGTCCATGTACGACGGCTCCACCGCCACGGCGGAAGCCGTGATGATGGCCCAGCGGGTCACCCGCCGCGAGAAGGCCATCCTGTCCGGCGGCCTGCACCCGCACTACGCCGCCACCACCCAGACCATCGCGCATGCCGAGGGCATGGAGATCGTGCGCCTGCAGGCGCAGGTGGACGCCGAGGCCGCGGTGATCGAGGCCATCGACGGCGACACCGCCTGCGTGGTCGTCCAGACGCCCAACGTGTTCGGCGTGGTGACCGACGTGTCCCGGATCGCCGAGGCGGCGCACGCCAAGGGCGCCCTGCTGATCGTGGTGACCACCGAAGCCGTGTCCTACGGCCTGCTCAAGTCGCCGGGCGCCATGGGCGCCGACATCGCCGTGGCCGAGGGCCAGTCGATCGGCAACGGCCTGAACTTCGGCGGCCCCTACGTCGGCCTGTTCGCCGCCCGCGAGAAGCTGGTGCGCCAGATGCCCGGCCGCCTGTGCGGCGAGACCGTCGATGCGGAGGGCCGCCGCGGCTACGTCCTGACGCTGTCGACCCGCGAGCAGCACATCCGCCGCGAGAAGGCGACGTCCAACATCTGCACCAACTCGGGCCTCTGCGCGCTGGCCTTCACCATCCACCTGTCGCTGCTGGGCGAGACGGGGCTGAAGCAGCTTGCCGCCCTCAACCACAGCCGGGCCCGCGAGCTGAAGCAGGCGCTGGCCGGCGTGGCCGGCCTCGAGGTCCTGACGCCGCGCTTCTTCAACGAGATCGCCGTGCGCGTGCCCGGCTCCGCGACGGCGCTGGTGGAGGCCTGCCTGGCCGACGGCGTGGTCGCCGGCGTGCCCTACGCCCGGCTCGACCCGCACGCCGGCCTGGACGACGTCCTGCTGCTGGCCGCCACCGAGACCACCACCTCCGAAGACATCGCCGCCCTCGTGGGCGCCCTCAACGCGAAGATCGCCCGATGAGCATGCTGAACGTGGGCCGCCCCACCCGCCCCGACGCCGCCGCCCCGACGGCCCACCAGTCCCTGTCCGGCGGCCGCGGCCTTCTGCAGGACGAGCCCCTGCTGTTCGAGCTGGGCGGCTGGGAGAAGACCGGCGTCGACCTGCCGGAGCCGGAGTTCGACGCCGCCGACCTCGGCGACCTGGTCCGCGCCGAGCCCATTGGTCTCGCCGGCCTCTCCGAGCCCGAGGCCGTGCGCCACTACGTGCGCCTGTCGCAGAAGAACCACGCCATCGACCTGGCGCTCTATCCGCTGGGCTCGTGCACCATGAAGCACAACCCCCGGCTCAACGAGCGGATGGCCCGCCTGCCCGGCTTCGCCGACCTGCACCCGCTGCAGCCGACCTCGACGACCCAGGGCGCGCTGGCGCTCATGGACCGGCTGGCCCACTGGCTGAAGACGCTGACCGGCATGCCCGCCGTGGCGCTGTCGCCCAAGGCTGGGGCCCACGGCGAGCTTTGCGGCCTGCTCTGCATCAAGGCCGCCCACGAGGCCGCCGGCCAGGGCCACCGCCGCCGCGTCCTGGTGCCCACCTCGGCCCACGGGACCAACCCGGCCACCGCCGCCTTCGTCGGCTACTCGGTCACCGAGATCGCCCAGACCGCCGACGGCCGCGTGGACCTCGCCGACCTGGAGGCCAAGCTCGGCGACGACGTCGCCGCCATCATGGTCACCAACCCGAACACCTGCGGCCTCTTCGAACGCGACGTGATCGAGATCGCGCGCATAACGCACGCGCGCGGAGCGTACTTCTATTGCGACGGCGCCAACTTCAACGCCATCGTCGGCCGCGTCCGCCCCGGCGACCTGGGCGTCGACGCCATGCACATCAACCTGCACAAGACCTTCTCCACCCCGCACGGCGGCGGGGGCCCCGGCGCCGGCCCTGTGGTGCTCTCCGAGGCCCTGGCCGCCTTCGCCCCGGCGCCTTGGGTGGTCTCCGGCCCCGACGGCCTCCAGCTCGTCGAGGAGGCGGTCGATGACGCCGCCCAGGCCTTCGGCCGCATGAGCGCCTTCCACGGGCAGATGGGCATGTTCGTGCGCGCCTACGCCTACATGCGCAGCCACGGCGCCGACGGCCTGCGCCAGGTGGCCGAGGACGCGGTCCTGAACGCCAACTACATCAAGGCCCGCCTCTCCCAGGAGATGACCCCCGCCTTCCCGGACGGGCCGTGCATGCACGAGGCCCTGTTCGACGACACCTGGCTCGAGGGCACGGGCGTGACCACCCTCGACTTCGCCAAGGCGATGATCGACGAAGGCTTCCACCCGATGACCATGTACTTCCCGCTGGTCGTCCACGGGGCCATGCTGATCGAGCCCACCGAGACCGAGTCCAAGGCCGAGCTCGACCGCTTCTGCGAAGCCCTGCTGCAGCTCGCCAAGGCCGCGAAGGCCGGCGACGCCGACCGCTTCAAGGGCGCGCCCTACCTCGCCCCCATGCGCCGGCTCGACGAGACTCAGGCCGCTCGCAAGCCGAAGCTCACCTGGAAGCCCGAGTCGGGGACCGCTCAGGCAGCGGAGTGACATCCGTCACCCCTGGGTCGCTAAGTGAATTTAGATGGGGTGTGTCGCTTCGGTGACGCAAACTGTGGCTTTGGCGCCAGCAGCTTGAGAATAGGTGGCCGTTAGCAAAATTTAACACGGCAGCGCCTTTACGATTTCCCGGGGCGTTCGCATATCGAGAGGGCGTTGCCGGGAACCTCCCCAAGCCCCTGCGCGCTCTCGGGTACCAACATGTCTCTGGCTATGCCGTCACCGCGCGCGCAGCGTCGCGCCACGCCTGATCTCGCCCCTGAGATCGTCAGCCGCCTCGTTCGAGGCGGGCTGGTGACCCTTGGCGGGCTGATCGTGGTGGCCGGCGTCCTGATCGCTCCCATCCCGGGCCCGGGCGGCGTTCCCGTGATCGCGGTTGGTCTGGTCGTGATTCTCCGCAACTCGTACAAGGCCAAGAAGGTCTTCGTCCGCGCGCACCGGCGCTGGCCCAGGGCGGTCCACCCGCTTCGTCGCCTGATGCGCAAGGAGCCGGAAATCGCCTCCGTCTTCTGGCAGCAGTACCTGCGGGTCGAGCGCTTCGCCCTCCCCAAGCGCTACCGAGTTGGGGTCAAAGGCCGGCACTTCGTGAAGCGCCACTTCGGGGGATCCGAAGCTTAAAAGAGAAAGCCCCGGAGTCGCCTCCGGGGCTTCGTTCTTTCCGCGGCCGAAAGCCTACTGGAGCTTGGCCGCCAGCTGTCCGATCGCCCGGTCGACCAACGGATCGTTGCTCATCGCCGCCCTGCGGCCGGCCAGCACCTGCTCGGCCATCTGCACCGCCAGGTCGGCCGCGGCGGCGCGGACGTCGTCCATGGCGCGGCGTTCGGCTTCGGCGATCTTGCGCTCGGTCATCTCCTGCCGGCGCTTCAGGCTTTCTTCGAGCTTGGCCTTCGCGTCGGCCTCGTAGGCCCGGGCCTGGATTTGGGCTTGGTCGAGCATGGCCTTGGCGTCGGCTTCGGCCTTGGCGCGCTCGGCGCGGAGTTCGGCCAGCAGGCGCTCGGCCTCCTGGCGGATGCGCGCAGCTTCGTCCAGGTCAGACTGGATCGACTGGGCTTTGGCGTCGAGGATGCCGGCGACGGTCTTCGGGGCCTTGGCCACGAAGATGACGATCGCCAGGAAGATCAGGAGACCGGCGCCGACCCAGGCTTCGGCTTCCGCCGGGTTCAGGAAGGCGGGCATCACGCGACTCCTTGGCGGGCGACCATGGCGGCGCTTTCGGCAGGCGAAGGCGCAGCTCCGGTCAGCTTCTCGACGATGGCGGTGGCCGTGTCGCTGGCGATGCCCTGGACGTTGCCCATGGCCCGGTCGCGCATGGCGCGGATCCGGGCCTCGGCCTCTTCCATCTGGCCGGCGAGCCGCTGGTCCTCCGCCGCCTGGCGGGCGGCGAATTCGGCCGCCGCCTTGGCCTGGGCTTCGGCGGCGACTCGGCGGGCTTCGGTCCGACCCTGGGTGATCTCGGCCTGGGCGGCGGCCGCCTGGGCGTCAGCCTCAGCCTGCACCCGGCGGGCTTCTTCCAAGGCGCCGGCGATCGTCTCCGCCCGCGTATCCACAACCTTGCGGAGCCGCGGGATGAACACCCGGGCCAGCAGGAAGTAGAGGATCGCGAACAGGAGCAGCAGCCAGACGATCTGGCCGCCCCAGTATTCGAACTCGAATTGCGGCAGGCCGCCGCCCTCGCCGCCGTGGGCTGCGACTTCGGTCGTGCCGGCGGGCACCTCGTGGCCGTGAACCGCTTCCGCGGCCTCGGCGGCGGGGTTGCCGTCGTGGTCACCCGTAGGGGTGGGGGAGGTAGCCATCAGGCGCGCAAGGTCCGTCTAGCCGCGGCTCGCGCCGTCCAGATGGACGTCGCGAGCCGCGGGTAAGGCTTAGCTGAAGAGGATGAGCAGGCCGAGCACGAAGGCCAGAATGCCCAGGGCTTCGGTCAGAGCCGCGCCCAGGATCAGGTTCGTGAACTGGCCACCGGCGGCCGACGGGTTACGGGTGGCGCCTTGCAGGAACCCGCTGAAGATCGTGCCCACGCCGATGCCCGCGCCAATCATGCCGAGGGTCGCGAGGCCAGCGCCGATGAACTTAGCCGCTTCCGCTTCCATGGTGTCCTAGTCCTAGTGAAGGTTGAAAGTTGAGGGTTTGAGGTCGGCCGTCAGTGGTGATGGCCGAGATTGACCACGTCGTTCAGGTAGACGCAGGTCAGAACCGCGAAGACGAAGGCCTGCAGGAAGGCCACGAGGAACTCCAGCGCAGTCAGGGCGACCACGCCGCTCAGCGACAGCGCGGCGCCCGGAATGCCAAGCAGGCCAAGGCCGCCGCCGGCCGCCATAGCCCCGAGCGACACCACGAAGCCGGCGAACACCTTCAGGGCCACGTGGCCGCCCAGCATGTTGCCGAACAGACGGAGCGCGAGGGTCACCGGCCGCAGGATGAAGGAGATGAACTCGATCGGAGTGACCAGGATCAGCATGTACCAGGGCACGCCCGACGGGACGAACAGCTTGTACATGTTGGCGCCGTTGCGGATGAACCCGACGATCAGCACCAGCAGGATGGTCATGATGCCGAGCGTGGCGGTGACCGCTAGCTGCGACGTGGCCGTGAACACCAGGAACAGGCCGAGCAGGTTCATCGCCAGGATGAACAGGAACAGCGTGAAGACGAAGGGGAAGAACTTGCGCCCCTCGTGCCCGATGATGCTGGACACAAGGTTGTCGATGTAGCCGAAGATCCCCTCGCCCATCAGCTGCAAGCGACCAGGGACGACCTTCGGCGAGGCGGTCACCATGGCGAAGAACAGCACGATGATCCCCGCCGCCACGGTCATGGCCATGGTGGAGTTCGTGAACGCCATGTCGACCCGGCCCAGGCCCGGGATCGTGAAGTCGGGGAGGTCCACGATCTTGTGGACCTCGAACTGGTGCATCGGGTCGGCCATGCCGCCTCGAACTCCCTTAATCTTCGTCCTCGTCGTCCGGCGGCAGGTCCTTTGCGGGACCGTAGGCCTTCACGACCTCGGCCGTCATCTGCTGCGCAGAGCGGACGGCCATCCAGATCGACACGCCGAAGCCCACCAGGACCCCGACGATCATGCCCCAGGGCTTGGTTCCGACCACCGCATCGGCGATAGCGCCGAACGCGAGGCCAACGAACACGCCGCCGATCAGCACGCCGATCAGGCGGTACCCGTACCCCGACACCTTGGCCGCCGCGCCCTCGTGGGACACGGCCTGCGCCTGGCGCGCCTCCAGCGCCTTGGCCCGAGCGTTCAGGCGCTGGAGCGCCTCATCACGCGATTCGTCAGGCTTCGGCATTGGGCGGTACGCCAACGGTCCGCTGCGTCGCCGCGGCGGAGGGGGCTTGAAAGTCGCGCGGAACCTATAGACCGCGCTGCGGTGCGTCAAGGCTGCGGGACAGCTTCTTAGGTCTTTGATTTTGAAGGACTTTGAGCGCCACCGCGACATTGCCGCAGCGGCACGCCGCGGCTACTCGGCCGCAAGCGCTTCCGCCTGCCGCAGATCGACGCTAACCAACTGGGACACACCGCGTTCGGCCATGGTCACGCCGAACAGCCTGTCCATCCGCGACATGGTCACGGGATTGTGGGTGATGGCGATGAAGCGCGTCTGCGTCCGACGGCGCATCTCGTCGATCATGTTGCAGTAGCGGTCCACGTTGGCGTCGTCCAGCGGGGCGTCCACCTCGTCGAGCACACAGATCGGCGCCGGCTGGGCCAGGAAGACCGCGAAGATCAGCGCGGACGCGGTGAGCGCCTGCTCGCCGCCACTCATGAGGCTCATGGTGGCCAGCCGCTTGCCGGGCGGGCAGGCGTAGATCTCCAGCCCGGCCTCGAGCGGATCGTCTGACTCCACGAGGCGCAGCTCCGCCTGGCCGCCGGAGAACAGCGCCTCAAAAAGCGTCTTGAAGTGGCCGTTGATCACCTCGAACGCCGCCACGAGGCGCTCACGGCCTTCGTGATTCAGCTCGTCGATACCCTGCCGCAGCCGGGCGATGGCCCCGGTCAGGTCGGCCTTCTCGCCCAGCATCCCCTCGAGGCGGCCGGCGAGCTCGGCGGCCTCCTCCTCGGCGCGCAGATTGACAGGCCCGATCTGCTCGCGCTGACGCTCGAGGTTGTAGAGGTGGGCCTCCATGCCGCCGGCGTCGGACGGGATCGCCACAGCCTCATCGGCCAGCTTCTTGGCCAGCTCCGACGGCTCCACCTGGGCCGTCTCCCGGATTTGCGCGGTGACTTCCTGAAGGCGCTGGATGGCCGCCTCGGCGTGCGCAGTCAGGCTGGCGCGGACTTCCCGCGCCTCCGCCGCCCGGGCCTCGGCGGCGCGCAGGGCGCGCTCGGCCTCCGCGCGCTCGTGCTCGGCGGCGGCCAGGGCGTCGGAAGACTTCGTCCGCCGGGCCTCCGCTGTGGCCAGCTCGTCCAGCAGGACCACACGACGCTCCGCCAGAGTGTCGGGCTGCGACTTCACCCGCTCCAGATCTGCAAACGCCTTGTCGCGGGCGTCCGCCAGCTGTTCGAGGCGCTTGCCGGCGACCTGTGTGCGGCGGGTCCAGTCGTCCCGCTCCTTGGCGAGTTGTTCCAGCCGACGCTGTCGGCCGGACCATTCGCGCAGCTCCGCATCGAGCGCCGCACGCGCGGCGGCGGCGGCCTCCCGGGCCTGGGCGGCGGACACCCGAGCCGCCGAGAGCCGACTGGCCACGTCGCTCGGGGCTGCGGCGCCGCCAGCGGCTTCGGCAGCCGCGGCCAGCGCCGCCTCGACCTCGGCGTACTCAGCCTCGAACCGACGGATGACGTCGTCCAGAGACGCGGCGTGGGCTTCGCGCCGCGCGGCCTCGCGCTCGAAACGCTCCACATTAGCCCGCACCTGGCCGAGCTTCTGCTCGAGCGGCGGGGTCTCGCGCCGGCGGTTGCGCAGCGCCTCCTCAGCGGCCCTCAGGCGCGCCTGGGCCTGGACGGACGCTTCGCGCGCCGCCTTGGCGCGCGGTTCCAGCTTCTCGATCTCGCCCTCTACCTCAGCGAGGCGGGTCTTCTGCTCCAGGCGCACCGCAGCCGGTTTCGGAGCTTCAGCCCGGGCGGTGAAGCCGTCCCAGCGCCAGAGGTCGCCCTCGCGCGAGACGAGCCTCGCGCCGGGCGGCAGCAGGGGCTGCAGCCGGTCGCCGTCGCCGCGGGCCACCAGGGCCGTGAAGGCCAGGCGCGCCGCCAGCGCCGGAGGCGCCTTCACGAGCGGGCCGAGCGGGGTCGCGCCTTCCGGCCAGTCGGTAGCTGCGATATCGCGACCGCCCCAGTAGGCGGGCGCCTTCGGGTCGAGGGCCGCGTCGAGGTCGTCGCCCAGCGCCGCGGCGAGCGCCTTTTCGTAGCCGCGCTCAGGCGCCACGGAGTCCAGCGCCGGGGCGAAGCCGCCACGCCGCGCCTGGGCCACCAGTCCGGCGAGCGCCCGCGCCTCGGCGGTGAGCCGCCCGAGATGCTCCTCCAGCTTGCGGCCGGCTTCCCGCGCGGCCGCCTCGGCTTCGATGGCCTGGGCGCGCTCCTCCTCGGCAGCCTCCAGGGCTGTGCGCGCAGCCGCCAGCGCCGCCTCCACGCGCGCCATTTCGGCGCGAGCTTCGGCCGCCTGCGGGCTCGCCTGCGCGTCCAGCGCGGCGCGTTCGCTGCGGGCCTGCTCAAGCGCCCGCTTGGTGCGCGCGAAACGCCCCTGCGCCTCGTCCAGCCGCTGGGCGGCGGCCCTGCGCTGGGCCTCCTCCACAGCGGCCTGGCCAGCCAGTTGCTCCACCTCCGCATCGGCGGCGGCGCGGACGGCCTCGGCGGCCTGCACGGCGACCTCCAGCTCCGGCGTCCGCTGCGGTGCGCCGGCGATCGCCGCCTCCAGCTGCGCGATGTCGTCCGCCAGCCGCTTCAAGGCGGTGTCGGCGTCCTCGACGATGTGGGCTTCGCGCGCCTTGTCGGTATCGATGCGGGCGAGGTCGTCGGTCAGCCGCTTCAGCTCGGCGGCGTGGGCCTCGTCCTCCCGGTCCAGTCGATCCTTGTCGATGGCCAGCTTGTGCAGGATGGCTGCGGCGATGGTCTCGGCCTCGCGGAGCGGCTTGATCGCCTCCTCCGCCGACGCGGCGCGCGTGGTGGCCGCCCCCGCCGCTCTCGCCGTCTCCTCCACGGCGCGGACCGCGGCCGCGGCCTCGGCGCGGAGCCGCTCGGCGGCCTCACGAGCCTCGTTCCAGCGGGCCACCAGCACCGCGCCCTGCAGGGCGCGGATCTCTGCGGACAGCTTCTTGTAGCGCTCCGCCTGCCGCGCCTCGCGCCGCAGCTTGTTGAGTTGGCTCTCCAGCTCGCCGGCCACGTCCTCCAGCCGCGCGAGGTTGGCCTCGGCGGCGCGCAGGCGCAGCTCGGCCTCGTGGCGCCGGGTATGTAGGCCCGAGACGCCGGCCGCCTCCTCCAGGATCATCCGCCGGTTCTGCGGCTTGGCGTTGATCAGTTCGGAGATCTGCCCCTGCCGCACTAGGGCGGGCGAATTGGAGCCGGTAGAAGCGTCGGCGAACAGCAGCTGGACGTCGCGGGCGCGCACCTCACGCCCGTTGACCCGGTAGGTGGACCCCGCGCCGCGGTCGATCCGCCGGACCACCTCGATGACCGGACTGTCGTTGAAGGCCGCCGGCGCAGTCCGGTCGGCGTTGTCGATGGTCAGCGAGACCTCGGCATGATTGCGAGACGGCCGATTGGCGGCGCCGGCGAAGATCACGTCGTCCATGCCGCCGGCCCGCAGCGACTTGGCCGAGTTCGCGCCCATCACCCAGCGCAGGGCTTCCAGCAGGTTGGACTTGCCGCAGCCGTTCGGTCCGACGATGCCCGTGACGCCAGGCTCGATCCGGAACTCGGTCGGATCGACGAAGGACTTGAAGCCCGAAAGGCGCAGCCGCTGGAAGTGCACGCCCCGGCCGCCTCCCTACTTCTTCCCCGCGGAGCCGATCGCCGCTTCCAGATCGGCCAGGGTTTGCACCTCGACCTTGCGGCCGTTGACGAAGACGGTGGGCGTGCCCTCCACCCCGTCCTCCGTCACCGCGCGCCGGGCGCGGGCGTCCAGCGCCTGCACGGCGGCGGGATCGGCGAGGCAAGCCTCCATCTGCGCGTTCGTGAGCCCGTTGGCCCGACCGACCTCCAGCAGCACGGGCTTGATCGCGCCCGCCCGCCAGCGGGGCTGGCTGCGGAAGATCCCGTCCAGGACGCTGAAGTACCGCTGCGGCGCGGCGGCGCCGCACCGGGCGATCAGGAAGGCGGCCGCGGCGGCCTGATGCGGAGGGGTGAGGAATTCCTTGAGGGTGTAGTGGGCGCGCCCGGTGTCCAGGTACTTGGCTTTGAAGGGCGCGAACACCGCCTCGTTGAAGTGGGCGCAGTGCGAACAGGTGGGCGAGGCGTACTCGACCACCTTCACCTTCGCCCGCGGATTGCCCAGGCTCATGTCGCCCGGAGCCGCGACGCCTGGCGCAGCCGCCGCGGCTCCCGCCGCCATGAGGGCGGTCAGGCCGGCGACAAGCGCGGCGCGGCGGCTCGGGGCCGCGTTCACTTGGAGGCCTCGGCGATCGCCGCGTCGAGCTGCCCCAGGGTCACTTCGCCAGAGGCGATCTGCTTGCCGTTGATCACGAAGGTGGGCGTGCCGGTGATCCGATCATCCCGGACGGCGCGCTCGACCCGAGCGTTCAGCGCCTTGATGGCCGCCTCGTCCTGGAGGCAGGCGTTGAACTGCTCTTCCGTCAGGCCCGCGGACTGGGCGATGCGCAGCAGGACGCCGCGCACGTCGCCGGTCTGAAACATCTCGGCTTGGTTGTGGAAGATCGCGTCGACCACGCTGAAGTACTTGTCCTTGCCCGCGCAGCGCGCCACCAGGAAACCGGCGGTGGCCACCTGCTCGGGCGGGGTGAGGAACTCCTTCAGGGTGTAGTGCACCTTGCCGGTGTCGATGTACTTGGCCTTGAACGCCGGGAAGACCTCGTTGTTGAAGGTTGCGCAGTGGCTGCAGCTCATCGAGGCGTATTCCACGAACTTCACGGGCGCGTTGGCGTCGCCCATGGTCATGTCGCCCTCGGCGGGGCCGGAAGCGCCGCCCTTGTTGCAGCCGGCCAACGCGAGACCCGCGACGGCGGCGGCGGCGAGGAGGAGACGACGGCTCAGCATGTTCGGACGCCCTCTGAAAGCGTGAATAAAGGATTAAAGCCGATTCCCCGCACTGCGGCGAATGGCGCACTCAGCCGATGGAACCGCGGCGTTTGTGAGTCAACTCAGCGCTGCTGGCGCAGCACGCCCCGACCCAGCGCCAGAAGCGCCTGCTTGAGCTTGCCGTCGGGGGCCGCCGCGAGGCTCTGGGCCAGCTCTGCCTCCTTCGCCGCGTCCAGCGGCTGGGGACGGCGCTTGGGCGGCGGCGGCTCAGGCACGTGACGCAGCGGGCCCTGGACGATCCGCAGCTTCTGCACCGCGTCCGGACCCAGGAAGAGGTTCACGCGGGCCAGGATCTCGTGCGCCTGGTGCTGGATGATCGCCGCCGAGGGTCCGGCCACGCGGATCTCCAGCGACGAGGGTCCGCCGTTTCTACCCTTCACCAGCTTCACCGGCTCCGTACGCCGCGCGATCTCGGCGCCGACGATCTCGCGCCAGCGGGCCTGCAAGGCGGCCGGCCCCTGGCCGAACTTCTGGTCCAGTTCTCGCAGCATCTTGGCGAGACCCTTGCCAGCCGGCGGCGCCGGGCGGTGCTGGGGACGCGTGCGCTTCTCCGCCAGGATGCGGAGCGCCTCTTGCGAACTGGGCAGGGGCCGGCGGGACATGGCGCCACAATAGCGGCAGCGGCCCCGCGGCGCTAAGTGGGAATGGTGACCGCAGAGACGATCCGCCGCCCCCTTCTCGACTGGTACGACGCCAACGCGCGCGACCTGCCGTGGCGGGTGCGCCCGCAGGCCCGCGCGCTTGGCGTGCGAGCCGATCCGTACCGGGTGTGGCTGTCCGAGGTGATGCTGCAGCAGACCACAGTGCCGCACGCGACGCCGTACTTCCTGAAGTTCCTGGCCCGCTGGCCGACCGTGACCGACCTCGCCGCGGCGCCGGACGCCGAGGTGATGGCCGCCTGGGCGGGGCTTGGCTACTACGCCCGCGCCCGCAATCTGCTGGCCTGCGCCCGCGCCGTGGCCTCGCGCCACGGCGGCGTCTTCCCGGAAACCGAGGACGGGCTGCGCGCCCTTCCCGGTCTCGGCCCTTACACGGCCGCCGCGGTCGGGGCGATCGCCTTCGAGCGTCCGACCAATGTGGTGGACGGCAATGTCGAGCGGGTGATCAGCCGCCTGTTCGCGGTCGAACAGCCCCTGCCCGCCGCCAAGCCTGAGCTGAAGCGCCTGGCCGCAGCCCTGGTGCGCGAGGATCGGCCGGGCGACTGGGCGCAGGCCCTGATGGACCTCGGCGCCACCATCTGCCGGCCGAAGCAGCCTCTGTGCGACCTCTGCCCGGTGGCGCAGCACTGCGCGGCCCTGGCTACCGGCGCGCCCGAGACCTACCCGCGCCGAACCGCCAAGGCCGAGCGCCCGCACCGCTTCGGCGTCGCCTATGTCCTGACCCGCGGAGACCAGGTCGCCCTCGTGCGGCGGCCGCCCAGCGGGCTGCTTGGCGGCATGCTGGCCCTGCCGACCTCGGAGTGGCGGGCCGAGCGGTGGACCGAGGACGAGGCCCTGTCCGCTGCGCCAGCCGAGGCGGCGTGGAGAGGCGTGGGGGAGGTGGAGCACGGCTTCACCCACTTCACCCTGACGCTGCAGCTGTTGCGTGCGGAAGGCGAGGCGGCCGACCTCATCTGGAGCCCACGGCGTGACTTGGACGCCCTGCCCAGCGTCTTCCTGAAGGCGGCCCGCGCCGGGCTTACGAACCTGCTCTAGGCGCCTTCGGGAACACCAGGATCAGGATCAGCAGGCCGGCCAGCGACATGCCCAGGGCGGCGGCCGGGATCGCCGGGACGCCGAACGCCGCCAGCGCCGCGCCGCCAAGCGCCGAGCCCAGGGCCTGGCCCATGGAGATCACCGACCCGTTCAGCGCCAGCGCCACCGGCGCGCCCTCCGTCATGCGGATCAGCCGGTTCTGGATCACCGGCGTGATCGAGAACAGCGCCGTGGCCGCCAGGAAGATGGCGAAGGCCACCAGAAGCCGGCTGGGCGCGCCGGCCGGAACGACATGGTGGGTCGCGGCAAAATGGGTGCTCATGGCCGCGGCCTGGATCAGGAAGCCCTGGATCACCCAGGCCTTGCCGGCGTCGCGGTCGGCGGCCCGTCCGCCCAGCCACAAGCCGGCGATTGAGCCCACGCCGATCATCGCCTGGAAGGCGCCCACGCCCGCACCGGTCACCCCGGCCCCGACGCGCACGATCGGGGCGATGTAGAGGTTCAGCGTCATGTTGGCGGCGAAGGTCAGGAAAGTCGTGGCGTAGAGCGGCCAGATCGCCGGGATCTCCAGCTTGCCGCCGGTGCGCTTCGGCGGCGCCGGGACCCTCGGCATGAACAACAGCACGCCGGCCAGGGCCACACCCGACAGCAGCGCCGCGAACAGGAAGGTGGCGCGCCAGCCGAAGATCGAGCCCACGACACTGCCCATGGGGATGCCCAGCACGAAGGCGAGCGTCATGCCCCCGGAGACCATGGCGATGGCCGAGCCGCGCCGTTCGGGCGGAGCAAGCTGCGCGGCCGCCACACTGGCGGACGGGCCGGAGATCGCGCCCGCCAAGCCCGCCAGGGCTCGCAGCACGAGCAGCCAGGTGAAGTTCGGGACGAAGGCGCAGGCCAGATGCAGCAGCAGGCCGAGGCTCAGGCCGAGCACTATGGTGAACTTGCGGTCCAGTCGCCCGAAGATCCAGGCCACGAACGGCCCAAGCACCGCCGAGGTCAGGACGAAGGCGGTCTGCAGCTGGCCCGCGACAGCGGTGGTGACGCCGAGGTCGCGCGCCATCACCTCCAGCAGGCCGGCGAAAATGAAGGCCGACGAGCCGAAGGCGAAGGTCACCATCGTCAGGACGAAGATGCGCGGGTTCACGGCCTTCGTCCGTTCACGGCGTCAGTCTCCCCCCTGCTTACCCTCAGGTTGGGCAGGAAACCGCCCGCGGTCCAGTTAGAAGACGTGGAATAGCGGCCAGCGCCGCTGGGGCTCAGGCCGGCAGCTGGCTGCGGACCTTGGCCCTCAGCACGTCGATCGGCGCCAGGCCCGCGTCGGACTTGAAGTGCCAATAGGTCCAGCCGTTGCAGGCGGGTGCGGACTGCACCATGGCGCCCACCTTGTGGATCGAGCCGGTCAGCTCGCCCACCGCAAGGCTGCCGTCCGCGCGCACCCGGGCGGCGTTGCGGCCCTTCGGGCAGTAGAGCACGTCGCCAGGCCGCAGCAGGCCGGCCTCGACAATTTGGCCGAAAGGCACCCGCGGCTCCGACTTCTTGGAGCCGGTCACCATCACCTCCTCGGGAGAGGCCGGGATGACCTTGGCGATCCGGGCCTTCGCCAGGTCGGCGTACTGCGCCTCCCGCTCGATGCCGATGAAGCGGCGGCCGAGCCGCTTGGCGGCCGCGCCCGTCGTGCCGGTGCCGAAGAACGGGTCAAGGATCACGTCGCCAGGCTTGGTGGAAGCCAGGATCAAGCGGTGCAGCAGCGCTTCGGGCTTCTGCGTCGGGTGAGCCTTCTGGCCGGTCTCGTCCTTCAGCCGCTCCTCGCCGGTGCACAGCGGCAAGGTCCAGTCCGAGCGCATCTGCAGCTCGTCGTTGGCCATCTTCATGGCGTCGTAGTTGAAGGTGTAGCGCTTCCCGCCCCGGCTCTTCGTCGCCCAGATCAGGGTCTCGTGGGCGTTGGTGAAGCGCGTGCCCTTGAAGTTCGGCATCGGGTTCGCCTTGCGCCAGACGATGTCGTTCAGGATCCAGAAGCCGAGGTCCTGCAGGGTCGCGCCGACCCGGAAGATGTTGTGGTAGCTGCCGATCACCCACAGCGCCCCGTCGTCCTTCAGGACGCGGCGGCACTCCTTCAGCCAAGCCTTGGTGAAGATGTCGTAGGCCTCGAAGCTCTCGAAGCGGTCCCAGTCGTCGTCGACGGCGTCCACCTTCGAGTTGTCTGGCCGCAGCAGGTCGCCGCCCAGCTGCAGGTTGTAGGGCGGGTCGGCGAAGACCAGGTCGACGGACCGGTCCGGGAGCTTCTTCAGCTCCTCCAGGCAGTCGCCCAGGATGATGGTCTCGGCCGCAAAGCCCATGTCAGCCTCTTGAGGTCAGGAGTCTGAATCCTCCCCCTTTCATGGTGAAGGGGCCGTTGCCGTTTATGGTCAATGGAAAGTTAATTGGCGAAGCAACTCCCGCTCCGCCGCCCCCTACTCCGCCGCTTCGAGCGGCAGCTCGTCCTGGACGGCGTCTTCGAAGGCCATCAGCGGGTCCTTGCCCATCAGGGCGAGCTTCACCGGGCCCCAGGCCATTCGATGAATCGGCGAGGGCCCCAGCTCCAGCAGCGCCTGAGCGTGGATCGGCGCCCGGTAGCCCTTGTGGCTGGAGAAGCCGTAGCCCGGATAGACCTGGTCCATCTCGGCCATCAGCCGGTCGCGCGCCACCTTGGCGAGGATCGAGGCCGCCGCGATGGATTTCGACCTGCTGTCGCCGCCCACCACCGTCTTCACCTCGCACGGCAGCTTGAAGCGGTAGTTGCCGTCCACGAGGGCGTGGGTCGGCTGCACCGCCATCGCCTCGATCGCGCGGCACATGGCCAGTCCGGTGGCGTGCAGGATGTTCAGGCTCGCGATCTCCTCGACCGTGGCGAAGCCGACGCCCCAGGCCACCGCCTTCTTCTTGATCTCGATCTCCAGAGCCTCGCGGGTCTTGGCGTTCAGCTTCTTGGAGTCGTCGAGCCCCTTCGGGTGCTTGCGCGGGTTCGGATCGAGGATCACGGCGCCGGCGCTCACCGGTCCGGCCCACGGCCCACGGCCCGCCTCGTCGACGCCGCAGACGATCGCGTCCACGAACGCCCGCTCGAGCAGCATGGTCGGGCCCTTAGCCATGGGCGTGCGCCTTTACTTCATCGTGGCGGAAACAGCAGGTGAGGTGGTCGTTCACGAGGCCGGTGGCCTGCATCCAGGCATAGACGATCACCGGGCCCACGAATTTGAAGCCGCGCGCCTTGAGCGCCTTCGAGACCTCCTCCGCCAGCGGTGTCTTCGCCGGCACCTGGCCGATCTCCGACCAGCCGTTCTGCAGCGGCTCTCCGCCCACGAACCCCCAGCAGAACTCGGAGAAGTCCTCGCCGCGCTCGCGCATCTCCAGGTAGGTCCGTGCGCTGGCGATGGCCGCGTCGACCTTGGCGTTCGATCGGACGATGCCTGGATCCGCCATCAGCCGCGCCCGGTCGCTCTCGCCGTAACGCGCGACCTTCTCCGGGTCGAAGCCATCGAAGGCCGCGCGAAAGGCGTCGCGCTTCCGGAGGATGGTGATCCAGGCCAGCCCGGCCTGGAAGCCGTCCAGCACCAGCTTCTCCCAAAGCGCCCGCGAGTCGTACTCCGGCACGCCCCACTCGGTGTCGTGGTAGCGCTCGTAGAGCGGGTCGCCGGCCATGCCGCGCCAGCCGCACCGGGTCACGGGAGCCGTCATCGGCGCCACCTTCAGCCGAGCGCGCTCAGAACCTCAAGGGTCGTTTGCGCCGCATCCGCGGATTTCGGACAGCTTATCCCCAGGCCTCTTCGGCCCAGCTTCAGGCGGCGGCCTCTCCCAAGGCGGGCGCCATCCAGGCTGGGACCTCGGCTCGGGCGCCTCGGCCGTCCACCGTCAGCTCCGCGCCCAGGGCCCGGTCCAGGCGCAGCAGCGCCATGGCCCGGCCGTCGCCCCCGGACAGCACCTCGCCCGCGCGCAGCGCCCCAGCAAGCACCTCCGCGCCGGCCGCCGGAGCCGGCCCTTCGAAGACGATCGGCAGCATGCGGGTCTTGATCTGCCCGCGCCGCTTCATGCGCGAGGTGGTCTCCTGGCCCACGAAGCAGCCCTTCTTGAAGTCGATGCCGTGCAGCAGGTCGAAATTGGCTTCGATCGGGTAGGTCTTCTCAGAGCCCCAGTCGGCGGGCCCGGGGATGCCGAGCGCCAACCTGTGGGCCTCGTAATCGGCCTCCGTCGCGGGAGACGCCCCCTGGGGCAGGTCCGCGCCATAGCCGCGCCAGCCGAGCTCCGGATGTCGCGGATCCCGCACCCAACCTCCGCCGGGATGGGTGGCGTTGAGGATGGCGCTCACCGCCAGTTCCGACGCCCTCAGCTCCACCTTCGCCCGCAAGCGATACATGGCCAGCCGCTGCAGCATGGCGTCCCGGTGCTCGGCCGCCACGTCCAGCCAGCAGCCCTCCTCACGGCCGACGACAAACATGTCCCACAGCAGCCGGCCCTGCGGCGTCAGCAACGCCGCCAGCCGCGCTTCGCCAGGCGCCAGCGTCTCCACGTCCTGGGTTACCAGGTTCTGCAAGAAGCTGCGCCAGTCGGGTCCGACGACGGCGATCAGCGCTCGGCTTGGAAGGAAGCAGTAGAAGCTCATGACAGCAATTTGGGCGCAGCCGCGGTGGAGCGCCAGCGGGCGGCGGCCTATAGATGGCCGATGGCGCGCGGGTCCTTCCCGATTCTGTTCATCACCGCGACCCGGATCGGCGACGCGGTGCTCTCGTCAGGCCTGATCAAGCGGCTGGCGGACGAGATCCCGAACGCGCGCTTCACCATCGTCGCGGGCCCGGCCGCGGCGCCCTTGTTCGCCGATCTCCCCAACCTCGACCGGCTGATCGTGTTCGAGAAGGCCAAGAACGGCTCCCACTGGTTCGACCTTTGGCGTCAGGTGCGCCGGCGGAAATGGGGCCTGGTGGTCGACCTTCGCGGTTCCGGGCTGTCGCGCTTCCTCAGCACGCGCCGCCGCGCCGTCTTCCGCAAGGCCACAGGCGAGCCCGTCCACAAGGTGATGGAGGCCGCCCGCACCCTGCGCATCGAGGACGAGCCGGCCGCGCCCTACATCTTCACCTCGCTCGAGACCGAGGCCCTCGCGGCTGAGCTCACCCAGGGCTACGGACCCATCCTGGCCATCGCCCCGGCCGCCAACTGGATCGGCAAGACCTGGCCGGCGGAGCGGTTCAGCCAGGTGGCCCTGCGCCTGCTGGGCCCCGGCGGCCCGATGCGCGGCGGGCGGCTGATGATCCTGGGCGGGCCGGAGGACTCGAAGGTCGCCGCCCAGCTGAAGGACGTGGTGATGCGCAAGCAGCTCATCGACCTCACCGGCGGCACGGACCTGCTCGTCGCCCACGCCGCCCTGAAGCGGGCGCGCCTCTACATCGGCAACGACAGCGGCACGACGCACCTGGCGGCGGCGGCCGGCGTGCCGACACTGGCCCTCTTCGGCCCTTCGGACGAGCGACTCTACGCGCCCTGGGGCGAGCACGCGCGGGTGGTGCGCGGCCCCCGCAGCTTCGAGCAGGTGAAGAACGCCGATCCCGCCCTCTCGCAGCAGGTCTGCCACATGATGGACCTCAGCGTGGAGACCGTGGCAAAGGCGGCGGAGGCGCTGCTCGCCGAGACCGAACCCGCCCGCCGCGAAACCAAGCATGGCTGAGACCCCGCATGGCTGACACCTACGACCTGATCGTCCGTGGCGGCGAGGTGGTGAACCACGCCGGCCGAGGCCTGGCCGACGTGGGCGTGCGCGGCGGCAAGATCGCCGCCATCGGCGACCTCTCCCAGGCGAGCGCCGGCGAGACTTTCGACGCCGCGGGCCTGACGGTGATGCCGGGGGTCATCGACACCCAGGTCCACTTCCGCGAGCCCGGCCTCGAGTGGAAGGAAGACCTGGAGACCGGCTCGCGCGCCGCCGTCCTCGGCGGCGTGGTGGCGGTGTTCGAGATGCCGAACACCGAGCCCACCACCACCGACCCCGACCAGTTGGCGGACAAGCTCGCCCGCGCCCGCGACCGCATGCACTGCGACCACGCGTTCTACGTCGGCGGGACGCACGAGAACACGCCGTGGCTCGGCGAGATGGAGCGCCTGCCCGGCTGCTGCGGCGTGAAGGTGTTCATGGGCGCCTCCACCGGCACCCTGCTGGTCAAGGACGACGCCGGGGTCGAGGCCGTCCTGCGCAACATCAACCGCCGCGCCGCCTTCCACTCCGAGGACGAGTACCGCCTGGCCGAGCGCCGCGCCCTCGCCCGCGAGGGCGACTGGACCAGCCACCCGGAGGTGCGGGACGCCCAGTCTGCCATCCAGTCCACCGAGCGCCTGGTCCGGATCGCCCGCAGCCTCGGCAAGCGCATCCACATCCTGCATGTCACCACGGCCGACGAGATCGCCTACCTCGCCGCGCACAAGGACATCTGCTCCGTGGAGGTGACGCCGCAGCACCTCACCCTCGCCGGTCCCGAGGCGTACGAACGGCTGAAGGGCTACGCCCAGATGAACCCGCCGATCCGCGACGCCCACCACCGGGCGGGCCTGTGGGCGGGGGTCGCTAATGGCGTGGCCGACGTCCTGGGCTCCGACCATGCGCCGCACACCTCCGAGGAGAAGGCCCGGCCCTACCCCGCCTCGCCCTCCGGGATGCCGGGCGTGCAGACCCTGCTGCCGGTGATGCTGACCCATGTGGCCGAGGGCCGGCTCACGCTCGAGCGCCTCGTCGACCTGACCAGCCACGGCGCCAACCGCCTGTTCAATCTCGCCGACAAGGGCCGGCTGGCGGTGGGCTACGACGCGGACCTGACCATCGTCGACCTGAAGGCCCGCCGCACCTTCCGGCATGACGACATGGCCAGCCGCGTCGGCTGGACACCCTTCGACGGCATGGAGGCCAAGGGCTGGCCGGTGGCGACGGTCATCCGCGGGACCGTGGTGATGCGCGAGGACGAGATCGTGGCGCCTCACCGGGGCCAGCCAGTGCGGTTCCAGGAGACCCTTGCGGGCTGAGCTACTCCAGCGCCGCCAGCACGTCCTTCGCGAACCTGGCCTCGTCGAAGCGCTTGCCGGCCGGGTCATAGCCGCGGCGGACCACGATCACCTTCTTCGACGGCACGATCAGCACGTACTGGCCGCGGTTGCCGTTCATGCCGTAGGTGCCCTCGGGCAGGCCCTGGGCCTGGCCGTAGAGCCAGAAGAACGCGCCATAGCCTGGGCCGCTGGGCGGCTGGGCCGGCGCCGGCGTCGCCACGAACCTGGCCCAGCCTTCCGGCAGCAGGCGCTCGCCGTTCCACACCCCATCGTTCTGGTGGAGCAGCCCCAGCCGGGCGAGGTCCCGGGCCGTGGTCCACAGCTGGCTGGAGAGGATGTAGTTGCCCTGCCAGTCGGTCTCCGGCGTGGTGTGGGTCATGCCGATCTTCCAGAGCAGCTCCTGGAACGGGAAGGCCAGCGCGCGCTCGCCGTCGCCCAGGCTCGCCCGCACGCTACGCGCGGCCAGCAGGGTGTCGTTGTTGGCGTACCGGAAGCGCGTTCCCGGCCGGACCTCCAGCGGCATCCGCGTGGCCCAATCGGTGACCAGGCCGCCGCCCACATAGACCTCATCCGTGCGGTTGCCGGGGCCGTCCGTCCATAGCCCGCTGCCCATGTTCATCAGCTGGGCGAGGGTGATCTTCGCGCGCGGATCGCCCGGGACCTTCCACTCCGGGATGTTGGCCGGCGCATCCACCTTGGCGATACCCAGCTGCACTGCCCGGCCGACCACCGTCGCCGTCAGGCTCTTGGCCGCCGACCAGGTGCGCTGCGGGGTATGCATGTCGAAGTCGGCGCGGTAGCGCTCGGCCACGATCCGCCCGTCCTTCAGCACCAGGACCGCCGTGGTCTTCGAGCCCTCGCCATAAGTCGCGCCGTCGAACGCCGCCTGGGCCACGCGCGCCAGCTTGGCCGGCGTGCGCACCTTCGGATGCACGTCTCCGTCCGGCCACTTGCGACCGGCGGTGTTGGGCGGCGCGGCGTCGAAGCGCGGCAGGACCGCGGCCGCCTCGGGCTCCGCACCGATCGGCAGCTGGCTGCAGCCGAGGTTCGGCCGCCAGGCCGCCACCCGCGGCGCCAGGTGCTTGTCGAACCGGACGCTCACCTGCTTGCGGTCCCGGTCGATTTCGGCCGGCAGCTCCCGGACCAGCACCTGGTAGTCGGGATAGATCCCCTCCAGGTCGTCGGCCGCCACCTGCTCCGGCGTCTGGCCGGCGTTGAACAGGTCGCTGCACAGGAACGCCGCCTTGTAGCCGGCGGCCAGCGCCCGGGTGTGGGCGTCCGGTGTCGCAGCCGGCGCCTGGGCCAGGGCGTGGGCAGGCCAGAGCGCCAGCAGGGCCGCCGAGAAGAAAAACGCACGCATCAGCCTACCCCTGTCGAATCCGGCCGACGCGGCGCGTCTCCGGGGTGACGCACGCATCGACGTCGCGCAGACTTCAAACCCCGAGGGGACTTCCAATGCAATACATGCTGCTCGTCTACGAACCGGCCGACGCCTACGAGGGCGAAGGCGGCGAGGCCCTGCTGCAGGATGTGGTCGGCAGGCACATGGCGCTTGCGGAAGAGCTCCGCGCGGCGGGCGTCCAGATCGAAGGCGCCGGGCTGCAGGGCGTCGAGACGGCCACCACCGTGCTCACCGGCGCCGGCGGCCGGCAGACCATCCACGACGGACCCTTCGCCGAAACCCGGGAGCATTTCGGCGGCTACTACGTGATCGACGTGCCGGACCTCGACGCGGCCCTGGCCATCGCGCGCCGCGTGCCCGGCGTCGAGGGCACGAAGATCGAGGTCCGGCCGCTCATCGTCCACGACCAGTGACGGCGTTCGGGCGGGCGATCGCCGAGGCCCGGCCGCGGGTCGTCGCGGCCCTGGCGGCCCGCCTGCGCGACCTCGACCAGGCGGAGGACGCCTTCGCGGAGGCGGCCGCCGCGGCCCTGGCCGCCTGGCCGAACCAGGCCCCCCGCGATCCCGGCGCCTGGCTGTGGCGCGCGGCCCTGCGCAAGGCGCTGGACGCCCGCCGCCGGGCCGCCGTGCGCGCCCGTCTAGTCCCGGACGCCCCAGAGCCGCCGCCGACGCCCGAGGAGGCTTTGATGGCCGCCGACGAGCCCATCCCCGACGAGCGCCTGCGGCTGATCTTCGTCTGCTGCCATCCGGCGCTCGCCCTGGACGCACGCGCCGCCCTGACCCTGAAGGTGGTGTGCGGCCTCAGCGCCGAGCGTCTCGCCCGCGCCTTCCTCGTCCCCGAACCGACCATGCTCCAGCGGATCACCCGGGCGAAGACCAAGATCGCGGCGGCGGGCGTTCCCTTCGAGGTCCCCAGCCCCGCCGCCTGGCCCGAACGGATCGAGGCGGTGCTGGCCACCCTGGAGATCGCTTACGCCCAGGCTTACGAGGACGCCGCGCTGGCGGGCGACACCGCCGGTTTCGCAGCCGAGGTGCTGCGGCTGTCGGGCCTGCTGGCCGAGTTGCTCCCCGACGACCCCGAAGTCCTCGCGCTCGCCGCCCTGGTGCGCTTCGCCGAGGCCCGTCGGCCGGCCCGCCTGGACGACAGCGGCGCCATGGTCCCGCCTCACGAGCAGGACGTCGGCCTCTGGCGGCGCGACCTGATCGCCGCCGGCGTCCGGCTGATGGATCGGGCCGCAGGGCTGGGCCGCAGCGGCCCGCGCCAGGTGCTGGCGGCCATCCACGGCGCCCACCTGACCCGCGCCGAGACCGGAGCGACCCCCTGGCGCGACATCGCCGCGCTGTACGACGTGCTGCTGGCCCTTCGCCCCACACCGGTCACCGCCGTGAACCGCGCCGTCGCGATCGGCGAGGCCTTCGGCCCCGACCAGGGCCTCGCCGCCCTGGCCCAGGTCGGGCCCGAACGCCTGCAGGCCTGGCTCCCATACCACGCCGCCCGCGCCGGCCTCTTCGCCGCGGCCGGTGAGGCGGTGGAAGCCCGGGCCGCCCTGGACGCCGCCCTCGCCCTGAGGCCGCCGCCCGCCGAGCGGCTCTACCTCGAGCGGCGACGACGCTCGCTGGGCTAGGCCGTCCGCGGAGCCGGCCGCGTCAGCACGATCTCCTCGCGCAGCGCCCCCACCAGGCCCGCAGCGGCAATTGCGAGGACCCACATGCCCCCGAACAGCAGGGCGGCGTTGCCCTGCCCCGTCGTGTCGCCGACGGCGACGCCGATGACGATGGCGGGCAGCCAGCCCAGGTTGGCGATCAGGTGCCGGGCGGTCAGGCCCGTGCGTTCCGGAAGCGCCCACATGTGTCCCAGCATGAACACCGCCACCAGAGCGACGGCGCCGCCCACCCACCTCGGCCCCGGCGCTGTGGCCCAGAGCAGGGTCGGCAGGGCGGCGACCGCCGCCAGCGCCATCCCCAGGACGACGATGCGGGTGCGGGCGGACGTCGCGCCCAGCCAGGCGGCCCGGAGATCCTTGTAGCCCGCCGCCTGCGCGGCGCCGACGAGGACAAGCGCCAGGCCGGTCTGCCCCCAGGCCCGGTCCGCCAGATCGGTCGTCACGGAGAAGTGGAGCAGCAGCAGGGGCAGCAGGGAAACCGCCATGTATCCGGCGCGGGAGAGCTTCAGGTCCGCCCGGAAGATCCACCAGTACCGCAGGCGTAGCACCTCCGGCTCGTCCAGGTCCGGCGAGGCCAGCGCAACGGACCACACGAGCGTGAGCAGCCCCAGGCCAAGCACCGCGAGCGTCACGGGCGGGCTGGTCGGAGCCAAGCCCGCGAGCGCCAGGACGCCCACGCCGGCGAGGGCCCAGCCGTACCGCAGCCAGGCCGGCTCCGAGAAGGGCCAGCGCCGCCGCAGGGCGCGGCGCGCCGGTCCGGCCCCGACGCCGACGGCCACGGCGGCCAGCACGACCATCGCGGCGGCCGTCCCCCAAAATTCTGGCGGCGAGGCGCCCGCCACGCCCGTCGACTGGAAGTAACCCCCGGCGACGCTGAAGCTGAGGAAGGCGAGGATCGACCACTCCACCCAAGGGCGCCTGCGCCGCAGCCGCTCCGTCCACCACGCGAGCGCGGCCGTATCGAGCTGCTCCGGCGCGCCGGCCTCGTCCAGGTGGTGGAGAACCACACGCACCTTGCCGGGCAGCCCCGGCGTGAGGCGGTTGCGCCAGGCGCGGAGTCCGACGGGCGGCTCGACCAGCGCCCGGTACCCGGCATGGAACGGCGAACGTCGGCTGGAGAGGCGCGCGACGACCTCCAAGGTCCTGTGGCGGGCGAGCACCGCGTCGACCCAGGTGTGCCGCCAATCCAGGCCGGCGTCGCTCCAGCCGAAGGCCTGAATGGCTCCGGGGATCAGCAGGTCGGCCTGAGGCGCGCGGTCCAGGATGGCCGACGCCACCCAGGCCTCGGCCTGGTCGCGCAGCACCACCGCCTCCAGGGCGGGCGCCCGCAGGGCATAGTCGAAGGCGATCAGGATGGCGTCCTCGTCCCGCTCCGGTGCGTCGAGCAGCCGATCCAGGCGTTCGAACCGCGCCTGGAGGTCGGCCACCTCCTCGCGGCTGACGCCGGGGACCTCCGCCGGCGGGCGCGGCTCCGCGGGCTCGGGCCTCGAACGTTCCGGAAAGGGGTCGTCAGCCGGACCCGCGGTCCAGTCCGCCTCCGGCTGCACCGGCTCGGCATACGCCTCCGGCGCCTCGGCCATAGCCAGCGCCCGCTCGTAGGCGGAGCGCAGCTCCTGGAAGCCCTCCGGGTCGTCCTCCGGGTTCGTCGCCTTCAGCCGAACCGAATAGGCCCGCCGGATCGCGCTGCGGTCGCGGGTGGCCGCGATCCCTAGGGTGCGCCAGATGGAGCGGCTGCTCACAGCCAGGTCTCGCCTTCGAGCGCGTCCAGCCGCTCGTTGAGCGCCTTGCGGGCATGCTCCGCCGCCCGTGGGTCCTGCGTCTCCAGGACGGCCTCGAACTCGCTGATCAGCCGCGCCACATAGTCCCGCCGGTCGCCCAGGAAGGTTTCGTAGCAGCGCTCGGCGCGGGCGAGGGCATGGCGGTTGGCGTCGTCGTCGCGGGGATGCTGCTTCAGGGCGGCCAGCGCAGCCTTCTGCTTCTCGATCTGTTCGGCCGTGAGGGTGTCGTCGTCGACAATGGTGATTTCCCGGCGCTCGCCCGTCCGCGGCACGTGGACCTCCACCTGCAGCAGGCCGTTCACGTCGTAGGTGAAGCGAACGTCCAGCTGCACCTCGCCCGCCCGCCCTGGCGGCACCGGCACCGTCAGGCTGCCCAGCAGGATGTTGTCGGCCGGCCGGCGCGACTCCCCTGGAAGATCCGCAGGTCCACCTGGCGCTGGTTGTCCTGCGCATTGACGAAGCTCGACACCCGGCTCGCCGGGATGATGGTGTTGCGCTCGATGATCGGCACGAACACCGGCTCCCGGAAGGCGCCCGTCGGCCCCCGCTCCACCGACTCCGTCCCCAGGGAGTAGGGGCAGACGTCGGTCAGAACGACCTCCTTCAGCGCCGCGTCACGGGCCTTGAGCCCCGCCTGCACCGCGGCGCCCATGGCCACGGCCTCGTCCGGATGGACGGCATGGGCCGGGAAGCGGCCGAACATGCGTGTCGCCGTGCGGCGGACGAGCGGCATCCGGGTCGCCCCGCCAACCAGCACGACCTCCTGCAGCTGGTCGGCGCGCAGCTGGCTGTCGCGCAGGGCCCGCAGGACAGGCTCGCGCAGCCGCTGCACCAGGGGCTCGGCCCACGTCTCGAACATCTCGCTCGTGACCTCCGCCGCGACCGTCTCGTCGCGCCAGGTCAGCGACATGGTCACCGCGGGTTCGTCGGTGAGCGCCCGCCGGGCCTTCTCGGCGGCCTCCCGCAGCCGCTCCCGCAGCACCGGATCCTGTCGGTCGCGCTCGGCGAACGCGACGCCGGGGAGGCGGACGAAGCCGTCCACCAGCACTTCGTTGAAATCCTCGCCGCCCAGCCGGTTGTCACCGGTCGAGGCGCGCACCTCGATGACGCCTTCGAAGATCTCGAGCACCGAGACGTCGAAGGTGCCGCCGCCTAGGTCGAACACCAGGAACCGGCTTTCGTCCGCCAGCTCGTGGATGCCGTAGGCCAGCGCCGCCGCCGTCGGCTCGTTCAACAGCCGCTCGACCTTCAGCCCCGCGAGCTCTCCCGCGCGGCGCGTGGCCTTGCGCTGCTTGTCGTTGAAGTAGGCGGGAACAGTGATCACCGCCTCGGTCACCGGCTCGCCCAGGAAGGCTTCGGCGTCGCCTTTCAGGCGCTGCAGCACGAGGGCGGAGAGATCCTCCGGCAGGAATTCGTGTTTGCCGAGCCGCGTTCGCCGGGTGGAGCCCATGTAGCGCTTGAAGGCTGTGGCGGTGTTCTGCGGATGCGTCGTCTGCCGCTCGCGCGCCGGCAGGCCGACCAGGATCGCGCCGTCCTCGTCGACGCTCACCGCAGAGGGCGTCAGCCGATGGCCCAGGCTGTTGGGGATCAGCTCCGGACGGCCGTCACGCCAAACGCCGACCGCGCAGTTGGTGGTGCCCAGATCGATGCCAACGATCATCGTGTCTCCGCAGAGTGCGTCAGGCCCATGGGCGCGCCCTGCGCCGCGGCCGGGTTTGTACGGGCCAGAGGAAGGCCGCGGCGGTCGCCAGCATGAGCGCCGCTGCGAACGACAGCGGCGCCCAGAGCGCCCCGGCGGCGCGCACCGCCGGCCGCTTCGGCCGATCCTCGCGCTTCGCCGTGTCGGCGCCCTTCTGTTTCCCCTGCTGAGCCGGCTGGGCCCCATCCGGCTGCGCGGGTGGCGGCTTGACCGGCCGGGGCGGACCGTCCGCCATGGCGAAGCGCACGGGCACCCGGAACTTGGTGCCGGGCACAGGCTCGCCGTCGATGGTGGGTGGCGCGATCCGGTAGAGCATCGCCGTGCGCACCGCCGCGTCGCCGAACCCGTAGCCCTTGGGCTCCTCCTCGAGGACCCTGCAGGCCTCCAGCCGCGTGGAGAGGGCGACGGTGCATTCGACGACCGCCCGGCCGCCCAGATCGGCCAGCGCCGCTGCGTCGGGATAGAGCGCCGAAACGTCCTCGCCCGTGGGCGAGCGCAGCACCCTGTGGCGAACCACCACCGGCTCTCGCGGCTGCGGCGGCGCCGCCGCTTCGGTAGAGCTGGTCTCGGGCGGCGCCGCGTCGTCCGCCTGCGGCTCCTGCTGCGCCATCGCGGGCGCCGCCAGGACGCCGAGCAGAGCGAGCAGGACGCCGGACTGGCCGACAAAGGCTCTCCCTGTCGCGACGCTCTCCAAGCCCGGCGCCCCCCAGTGCTGTCCGGCGGAGAACAGGCACGCACGACGGTGTTTTGCAACCGTCCTCTCACCGACCGCCTGCCCCCGTGCGCAAGTGCGGAAGGTTGGGCTTTCCTTTCGGCCCCGCCGCCCGTAACCCTCGACAGATGGACGCCGAGCTCCGGACCGACACTGCGCCCTTCCGCGACCCCCGCTACGCGCCGCGCCGGCTCGAGGTGGACTCCAGGGCCGGCGGGGATCTGGTGCTCACCAATCCGACGCCCTTCTCCGAGCGTTTCCTCACCACGGTCGCGGCCCTTGAGCATTGGGCCCGGGCGGCCCCCGACCGGGTCTGGCTGGCCGAGCGCTCGGGCGAGGGCTGGCGCACCCTCACCTTCGCCGAGGCCCGCGAGCGCGTCGCCATTCTGGCCGGCGGGCTCCGCGAGCTGGGCGTCGTCGGCGCGCGGCCCCTGCTGATCCTGTCCGGCAACGCGATCGACCACGCGCTGATCAAGTATGCGGCCATGAGCCAGGGCATGCCGGTCGCCCCCGTCTCCCCGCAATACGGTCTGAAGGGGGCGAACCCGGCCCGTCTCGCCCACGCCGTGCAGATCCTCAATCCCGCCGCGGTCTACACGGAGGACGCGGAGCTGTTTGCCGACGGCCTGGCGAACCCCTGCCTCGCCGGGCTGCCGGTCATCGCCGGACGCAACGGCCGGCCCGGCGACATCCCGCTGGAGCGTCTCTTCCGGGGCGCCGCCGCCGAATTCACCGCTCAGCCCGGCGACCACGGCAAGTACCTGCTGACCTCGGGGTCCACCGGCCACCCCAAGGCGGTGATCTGCACCCATCGGGCCATCTCGCTGAACGCGGCCCAGATCGAGGCCTGCTTCGACGATCCCGAGCCGCCGGTGATGCTGCACTCGGCGCCCTGGAGCCACAGCCTGGGCGCCAACGCCATTCTGCACATGGGGCTGCACCGCGGCGGCACGCTGTACATCGACCGCGGGCAGCCGACCGCCGCCCGGTTCGGCGAGACCCTGCGGAACCTGCGCGAGATCGCCCCCACTTACCAGAATATGGTGCCGGCCGGCTGGATGCTGCTGGCCGAGGAGCTGGAGAAGGACGACGCCCTCGCCCGCACCTTCTTCTCTCGCGTCCGGCTGCTGCAGTACGGCGGCGCGGCGCTCGGCCAGGCGACCGCGGACCGTATCCAGGCGGTGGCGGCGCGTACCGTTGGCGAGCGGATCAGCTTCGGCTCCGGCTATGGCGCGACGGAGACGGGCCCCACCGCCTGCAACGTGCATTGGCCGAACGCCCGCATGGGGATGATCGGCCTGCCGATCCCGGGCACATCGGTCCGCCTTACGCCCAACGCCGGCAAGATGGAGTTCCGCGTCAAAGGTCCGCAGATCACCGAGGGCTATCTCGGCCGGCCGGACCTGAACGCCAGCATCTTCGACGACGAGGGCTTCTACCTCATCGGCGACGCCGCACGCCTCGTTGACCCGTCGGACCCACGCGAAGGCATGGTCTACGACGGCCGGCTGTCCGAGAACTTCAAGCTGGCGTCCGGCACCTTCGTCAGCGTCGGCGACCTGCGGATCGGGGCGGTCGGCGCGGTCGGCTCGGCGGTCACCGACGCGGTGGTCTGCGGCGAGGGGGGCCAGCACGTGGGCCTGCTGTTCTATCCCAACCCCACCCTGTCGCGGACTGAGGTGGAGGCCGCGGTCCGCGCGGGGCTCGCCCGCTTCAACGGCAAGGCGAAGGGCTCCGGCGGCCGGGTCGCGCGCGCCCTCGTCCTGCCCGAGCCGCCCGATCCGCATTCCGGCGAGATCACCGACAAGGGCTACATCGCCCAGAGCCTGGCCCGCGCCCGGCACGCGGCCGCCGTCCAGCGGCTGTTCGCCGATCCCCCTTCTCCTGACGTGATGGTGTTTAAATGAACGGCGCCGACGCCCTGATCTCGACCCTGGTGGCCAACGACGTCACCGCCTGCTTCGCCAACCCTGGCACCAGCGAGATGCAGTTCGTCGCCGCCCTGGACGGCAAGCCCGAGATGCGCCCGGTGCTCTGCCTGTTCGAGGGTGTCGCCACCGGCGCCGCCGACGGCTACGGCCGGATGGCGGGCAAGCCCGCCTGCACCCTGCTGCACCTCGGCCCCGGCTACGGCAACGGCGTGGCCAACCTGCACAACGCCCGGCGCGCCTTCACCCCGATCGTCAACGTGGTCGGCGACCACGCCACCTACCACCGCCAGTACGACGCGCCGCTGAACTCCGACATCGCCACCCTGGTGAAGCCGAATTCCATCTGGGTGCGCTCCGCGGACACGCCCCACAGCGTCGCGGGCCTCGCCGCCGAGGCGGTAGCCGCCAGCTACGGCCCCCCGGGCGGCCCGGTCAGCCTGGTGCTGCCCGCCGACTCCGCCTGGCTGCCGACCGAAGGCGAGCCGGTCATCGCCCAGAAGCCCACCCGGCCGGCCCCGGCTGGCCAGGCGGTGGACGCCGCCGCCCAGGCCATCAAGGCCGCGAAGAAGCCCGTGGTGCTTCTGGGAGGCGAGGCCTGCCGCGGCGAGGCGCTGAGGGCCGCCGCCCGCCTCGAAGCGGCCGGGGTCACCGTCTATTCCGACACCTTCGTAGCCCGGCAGGCGCGCGGCGCCGGCGTCTTCCTGCCGAAGAAGATGCCCTATTTCGGCGAGATGGCCTTGGCCGAGCTGGAGGGCGTCGACCTGATGGTCTTCGTCGGCACGACCACGCCGGTGGCCTTCTTCGCCTATCCGGACCGGCCAAGCGTGCTCGTGCCAGAAGGCTGCGAGACCCTGACGCTCGCTGAGCGGTCGGAGGATCCTGTCGCCGGCCTCGCCGCCCTCGCCGACGCCCTGGGCGCTCCTGCTGAAGGGCCCGTGCAGCCGCTCGCCATCCCCGACGCGGCCCCCTCGGGCCGTCTCAACCCCTACCACGTGGGCGCCTCGATCGCCCGGCACATGCCGGAAGGCGCGGTGATCTGCGACGACGCGGTGACCTCCGGCACCGGCGTGGCGGCCGGGGTCGCGACAGCCCGGGCCCACGAGACCCTGGCGCTGACCGGCGGAGCCATCGGCATCGGCCTGCCGCTGGCCGTCGGCGCCGCTGTCGCCTGCCCGGACCGCAAGATCCTGTCGCTGAACGGCGACGGCGCGGCCATGTACACGGTCCAGGCGCTCTGGACGATGGTCCGGGAGAACCTCGACATCACCGTCGTGGTCTTCGCCAACCACACCTACCGCATCCTCAATGTGGAGATGACGCGGACGGGCGCCGGCCAGGCCGGTCCCTCCGCCTCCAAGCTCCTCGACCTGGGCGACCCGAAGATCGATTGGGTCTCGGTCGCCAGGGGCTTTGGCCTGCCGGCCGTCCGCTGCGAGACCGGCGAGGACTTCGACAAGGCCTTCGCCGCCGCCATGGCCCAGCGCGGCCCCACCTTCATCGAAGCCGCCATCTGATCTTCCCTTCCCACGCGGGAAGGTAGGCGGCGCGCCCAAAGAAAAAGGCCCGCGGGTCACCCCGCGGGCCTCGTTCGTTCAGGCTCTCGCCTGCGTCTAGGTGTTGCCCGGCAGCTTGCAGCCGCCGGAGAAGGCGCAGCCGGTCGCGCCGATCGCGCTCACGGTCGGGGTGGTGTTGTACTCGAGCACATAGCCCTTCAGGCCGTCGGCGCAGGCGACTTCCACCAGGGTGGTGCCCTTCTGCGTCTTGGCCATCAGGCGCGAGTTCGAGACCACGCAGGACTGGACGTTGTTCTTCTTCAGGTCGGCGGTCAGGGCCGAGTAGTCGACCTTGGCCGAGAGGCCGCACTTATAGCCGGCCACCAGGGCGCGGCCGCAGTCGAGGAACTGCCCCTTGCCGTTGGCCGGGAAGATGCCGACGCCGCCGGCGCCGCCCTTGCAGACCAGTTCCACGACCTCTTCCTGCCCGCGCATCGGGAACAGGGCGTACTTCTCGACGTCGCAGTTGCCGCCGGCGGACTTGGCCAGGCGGGTGTAGAGGCCGGCCTGTTCGCTCTGCGCCTGACGGGCGTCGGTCAGGGTGCAACCGCCGAGCACGCCCTGGGCCTTGCCGCAGTCCCAGTTCTGGGCGACCTGGCCGTTGACGACCTTGTAGATGTAGCCCTTGCCGTCCTGGCAGGAGGCTTCGAAGAAGTTGGCGCCGTCCTTCGAGGTGCCGACGAAACGGCGATCCTTCACGGCGCACTGGTTCGTCTTGGCGTAGGTGTCGACCACCGCCAGGCGCGTCGCCGCGTCGGTCAGGGTGCACTTGATGTTGCCGTTGGCGTCATCGAAGTTCAGGCAGTTCTGCGCCGTGGCCGGCTTGGCCGGGTCGAACGGCGCGGAGGCGATGACCACATAGCCCTCGCCGCCCTGGCAGGCGACCTCGATGAAGGTCTGGGTCTTGCCCTGGCCGATGCCGCGCACCCGCTCGGGGGTGCAGGCCGCGCCGGCCTTCTGGATCATCGGCGTCAGCACCGACTTCGGGTCGCTGTTGGCCGGCAGCTTGCAGGGCAGCGCGGCTTCCTTGCCGCCCTCGGGGACCGTGTTCGCCTCGATGCAGGTGAAGGCGGTCGGCGCGCCGCCGGCCGGGGCCTGCACCACGAAGCCCATGCCCTGCTGGCAGGCCACTTCGTAGAAGCTGGTGGAGGTCTTGGCCTTCTTGTCTTCCTGCTTCCCGACGAACCGCGCGTCGGTGACGTTGCAGGCGAGGCCCAGGGTCTGAACGAGGGCCGGCGCTTCGGCCATGCCCTGCTTGCGCTGGGCTTCGCTGATCTCGCCGCCGCCCTTCTTGGCCTGCGACAGGGCGGCCGCGGGGACCAGCACGGCGGCGACCAGCGCCGCGGCCAGTCCGAATGCCTTGGACCTCATCTCGGGTTTCTCTCCAGGGTGTTTCCTTGCGGCGCGCACATAAGCGCCACGTCTCCTAAAGGGTCAAGATGAGCCGCGATGCCGGCCGAAGTGTGGCGTTCTTCCAACGGCTTAAGAGACCCTCGCCGGCCTTGTCCCGGGTCCGGCCGCAGACCTGCGTTACGGCGAAGCCTCGGCTTCGCGCACCTTCAGCCGGGCGCCGTCCACGCCCACGACCTCCACCCGCGCGCCCGCCCTGAGCCGCTCGCCGCCCTCGAGCTCGGCCGCCCACTCCTTCCCGTCGATCGAAACCCGGCCGGACCGGTTCTCGAAGGCGGCGACGGCCTCGCCGCGGTGGCCGACGAGGCGCCCGACGTTGTCGTTGATGTCCCCGTCGGGTCCCAGGATCCGCCGCGGCAGGTAGCGGCGCGCCGCGAGCGTCGAGACGATGGTCAGGCCGGCGTAGAGCAGCAAGGCGGCGGACAGCGACAGGTCGGCCAGGCTCGCCAATCCCACCGCCGCCGCCGAGGCGGCCGCCCAGAGCAGCCAGCCGCTGCCGGTGAGGATCTCCACCGCCAGGATCGCGGCGCCCACCGCCGCCCAGGCCCAGAACGGGTGGGCGGAGTAGAGTTCGATCGCCCCGTCCATGGTTCAGCCTCCCGTGGGCGGCACGGCGGCGGCGCGGCCGGCGCGCGGGCGCGGCGGCGGGGTCGGGCCGTCGGCCTGCACCGTCTTCACCAGCTCGCCGATGCCGGCGATCGAGCCCACCAGCGCCCCCATCTCGGCCGGCACGATGACGGTCTTCTGCTGCGGGCTGTCGGCCAGCCGCGAGAAGGCCTCCACATACTTCTGGGCCACGAAGTAGTTGATCGCGTTCACGTCGCCACGGGCGATGGCGTTGGAGACCAGCTCGGTGGCCTTGGCCTCGGCCTCCGCCTCCCGTTCGCGGGCCTCCGCGTCTCGGAACGCCGCCTCGCGCCGGCCCTCGGCCTCCAGGATGGCGGCCTGCTTGGCGCCCTCCGCACGCGCGATGGCGGCGGACTTCTCGCCGTCGGCCTCGGTGATCACCGCCCGCCGTTCGCGCTCGGCCTTCATCTGCCGCGCCATGGCGTTGGTGATGTCCGGCGGCGGCTGCAGGTCCTTGATCTCGATCCGCGCCGCCTTCACGCCCCAGGGGCTGGTGGCGTCGTCGATCACGTTCAGCAGGCGCGAGTTGATCTGGTCGCGCTGCGACAGCACCTCGTCCAGCTCCATGGAGCCCACCACCGTGCGCAGGTTGGTCATGGCCAGCTGGGCGATGGCGTAGTTCAGGTTGTCCACCCGGTAGGCGGCGGCGGCGGCGTCCATCACCTGGATGAAGACGATGCCGTCCACCTGGACCACCGCATTGTCCTTGGTGATCACCTCCTGGCGCGGCACGTCCAGGACCTGCTCCATCATGTTGACCTTGCGGCCCACACTCTCGACGAACGGCGTCAGGAAGCTGATCCCAGGCTTCAGGGTGCGGGTGTAGCGGCCGAACCGCTCCACCGTGTATTCGCGCCCCTGCGGCACGATCTTGATGGCGCTCAGCGCCACGATCACCGCGAGCGCCAGGAAGACGAGCGCGACAGCCAGTTCCATGGGATCCCTCCGAAGTCTTCGAAGAGACTATCGGCGGTCAGAGCTGCACGATACGGAAATCGAGAGCTGCTGCTGGACTCAGCTGCGGGCCTTGCAGGCCTTTTCGACCTTGTCGGCAAGCTCGTGCCGGCCTTCGTCCACCAGGATGGCCCGGGCCTCGTCGCAGCGGCCGGCGGCCAGGGCGGGATCGACCTTCGCCTTCAGCGCCTCCCAGGCCTGCCGGCGCCGGACGCTGGCGAACTGCATCTGAGGATCGGCGCCTGCGCGCAGCGAGGGGCAACCCACCGAAGCCCCGACGCGGCAGCCGGCGGGGTCACGGTCGGGGGGGGCAGGCGCCGTCTGGCCGTTGGCGAGGCCGGGCGCCGCTAGGAGGCCGAGACCGACGAGAGCAACGAGTACGCGCATCGAACTGAACCTCCGTCTCTGGTGGAGCCGGGCCTAGCTCTTCTTGCAGGCCCGGCGGATCTGGGCGGCGAGGTCGTGCAGCCCTTCGTTGGTGGCGATCTTGCGGGCGCCGGCGCAGTCGCCCTGGGCGAGCGCCGCGTCGATCTTGTCGCGCGTGCTTTCCCACTTGCGCTTGTCGTCGCCGCCGACGCCGGAGCCCTTCTTCTCGCCCACATAGCTCTCGAGCTGGCCGCGCCCCGGGCGCAGCTTGTCGGCTTCCATCCGCTCGCGGGCCGAGGGCGCCGCCTGCGGGGCGGGCTGGGCCGGCTCCGCCGGCTGGGCCTGGGCGAGCGCCAGGGCGGGAAGGGAGAGGGCGGCCAGACCGAGGGCCACGACGACAGCGCGCATCCAGGAACTCCAGTGCAGATCGGCCGCAGAGTAGCCGAACAGGTCCCGGCGGGCCAGACGGCGGCCTGACGCGGCCGCCATGCTCGCGCCCAGGTCGCAGGTCTGATAGCTCGGCATGATGCCGCGCGCCCTCACCGCCCTGCTCCTCGCCCTGGCCTTCGCCGCCCCGGCTGCGGCCCAGGCGCCTTCCGCCAGGCCCGCCCCCGCCAAGGCCGCCGCCCCCAAGGCCACGCCGCCAAAGACCGCGCCCGCCAAGGCCGCGCCCGCCGGCCCGTTCGACGCCCGCGACCCGGCAAGCCTGATCGACCTGCTCGCCTCGGTGGACGCCAAAGCCGTGACCGACCGGCGCGAAGGCGACGGCGTGCTGCTGAAGGTCACCTCCCCCGCCGGCGGCTTCACCGCCCAGTTCGCCGGCTGCAGCCCTCAGGGCCGCGCCTGCAGCGCCGTGCAGTTCGAAGCGGTGGCCGAGCGCAGCTCCCCGACGCTCGCCCAGCTCAACGGCTTCAACCAGAGCTCGCTCACCTGCCGCCTGACCCAGGACCGGGCCGGCAAGCCGCACGTGCTCTATTCCACCCTGCTGTTCGCCGGCGACACCCGCCAGGAGATGCTCACCCAGGTGGCCGCGTGGCGGGCCTGCCTGGCCGACTTCGGCGCCTTCCTCAAGGACCCGCCGGGCTATCTGGCGATCGCGCCCTAGGCCGGCTGCGGCGTCCGCGTCCGGAGCGCCGCCACCGCGTCCAGCGCGGTCTCCGCCTCGGCGAGGATTCGCCGCACGATCTCGCCGGCCGGCAGCACCTCGTGGACCCCGCCCGCCGACTGGCCCATGGCGAAGCAGGAGCGGTCGGCGTCCAGCCCCTCGATCTGGCCGCCGATGCCGCCCATCACCCCAGCCTGGTGCGAGACCATCGCTTGCATCGGGAAGGCCTGGATGTCGCCCGGCCGGCTTTCCCAGTCCTCGACATAGGGGTTCTTCTTCACCCGCATCGGCTTGCCCGAGTAGCAGCGGGTGCGCACCGTATCCTCGTCGGTGGCCTCGACGATGGTCTGCCGGTAGAGCTCGCCCGCGTGCGCCTCCTGCGAGGCGATGAACCGGGTGCCCATCCAGACGCCGACGGCCCCGAGGCTGAGCGCCGCCGCCAGGCCGCGGCCGTCATAGATGCCGCCCGCCGCAACCACCGGGACCTTCACCGCGTCCACCGCTTGGGCCACCAGAGGCATGGTGCCCACCAGGCCCGTGTGCCCGCCGCCCTCGCCGCCCTGGCAGATCACCGCGTCGCAGCCGGCCTGCTCGGCCTTTACGGCATGCTTCACCGCCCCGCAGACCACCATCACCTTGAGGCCTGCGGTCTTCAGCTTCTCGAGGATCGGCATGGGCACGCCCAGCCCGGCGACGAACGACGAGGCCCCCTCGCCGATGATTACGTCCACGGAGGCCGTCAGGCTGTCGGGGCTCGCCGCCAGCAGGTCGACGCCGAACGGCTTGTCGGTGAGCTTCCGGACCTGCCGCATCTGCTCGCGGATGAAGTCGGGGCCGCGCCCGGCCATGCCCAGCACGCCATAGCCGCCGGCGTTCGACACCGCCGCCACCAGTTCGGCGTAGGAGACCCCGCCCATGCCCGCCAGCATCACCGGATGCTGCACGCCCAGCAGGTCGCAGAGCTTGGTATGCAGGGCCATGGCGTTCCTCCGGATTTGACGTCCCGGTCAGGATGGCGCCGCCGCCTGACGCTGGAAACCCTGACCCGAGGTAACTCTCCTCTCCCCCGGCACGGGGAGAGGGTAGGGTGAGGGCCGGCTGGGACCTCGCCACCACTCCGGATGCCGGCCCGAGGGCCCTCGACCTCCCATCCGGCGCGACCCCTCTGTACGAGCCGCCCCTCACCCTGCCCTCTCCCGCTTCGCGGGAGAGGAGAGAGATCAGAAGATCGTATACCCGCCGTCGATGACGAAGCTGTCGCCGGTGTGGAAGCGGGAAGCCTCGGACGCCAGGTAGACCGCGATGCCCGAAAAGTCCTCGCCCTCGCCCCAGCGCCGCATCGGCACCCGGCCGATAGCCTTCTCGTTGAAGGTGTCCCAGGCCTGCAGGCCGGCGGTCATGTCGGTGGCGATCCAGCCCGGCAGGATCGAGTTCGCCCGGATCCCGTAGCGGGCGTATTCCACCGCCAGGCCACGGACCATGGCCAGCACCCCGCCCTTGGTCGACGCGTAGGCCTGGTTGCGCGGCGCGCCGTGGATCGCTGAGGTGGACGAGGTGACCACCAGCGAGCCCCCCGGCTCGCCCGCCTTGGCGCGGGCGATCATCGGCTTCACAGCCTCGCGGAAGGTCCAGAACACCGCGTCCAGGTTCACCGTGGTCACCCGGCGCCACTTCTCCGTGGTCATCTCCTCGAACGGCGCCCCGCCGCCGATCCCCGCGTTGGCGGCGCAGAAGTCCAGCCGACCGAAGCGCTCGACCACCTCGGCCACGGCGGCCACCACCGCGGCCTCGTCGCCCACGTCCACCTTCTGCACCAGCACCTGGCCGCCGTGCGCCGTCAGCGCCGCTTCAGCCTTGGCGTTCTTCTCGGGGTTCTGGCCCCAGATGGCCACCGTGGCGCCCGCCGCCGCCAGGCCCTCGGCCATGCCGAGCCCGATCCCCCCGTTCCCGCCGGTGACCAGCGCCACCTTGCCCGTCAGGTCGAACGGCTTGAACGCCATGGCATGCCTCCCTCGTTTTCAAACAGTTGTTGGAGGCAGGAGGGCTGCTTTCCGGCTGACCGTCAAGCCGCCGTCCAGCCGCCGTCCACCGTGTAGGCGGCGCCGGTCGTCCCGCCGCCCATGTCCGAGCACAGGTACAGCAGCAGCCCCGCCAGCTGCCCATAGTCGATGAACGCCTTGTTCGGCTGGGCGGCCAGGATCACCTCCTCCACCACACGCTCCGGCGCGATGCCCCGCGCCTTGGCCTGGTCGCCGATCTGCGCCTCCACCAGCGGCGTCTTCACATAGCCCGGGCAGATGGCGTTCACGGTGATCCCCTGGCGCGCCACCTCCAGGGCCACCGACTTGGTGAAGCCCACCACCCCGTGCTTGGCGGCCACATACGCCGACTTGAACGGCGAGGCGACCAGGCCGTGCGCCGACGCCAGGTTGACGATCCGCCCGCGCCCGGCCGCCTTCATCAGCGGCAGGGCCGCCCGTGTGGCGTGGAAGGCGCTCGACAGGTTGATGGCGATGATCGCGTCCCACTTCTCCGGCGGGAACTCGTCCACCGGCGCCACGTGCTGGATGCCCGCGTTGTTCACCAGGATGTCGAGGCGGCCGAACTCCCGGCGCGCCATGTCCACCAGGTCCTCGATCTCGGTCGGCTTGGTCATGTCTGCGCCGTGGTAGGCCACCTTCACGCCCGTCTCGGCCTCGATCCGCCGCCGGTCCGCCTCGATCTGCGCCGGGTCGCCGAAGCCGTTCAGGATCACGTTCACGCCCTGAGCCGCCAGGGCCTGGGCCATGGCCTGGCCGATGCCGCTGGTCGAGCCGGTGACGACGGCCGCCTGGCCCTCGAGGTTGTAGGGTTGCGGCATGGGTCAGGCGTCCTTGGCTGCGCCGGCCGGCGGCGGCTGCGGCCGGGCGAAGGTGAACTCGTCCTCGCTCGAAAGCTCGGGCACGAAACGATAGCCGGCCACGTCGAACCCCTTCAGGTCCTCCCGCCGGGCGATCCGGTTGTCGATGGCGAACCTGGCCAGCATCCCGCGCGCCCGCTTGGCGTAGAACGAGATGATCCGCGCTTCGCCGTCCTTCTCTTCCAGGAAACGGCAGTTCAGCACCGGCAGCGTCAAGGCCGCCCGGTCCACCGCGCCGAAGTACTCGCCGCTTGCACAGTTCACGAGCGTCTTGTCCCTGTGGCCCATGGCGTCCGCGTTCAGCGCCTCGGCGATCCGCCCGCCCCAGAAGTCGTAGAGGCTGGCGCCGCGCTTGGTCTTCAAGCGGGTCCCCATCTCCAGGCGGTACGGCTGGATGGCGTCCATCGGCCGGAGCAGGCCGTAGAGCCCCGACAGGATCCGCACGTGTTCCTGCGCCCACGCCAGGCCCTTGCGGTCCAGCGTGCGGGCCTGCAGCCCTGTGTAGACGTCCCCGTTGAAGGCGAAGGCGGCCTGCAGCCCCTCCTCCGAGGCCGGGTCGAAGGCCTGGAACCGCTCGCGGTTCAGCTTGGCCAGGCTGTCCGACAGGCTCATCAGCCGCTTCAGGTCCTGGACCCGCAGCTTCTTCGTGGCCTTGGCCAGCTCTGTCGTGTCGTCCGTCAGCTGCGGCGCCGTCAGCGGCGCGAAGTCCGGTCCGGCGCTGAAATCGAGCGACTTGGCCGGGGAAAGGACGATCAGCATCGCCGGCCTCTTAGGCGGCTCCGCGGTAGCCGCCAAGGCGCAAATTCCCTCTCCCTTCCGGGCTGCGCCGGCGGAAGAGGGGATCTTAGAACAACACCCGCGGGTTCATGATCCGCTTGGGGTCCAGCGCCTGGCGGATGGCCCGCATGGCCGCCACCTCCACCGGGCTCTTGTAGCGCTCCGCCTCGGCGGTCTTCATCGCCCCCAGGCCGTGTTCGGCGCTGATCGAGCCGCCGAGCCTGGCGACGATGTCATGGACGATCCGGCTGCCGGCGTCCCGCTTGGCGGCGTGCTCGGCGTCCGCGCCGCCGTCCGGGCGCAGCACGTCGTAGTGGATGTTGCCATCGCCCACGTGGCCGAAGGCCGCGATCCGGCTGCCGGGCGCGAACGCCTGCATGGCCGCGGTCGCCTCCGCCAGGAACGCCGCCACCTGGCTCACCGGCACGGCGACGTCGTGCTTCCAGGTCGCACCCTCGGGCTTTTGCGCCGGCGACTGGTTCTCACGGATCGCCCACAGGGCCTTGGCCTGGGCGTCGGACTGGGCCACCGCCGCGTCGCGCACCAGCCCGGCCTCCACGCCCGCGGTCAGGAACCGCTCCATGGCCGCCTCGGCCGAGCCCGGCTCGCCCGAGGCGAACTCGGCCAGCACGTACCAGGGGTGGACCTCGGCCAGCGGGTCGCGCGTGCCCGCGATGTTGCGCAGGGCGAAGTCGATGCCGATCCGCGCCATCAGCTCGAAGGCCTCCACCGCCCCGCCCGTCTCCTCCCGGGCGCGCGCCAGCAGCTGCAGGGCGTCTTCCGGCGAACCGACCCCGATCATCGCCACGGCCCGGCTGGCCATCACCGGGTGCAGCTTCAGCGCCGCCGCGGTGACCACCCCCAGCGTGCCCTCGGCCCCGATCAGCAGCTGCTTCAGGTCATAGCCGGTGTTGTCCTTGCGCAGCCGCTTCAGCCCGTCCCAGACCTCGCCGTTCGGCAGCACCGCCTCCAGCCCCAGCACCAGGGCGCGCGCCATGCCATAGCGCAGCACCTGGGTGCCGCCGGCATTGGTCGAGACGAAACCGCCCACCGTGGCTGAGCCCTCCGAAGCCAGCCCCAGCGGAAACCGGCGGTTCGCCCCGGCCGCCGCCTCGTGCACCGCCGACAGGGTCACCCCGGCCTCGGCCACGAGCACATCGTCGATGGCGTCCAGGTCGCGGATGCGGTTCAGCCGCTCGGTGGACAGCAGGATCTCGCCCTGCGGGATCTGTCCGCCCACCAGGCCGGTGTTGCCGCCCTGCGGCGTGATCGGCACGCCCGCCTCGAAACAGACGCCCACCACCGCCGCCACGTCCGCCGTGGTCCGGGGCAGCGCCAGGAACGGCGTCGCCCCAACCCACCGGTCCCGCCATTCCACCAGCTTGGGCCCGATCCGCTCCGGATCCGTGCTCCAGCCCCCTTCCCCCAGCACGGCCTTCAGGCGGGACAGGACATCGGCGGGCACAGGCGCGGTCATGGGGGGAGTATAGCTCCTCCCCGCCGCCACCGAACCCCTCCCCCGATCGTCATGGCCGGGCTTGTCCCGGCCACCCATGATCTCCGTGGCACCGCTGGCCCCGAGCGGCGCCGCCGCGCTTATTCCTCGATGTGTTCGTGTTCATGGGTCCCCGGCACAAGGCCGGGGATGACGACCGTGGCGCTACCCCACGAACCCCGCCGCCCGGCGGAGGCGGTCGTTGATCGCTTCGCCCAGACCCTCCTCCGGGATCGGCGCCACGGCGATGGCCGCCGGCTCGGTCCGGTCGGCGGCGCGCAGGTAGGCGAACAGGTTGGCCGCCGCCTCGGCCAGGTCGCCGGTCGGCGACAGGTTCCAGCGGCCCCGCCCCCCCGGCCCGAACGACAGCCAGGCCTCTCCCGGGCGCGGCGAGACCGCCTCCAGCCGCACCGGCGACTTCGGCGCATAGTGCCGCGCGAGGCGCCCGGGCGAGCGCTTCGCGTCGGCCTCGGCCTCGGACAGCGGCCCGACCACCGCCTCCAGCTCGGCGCGGGTCACCGCCCCCGGCCGCAGCAGCCGCGGCTGGTCGAGCAGCGCCACCACGGTGCTCTCCAGGCCGACCGCGCAGGCCCCGCCGTCCAGCGCCGCGCCCGCCGCCGCGCCGGTCTCCTCGACAGCGTCCTGGAACGTCGTCGGGCTGGGGCGACCCGAGCGGTTTGCGGAGGGCGCCACCACGGGTCCGCCGAACGCCGCCAGCAGGCCGCGCGCCGTCGGGTGGGCCGGAACCCGCACCGCCACCGTGTCCAGCCCCGCGCGGGCCAGGTCCGAGACGGCCGTCCCGTCCGCCACCGGCAGCACCAGAGTGAGCGGCCCCGGCCAGAACTGTTCCGCGAGCGCCAGCGCCCGGTCGTCGAACCGGGCCACACGCTGCGCGGCCGCCAGGTCCGCCACGTGGGCGATCAGCGGGTTGAAGCTCGGCCGCCCCTTGGCCACGTAGACCGCGGCGACCGCGCGCGCGTTCGCCGCGTCCGCGGCCAGGCCGTAGACGGTCTCGGTGGGGAGGATCACCAGCCGTCCGGCGCGCAGGGCGCCCGCCGCCGCGGCGATCTCGGTCCCGTTCTGTGCTGCGCCCTCGGCCACGGGCGCTGGTTACACCGGCGCCCGCGCCTTGTCGTGGGTCGCCTACTTCTGGCCGGAGCCCGGCTCGGCCATGCCGCGGTGCATCTCGGCCAGGCCCGTCTGCGGCGTCACCGCCGCCATGGTGGCCTGCACCTTGTTCTTGAAGCCCGCGACCACGTCGCCCTCGCCGCGCATCATGGCGTGGAAGCCGACCTTGGCGACCATCGCCGGATCGTCCTTCTTGTCGGTGCCGACCTTGGTGTCCTCCATGCCGGCGCGTTCAAAGAAGTCGGTGTCGGTCGGCCCCGGCATCAGGCAGGTCACCGTCACCCCGGTGTCCTTCAGCTCGTTCCTGAGCGCGAAGGAGAAGCTGTCGATGAAGGCCTTGGTGCCATTGTAGACCGCCTGGAAGGTCCCGGGCATGAAGCCGGCGATCGAGCCGGTGAACAGGATCCGGCCCTGGCCGCGCTCCACCATCCGCGGGGCGAGCCGCTGCACCAGGTAGATGGTCCCGGTGATGTTGGTGTCGATCACGTGCATCCAGTCCTCGACCGGCTGCTCGAGGAAGGCGTGGCCCAGCCCGTGGCCCGCGTTGGCCAGCAGGGCGTCCACCGGCCGGTCGCCCACCAGCTCCACGAGCCTGTCCACGCCCTCGCGGGTGGAGAGGTCCACCTGGATGTGGTCGACATTCGCGCCCATGGCGCGAAAGGCCTGGGCGGCCTCCACGATCTCGGGCCGGTCGGCGGCGATGATCACGTCGAAGCCGTGGTGTTCGATGGCGTGCTTGGCGAGCTCGTAGCCGATGCCGGCGGAGGCTCCGGTCACCACGGCGAGCGGGCGAAGGTCTTCGGACATGGGCAATCCCTCTTTGGACCGCGCGGCCCGTCGCCGCCGGCCCCGGCGCGAGAAGCCTCAAGCGGCGCCCCGGTTCCTACGGTCCACCTTTGACCGCCGGGTTCCTTGGCCTAAACAGCGGCGGCAGTTGGAGCTTGCCCCATGACCTTCCGCGCGCCGGTCCGCGACCTCGCCTTCGCCCTGTCCACCGTCGGCCATGACGCCCTGGTGAAGCGCGCCTTCCCCGAGCTGGACGCCGACACCATCTCAGCCGTCCTCGAGGCCGCCGGCGGCTTCACCACCGACGTGCTGGCGCCGCTGAACCGCCGCGGCGACCTGGACGGCGCGAAGATCGAGAACGGCGTGGTTCGCGCCGCGCCAGGCTTCGCCGAGGCCTACCGCCAGTTCGCGGAGCAGGGCTGGAACTCGCTCGCCGCCGATCCGCAGTTCGGCGGCCAGGGCTTGCCCAAGGCCATGGAGCTCGCCGTCTTCGAGATGGTCCACGCGGCCAACATGGCCTTTGGCCTCTGCCCGATGCTGACCCAGGCCGCCGTCGAGGCGCTCACGCTGCACGGCACGGAGAAGCAGAAGCGCCTCGTCCTGCCGAAACTCGTCTCCGGCGAGTGGACCGGCGCCATGGTCCTGACGGAGCCGCAGGCCGGCACCGACCTCGCCGCCCTCAGCGCCCGCGCGGAGCCCGACGGGGACGGCGGCTACCGCCTGTACGGCCAGAAGATCTTCATCACCTGGGGCGACCACGACGCCACCGACAACATCTGCCACCTGGTGCTCGCCCGCCTGCCCGACGCCCCTCCCGGCGTGAAGGGCATCAGCCTCTTCCTAACCTCCAAGCACCTGCTCGACGACGAGGGGAACCTCGGCGCTCGCAACGATTTCCGGCCCGCGTCCATCGAGCACAAGCTGGGCATCCACGGCTCGCCCACCTGCGTGATGCTCTACGAGGGCGCGAAGGCCGAGCTGGTCGGCGAACCCAACCAGGGCCTCGCCCACATGTTCGTCATGATGAACGCCGCCCGCCTGCAAGTCGGCGTCCAGGGCGTGGCCATCGCCGAGCGGGCCTTCCAGCAGGCGCTCGCCTTCAGCCAGGAGCGCCGCCAGGGTCGCGCCGCCTGGGCCGCGGACGGCGCCATCTGGGGCCACCCCGACGTGCGGCGCATGCTCACCCTTTCCAAGGCCAAGATCGAGGCGGCCCGGGGCATCTGCCTGACCACCGGCGTGCTGGCCGACATCGCCCGCCTGGCCGACACCGAGGAGGAGCGCGCCGCCGCACGCGCCCGCCAGGAGCTGCTCACTCCTATCGCCAAGGCCTGGTCCACCGACGTCGGCGTCGAGGTCGCCTCCCTGGGCGTCCAGGTGCACGGCGGCATGGGCTTCATCGAAGAGACCGGCGCGGCCCAGCACTACCGCGACGCCCGGATCGCCCCGATCTACGAGGGCACGAACGGCGTCCAGGCGCTGGACCTGGTCGGCCGCAAGGTCCCGATGGCCGGCGGCGCCGTGATGCGCGAGCTCTGCGCCGAGATGCAGGTCACCGCCCAGACCCTCGCCGACACCGCCGAGCTCGCCGCCGTCGGCCGGCGTCTGGCCGCCGGCGTGGGGGCCCTGGAGCGCGCCACCGAGTGGGTGCTGGCCAACGGCGGCACGGCCGCCCAGGCCGCCTCGACGCCCTACCTCAAGCTGGCCGGCGACGTGATCGGCGGCTGGTTCCTGGGGCGCCAGGCGCTGGCCGCGGCCGGCGCATCGGATCCCTGGCTGCAGTCCAAGCCGGCGCTGGCCCGCTTCTACGCCGCCCAGGTGCTGGCCGGCGCCCCGGGCCTGGCCGACAGCGTCTGCGAGGGGGCTGGCGACCTGGAGCACGTCAGCCCGGAGGCGCTGGCCGGCTGACCGCCGGGCCTGCACGACCCTTGTTCTCCTAAGCTTTACCTTTTCCCCCTAGGGTCCGCCGCCTTCGGGGGATGCAATGCCAAGACGGGTCATGACCCAACCGCCGGTCGCCGGCGGCGACAGCCATTCTGTGGCGCCCAACGGGTACCAGCTGACGCTCGCCGGCCTGGTGCTGCCGGTCTGGGCGCACTACGCCTTCAACGCCTTGTCGGCGGGCGCCATGTGGGCGCTCGGCCACCCGGGCGCGGCCGGCGTCATGTTCCTCAGCGCCTGCGCCTTCGACACCGGGCTGCAGGCGGTGCTGCGCTGGTGGATCGCCGAGGCGCCCCGGACGCCCGAGGCCGTGGGCTTCCGCCGTATCGGGGCGCTCAGCGCCTTGCGCGTGGCCGTCTACATGGCGCCGGTCTATGCGGTCGCGCGGACCGGCGGCGACGCCGAGCTGCTGTTCTTCGGCCTGCAGTTCTGCGCCATGGCGGCCATCGCGATTTCGGCGGGCGCCCTGTCGCGCCTGATGTTCTGGTCGTTCGCCGCCCCGGCCCTCGCGGCGGCCAGCGGCCTCGTGCTGGGCCACCTCTCCGGCTGGCCGGCCGCCGGCGTGCTGGCCAGCCTGGCCTCCCTCGCCGTCATGATGATGCTGATCTCGCTGGGCACCTCGCGGGCGATCCGCGCTTGGCACGCGGCCTTCACCACCAACATCGCCATGATGAACGACCTCGCCGCCGCCCGCGACGAGGCCCGCCGCGCCCAGCGCGCCGCCTCCGCCTTCCTGGCCACCATGTCCCACGAGATCCGCACGCCCATGAACGGCGTGCTCGGCATGGCCCAGCTGCTCAAGCGCGACGAGACCGATCCCCGCCAGGCCCAGCGGATCGACACCCTGATCGACAGCGGCAAGTACCTGATGGGCATCCTCAACGATGTCCTGGACATCTCCAAGATCGACGCCGGCCACATGGAGATCGTCCACGGCGTGGAGGACCTGCAGCTCTTCCTCGACCGTCTGGTGGGGTTCTGGGGCGGACGCGCCCAGGAGAAGGGCGTCCGCCTCGGCCTGCAGGTGCAGGAGGGCCTCCCCGAGTTCGTGCAGATGGACGCCCTGCGCCTGCGCCAGGTGCTCTTCAACCTCATGGGCAACGCCCTGAAGTTCACCGAGCGAGGCTCGGTGGACGTGCTGGTGAGCGCGGAGAGCTGCGGCCCGGGGTCCGTTCGGCTGCGGATCGCCGTGCGCGACACCGGTTCGGGCATCCCGCAGGACAAGCTCGCCACCCTCTTCGACCGCTTCACCCAGGCTGACGCCTCCGAGGCCCGCCGGTTCGGCGGCACCGGCCTCGGCCTCGCCATCGCTCGTCAGCTCACGGAGCTCATGGGCGGCCGCATCTCGGTCGAGAGCCGCCTCGGCAAGGGCTCCACCTTCATCGTCGAACTTCCGATCGAGATCGCCGCCCGGCCCCGCCAGCCCGAGCACGACGCCGAGGCCCCGGCGCCCTCCGACGCGCTCAGCGTCCTTGCGGTTGACGACAACCCGGTGAACCTCCAAGTCATCGGCCAGCTGCTCGGCAGCTTCGGGCATGACGTGGTCCGCGCCGCCTCCGGCCGCGAGGCCCTCGACCTGATGGCCCACCAGGCCTTCGACCTCGTCCTCATGGACATCCAGATGCCGGGCATGACCGGCATCGAGACCCTGCAGGAACTCCGCGCCCAGGACGGGCCAAACCGCCACGCCCCGGTGATCGCCCTGACGGCCGACGTCACGTCCGGCGGCCGCCAGCGCTACCTCGACCTCGGCTTCACCGATCACGCCTCCAAGCCCATCCAGGTGGAGGAGTTGCTCGAGGTGGTGGTCCGCGCCCTTTCCGGCCCGGCCGCCCCCGAAGCCGCCGAAGCCCTCACCGGCTAGGGCGCGAAGACCACCTCGACCTCACCGATGCGGATCGCCGGCCCGGCGGCTCCGGCGATCTCGATCCGTGACACCCCGTCGGTCTCGCCGACCTCCAGGCCGGGGCAGCCGAATGCGGCCAGCGCCTCGGCCCCGTCTCCGCCGACCCAGACCCGGGACAGCGTCGGCCCCACGCCCGGAGCCGGCGTATAGAGCGGCACGGCGTACTCCGCACCCGCCTGGGTGACCTCGGCTTCGTAGGCGATCACCGCCAGGTGCGAGAGCGCGCCCTGCCGCCGGCGGAACGCCAAGATCGACCACGGCGGCCGGTACGCCTCGGGCGCGTCTTCCCTGGGCGCGCGTACGACCGACCAGCCGTGCGCCGCCGCCAGCGCCTCCGCGGCGTCGAGGGACCCGCGCAGCAGCAGGCTCGCCCCGAAGCCCGAGGCCTCGCCGTGCACGTCCAGGAAGGCGCCGTTGCCGAACCGCACCCCGCGCGAACGGACCTCGCCGCCGGGCGTCCACCCGTCCAGCACCGGCCGCCCCGTGACCGCGCTCAACGCCGCCAGGGCCACATCCCGCTCGGCGGTCGCGATCCAGACGTGGTCGAGGGCGAAGGCCAATCAGGCGGCCGCCAGCTCCGGCAGGTCGTGCAGCGCCGGGTCCAGCCCCTTGCCCATCAGGTCGATGAAGTTGTCCCGATAGAAGGCCCGCTTCGCCCGCTCGCTCACCCCGTCCAGGCTCTCATTGAACCGCTTCAGCGGGTTGCGGCCGCCCTCCACGTGCGGGAAGTCGGAGGAGAACAGCACGGTCTCCTCGCCGGCGTTGTCGATGATCCAGCGCACGTCCTCGTGCGGATAGGGCGTGACCCGCAGCTGCCGCCGCAGGATCTCGGACGGACGCGCCGACAGCTTCTTCAGCCGCTCCTCGCGGCCGAACGCGGCCGTACCGGAGTCCAGGAACTTCATCAGGCTGGGCAGCCAGGAGGCCCCCAGCTCGATCGCGCCCCACTTCAGCCGCGGGAAGCGGTCGAACACCCCGTCGATCACCAAGGCCGACAGGGTCTGCCAGGCGCTCAGCGGGATGGCCATGAAGGTGAGCGACGTGAAGTTCTCGTCGCCCCCGTGGAAGTCCTTCACATAGGGGAGGCCGTTTTCCAGGTAGTCCCGGCTCATCTTCTCCTCGCCGCCGACGTGGAAGAGGATCGGCAGCCCCGCCTCCTCGGCCAGCGCCCAGAGCGGGTCCAGCTCCACGTGGCTCGGGGAGAAGCCCGGCGGATGCCGCGACGGGACCACCAGCGCCTTGGCGCCCAGGTCGATGGCCTCCCTCGCGATCTGCGGCGCGCGCGCCCGGTCGATCAGGGGCACATAGCCGGTCGCCAGCAGGCGGCGGTCCACCGAGCAGAACTCGGTCATCATCCGGTTGTGGGCGCGCGCAGCTTCCAGGGCGAGCTCAACCTCCCCCATCTGCTCCAGGCCGAAGTTCGACAGGCAGGCGGTGGTGAACACCAGCTGGCTGGCGAAGCCCAGGTAATCCAGGGTGCGCGGCCGGTCGTCGGCCCGGAAGGCGCCCAGCGCCTCGTAGTTCTTGCGCAGCAGGATGTTGGCCTCGGCGCCCGCCCGGAACTCCGGATCCTCCTGCCGCGCAGCGGCGTTGGCGAACCATTCAGGCAGCACGTCCTTGCGTCCGGTCTTCTCGACGAAGGCGGCGCGGAACTTCGGGTCCAGGTACCGATTGATCGTGCCTGGCAGCTCCATCACGTGACTGTCGGCGTCGTGGATGGTTTGGCCCTCGACGTACGGCATGCCAGCATCCTCCCAATGGTCTCTTCTTCTCCCGACATTCCGCCGCTTCGAAATTCCGCCCGTCAAGCCGACGTGTGGCGAAGACATCCTGCGGAAGCGGCGCAGATGCTGATCGGCTGGGAGCTGCTGGTCGGCGGCGTCGGCGGGCGGATCGTCGAGACCGAGGCCTACCACCACGAGGACCCGGCCTCGCACAGCTTCTCGGGTCCCACCCCGCGCAACGCGGTGATGTTCGGCCAGGTGGGCCGCGCCTACGTCTACCGCTCCTACGGCATCCACTGGTGCCTGAACTTCGTCTGCGGCGAGAGCCCCGGCAGCGCCGTGCTGATCCGCGCCATCGAGCCGACGCAGGGCCTCGACGCGATGCGCGACCGCCGCGGGCTCGCCGAGCCTCGCGCGCTCTGCTCCGGCCCGGGCAAGCTCTGTCAGGCGCTGGGGATCACGCGCGAGCACGACGGCCTGCCGCTGGACGAAGCGCCCTTCGAGTTGCGCCCGGGCCAGGCCTCGGGCGTCGTCGCCGGCCCGCGGATCGGGATCACCAAGGCGGTGGATGTCCCCTGGCGTTTCGGCGAGGCCGGCTCGCGGTTCCTCAGCAGGCCCTTTCCTCAGTCCGCCGTGGCGAAGGCGCGGCCAAGGTCAAGGACGCCGCGGCCATAGATCGGGTCCACGCCCGGCGGGCCGAGGTCGCGGGCGGAAACCAGCACCCGCTCGGCCGCCTGGCGGCCGCTTAGCTGCGGATGCGCCTCCATCATCAGCGCGAGCGAGCCGGCGACGTAGGCCGTCGAGAACGAGGTCCCCGACACCAGCTTGCACTTGCGCGTGCAGTCGGTGAGCACCCACTCCCCCGGCGCGGCCACGAACCAGGGGCTGGCCGCGCCCGCGCGGTTCGACCAGGGCGTCAGGTCGCCATAGTAGCTGGAGGCGCCGGCCACCACGATCGAGCCGGCGAACCGCGGGTCGGCGGCGTAGCGGGCCGGCCAGGTGGGCTCGTCGCCCTTGCGGTTGCCGGCGGCGATGACCACCACCGCACCGCTGTCGACCGTGCGCCGCAGAGCGGCCTCGAACGCCTCGCCCAAAGGCTTGCGGCCTTGCAGGGGCATGACGACGATCCGCGCCTTCTCGGCCACCGCCTGATCCAGCGCCGCGGCCAGGTCGCTGGGGCGGAATGCGCATTCGCCGTTCTGCCCGCCGTCGAAGTCGGCGCGGATGGAGACCACATGGGCGTTGTACGCCACCCCTACCATCCCGGCGCCGTTCAGCGCCGAGGCCAGGGGCCCGGCCACGTAGGCGCCGTGCCGCTCGACCGGCGGACCTGCCCGCCCGGCCACCACGTCACGCGAGACCTTCACGTTTCGCCGGACCTCCCGCTGCGCCGCGACCACGCCGCAGTCGACCAGCGCCACCGTCACGCCGCGTCCGGACAGGCCGGCGCGATAGGCCGCCTGCGCGCCGATGGCCTCGAGCCCCCAGCTCTTGCGGTACTCGTCGGTCTGCGGCCGCGGGCGGCGCATGGCGGCGTCCGCGGTGCTGGCGAAGGCCGCCAGGCTGGCGACGGCGCAGAGACCGGCGGCGGCGCGCCGGCTAAGGGAGCTCAGCAAGGCCCCACCCCTTCCTCATGATGCTTGGGCGCGCCGCCCGATGGGCGACACGCGCGTGCGCGGAAGATGGGGTGGGCGGCCGCACGGCAAGCGCGGCCTTGGTCTAGAGCTGGGCGAGCAGGTAGTCCGCCGAGGAGATCTTGAATTCGCCGGGCTGCTCGACGTTCAGTTCCTTCACCACGCCGTCCTCGACGATCATCGAGTAGCGCTGCGAGCGCACGCCCATGCCGAACTTCGAGGCGTCGAAGTCGAGGCCGAGCGCCCGGGTGAACTCGCCGCCGCCGTCGGCCAGCATCACGATGTCCTCGCCCACCGCCTGGTCCTCGGCCCAGGCGCGCATGACGAAGGCGTCGTTCACGGACACGCAGGCGATGGTGTCGACGCCCTTGCCCTTGATGTCGGACGACAGCTGCTTGAAGCCCGGCAGGTGCTTGGCCGAACAGGTGGGGGTGAAGGCGCCCGGCACCGCGAACAGCGCCACCTTCTTGCCGCCGAAGACGTCCTTGGTCGACACCGGACGGGGCCCTTCGGCGGTCGCCTGGGTGAGGGTGGCGTCCGGCAGCCTGTCGCCGACTTTGATGGTCATGGGCGTCTCCTGATGGATCGAGCTTCGCGGGAGATAGCGACAACTCCGCGCCACGCAACCAACCATGTGCGAAGGCGCCTTGAAAGCGCTTCGATCCCGCCCGAAGCTGGCGGGGATGCACGACGGGTTCTTCGCAGGCCAGCTGCTGATCGCCATGCCGGGGATTTCAGACCCCCGCTTCGAGCGGTCTCTCATCCTCGTCTGCGCGCACGACGCCCGCCACGCCATGGGGCTGGCCGTGAACCGGCCGGTTGAGGGGCTGACGGTGCCCGACCTGCTCGCCCGGCTCGACATCCAGTCGCAGATCAAGGCGCCGCCGGACCTGGTCCTCATGGGCGGGCCGGTGGAGCGCGAGCGCGGCTTCGTTCTGCACACCGACGACTACCTGGCAGAGCACAGCCTGGAGGTCGGCGCGGGCCTGGCGCTGACCCCTACCCGGGACGCTCTCGAGGCCATGGCCCAGAACAGCGGCCGGCCACGCCGCTCCGCCCTCGCCCTCGGCTACGCCGGGTGGGGCGCCGGCCAGCTCGAGGACGAGATCAAGGAGAACGTCTGGCTCACCTGCGAACCCGACGAGCAGCTGATCTTCGGCGGCGGCCACGACCACAAGTGGAGCCGCGCGCTGGCCAAGCTGGGCGTGGATCCTGAGCGGCTGAGCTTCGCCGCGGGCCGCGCCTAGCCGCGCGTGCCGCGGGCCATCACCGGCGCGGCGCCGTCCACATAGCTCTCGTTGAGGTAGACCTCGGCTTCTTGCGGGGAGAGCGCGGGCGCATAGCCGAACCCCTGGCCATAGTCGCAGCCCAGCGCCTGCAGCTGGCGCGCCATGCCTGCGTTCTCGACCCCTTCCGCCACGACCTCCAGGGCGAGGTCGCGCCCGAGCTTCACCACCGAGGAGACGATCTTCGCCGAGCCGTCGTTGGTCGCCATGGTGCGCACGAAGTAGCGGTCGATCTTGAGGGTGTCGAACGGCAGGCGGGTCAGATAGCTCAGCGACGAGAAGCCGGTGCCGAAATCGTCCAGGGCCAGCGCCGCGCCGGCGGCGCGCAGCTCCCCCAGCACCACCGCCGCGTGCTCGGGGTCGCGCATGACGTCGCTTTCGGTGACCTCGAGCTTCAGCGCCCCGGGCGGAAGCCCCGTCTCCTGGCGGATAGCCGCCACGTCCTGCACCAGCCCGGGCCGGTCGATCTCCCCCGTGGAGAGGTTGATCGCCACGGTCAGCTCCCCCGCCGCCTTGTGCTTCAGCCGCCAGGCGGCGAGCTGGCGGGCGGCGTCGCGCATCATCTGGGCGCCGAGCTCGCCCATCAGCCCCATCTCTTCCAGAAGGGAGAGGAACTGCTCGGGCATCAGCAGGCCGCGCCGGGGGTGGCGCCATCGCACGAGCGCCTCGAACCCGGACAGCGCGCCCGTCGAGAGGCGCACGATGGGCTGGTAGAAGGGCGTCAGCTCGCCCCGGGCCAGCGCTCCCTTCAGGTCGCCTTCGAGGGCCAGCCGCGACAGTCCGTCGGTCTCAAGGCTGCGGCCGTAGGCGGCCGCGCCGCCGCGGCCGTGGCTCTTGGCCGACTCCACCGCAAGCTCGGCCCGGCGGAGCAGTTCGGCCGCTTCCGGCGCGGCGTCGCCGCCCTGGGCCGCCACCGCGCCGATCGACAGGGTGGGATGGATGTCGAAGCCGGCGACCCGCAACGGCTGCTCGAGCGCCCGGCGCAGCGCCTCAGGGCCGGGAGACCCTGCCTTGGGCGCGAGGGCGGCGAACTCATCCTCGCCGATGCGGGCCAGCAGGGCGCCGGGCGGGAAGGCGGCCGCCAGGCGCGAGCCCAGCGCCGCCAGCACCAGGTCCGCCCGCTCGTGGCCCAGCGCCTCGTTGAGGCGGCGCAGGCGGTCGAGGTCGGCCACGATCAGCTCGTGCTCGCCGGGCGCCTGCAGCCGTTCGCGGGCGCGGATGATGAAGCTTCGGCGGTCCAGCAAGCCGGTCAGGGCGTCCTGGTCTGCGGCGGCGAACTTGGATTCCGGGGCCACGACGCCCGCCGCGCGGCGTCCCTCCTCCAGCCAGACGCCACGCCAGACGCAGGCGCCGCCGCCGCGCATCCGCAGCCGCACGGAGATCTCGCTTCCGGGCTCGCCGGGGCGCAGCAGGTCCTCGGCTGTCGCCCGGTCCTGGGGCAGGGCGAGCGCCCGAAGGGCGGCGGAGGAGCAGTCGGGCGCCAGGGGGCCCAGCCCCAGGGCGCGGGTGGCGCCGGTCAGCCGCAGGCGATCGGTGTCCGGCTCCCACAGCCAGAGCACGACGTCAGCCGCGCCCAACGCTTCGAGCGTCGTCGTCGCGTCCCACGTCCATTGGCCGCCGCCTGGCATGGATCTCGTCGCCTGACAGATACGCGCCGGTCAGACCGACACACCCTCGTCCGGCCCCTCGGGCGCGCTCAGCGGCGTCGTCAGACCGAACAGGACATGGTCTCGCCAAACGCCGTTAATTTTCAGATAAGCCTTGGCGTAGCCTTCCTCGGTGAACCCGGCCTTGAGCAGCAGGGTGCGCGAGGGGCCGTTCTCGGGGATGCAGGCGGCCTCCAGCCGATGCAGGCCGAGCGTGCGGAAGGCGAAATCGGAGAGCGCGCGAACGGCCGCCAGCGTCAGGCCCTGCCGCGTGAAGGGCTTGCCGCACCAGTAGCCCACCGAGCCCATCTGGGCGACGCCCCGGCGCACGTTGGAGAGGGTGATGCCGCCCGTCAGCGCCCCGTCCGAGGCGCGCAGGACGAAGAACGGATAGGCGGCGCCCAGGTCCCGGTCCCGCTGGTAGGCGGCCAGCCGCCGCCGGAACGCGGCCCGGGACAGGTCGTCGGCCGGCCAGGTGGGCTCCCACGGCTGCAGGAAGCTTCGCGACTCCGCCCGCAGCTCGCGCCATTCAGGATAGTCCGCGGCGCGCGGCGGACGGAGCACCACGCCGTCGCCTTCCACGCGAAGGCCGCTTTCCGGCGCGATCCAGTCCAGCAGGGCCATTCCCGCGAGCCTCGCGGATTTCGCGGGCGCGTCAATAGGTTGGGGTGAAGGCCACGGCGCCCAGGCCGAACAGGGAGGCTTCGAAGACGGGGGCGGCGCGCAGGGCGGGCTTGGGCCCAAGCACCGCCACCGCCGACTTGCGCGAGCGCAGGATCCACTCCACCAACCGCGCGATGTCGTCGGCGGTCACCGAGTCCACTTCGCGCGCCACGATGTCCGGGTGCAGGGTGCGCCCGAACAGCAGCACCTGTCCCGCCGCCTGCTCGGCCCGGGCGAGCGCGCCTTCCCGGCCCATGAACATCGAGCCCTTCAGCTGCGCCTTGGCGCGGGCGAGTTCGGCTTCCGGAACGGGCTTGAGCAGCTCGATGATCTCGCCCGCCGTGACCCGCGCCAGTTCCTCAGCGTCGGTGGCGGCGCAGCCGGCGAACACCCCCAGCACGCCGGTGTCGGCGTAGGTCTCCGAATAGGCGTCGATGGCATAGGCGAGGCCGCGCTTCTCCCGCGCCTCCTGGAACAGGCGCGAGGCCATGCCGCCGCCCAGGATCTCGGCCAGCAGCCGCAGCGTGAAATAGTCCGGGTCGAGCACGCCCACCGCCGGCAGCAGCAGCACGATGTTCGCCTGCTCAAGCTTCTTGGCCACCGGCCGCTCGCCGCCCGTGAAGCTGGCCGGCTCCGGCGGCGGCAAGGACGCCCCTTCCGCCTGGCCGAAATCGCGCTCCGCGAGCCTCAGCAGCTCGTCTTCGTCCACCGCGCCGGCGGCGCTGACCACCAGGGTCTCGGGCCCGTAGAGCGCGGCGCGCCATTCGCTCAGGGTATCGGGGCTCGCCCGTCCGATGGACTCGGTCGTCCCCAGGATCGGCCGGCCCAGCGCCTGGCCCTCGAAGGCCGCCTCCTGGGCGAGTTCGAACACCAGGTCGTCCGGCGCGTCGGCGGCCTCGGCGATCTCCTGGGCGACCACCTGCTTCTCGCGCCGCAGGTCGTCCTCTTCCATGTGCGGGCGCAGGACGAGGTCGGACAGCACCCGCGAGCCGAGGTCGAGGCCGTGCTTCAGCGCCCGCACCTGGTAGCTGGTGCGCTCATAGCCGGTCGCGGCGTTGATGTTGCCGCCCTCGGCCTCGATGACTTCCACGATGCCCCGGGCCGAGCGGCCGCCGGCGCCCTTGAAAACCATGTGCTCCAGAAGGTGCGACCAGCCGGAGCGCTCGGCGTCTTCGAAGCGCGCACCGCGGCCCGAGACCACCGACAGCGCCACGGTTTGCAGGCCGGGGATGGGGTCGCACACGACGCGCACCCCGTTGGCCAACGTATGCACCCGCGGCGTCTCCGCCGCCGGGGACACGCCGGCCGCCTTCTTACGCCTCGGCGAACGCGCGGACATAGGCCTTGATCGTCTCCGTCTCTGCGGGGAGACGCTCGTAACGCTCGGGCCGCCCCGCAAGGTCCGCCGCCCCGCGCGGAAGGGTCGGCGTCACGCCGCACGCCTTGGCCACGTCGTCCGGGAACTTGGCGGGGTGGGCGGTGGACAGCACCACCACCGGGCCCGGGACGTCACTGCGCTTCAGCGCCGCGACGGCGACCGCCGTGTGCGGGTCGATCAGCTCGCCCGTCTCGTTCAGGGTGGCGACGATCGTGCGCAGCGTCTCGTCCTCGCCGACCGCGACCCCGTGGAACATCGCCTGCATGGTCGCAAAAGCCTTCGGCGGGATGTCGATGGCCCCCGCCGCGGCGAAGGCTTCGAAGGCGCGCGCGGTCTCCACCGGCTCGCGCGCCACGCCCTCGAAATACAGCCGCTCGAAGTTGGATGCCGACTGGATGTCCATGGCCGGCGAGATGGTCGGCTGAACGACCCCGCGCTCGTAGCGCCCCTCCGCGAAGGTGCGGGCCAGGATGTCGTTGGCGTTGGTGGCCACCACGATGCGGGCGATCGGCAGCCCCATGCGGCTGGCCACGTAGCCGGCGAAGGCGTCGCCGAAGTTGCCTGACGGCACGCAGAAGCTGATCGGCCGCTGCGGGGCGCCCAGCGCCACGGCGCTGGTGAAGTAGTAGACCGCCTGGGCGGCGATACGGGCGAAGTTGATCGAGTTCACGCCGGATAGGTCCACGGCTTGGCGCAGCACCTGGTCCTGGAAGGTCTGCTTCACGATCGCCTGGCAGTCGTCGAAGGTGCCCCGCACCGCGACACAAGCCACGTTCGGCTCGACGGCGGCGGTCATGAACCGCCGCTGCACCTCGCTGATCCGCCCTTCCGGGAAGAGCGCCACCACCTTCACGTTCTTGCGGCCGCGGAAGGCCTCCACCGCCGCCCCGCCGGTGTCGCCAGAGGTCGCGCAGACGATGGTCTGCAGCCGGTTCTGCTTGCCCAGGATGTGGTCGTACAGCCGGGCCAGGATCTGCATGGCCACGTCCTTGAACGCCAGGCTGGGGCCGTGGAACAGCTCCGCCAGGAAGGCGTCCGGGCCGAGCTGGACGAGGGGCACGACCGCCGGGTGGTTGAAGGTCGCGTAGGCCTCCCGGCACATCTCGAGCAGCTCGGCCGGCTCGATCTCGTCGCCGGCGAAGGCGCCGATGACCGCGGCGGCCACCTCGGCGTAGGGCCGGCCCGCGAAGGCCGCGATCTGCTCGGTCGTGAATGTGGGCCAGGTCTCCGGCACGTAGAGGCCGCCGTCGGGCGCGAGCCCCGCCAGCACCGCGTCGACGAAGCCCACGGCGGGCGCCTGCCCCCGGGTCGAAATGTACCGCATCAGGCTTTCCGCCGCCTCCAGAGCATGGCGGCATAGACGCCGGCCAGGGCGCCGGCAAGGCCGAACCAGGTGCCCGCGTACTCCAGATGCCGGTTCGGGATCGCCGCCGGGATCGGGGCCGGCTCCAGCGCCCGCCACGCCGGGTTGGTGGAGGTCTCCGCCATCAGGAAGATCGGCGCGGGCCGCTCCGCGCCCAGCGCCTGCGCCATGGCGGCCACGTCGCGCGAGAAGAAGCGGCCGGGCCGGTTCGGCGGCGTCACGAACGTGGCGGCCTCAGGCGCCCGCAGAACCCCGGTCACCGCCACCGGCGCGGTCTGCGCCGGGTCCACCGCAGGCCGCGCAGAGATGGTGTCGGCCACGAAGCCGCGGTCCACCAGGACGGTTTTGTAGCGCAGGGCGTCCACCCGGCACGCCGAGATCAGCCGGGAGCCGGCCTTTCCGTCCTTGAGGCCGTAGAGCTCCACATAGGGGGCGGCGGCGAGGCCGGGGCAGACGGCCGTGACGCGGGTGAAGTCCACGTCGCCGCCTTCGTTCAGCGCGTCGAGCGCCGGCCCGATCGGCCGCGGCGGCATGTTCTGCAGCCGCTCGATGCGTGCGATGAGGTCGCGCTTCCAAGCCAGCCGCTGCAGCTGCCAGGCGCCCAGCCCCACCAGCACGGCCAGGGCGATGGCGGTCACCACGGTCAGCGCGACGGGGAAGCCGCGGCGCTGGGCCCGGGGCTCGCGAACAGGGACTTCAGGCTCCCAGGAGTCCGTCACGACGCGGCTCGCATCAGAAACACAGCTGGCCCGTCGCCGGGGTTGGCGCGGGCCAGGTCGAAGCCGCAGGCTTCGCAGCGCAGGGACGCCTTGAGGACGCCGTCGAACAGGCGGCCTTCGCCGCCGGGGGGGCGGCGGCCCGCCAGGCCCGCGAGGCGCGGGTTGCGGGCCGCCGGCACCGGCCTAGTGGCCCCCGCCGCCGAACACCACGTAGATGAAGGCGAACAGGAACAGCCACACCACGTCGACGAAGTGCCAGTACCAGGCCGCCGCCTCGAAGCCGAAGTGCTTCTGCGGGGTGAAGGCGCCGTTCATCAGACGGATCAGGCATACCGCCAGGAAGATGGTCCCGACGAGCACGTGGAAGCCGTGGAAGCCCGTGGCCATGAAGAAGGCCGAGCCGTAGAGGCCGGAGTTCCCCGCTTCCTCGTTAAAGAAGTACTGGTGGTCGAGGATGTGGTGATACTCGTAAGCCTGGATCGCGGTGAACAGCACGCCGAGGACAATCGTAAGGATCAGGGCGATCTTGGCGCCGCGGCGGTCGCCCTGCTGCAGCGCGTGGTGCGCCCAGGTGACCGTGGTGCCCGAGAGCAGCAGCGTCAGGGTGTTGAGCAGCGGCAGCTCCCAGGCCGGCACCGTCTCGACGCCGTGCGGCGGCCAGCTTTCCCAAGCGAGGCGAACCTCCTCGATGGAGGACAGGGTGCGATGGCCGTTGAACAGGGCCATCTCGAAGAAGATCCAGAACCAGGCGACGAAGAACATCACCTCGGAGGCGATGAACAGGATCATGCCGTAGCGCAGGCCGATCGAAACCACCGGGGTGTGATCGCCGGCGTTGGCTTCCTTCACCACGTCGCGCCACCAGCCGAACATGGTGTAGAGCACGCCAGCGAGGCCGAGCAGGAAGACCCAGGGGAAGCCCTTCTCGAGCCCGAACAGGCCCTTCATCCAGACCACGCCGCCGATCGCCATGACTACGGCGAACAGCGAGCCGAGAAGCGGCCAGGGGCTCGGGTTGACCAGGTGGTAGTCGTGCTTCACGCCTTGGGCCATAGCCGTCCAGTACCCCTCGCAAGTCAGCGCGCGCCGGAGTCGCGGCGCGGGCAGTCGAATTCCGGCACGCTATAGCCTTGCGTCGCGCCCTCCGCCAAGGGGGAAAGGCTAACCGGCGTTCGCCGGCTTGTGCGCCTGGGCGGTGGCGGGGGTCGGCGGGGCATCCGTGGACGGGAAGAAGGTGTAGGAGAGCGTCACCTCGCCCTTCCCCTTGGTCTCGAAATCCGAGGCGTACTTGGGGTCCACGAAATAGAGCACCGGCATCTCCACCGTCTCGCCGGCTCCGATCGTCTGGTCGGAGAAGCAGAAGCAGTCGAGCTTCTGGAAGTAGGGGCCGGCCTGCTCGGGGACGACGTTGAACACCGCCCGACCGGTGATTGGCGAGCTGCCGTTGTTGGTCACCTTGAAGAGCGCGAGCTTGGTCTCGCCGATCTTCGCCGCCTGCGAGGTCTGCTCGGCGGTGAAGGTCCAGGGCAGGTTGCGCACATTGGCGTCGAAGCGGATCGTCAGCTCCCGGTCCAGCACCTGGCCGGGCGCGGCCTCGGCCCGCTTGGTCGTGCCGTCGAAGCCGGTGAGCTGGCAGAAGGCGCGGTAGAGCGGCACCGAGGCGTAGGCGGCGCCGATCATGCCGAAGAAGCTGGCGGCGCAGATCGCCGCCACCCGGGCGTTGCGCTTCTGCTCGGGCGTCAGCGGGCGCTTAGAGGGGGCGGGCGGTGACATTGGCGCCCAGGCGCACGAGGGTGACCACGAAGATCAGGACGACGAACAGGGCCAGGCCAAGGGCGAGCGCGATGTTGCGGCCGCGCCGGGCCTTGGTCTCGACGTCGGACTCGCGAGCGGGATCGCTCATCTAGAAGACCTCCAGGGCGGGCAGGCCCGCCAGGTGTTCCACCAGCAGGGTGGCGAAGAGAAGGGCGAGATAGAGGATGGAGAAGGCGAACAGGTTGCGGGCGTCCTTGGCTCCGGCGCGCACGTCGTAGAGCCCCCCCTTGCCTTCCGGGTCGTTGCGCTGTCCCCCCGCCTCGCCCGCCTTGCTGCGATAGAGCCGCCAGGCGAGCAGCAGGAAGACGAGGGCCCCCAGGCCCGAGACGGCCAGGTAGGCCACGCCGCCGAGGCCGGTGAAGGCCGGGGCGATGGCGAAGGGCGTGAACAGCAGGCTGTAGATCCAGATCTGGCGACGGGTCGAGGACGCGCCGGCGACGACCGGCATCATGGGCACGCCGGCCTTCTGGTAGTCCTCGCTGGTGTAGAGGCTGAGCGCCCAGAAGTGCGGCGGCGTCCACATGAAGATGATGGCGCACAGCAGCCAGGCGTTCAGCGGGGTCGTGCCGGTGACCGCCGCCCAGCCGATGACCGGCGGCAGGGCGCCGGCCAAGCCGCCGATGACGATGTTCTGCGCCGTCCAGCGCTTCAGCCACATGGTGTAGATCACCGCGTAGAACACGATGGTGAAGGCCAGCAGGCCGGCCGCCACCCAGTTCAGCGCCATGCCCATCAGCATGACGGAGAACAGCGACAGCACGACGCCGAGCGTGAGGGCGTCGGCGCCCTGCACCCGGCCGGCAGGCACCGGCCGCCCGCGGGTGCGGCGCATCTTCGCGTCGATGTCGGCGTCGTACCACATGTTGAGCGCGCCGGACGCGCCGGCGCCGACCGCGATGCAGAGGATCGCCACGGCGCCCAGGATCGGGTTCACCGGCTGATCCGCGGCCACCAGACCGGTCAGCGCGGTGAACACCACCAGCGACATGACGCGCGGCTTCAGCAGCTGCAGGAAGTCCTGCCAGCGGGCCGGCGCGCGTGTGGTGGATTGGGCCGTAGCCATGGCCATTACAGAATACCCGGAATGTTCGAAGGGCGCGCCCTTTCGGAGCGCGCCCCTCTCAGATGGTCCCGATGGGGCCGTTCGCCTAGTGGTGGGCGTCGGGCTTGATCACCGGCAGTTCGTTGAACTGGTGGAACGGCGGCGGCGAGGACAGGGTCCATTCCAGCGTCGTCGCGCCTTCGCCCCACGGGTTGGCCTCGGCCTTCCGGCGGAACACCATGGCGTCGAGCAGCATCACCAGGAAGACGCCCACGCCCACCAGGGTCACGGCATAGCCCAGCGAGGAGACCTGGTTCCAGTAGGTGAAGGCCTCCGGGTAGTCGACGTAGCGGCGGGGCATGCCCTGCAGGCCGAGGAAGTGCTGCGGGAAGAAGATCAGGTTCACGCCGACGAAGGTGACCCAGAAGTGCAGCGCGCCCAGCCACTCGCGGTACTTCACGCCGAAGATCTTCTCGAACCAGTAGTAGAAGCCGGCGAAGATCGCGAACACGGCGCCCAGCGACAGCACGTAGTGGAAGTGGGCGACGACGTAGTAGGTGTCGTGCAGGCTGTAGTCGATGCCGGCGTTGGCCAGCACCACGCCCGTCACGCCGCCGACCGTGAACAGGAAGATGAAGCCGATCGCCCAGAGCATGGGCGTCTTGAAGTCGATCGACCCGCCCCACATCGTCGCGATCCAGCTGAACACCTTCACGCCGGTGGGCACCGCGATGACCATCGTCGCGGCCACGAAGTAGGCGCGCAGATTGATGTTCATGCCCACGGTGTACATGTGGTGCGCCCACACGACGAAGCCGATGAAGCCGATGGCCACCATGGCGTAGGCCATGGCGAGGTAGCCGAACACCGGCTTGCGCGAGAAGGTGGACACGATGTGGCTGATGATGCCGAAGCCCGGCAGGATCAGGATGTACACCTCGGGGTGACCGAAGAACCAGAACAGGTGCTGGTACATGACCGGGTCGCCGCCGCCGGCCGGGTCGAAGAAGTGGGTGTTAAAGTTGCGGTCCGTCAGCAGCATGGTGATCGCGCCCGCCAGCACGGGCAGCGAGAGCAGCAGCAGGAAGACGGTGACCAGCACCGACCACACGAACAGCGGCATGCGGTGCAGGGTCATGCCCGGCGCGCGCATGTTGAAGATGGTGGTGATGAAGTTGATCGCGCCCAGGATCGAGCTCGCGCCCGCCAGGTGGAGCGACAGGATCGCCAGGTCCATGGACGGGCCGGCGTGGCCCGAGGTGGAGAGCGGCGGATAGGCCGTCCAGCCGCCGCCGAAGCCCAGGCCCGGCCCGCCGTCCACGAACATGGACGTGCAGATCAGCACCCAGGCGGCCACCAGCAGCCAGAACGAGATGTTGTTCATCCGCGGGAAGGCCATGTCGGGCGCGCCGATCATCAGCGGCACGAACCAGTTGCCGAACCCGCCGATCAGGGCGGGCATGACCATGAAGAAGATCATGATCAGGGCGTGGGCGGTGACGACCACGTTGTAGCCGTGCTTGCTGGGTTCGATCAGGCCGGTCTGGGCGAGCAGGCTGCCCTCCCGGAACACCTGGATGCCCGGCTCGGCCAGTTCCCAGCGGATCAGGCCGGACAGCGCGCCGCCCACCAGGCCCGCCATGATGGCGAACAGCAGGTAGAGCGTACCGATGTCCTTGTGGTTGGTGGAGAGGAACCACCGCGTGAAGAAGCCCGGCTTGTGGTCGTGGGCGTCGTGGTGGTCGTGAGCGGCTGACGTGGCCATCTGAACGCTATTCCTGGCTTATTTCGCAGCCGGCGCCGTGGGCGCGGGCTGAGCGTTGGTCGTCGCGGGCGCCGCAGGCTGCGGCGTGCGCGGCGCGGCGGCGGCGGGATTGATCGTTCCGGTGGCGGCTGGGCCGGCAGCCGGGGCCGCGGGAGCGGGCTCGGTGTTCATCGCTCCGGCATCGCCGGCGTTGTCCAGCGCGGTCTTCGTGGCGTCGGGGCCCTTTCCGCTCTTGCGGGCCACCCAGGCGTCGAACTCGGCCTGGCTCACCACGCGCACCTCGATGGGCATGAAGGCGTGGTCGACGCCGCACAGCTCACGGCAGTTGCCGTAGTAGGTGCCGACTCGCTCGGCCTTGAACCAGGTCTCGTTCACCCGACCAGGAATGGCGTCGACGATCACGCCGAACGAGGGGACGGCGAAGGCGTGGATCACGTCGGCGCCGGTGACCAGCACGCGGACCGTCTTGTTGACCGGCACGACCATCGGCTCGGTGGTCGCAAGGCGGAACGGCACGTTGTTCGCCCGGGCCTGGTCCTCCGGCAGCATGTTCGAGACGAACTCGGAGACTTCCTGGTCCGGATACTCGTAGCCCCAGTACCACTGGTAGCCGGTCGCCTTCACCGTCAGGTCGGGCTTGGGCATGTCGTGGTAGGCGAACAGGAGCTTGAACGAGAAGATCGCGATGAACACCAGGATCAGCACCGGGACGAGCGTCCAGGTCACCTCGATCGCGGTGTTGTGGCTCCAGCGGGCCGGCACCGGGTTCGCGCGCTTGTTGTACTTGACGATGACCCAGACCAGCAGGCCAAGCACGAACAGCGTGATCGCCGTGATGATCGGCAGCAGGATCGCGTTGTGGAAGAAGATGGCGTCGTGCCGCAGCGGGGTCACCCCCGGCTGCAGGTCGATCGCGCCCGGGGTCGGCTGACCCATCAGGTCATTGGCGAGGGCGGTCGCGCCCCAGAACGCCGACATCGCGCCCGCGACGGCGCCTGCCGTCAGCGCTCGCATACCCTGAAACCTCGACTTCATGTCCCCTCGGTCTGGTTGGCCGGCCGCGTCTCGCGAAACTGACGAATCGCCCCCGCCGACTGTCTGAAGGGCGCGCGCAGGCATGCTGGCGCACGCTGCCCGGCCCTTCGGGCGCGTGCATACGCGCATCGCTTTGCCTTGCCAAGGCGCTTGCCGCCTCGCACCACGCGGTTGCCGCGCCGACCACGGCGACGCCGTAAAGATCAGGCTGGAAGAGGCGGTTCCGGCGGAATGCCGTTCGTGGAGATTCGCATGCACCTGAGCCCGGACGAGGAGCGCGTGATCCGCAGGGAGTTCGACCGCCTGGTCAACCTCGCCCCGTCCGAGCTCGAGGCGTGGCTGGAGACGCCGCAATCCAGGAAGGTGGGGATGGTGCGCGCCGGCGAGCGGGAATCCGTCGGCCGTCAATCGGCCCGCAAGATCCTCGCGATCCGCGCCAAATCCCCGGACGACCTCACCGAGGCCGACTACGCGCATATGAAGAAGGTGATCGGCTACTGCCGCCGCCACCTGGCGCAACGTCCCTGGGGCGACGTCACCGACACCCGCTGGCGCTGGAGCCTGATGAACTGGGGCCACGATCCTCTCAAAGGGCGCGACGGCGGGTGACGCCCGTCTCTCGGCTCCCTATCTTGCCCGCATGAACGCGCACGCTCCCGCCCCTTCGCTCCTGGACGCCGCCGGCGTCGACCCGAACCGCGCCCGCGAGATCCTCGGCGACGCCCTCGCCGGCGCCGACGACGGCGAGCTCTTCGTGGAGCGCAGCGAGAGCGAGTCCTTTCTGTTCGACGACGGCCGGCTGAAGTCGGCCGCCTACGACTCCACCGAAGGCTTTGGCCTGCGGGTGGTGGCGGGCGAGACCGCCGGCTACGCCCACTCCAGCGAAGTCTCCGAGGCCGCCATCCGCCGCGCCGCCGATTCCGCCCGGCTCGCCAAGCGCGGCTACGCCGGCGTCGCCGCCGAGGGCCCGCGGGCCACCAACGCCAAGCTCTACGGCGAGGACAATCCGCTCGCCTCCCCCGGCTTTTCCGACAAGGTCGCCCTGCTGCAGGAGATCGACGCCTGGGCCCGCGCCCGCGACCCGCGGATCGTGCAGGTCATGGCCTCCATGGCCGGCGAGCAGCGGACCGTGGAGATCCTGCGCGCCGACGGCCGCCTGATCCGCGACGTGCGCCCGCTGTCGCGCATCAACGTCCAGGTGACCGTCGAGAAGGATGGTCGCCGTGAAAACGGCTACACCGGCCAGGGCGGCCGCGCCGGCTTCGAAGCGTGGATCAGCCCCGACAAGTGGCAGGACGCGGTGGAGGAGGCGCTGCGCCAAGCGCTGGTCAACCTCGAGGCGGTCCCCTGCCCGGCGGGCGAGATGGACGTGGTCCTGGGCCCCGGCTGGAACGGCGTCCTGCTGCACGAGGCGGTGGGCCATGGCCTGGAGGGCGACTTCAACCGCAAGGGCACCTCGGCGTTCTCCGGCAAGGTCGGCGAGCGCGTCGCCGCCCCCGGCGTCACGGTCTTCGACGACGGATCGATCCTCGGCCGCCGCGGCTCGCTGACCGTCGACGACGAGGGCACCCCCACCGAGCGCACCATCCTGATCGAGGACGGCATCCTCGTGGGCTACATGCACGACCGGATGAGCGCGCGCCTGATGGGGCTGAAGGCCACCGGCAACGGCCGCCGGCAGTCCTACGCCCACATGCCCATGCCGCGGATGACCAACACCGGCATGATGGGCGGCGACTCCAACCGGGAGGAGATGATCGCGTCGACCAAGCGCGGCCTCTACTGCGCCAACTTCGGCGGCGGCCAGGTGGACATCACGAACGGCAAGTTCGTCTTCCAGTGCACCGAGGCCTACCTCATCGAGGACGGCAAGGTGACCGCGCCAGTGAAGGGCGCGACCCTGATCGGAGACGGTCCTTCGGCGCTCACCCGCGTGACCATGATCGGCGACGACTTCGCCTTCGATCCCGGCATCGGGGTCTGCGGCAAGTCGGGCCAGAGCGTGCCGGTCGGCGTCGGTCAGCCGTCGCTGAAGATCACCGGCCTGACCGTCGGCGGCACCAGCCTCTAGCGCTGGTTAGGCCATAGTCGAAGGCGGAACCTGTCTTCGATGTAATCCAGGTTACAGCCATTTAACTGGCCTCTCTCCCCAGGCCCTCTCTACCTGAGGGTGCTCTGGGGAGAGATCGATGCTGTTCGTTCATGTGCTTGCGCAAGCCGCCGTCGCCGCTGCGCCTTCGCCCGCGGCCCAGGGGGTCACCAGCTACCCCGCAAGCTTCTTCGCCAGCCAGCAACCGGCGAACGTCGCCGAGATGCTCGACCGGGTGCCGGGGTTCGCGCTCGACACCGGCGACTCCGTTCGCGGCTTCGAGGGCTCGGCCGGCAACGTCGTCATCGATGGCCGCCGGCCGGCCAGCAAGACCGACAACCTGGAGCAGATCCTGCGCCGCATCCCGGCGAGCCGGGTCGAGCGGATCGACATCATCCGGGGCGGCGCGCCCGGCATCGACATGCAGGGCAAGACCGTCATCGCCAACGTGGTCCGCAAGGCCGGCGGCGGCCTGACCGGCCTGGTGGCGGCCGCCCAGAACCACACCGGCGACGGCCGCACGGCGCTGGCCGTGCGCGCCGAGGCGCAGGGCGAACTCGGCCCCCGCTCCTGGGAGCTCGGCTTCTACGGCGGCAAGGGGATCGACGACGGCTATGGCGAAGGCCAGGCGATCCGCCAGTACCCCGACGGCCGCCCGACCGTTACGGCCGATCTCGACCAGGAGGGCGACCTGCTCGACTGGCAGGGAACCGGCACGTTCGAGACCCCGCTGGCCGGCGGCGTCGCCCGCCTGAACGGGCGCCTCTCCGAGCGCAAGTACAAGTTCGACGAGGCGTTCCGCATCCTCACGCCCACGCCCGGACTCGAGAACAGCTCCGAGGTCTTCCACGAGAACGACGCGGAACTGGGCCTCAACTACACCCGCGCCCTGAACGCCAGGACCGCGGTGGAGATCGTCGGCCTGCGCCAGCAGGGCAGCTTCGACATCGTCTCGCGGTTCGCCGCCGGCCCGGCGGATTCCACCTTCGTGCTCGACCGCGAGACCACCGAGACCATCGGGCGTGCGGTGCTGAAGTATCGCCACGACGACCGGCTGTCGTTCGAGGGCGGCGGCGAGTTCGCGGTCAACGACCTGGAGAGCGCCAGCCAGCTGTTCGTCAACGGCGTGGAGGAGGACCTGCCCGCCGCCAACGTCCAGGTGAAGGAGGAACGCGGCGAAGCCTTCCTGAAGGCCACCTGGCGGCCGATCAACGCCTGGACCGTCGATTCCTCGATCCGGTACGAGACCTCGACCATCTCGTCCGACGGCGACGTGGTGCTGGAGAAGACGCTCCACTACTGGAAGCCGCGGGTGTCCGTCACCTGGGATGCGCTGAGCCGCACCCAGTTCCGGTTCCGCCTCGAGCGCGAGGTGGGCCAGCTCAACTTCGACGACTTCGTCGCCTCGTCGCGGTTCTCCAGCGGCGGCGGCGTGACGGCCGGCAACCCCGACCTGAACCCTGAGCAGGCCTGGGTGGGCGAGGCGGCGGTGGAGCAGCGCTTCTGGGGCTCGGGCTCCATCCTGCTCGCCGTCCGCCACTACGAACTCAAGGACGTCGTCGACCGCGGGCCGGTGTTCGGCCCCGCCGGCGAGGTGTTCGACCGTCCCGAGAACATCGGCGAGGGGACGAAGGACGAACTCGCCCTGGAGGCCACCGTGCCCTTCGCGCGGGTGGGGCTGAACGGCGTGCTGCTGCGCGGCGAGGTGATCAAGCGCTGGTCCGAGGTCACCGACCCGACGACCGGCGAGAAGCGTGAGATCTCCGGCCTCAAGCCGCTGGACTGGGAGGTCAGCCTCACCCACGACGTGCCGGCCTGGCGCATCAACTACGGCGTCGACGCCTACGGCGGGTTCCGCCAGACCTACTACCGGTACAATGTGGTGGAGACGGTGAAGTTCAGCACCTACGTCCACCCGTTCCTGGAGTGGAAGCCGCAGCCGGACATCCACATCCGCTTCGAGGCCCCCAACGTCACCGGCCGCGGCGTGCGGCGCACCATCGCCAGGTATCCCGGTCCGCGGAACGCCGGCGGAGCGCCGAGCATCGAGCACCGCGACGTGAGCGCGCCGCAGATGTGGTACGTCCGCGTCCGGAAGACCTTCGGGGGATAGACGCTGCTGGCTCCCGCGCAGTCAGCGAAACATTTCACCGATTTAACCCACCTTACGGGCATTTAATTGGCTCCACCTCGCGGTCGCGGGCCAAGTGCGACCCGTAGGGGAGCTTAAATCTTGATGCTGATCGCCAACGTTCTGGCCCAGGCCGCCATCGCCGCCGTTCCGCCCGCCGCCGAGGCGCCGTCGCAGCAGGGGGTGATCAGCTACCCGCCCGCCTTCTTCGAGGGGCAGCAGGCCTCGAACGCCGCCGAGATGCTCGCGCGCGTTCCCGGCTTTAATCTGGAGACGGGCGACAACGTCCGCGGTTTCGAGGGGGCCGCGGGCAATGTGCTGATCGACGGCCAGCGTCCCACCAGCAAGAGCGACAACCTCGAGGAGATCCTGCGCCGCGTGTCCGCCGGCGCGGTCGAGCGCATCGACATCATCCGCGGCGGCGCGCCCGGCATCGACATGCAGGGCAAGTCGGTGCTGGCCAACGTGGTCCGCAAGCAGGGCGCCAGCTTCCGCGGCCTCTTCGCGGTGGCGAACAACCACCTCTGGGACGGCCGCAACATGCATGGCATGCGTCTGGAGCTCTCCGGCGGCGACGGCCAGCGCACGTGGGAGACCACGATCCGCTACGGCTACGGGAACGACGATGGCGGCCAGTTCGGCCCCTACGTGCGCCTCGCCCCCGACGGAACCGTCCTGCGGAGCGCCGACTACGAGGCCGAGAGCGACGGCCTGCAGCAGACCATCACCGCCGGCTACAGCCAGCCTCTGCTCGGCGGGCGCATCTCGCTGAACGGCCGCGCCTTCTGGGACAGCTGGAAGAGCGAGAACACGGTAGCCTTCTCCCTGCCGGCGGGCCGCGTGGACAACTTCACCTCGCCCTACGACGAATTCGAGACCGAGCTGGGCGCCCGCTACACCCGTGACTTCGGCGCGAGGACCAAGCTCGAGACCTTGCTGCTGCGCTCCGACTCCGACTTCCACGGCTTTGACCTGGCTCGGACGCCCGGGGTCATCAACGACTTCCGCTACGCCCGCGACTACAACGAGACGATCGGCCGTGCGGTGCTCAAGCACCAGCGCTCCGCCACCTTATCGTTTGAAGCGGGCGGCGAAACGGCGCTGAACAGGCTCGACAGCCACTCGGAGCAATTCGTCAACGGCCAGGCCCAGGACCTGCCCGCCGCCGACGTGCAGGTGGAAGAGCTGCGCGGCGAAGCCTTCGCCAAGCTGGTCTGGCGCCCGGCCCCCGCCTGGACTCTCGACGGCGGCCTTCGCTTTGAAGCCTCCGACATTTCCTCCGAAGGCGACGTCGTGCTGGAGAAGAGCCTCAGCTTCCTCAAGCCCCGCCTGGCGGTCGCGTGGCAGCCCAGGCCCAGCACCCAGGTGCGGGCGCGGGTGGAGCGGGTGGTCGGCCAGCTGAACTTCGACGACTTCGTGGCCGGCGCGGACTTCGAGGAAGGCACCGGCGTCAGCGTCGGCAACCCCGACCTGGACCCCGAGCAGGCCTGGGTGGGCGAACTCGCCCTGGAGCAGCGCTTCTGGAAGAGCGGCGCGGTGACGGTGACCTACCGCCGCTCTGAGCTCACCGACGTGATCGACCGCGGCCCGGTGTTCACGCCCGACGGCGTTTACGACCGGCCGACCAACATTGGGGACGGGACCAAGGACGAGCTGATCGTGACCCTCATGGTCCCCACCGAGCCCTTGGGCTGGAAGGGCGGCGTGCTGCAGGGCGAGGTCAACCGCCGCTGGTCGAGGGTCACCGATCCCACCACCCTGACCACCCGGCGCATCTCGCGGCTTCGACCGCTGGAATGGGAGGCCCGCTACACGCAGGACCTGCCGCAGTGGGGCGCCAGCGTGGGCGTGGCGGTGTTCGGCGGCTGGACCCAGACCACCTACCGCTACAACTCGATCACCGACGTGAAGCTCGAGGATGCCTACGTGACCACCTGGGTCGACAAGCGCCTGCGCCCCGACCTGATGCTGCGGGTGGAGGTGATGAACCTCGCCGAGCGCGGGATCCGCTTCACCACCCAGGCCTACGGGCCGGAGCGGCGCACCGGCGGCCTGCTCTATACCGACGACCGCGACCTCACGCCGGGCCGCAGCATCTACGTGCGCCTGCGCAAGACCTTCGGCGGCTAGGCCGCCGCTCCTGGGAGCGCCCAAGAAGAAGGGGCCGCACGATCACTCGTGCGGCCCCTTGTCGTTTCAGCTGTCGGCGCGCGTCAGCTGCGCTTTTCGGCCCGCACCGCCGCCGGGCTCACCGCCTGGCGTTCGCCATCGATCGTCGGCGCGATCGGCTCGGGCTGCACATGGCCTTCCGGCGAGTTGGCGCCGTGCGACCAGCCCTTGATGAAGAAGCTGAGCACGATGAAGCCCACGCCGATGCCCATGCCCCACAGACCCAGCAGGTTGAACACCTCCAGCGAGGAGCGCAGCGCCGCCGCCGGGTCGGTCACCTGACCGCCCACGGTGTGGGTGCCCGCGAGACCGGCGATCCAGCCGCCCACGTACTGTGCGACCGACGACGACAGGAACCACACGGCCATCATGAAAGAGACCACCTTGGCCAGGGACAGCTTCGTGATCTCCGACAGCCCCACCGGCGACAGGAAGAGCTCGCCCGTGGTGTGGAACAGGTAGAGCAGCGCCAGGAAGATCATCGGCAGGCGGTACTGCTCGTCGGCGAACGACGCGCCCCAGACGACGATCATGAAGCCCAGGCCCACCTGGATCAGGCCCAGGCCGAACTTCAGCGTCGGGTTGGGGTCGCGCCCGCGGGCGGCGAGCCAGGCCCACATGGCTGCGAAGATCGGGGCGAAGATCAGGATGTAGCCGGCGTTGAACGACTGGGTCTGGGCGGCGGTGACGCCCACCAGCTCCACGTTCCGGGCGGCGAACAGGTTCAGCGAGGTGCCGGCCTGTTCGAACAGGGTGAAGAACACGACCGCGCCCAGGATCAGCACGACGGCGAGCATCATCCGCTGCCGCTCGACCCAGGTCTTGCAGACCACGGCGATGATGTAGGCGATGGCCAGGAACGACAGCACGGTGGAGATGCCAAGCGCCACGCCCACGACGGCGTTGCGCTGGACCAGAAGCCAAACCGGGAGAACGCCCACCACCGACAGGGCGTAGATCAGCCACTCCCGGTTCACGGGACCGACGACCGGCTTCTTGAGCAGCTCGGGGTTCGGCGGCTCGCCCTTGCCCATCAGGTGCTTCTTGCCCAGCACGAAGACCACGAAGCCGGCCAGCATGCCGACGCCGGCCAGGCCGAAGCCCGCCCACCAGCCGTAGGTGGTGCCGAGCAGGCCGCAGAGCACCGACGCCCAGAAGGCTCCGAGGTTGATGCCGTAGTAGTAGAGGGTGAAACCGGAATCCCGCCGCGGATCGCCCTGCGGATAGAGCTGGCCGACGATGGCGGAGATGTTTGGCTTCAGGAAGCCGACGCCCATGATGATCAGCGCCACGGCCAGGTAGAAGGCGTTCTTGCCCAGCGGGTCGACCGTGTTGTTCAGCTGATAGGAGCCCTCAGGCAGCACCGCCGGCAGAGGACCGCCCGCGGGCAGGCCCTTCACCTCCAGGCCCGCGCCCGCCGCGGCGGGGCCGAACTCGTAGGGTTGGCCGCCGACCATCAGGCGGACCTGGCGGTTCTCCATGCGGCCTTCCGAGACGACCTCGTAGCTCTGGCCGGCGTAGGTCAGGGTCTGCCGCGCCGGGCTTCCCTCCACCGCCATCGTCAGGTGTCCGGCCACCAGCAGCAGGGCGCCGAAGGCGACAGCCTTGCGGGTGCCGAGGTAGCGGTCGGCCAGGATGCCGCCCAGCAGCGGCAGCAGGTACACCAGCGAGGTGTAGGAGCCGTACTGCGCGTTCGCCGTCGCGTCGTCGAACAGCAGGTGCTGCGTCAGGTAGAAGATCAGGATGGAGCGCATGCCGTAGTAGGAGAAGCGCTCCCACATCTCGGCGAAGAACAGGACCATCAGGCCCCGGGGGTGGTTTCGCATCATCTGCATCAGCACGGGCAGGCCCGTGATGACGGTGATGGCGATGCCGAGCAGAACGATCAGGTTCATATGGGCGTCCGGTGTTTCCCTATGGCTTCCAAGGCCGTGAGCGGTTTCGCCCCGGCCGCGCCAGTTTGCGCGGAGAAAATCACGCGGCCTTCGCGAGCACAAGCAAGCCCGTGCCCCAAGGCCCTCTAGACGGACCCATGCTGCAGGCTCGGGCGTTCAGTTCTTTCGAAGGAGGACCCCGAGCATGATGACCCCAGGCCCTGACCATCCGATCCACATCGAGCCCGGCAGGACCCGCTGGCGCGCCATGTTCGGCGACGCGGTGATCGCCGACACCGACGACGCCCTCGTCGTGCGCGAGGCCGACTATCCGCAGGTGGTGTATTTCCCGCGCGATACCGTGGCCATGGAGTACATGGCGCGCACCGACCGGGTGACCCACTGCCCCTACAAGGGGGACGCCACCTACTACACGATCCGACGGCACTCGCAGATCGCCGAAAACGCCGCCTGGTCCTATGACGAGCCGGGCGACGCCGTCGGCCAACTCGCCGGCAGGATCGCCTTCTACACCGACCAGGTGGAGGTCTATCCGGTGGACGACGCCGCGGTGAACCCGCACCACCACACCGACCGCTCCGAAGAGGCAGGCCAGATGATGGGCCGCGCCGAGATCGACGAGATCGTCCAGCACACCGACAGCGGCGGCGGCCGGTCCCAGAAGGATCACTGGGAGCCGAACGTCGAGACCCCCGGCGAGGAGAACGGCGGGCTCCGCTAGCGCCCGCCGCCGCCTGCGACGCTACGAAGCCCCGCGAAACGCTTGTGCCTTCGCGGGGCCTTCCCCCATTCTGGGTTGTGCCCCGGGTCACACTCAACAGCGGTGGACGGAGGGATCGTGGGGCTGCGGCGGCCGACGCCCCGCAGGTTGGGGAGCGACGCGGTGGCCAATTCGAACCAAGACATCTTCCTTGCGGCGCCGCCCGAGGCGCCGACGCTGAACCTGGCCCCGTCGTCCGATGGCGGCGTGGCCGAGGATGGCCTGACCAACGACTCGACGCCCACCTTGAACGGCGTCACGAACCCGGGCGCCCTGGTGCGGATCTTCGACGGCTCGGCCCAGGTCGCGCAGGTGACGGCCGCGCTGGACGGGACCTATTCCGTCACCCTGGGCGCGCTCGCCAACGGCGCCCATGCCCTCACGGCGACCGCCACCCTGGCGGGACAGACCAGCGCCGCGTCCGAGCTCCTGTCGCTGATGATCGACACCGTCGCGCCCCAGGCCCGCTTCGAGCTGGTCGGCCGGTCCGGTTCGCGCTTCGACTTCGATCTCGTCTTCAGCGAGGCGCCGGCCGGCCTGTCCATCAACGACATCGTGGGCGAAAGCTTCCGCGGCGCCCCGCAGGTCGTGGGCTTCGCGGCCACCAACGATCCGCATGTGTACCGCGTCAGCCTCGGGTCCGACTTCATTCCGGGAGAGATGGAGAACACCATCCGGCTGGGCGCCGGCAGCTACGCCGACGCGGCGGGCAACCCGGGCGGGTCGGCGTCCTACCGTGTCACGCATCTGACCTACGTCGAGCAGAACGAACGCCCCGTGGCCCCAGAGGTCGTCGACGGCGTCACCGTCGGGAAGGTGAAGCAGACGACCTTCACCGGCCCGCAGGAGACCACCTATTTCCCCTTGCTCTCCCAGCTTCTGAACCTGCCCCTGCCCGGCGGAGGCGGCGTGCAGCTCGGGGGCGGCCTGGCCGGCGCCCTCACCACGCTCGACGTGACCCTGACGCCCGGCCTGATCCCGCCGGGCAGCGGCCTGCAGGGGGTGCACGACGCCGCAACCCAGACGCTCCTCAACATCCTCGGCGGCTTCGCCGGAGGCGCCGGCATGCCGCTGCACGAATTCCTCGGCCCTCTGTCGAGCCTGCCGCCGCTCTTCGCGGGCCAGCTGGGGGCGCTGCCGCCGCTGGCCCCCCTCACCTCCCCGTTCACCGGCGTGAACCTGCAGCTCACCAGCAATCCGCTCTCGAGCGCCCTGCAGCCGGCGATCATCCAG
>NZ_DATCML010000016.1:0-189647 GCF_036563385.1 Phenylobacterium sp.
AACTGTCGCCAGGTTGTTCTTCACGCGGTGATTGAGCTCGAGGACCATGAGCTGCAGCTGCTCCTGGCTCGCGCGAACGGCCAGTTCCGACAATGTGCGGTCGGTGACGTCCGCTCCGAGTACGAAAATCCCTGTAACCCGTCCCTCAACGTCCTTCAGCGGCTGGTAGACGAAGTCGACATAACGCTCGTTCACCGGGCCGTCAGGCTCGGCCTGCACCGCGTACTTCGCGCCCGTCGCCGAATAGGCGTTCCCGCTCGAATAGACGCCGTCGAGCAGCGTCAAATATCCTTGGACCACCGCGTCCGGCAGAGCCTCGGCGACCGTCCGGCCGAGCACCCGCCGATGGCCCACAAGGGTCATGTAGCCGGGGTTGGCCAACTCGATCCGATGCTCGGGGCCCGCCAGCATCGCCATGAAGGTCGGGGCTTGCTCAAACATGTCGCGGAGTCGCTGGCGGTCCTCCATTGTTCGTTGCTGCGCCAGCACCTTCTGCGTGGTCTCGCTCGCCATGCAAATCATGCCCTGCACACCCCCGGCGTCGTCGCGGATCGGCGTGTAGGAGAAGCTGAACCACGCGTCCTCCCGGTACCCTTTGCGCTCCATCGGTATCAGGAGGTCCTCGTGCCAGCTGGCCTGTCCGGCCATCGTGTTCTCAACGAGTGGGCTGATCTGCTCCCAAATGTCCGCCCAAACCTGGGAGAAGGGCCGTCCGAAGGCGTTGGGATGCTTGATCCCAAGTATGGGGGCGTACTCATCATTGTAGATGAAGGTGAGGTCTGAACCCCACGCGATGAACATCGGCTGCTGGGCTTCAACCAGCAGGCGCAGATAGGCCTTCAAGAGCGGTGGCCAGGTGGCCGGGGCGCCCAGCGAGGAGCTCTCCCACTCCCCGTCAAGCATCAGCCTGGCCGTCGGGCCCTGCGGGCAGAACCCGAACAGGTCAATCAGTGGTTCTGACATGTTGCTGTTCAGGACGGGGTAAGCTGAGCGGGAGCGCGCATCGTTGTTTCGCAGATGCTGAGGCTCGGAGCCAGCCCGGAGCTGTCCTGCTGTGTTCCGATCCTGACGCATCGAGTCCGCGCGTCTACCGGTAGCCTTACAGAGTACCCTCAGCGTCATCGCACAGGATCGCGCTTAGTAAGGTGCTCCGGGATTGCGCAGTTCAGCGCCGGATTGGGGCCGGTATCTTCCGCCCTGAAGCAGGGGCAGGCACCGGGCTCTACGCAGCAACGCGATCCTCTGCCATCTAGCCGTCCAATACCAGTCTGACCTTAGTCGCGAGATCAGCGATGCTGAAAGGCTTGGGAAGGAACGCGACGTCGGGATCAAGCACACCGTTGTGGACCACAGCGTTACGTGTGTAGCCGGTCGTGAACAGCACCTTCACATGTGGCGCGCGCGCCAGCACCTGGTCGGCGAGCTGGCGACCGCTCATTCCCGCCATGACGACGTCGGTGAAAAGCAGGTCGAGGCGAGCCAAGGTGTCGACGACGCGAAGCGCCTCTTCGCCCCCCGAGGCTTGGTAGACGATATACCCGAGCTCCTTCAGCGCATCGACGCTCATCTGCCGGACGCGCTCTTCGTCTTCGACCACCAGCACCACTTCCGTCCCGCCGGCCTCCGGCAGCAGCCCGCCCTGCGGCGGGTTGGCGTGCTCATCCACGACGCCAAGATGGCGCGGCAGGTAGATTTTGACCGTCGTGCCGACGCCGGGCTCCGAATAGATCGCGACGTGCCCGCCGGACTGCTTCACGAAGCCGTAGACCATCGAAAGGCCGAGGCCGGTGCCCTTGCCGACTGGCTTGGTGGTGAAGAAGGGATCGAACACCCGCTGTACGACCTCAGGCGACATGCCTGAACCCTTGTCCGTCACAGCGACCATCACGTACTGGCCCGGGTTCAGGCCCAGATGCTGCCGCGTGTAGGCGTCGTCGAGATGGGTGTTCGCCGTTTCAACGGTGAGCTGTCCGCCCTCCGACATCGCATCCCGGGCGTTGACGGCTAGGTTCAGGATCGCGCTCTCAAGCTGGTGCGGATCTGCATTCACGGGCCATAGCCCGCCGGCCAGGACAGTCTCGAGCTTGATCGTCTCGCCAAGCGTCCGGTGGAGCAGTTCGGACATGTCGCTGACTAGCCGGTTGGCGTTCAGGACTCGAGGGGAGAGAGGCTGCTGGCGGGAGAAGGCAAGCAGTCGCTGCGTGAGCGTGGCCGCACGGGTGGCCCCTTCGCGGGCGCTGTCGAGATACCGCTCGGCGCCCGCTTGACCCCGATCCAGGCGCCGCCGGGCCAGTTCCAGGCTGCCGATGACGATCGCCAGCATGTTGTTGAAGTCGTGAGCTATGCCGCCGGTGAGTTGACCGACGGCTTCCATCTTCTGCGCCTGACGGAGCGCTTGCTCGGTGCGCTGAAGGGCCTCCGCAGCGGCCTTCTCGTCCGTGATGTCCCGAGCAACGGCGTGGATGAACCCGTCGTCCGGGACGGCGGTCCAGCTGAGGCAGCGGTACGAGCCGTCCTTGTGTCTGTAGCGGTTCTCGAAGCGGAAGGTGGTCACCCCGTCCGCCAGTTTGCCCACCTCATCGACCGTGAGCTGGACGTCATCAGGATGCACAAGATCGAGGAATTTTCTCCCGTGCAGCTCTTGCGGCTGATAGCCCAGGTGCTGCGTCCATGCCGGATTCACCGCTCGGATGACCGCTTCGAAATCCGCTACCAGCATGAGCTCGGTCGAAGTCCGCCACATGCGGTCTCGCTCGGCGGTCCGCGCCGCCACCTCGGACTCCAAAGACTGGTTAAGCGCTGTGAGCGCCAGTTCCGCCTGCTTGCGCTCGGTGATGTCCATCACCACGCCAATGACGCCGGCCGGCTCGCCTGCCGGGCTCGTCAGAAACTCGGCCCTGGCCGATAGCCACCGCACCTCGTTGTTGGGCCACAGGTGACGGTATTCGAACTCGAGGTAGCGCTCGCCCTTGAACATGGCCGCTTCGGCCAGTCCCTGAAGCCGCTCCAGCTCACCGGGGTAGTACCGCGAATGGATCTCGGCCAACGTCGGACGGGAATCCTCCGGCAGGCCTAGAAGTCGGTTCAGCTGCGGCGCATGGTTGACTTCGCCTTCAGCGGTGATTTCCCAGACGGCCATTCGGCCGGCATCGACAGCAAGCTTGAGGCGGGCCTCCGACGCAGCCAGCGCCGCCTGTGTCTCGCGGGTCTCGGTGATGTCCTCCATCGTGCCGACGTAACGGACCGCGAGGACCTGACCGGCTCGCGTCTCGAAGACGGCTTCGCCATGAGCGCGGATCCAGCGCGTGCCGGACGGCGTCAGAACCCGGTACTCATAGGGCGCTTCGTCCCGTAGAGCGGGGTCGGTCGCCCGGGCGAACTGCGCCTGCACCTTGCGGACGTCATCGGGGTGCATCGCGGTTGCGAGCATCTCATACGTGACTGTCCCATCCGGCGGGAAGCCCCAGATCTGACGAGCGCGGGCAGAGAATTCCAGAGTGCCGGCGTCGAGTCGCCAATCCCAAACGCCGAGTTTCGCGGCGCGGGTCGCAAGATCCAGTCGCGCCTGCTGAGTCCTCAGCGCTTCCTCAGCACGGCCCCGCTCGATCAGCTCACGGGTCCGCTCGGCGACTTCCTCCAGAAGGAAGACTTCTTCGGAGCTCCAGGCGCGGGGCGCCCGCTGGTTGAGGTAGACGATTGTGCGGAGGCGCCCTGCCTTGAAGAGGGGCGTCACCAGAACAGCTCGGGTATCCACTTCAGCCGAGGTCTCCTGAGACGGCGCATCGGCCGTCAGAGGATTGGATCGGACGTCGTCCATAACGACGGTGAAGCCGCCTCTAAGCCGATCCATCACTTTCGCCCCAAAGGCGCTCGCGGGAAATTCCCCGACAAGGACCGGCACAGAACCGTCAGTCCAGCAGACGTCGTAGTTCACGAGGTCTTCGGCCTCTTCCACGTGGCCGTAGCCCACGCGGTCGACGCCGAACCACCCACCCAGAAAGCCACAAACGGCGTGAAGCACCTGATTGGTGTCGCCGCCGGCGCGCAGGATGTCGGTGAGCTGCAGCAGGAAGGCGTTGCGTTGCTCGTGCTGCCGCCTCTTCATCGCCTCGTCTTCTTCGGCCGTGCGGTCACGCAGGACCTTCAGGAACCCGACCGCTTTGCCGGAAGCCGGGTCTCTGAGCGGCGTTGTCACGCCCGAAGAGAAGACGCGCCGCCCGTCCTTCCGAACGCGCCAGCGTTCGTGTTCGCAGCGGCCTTCGCGCCTGGCTTCCTCGAACTCCCGCGCGCCCGTCTTGGCGAGCCGGTCTTCAGTCGTATGGATATCGGTGACGGCCTGGCCGATCATCTCAGACGCAGTCCAGCCGAAGATGGCTTCTGCGCCGCGATTCCAGCTCGTCACCCGACCTTCCAGATCGGTCGTGATGATCGCGAAATCCGTTGCGCTCTCAATTATCTGCCGCGCGAGAGCATCAAGTTCGGAGTAGCCGCGGGGGTCCAGCGTCACTGAGCGTCTGTCATCCTTAGGGGAGGCGTGAAGTCGGGCTGTCTCATAGGGGAAGGGGGCCCCAAGGTCGAGCCGCTCACCGCGCCATCACAAATATCCCGGGCGCTCAGCGGCCTTGGCAAGTTGCACCTGCTTGTCACTTAGGCGGCATGTTGCGGCCTGTGGAACGTCCGCTCTGCGCATCAGGCGAGTGTCCGCTAACCACCCTTCGCTGACGTTCGCAAAGTACGCTCTTGGCAGGCCGCCGGACGTCCTTTTTTGGGTCCTGAGCTAAAGCGCGTCCCCATCGCTGATGGCTTGGCTTGAGCGCCATCATTCTCCGACGCAGTCTGGGCCGCCGTACTCGCAGGCAGAGTTGTCCCCCCATGAGCCGATGCAGGAGAAGACGAGGACGAGCACTGCGAGCCCCCCTGCAGCCGTGAGAGCTATCGCCGCGACACACCCGTTCTCCTTCGACTGCCCGTTCTGTGGAACGCTGGACAGCGGCGGCAAGCGTCCACGTCAGCTGTCGACCCTCAGCTCACGTTGCGAACCTCCGCTGAGGTTAGCGACGAAGGCTGCGCCTGGGGCTCGCCCCCTCCACCCCCGGCTCTTCGGCCTGCGGCCTCGGCCGGCGGTCCCCCTCCCGCCGTTGCTGCCGCAACGGGGGAGGTAGGAGCGCCGCCGCCAGCTTGACGCCTACCCCTCGCTCCAGACCGCCAGCTCGTTGCCGGTCGGGTCGCGGAAGTGGAAGCGGCGGCCGCCCGGGAAGCTGAAGATCGGCTTCACGATCTCGCCGCCGGCCGCCCGCACGCGCTCGGCCATGGCTTCCAGGTCGTGGGCGTAGAGGACCACCAGCGGCTTGGCCGGCTGGTTGGCCGCGTCGGCGTCGAAGCCGCCGTCGAGCCCCTCGCTCATGGCGGCGTAGGACGGGCCGTAGTCGGTGAAGATCCAGCCGAAGGCCTGTTCGTAGAACCGCTTCAGGGGGATCAGGTCCCCGGCCGGCAGCTCCACATAGTCGATCTTGCCGTCTTCACGCATGGGGGTCTCCGTTCGTTGCAAAGGTCAGTCGGCCTGCAGCCAGACGTGGGGGCGCAGCTGCCCCGGCCGCCCGCCGGTCCAGCGGCCGGGGTAGCCGCCGGCGATCGCCTGGTCCGCCGCGAGCTCCTCGCGCAGCTCCAGCGCCACGGCGTAGGCGGTCCGGAACTCCGGGTGGTTGCGCAGCCAGCGGTAGACCATGGCCACGGCGGGCATCCCTGGTCGGGCGGCGATCTCGCGCAGGGTCAGCCCCTGCAGCAGCAGCTCGCAGAAGGCGTCGCCACGGGCCGGCGTATAGGTGCTCTTGCGGCCCGGCTTGGCGCCCAGCAGGCCGCTGGCCTGCAGCACCCGCCGGGCGTCCTCCCGGGCGGTGAACGCACGCCGCCGCTCGCGCGCCTGGCGTGCGCGGATCTGCATCCACGCCATCTCGAAGGCGGGGTGGCGCAGGCGCCAGTCATAGAGGGTGCGGCGCGAGGGCATGTCGGGCAGGGCGAGGATCCGCGCCAGCGGCCAGCCGGCGTCCAGGGCGTCGAGCACCGCCTGGGCCAGGTCGTGGCTGAACTGGCAGGACTTGGCCCCGCCCGGCGTGTGGTCCATGGCCGGGAAGGCGAGATCCGGCTCGAAGGCTGAGGGCGGCCGCGTCGGCATGCCCCAGCCTAGCCCGGCCGGGAGCGCAAGTTCAAGAACAAATAGCGAACATCAGGCGTCGGGCACGGTCACCCGGTCGCCGCCGCCATAGCTGTCCACGGCCTGCAGAACAGCCGCCACCAGCTCGCGCTCCTCCGCCGTCAGCTCCGGGCGCCAGATGTCGAAGATCAGCACCACGCGCAGCTGGTCGGGATGGCGGTTCCAGGCCTCGTGCTCGATCGTATCGTCGAAGACGCAGGCCTGGCCTTCCACCCACGGCCGCGTCTCCCCGCCCACCCGCATGGCGCAGCCGTCCGGCACGATCAGGGGCAGGTGGCAGACGTAGCGGGCGTTCATGAAGCCGTGATGCGGCTGGATGTGCGCGCCGGGCCGCAGCAGGGAGAAGAGGATCGACGGCGTGCGGCCGGCGATCCGGCAGAGCGGCGCCTCCTCCAGCGCGGCCATGGTGGCCGGGCAGCGGGCGGCGTTCTCCGGGACTGGCGCGCCGGCCTTCCACAGGTAGAAGGCGCTCCAGTCGGGATTGCCCAGCATCCCGTGGTCGTCAAAGAACGGCCGGTTCGCCTCCAGCTCCACATAGGGAGAGAAGGCGGAGTCCTCCGCCAGCACCTGGCGCAGCTCGGCGCGGATGGCGTCGGTGGCGGCCTCCACCTTGTCGAGGAAGGGGAAGGCGGCGCGCTCGGCCCATTCGATGTTGGGCAGCTCGGGGAAGTAGAGCGCCTTGGGCTGCTGCAGGTAGAGCTCGCGGCGACCGGTGAGCAGGTCGACCGCCTTGCGGGCGCGGCGGCCCGCCGGCGCGTCCAGGCCGCGGGGGCCGAGCTCGGCGTCCAGGTGCGCCGCGTAGGCGCGGGCGTACTGCTCGCGCATGTGCAGGGCCCGGCCGACCTCGGCCTCCATGGACTTCTCCACCGTGCCGGCCGCCACCGCCACCTTCACCACGGCGTCGTAGTAGGACGAGGCCGCCCGTGCGTCGCCGTCGGCGGCGTGGTTGTCCGCCGTCATCAGCAGGGCGCGGATGTCGCGCGGGTCGAGGCGCAGGGCGGCGGCCAGAGCCTCCTTGTGGGCGGGGATGTCGCCGAGCTGCTTGGTGGCCAGCGCGATGCCGATCCAGACGGCGGCGTTGGCCTGGCCGCTGTCGACGATGCGCCGGAAGTGCGGCAGGGCGTCGGCGGGCCGTCCCTGGCGCAGCGCGGTCGCGCCGTCGCGCCAGGAGGCCTGCAGGTCGGCGGGGGTGGCGGAGAGGGTCTCGCTCATGCGCGCGAGGAGGCGCTGCCTCGCGGCGCGGGTCAAGCTCGGGCGGCGAGGCTCAGGGCAGCGCCCACACGGCGGTCTTCTTGATCTCCAGGTCTTCCAGTTCCCGGGTGGTGGGCACCTGGTAGGTGGCCAGGTGGGTCAGCCCCTCGCGCGGGAAGTAGCTGCGCCCGGGGTCGCCGATCAGCACCGTGGCGCCCGCCGCCCGGCCGGCCGCCAGCCAGGCCATCACCCGGTCGGCCAGCGGCTTCTCGTAGCAGATGTCTCCGGCCAGGATCACGTCGGCCGCGGGCGGGGCGGCGTCCAGCAGGTCGGCGTCGGTGAATTCGGCCGCGACGCCGTTGGCTTCCGCGTTCAGCGCCAGGGCGGCGCCGCAGAACGGGTCGATGTCCGCGGCCAGCACCGAGGCCGCGCCGGCCTTCAGCGCCGCGATGCCCACCAGGCCCGAGCCCGAGGCGAAATCGACGACGCGGCGCCCGGCGACCAGCTCCGGCCGGTCCAGGACGTAGCGCGCCAGCGCCTGGCCGCCCGCCCAGGCGAAGGCCCAGAACGGCGGCGGCAGCCCGATCTCCTGCAGCGCCTCTTCGGTCATCCGCCAGATCGGGGTGACCTCGTCCGCCAGGTGGAGGACGATCTCGGGGGTGTGCGGCGGCCGCTGCAGGCGGGTGTGCTCGCGGATGAAGGCGCGGCGCGCCTCCGGCGTCGGGGCGATCACGCCGCCTGGGCCAGCGTCGGGGTCTCGGGTCGGCCGGCGGCCATCTTCAGCACCTGCACATAGCCGGGGGCGGTGAGCATGCGCGGGGTCACGCCCTTGCCGGCCAGCAGGCGGTTGACCTTGGGCAGGTTGTAGCAGGGCACATGCATGAACATGTGGTGCTCGCAGTGGTAGTTCACCCAGTAGGGCGCGAGGAGGGCCCGCTCCAGCCAGTTGGCGTGAGTGGTGCGGGCGTGGCGCAGCGGGTCGGGCTCGTCCTTGGCCACGCAGGCGTGCTCGGCGATGTTGCGCAGCCGGGTGACCATCGGCAGCCATGTGGCCTGCGGCACCAGCCACAGCACCGGCCACACCCACCACAGGCCGAACGGCGCGGTGGCGGCCAGCGTGACCGCCATGCCCAGGAAGAAGCGCCGGCGGCGCACGACCGCCTCCTTGAGGATCGGCCATAGCGGCTCGCCCGGCTTGCGCTGGCGAATGCGGGCGACCAGCCCGGACCACTTCAGCTTGTAGTAGGTCTGGCCGGTGAGATCGCGCAGGATCTTCCTGCGGAGCGAGACGCGGGTGATCGGAAAGGGCGCGGAGAGCACCAGGTCGGGGTCCTCGGCCTGCTGGGCGTACTTGTGGTGGCCCAGGTGGTAGGGCCGGTAGGCGCCCAGGTCGCCGGTGGTCAGGTGATTGCCCACCCAGTCGTTGACCTTCAGGTCCGGGTGCAGGGCCGCGTGGGCGGCGTCATGCATCAGGATGGCCAGGCCCAGCTGGCGCGCGCCGATGATGGCGATGGCCAGCGGAATGGTGATCGGCCAGACCACCGCCATGGCCATGGCCAGCCCGATCACCGCCCAGGCGTGGGCGACCAGCGCCGGCCCCTTCCAGGGCGAGCGCCGCGCCAGCGGGGCCCACTCTTCGGGGGTGAAGAAGCGCTTCGGGTCGACGCGGGCGGCGGCGGGCATGGGCGCAGTGTACCGCGCGCGCCGCCTCGCGAACAGCGCCGCGGCCCGCGCGTCCTAGGCCGGCCAACCATCTGAGCCCGTTCCCCAAATCGGCGTTCCGGCGTTCGTCGAAATTTAAGGGCTCGCGGCGAGGCTGCCCGCGGACGCAACTAGGGGGATCGGATGGGCGTGGGGGATGCCGGGGCGGGCGAAGGCCACAGAGCCTTCGAGCCGCGCGGTCTGGAGCGCCGTTTCGTCGCCGCGGCCCTGCTCGCCACCGTCACCGCGCTCGTCGCCTGCTTCAGCCTCTACCAGTGGACCAACTGGTCCCGCGACCGGACCGCACTGGCGGTCGGCGCCGGCCAGCTGGCCTCGGCCCTGGCGCACGACGCCCGCGCCGCCGCCGCCGGCGATCCCGCCGCCGCCGTCGAGGTCGGGGCCGCCCTCTACGCTGCGCCGCAGGTGGCGGCGGTGAGCTATACGCCGCTGGAGGGCGAACCCTTCACCGTCGGAGCCTTCGATCCGCGGTCTCCCCTGCTGCGCCCCAGCGGCGCGACCGAGCCCCGCCAAGTGTACCGCAGCCCCGGCGTGGTCGCCTACGCGCCGGTCTTCGACGACGGCCGCAAGGTGGGCGAACTCGTCCTGCTGGTGGACGACCACGGCATCATCGTCGACCGCCTGCGCAACATCGCCATCGCCCTGATCCTGTCGCTGCTGGCCACCGCCGGCGCCGGGCTGATGGCCCAGCGGCTGGCCCGCCGGGCGCTGGCCCCGCTGCGCGCCCTGAACGAGGCCATGGAGGCCGCCACCCAGTCGCGCGACTTCACCGCCCGCGCCGCCATCGGCCGCCACGACGAGGTCGGCCAGCTGACCCGCAACTTCAACCGCCTGCTGGCGGCGCTCGAGACCTACGACGCCAGCCTGAACGGCGCGCTCGTGGAGGCCACCGTCGCCCGCGACGCCGCCGAGCAGGCCAATGCGCTGAAGTCCCAGTTCCTGGCCAACATGAGCCACGAGCTGCGCACGCCCCTGAACGGCGTGCTCGGCATGGCCCAGATCCTGCTGCTCGACGAGCTGACCCCCGTCCAGCGCGAGCGGGTGGAGACCATCGACAGCTCCGGCCGCGCCCTGCTTTCCGTGCTGAGCGACATCCTCGACCTGTCCGCCATCGAGAGCGGCCGCATGGCCCTCGCCAGCGAGGCCTTCGACCTCGAGTCGGTGCTGGACGAGGCGGTGACCGCGGCCCGCGCCCTGGAGATGTCCGAGCGCCTGACGCTGTCCATGAGCGTCTCGCCCCAGGCCCGCGGCGGCTGGATCGGCGACGCCGCGCGGGTCCGGCAGATCCTGTTCCACCTCACCGCCAACGCCCTCAAGTTCACCGAGGCCGGCGCCGTGCACGTCAGCGCCGCCCGCGGCCTGAAGGGCGAGCTCACCCTGACCGTCGCCGACACCGGCCCCGGCATCGCCCCCGAGCGGCTGTCCAGGCTGTTCGAATCCTTCGTGCAGGGCGACGGCGCCGCCACCCGCCGGGTCGGCGGCGCGGGCCTGGGCCTGACCATCTGCCGCGAGCTCTGCGCCCTCATGGGCGGGCGCATCGAGGTGGAGAGCACGCTCGGCCGCGGCAGCGTCTTCACCGTCACCCTCAAGCTCAAGCGCGCCCGGGCGAAGCTCCGGGAGGCCCCGTCCCCGGCGGCGGCCGCCGACGCCGACGCCCCGCGGCCGCTCCGCGTCCTGGTCGCCGAGGACAACCAGACCAATCAGATGGTGGTGAAGAGCGTCCTGCAGGCCATGGGCGCCGAGCCCAGCGTCGTCGACGACGGCCAGCTGGCCGTGGAGGCCTGGCAGGTGGGCGGCTACGACCTGATCCTCATGGACATCCAGATGCCGGTGATGGACGGCGTCGAGGCCACCCGCGAGATCCGCAGGCAGGAGCGCAAGCGCCGGCTGCCGCGCACCCCGATCCTGGCGCTCACCGCCAACGTCCTGCCGCACCAGCAGATCGAGTACCGCGCCGCCGGCGTCGACGGCGTGCTCGCCAAGCCGATCCAGCTCCCCGAGCTGCAGGCCGCCCTGGAAGGGGCCCGCGCCCGCCGGGCCGCCTAGGCCCCGAAGCTCCCGGCGACGATTGCCGCGAACAGCACCAGCCCCGCCCAGGCGTTGGACTTGAACAGCCGCAGCGCCAGCATCGGCCGGTCCAGCCGCACCCTGCGCGCCTGGTCCAGCAGTCGCACCGCATAGAGCAGGCTGAGCGCGTAGAAGCCCCAGCCCAGGCGCGCGGCCCAGCCCGCGGCGAGCGCCAGGCCGAGGGCGGCCACGTAGAAGCCGGCGATGGCGAGCGGCGCGCCGGTCCCCAGCCGCCGGGCCGAGGACTTCACCCCGGCCAGGGCGTCGTCCTCCAGGTCCTGGATCGCGTAGATCGTGTCGTAGCCGAGGGTCCAGAAGATCCCCGAGGCATAGAGCAGCAGCGCCGGCCAGCCGACGTGGCCCGTGGCGGCGGCATAGCCCAGCAGCGCCCCCCAGTTGAAGGTCAGGCCGAGCCAGGCCTGAGGCCACCAGGTGATCCGCTTCATGAACGGATAGGCCGCCACCAGCGCCAGCGACCCCACCCCGAGCGCGACCGCTACCGGTGGGAAGCTCAGCAGGATGGCCAGCGACACCAGGCAGCAGCCGGCGATGAAGCCCCAGGCCTGCCGCACGCTGATCTGGCCGGAGGGGATCGGCCGCCCGGCGGTGCGCGCCACCTGGGCGTCGAAATCCCGGTCGACGATGTCGTTGTAGGCGCAGCCGGCCGCGCGCATCAGGGCCGCGCCCAGGAAGAACAGCCCGATCAGCCGCCAGTCCGGCCTCAGGCCCTGCTGGGCGGCGGCCAGGGCCACCCCCTGCCAGCCCGGCAGCATCAGCAGCCAGATCCCGGCCGGCCGGTCGAACCGCCCGAGCTTCAGCCACGGCCGCACCGACGCCGGCGCGAACCGGTCGACCCAGTTCTTCGGCGCGGCGTCGGGCAGGGGCGCGGTGGAGGTCATCGGCGCTTGGTAGGGCGCCGCGCCCCGGCGCTCAATCGCGCGCCGCTCACCGCCCCTTCAGGTGGCGGTCCAGGAACTTCACATAGGCCTCCGACGCGGTGACCCGGTTCTCCCGGCGCTGGAAGCCGTGGCCCTCGTCGGGGAAGACGATGTACTCGACGGGCACGTTGTTCGCCTTCACCGCCGCCACCAGCTCGTCGCTCTCCACCTGCAGGACGCGCGGGTCGTTCTTGCCCTGCACCACCAGCAGCGGCCGCTTGATGTTCCTGGCGTGGAACAGGGGCGAGATCCGCCGCAGCCGCTCGGCGTCGGTCTTCGGGTCGCCCAGCTCGTCGTAGAGCGCGTCGCGCTGCTCGCCCCACCACGGCGGGATCGACTCCAGGGTCCGCACCCAGTTGGTCACCCCGAAGATGTTGATCCCCACGTCGAAAGCCTCGGGGGCGAAGGCCAGGGCCGCGGCGGTCATGTAGCCGCCGTACGAGCCGCCCATCACCGCCACCTTGTCGTCGGCCACCCAGTCCAGCGATTTCAGCCACTGGGCGGCGGCGGTGACGTCCTTCAGGTCCACGTCGCCGTGCTTCTTGTCGTCGAGGTGGAAGAAGGTCTTGCCGAAGCCGGACGAGCCGCGGTTGTTGATCGCGTAGACCGCGTAGCCCTTGTTCACCAGGTTCTGGATGTCGGCGGAATAGCCGCGCCGGCTCTGGCCGCCCGGCCCGCCGTGCACGAACACCACCGCATGGGCCGGCCTGGCCGCCGAGGCGCCCTTCGGCCGGTAGAGGATGCCCGGGACCTCCAGCCCGTCGTAGCTCTTGAACCGCGCCACCGTCGCCGGGACCAGGTCGGCCTCCGCGATCTGCGGGTTCAAGGCCGTGGTCAGCCGGCGCGCCCGGCCGTCGGCCAGGTTGGCCACGAAGATGTCGGCCGGCGAGGTGTCGGAGTTCACCGTGAACGCCACCGCCGTCTCGTCGCGGTTGAAGCGCACCGCGTTCAGGTCGCCCGCCGGCACGCCGGCCAGCTTCACCGCACGCCCCGAGCCGGTCTCGGCCAGCTTCAGCACCGTCGAGGCGTCGGCGTTGATGTAGTCGGCCCGATAGCGGCCGGAGGGCGAGTGGCTGACGTTCATCACGTCCCACTTGTCCGCCACCAGCGCGGTCTTGGCCCCGCTCGCCAGGTCGTAGCGCCAGGCCTGGGCGAACTCGCCTGGCTCGTCGGTGGAATAGATCAGCGCCTTGTTGTCCGGCGTGAACTCGTAGACGCCGAACGCCACATTGCCCGTGTGCGGCGTGATCAGCTTCGGCTCCGGCGTCGCCTGAGACAGGTCCGCCAGGAACAGGTCGCTGTTGGCGCTGGTCCGCTCCTTCACCAGCGCCAGCCAGCGGCCGTCGTCGGACACGTCGGCGATGGACAGGCCCGCGTTCCTGAACACCATCCGGCGCTCGTAGCTCTTCGCGTCGTAGGCGTAGAGGTCGAAGGTCTGCGGGTCCCGCTCGTTGGTGGCCAGGTAGAAGGCGCCGCCGTCCTTCCGCCAGCCGGCGAACTGCGCCTTCAGCTTCTGGCCGGGCGTGAGATCCTTCACCTGGCCGTCCAGGCCGCGCACATAGACGTGGTTCAGCTCGTCGCCGCCCTGGTCGGCGCTGAACAGCACCCGGCCATCCGAGGGGAACCACGACAGGGCGAAGGTGGCGTTGGTGGTCGAGTTGGTCAGCGGCTGCGGCGGCCCGCCGGCCACCGGCAGCACATAGGCGTTGAACACGCCCGTCTTGTCGCTGGAGATCAGCAGCTGCTTGCCGTCCGGCGAGAAGGCGAACCCGTCCTGCGAAGGCAGCTGGTAGCGCGTGGTCTCGAAGAACGCCCGCGGCGGATAGATCTTCACCGCCGGCGCAGCCCGCGTCGCCTGCGCCTGCGCCATGGCCGCTGGCGCCATCGCCGCCGCCGCCAGCGCCACCGCCGCCAGAAGTCCCGCTCTCCGCCGCATCTCAGCCCCCGCGTCTGTCGTCCAAGCCGCCAACCTTACGCCCCCCGCCCGCCCCGACAACCCGCCCGGCCCCTCTACCTCCCCCGCGAAGCGGCGGGAGGGGGACCGTTCGCCGAGCGAAGCGAAGAGCGAAGGGTGGAGGGGGCAAGCCGCGCGCGCCGGCGTGTCCGCTCGCCCCCTCCACCCCCGGCTCTTCGGCCTGCGGCCTCGGCCGGCGGTCCCCCTCCCGCCGTCGCTGCCGCGACGGGGGAGGTAGGGCGGCCCCCCTCACTGCCGCAGCGCCTCGGCCCTTTCCTCCGCCAGCCGCAGCGCCGCGTCCGCCGCCGCGCTCAAGTCCCGGTAGATCCATCCAGCCGGCAGGCGCAGCACCGCCACGCCGTGGGCCTCGAGCCAGCGATCCCGCGCCGCGTCCTTCGCGGCCGCCGCGTCGTCCCAGTGCGTCGCCCCGTCCACCTCCACCGCCAGCCGGGCCATGGGGCAGTAGAAGTCCAGGATGATCGACCCAAACGGATGCTGCCGCCGCCAGGTCGGCCGCTCCGCGCCGCGCCCGCGCAGCCGGCTCCACAGCATCACCTCCGGCTCGGTCATCGCCTTGCGCATCGCCCGCGCCCGTCGCGTGATGAGGGTCCGTCGCACCTGAACATATCAGGAACAACGCCGAACGCCGTCAACCCCCTACCTCCCCCGCGAAGCGGCGGGAGGGGGACCGTTCGCCGAGCGAAGCGAAGAGCGAATGGTGGAGGGGGCAAGCCGCGCGCGCCAGCGTGTCCGCTCGCCCCCTCCACCCCCGCGAAGCGCCAGCAGCGATGGGCGGAGCAAGCCGCCCCCTACCTCCCCCGCAAAGCGGCGGGAGGGGGACCGTTCGCCGAGCGAAGCGAAGAGCGAATGGTGGAGGGGGCAAGCCGCGCGCGCCGGCATGTCCGCTCGCCCCCTCCACCCCCGGCTCTTCGGCCTGCGGCCTCGGCCGGCGGTCCCCCTCCCGCCGTCGCTGCCGCGACGGGGGAGGTAGGGCGGTCCCCCTCCCCCCTGCCGCCGCAAAACGGTCACCGTTCAGTCAGCCGCCGTTCACGAGGGGGGGCGCAGTTTGCCTGGGCTGCGGCGGCCTTTGCGGCCTTCGTGTCGACGCCACTCCCGTCCCTCGGTGGTGGCCGCCGCGGCGCCTCTCCCCACCCGCGCGCCCTCAGGCGTCCTGCTTCGCCGGGAACCTCTTCACGACCGCGGACCGGATCCAAAGCTCTGCAGCCCGGCCTTCCCTCAGCTCCTCTCCGCGCGCGATCGCCGCCTCGTCGTCGGGCGCGAAGAACTCCCGGGCCGACTCGATATGGCCGTCACGCATGAGGAAGAGCCGATAACCTTGCACGGGCCTGGCCTTGCGAACTGGGGAACGCGTGAACATGCGACCCGCCGCAGGCGGCGCACTCACATGGGTTAGTCTTCAGGCCGCCAGCTTCCGCAGGCCCAGATAGGCGAGGCAGGTCGCGAGCTTACCCCGCAGGTAATCGCCGGCCTTCCTCCGCAGTGCTCTCCTGGCCGCGTGCAAGGGAGACCTCCGATGCTTCGCCGCTCCATCCTCCTCTCCGGCCTCGCGGCCGGCGCGGCCGCCGCCGCGCCTGCAGCCGCCGCGGCGCCGTCCGAAAGGCTCCCGCTCTTCCGCCGCGACTGGGGCTCGGGCCGCCCGGTCCTGTTCGCCGCCAGCTGGGCGCTCGACAGCCGCATCTGGGCCTATCAGGTGGCCCACCTCTCCGACCGTGGCTTCCGCTGCATCGCCTACGACCGCCGCGGCCACGGTCGCTCGCCGCTCGCCCGCACCGGCTACGACATGGACGTGTTCGCCGACGACCTCCGTGGCGTGATCGACGAGCTGGACCTGCGCGAGGTGGCCCTTGTCGGACACTCCATGGGCTGCGCCGAGATCCTCCATTACCTCGCCCGCCACGGGACCGGCCGCGTGCGCAAGGTCGCCCTTCTCGCGCCGGCCGCGCCCTTCCTGCTGCGCACCGCCGACAACCCGTACGGGGCGCCCATGGCATGGCACGAGGCGGCCATGCGGCGCTGGGCCCGCGACTTCCCCGGCTGGGCGCAGGAGAACAAGGCGCCGTTCTTCACGCCCCAGACCTCCCCCGCGCTGGCCGACTGGCTGACCGGCCAACTGGTGGAGACTCCCCCCGCGGTGGCGATCGCCACCTATCGGGCGCTGCTGCAGACGGACCTCCGTCCGGGTCTGCCCAAGGTGGACCGGCCGACCCTGATCCTGCAGGGCGACCAGGACGCCTCCGCGCCCCTCGACGCCACGGGCCGCCGCGTCGCGGCCGGGGTTCGCGGCGCCGAGCTGAGGGTCTACCCCGGCGCGCCGCACGGTCTCTTCGTCACCCATATGGACCAGGTCAACGCCGACCTGGAGGGCTTCCTGCGGGCCTGAGCGCAGTTAGGATCACCCCATGCTGCAACAGCGCAAACCCGTCGGCGAGCACCTGCGCGAGTGGCGCCAGCGCCGCCGCCTCAGCCAGCTCGACCTGGCCTGCGAAGCCGAGATCTCGGCGCGCCACCTTAGCTTCCTGGAGACCGGCCGGGCTCAGCCCAGCCGCGAGATGGTGCTGCGCCTGGCCGAACAGCTGCAGGTGCCCCTCCGCGACCGCAACCTGCTGCTCGTCTCCGCCGGCTACGCCCCGGTGTTCCCGGAGCGGCCGCTGGACGACCCGGCGCTGTCGCCGGCCCGCACGGCGGTGGAGCTGATCCTCAAGGCCCACGAGCCCTCGCCGGCCCTGGCCATCGACCGGGGCTGGAACCTGGTGCTCGCCAACGCGGCGGTGGCGCCCCTGCTGCGGGACGTCGCGCCGGCCCTGCTGCAGCTGCCGGTCAACGTCTTCCGCCTCGCCCTCCATCCGGACGGGCTGGCGCCGCGGACCGTGAACCTGCCCGAATGGCGGGCGCACCTCCTGGAGCGTCTTCGCCGCGAGATCGAGATCACCGCCGACAGCGGCCTCATCGCGCTGATGGACGAGGTCGCCGCCTATCCCGCGCCGGCGGGTCCCCGCCACCGCCCCGATCCGGCGGCCGTCGTCGTGCCTTTCCAGCTGGCCACCCCCTCCGGCGTCCTTTCCTTAGTCAGCACCACCACCGTCTTCGGGACGCCCGTCGACGTCACTGTCTCCGAGCTCGCTCTGGAAACCTTCTTCCCCGCCGACGACGCCACCGCCCGCGCCCTCGCCGCCGCCCTGGCCGCCACCTGAGCCCCTTCCGGAAGGAGGCGGAGGCTCCCGCGGACAAGCCGCCGCCGCGCCCTGGCGGCCACCTGAACGAGACCCCTCCCCCCTCCGCTCACCCCGGCGAAAGCCGGGGCCCAAGCTGAGTCCCGGAAGGCGCCGCCGCCCTGCCCGAGCCGCACCGCCGCTTGGATCCCGGCTTCCGCCTGGACGAGCGGAGGACGGACCGGCTGACCCGCTGACCGTCGCAAATAAACCCAACGCCCGCCGGCCAGACGTGTTAGTCTAGCTGACGGTCACGAGCGGCTCTCAGGCCGCCCAGCTCCAGATAGATACGCGCAGCGTAGCTCTGGGCCAGATCGCGAAAGCTCACTCGATGGGCGCGATTTCTGCACGAACACTCAAGTCGAGCGGCGTCATGATCGGGGGGATCCGCCGGCCGCTCCGATCCACCTTCAGGGTGTCGGGCGAGGGCGAGGCCTGGCGGGTGCGCCTGGGCGACACCGTCTATGGCGAGTTCCTCTCGCGGGGCGATGCGATCCGTGGCGCCTGCCTGGGCGCACGGACGGCGGAAGCCCGCGGCGGCAAGGCCGAAGTCCTGAGCGCCCCAGGCGACGAGCGCATGCCGCACTACGAACCCCACTTCGCCGACTGACCGGCGCCATTGCGGGCGCCCGAGCGCGTTCGCCAGACACAACCTGGAGACCACCATGGCCAAAGGCCAGAAACGATCCACCCGCGAGACCCGCAAGCCCAAGCAGGTCACCGCGAAGCCGGCGCCGCCGCCCCGTTCGTTCCTCGAGTCGGCGGCTCCGCCCTCGTCGCAGGGGCCCCGGCGCTGATGCTGGGTTGGCTGCGGGCCGCTGCGCCCACCGACGCCGAAGTGCGCGCGGAGATCTGGAAACTTGGCGGACGCCATCTCGGCTGGCCGCTGGAAGGCGCGCTTGCCGAGCTGCGCGAGGCCGGCCTCACCGCCGCCCGCGCCGCCCTGCTGCGCGCCTGCGTGGCCAAGCTCCAGGCCCGACCGGCCTGAACCGCCGCCCGCCCGGGCGGTCTCCCTCGAACAAGGATGCAGCTCCGATGAAACGTCACCTGCCCGTCTACCAGCCCGCCATCCTCGGCGGCCTGGGCGACCCGCGATCCACCCGCACGCCCGCCCCGCAGCCCCGCAAGCCCCTGCTCAACGACACGCGCAGCACCCGCTGAGCGGGCGCTCGGAGGCCTCCGCCTTCGCTTCCCGGTCAGCTCGCTCCGGCGGGCGAGACGGGTCGACTCTGCGGTTGGCCCTGACGAGCGCCGCCGCTAGCCTTCCGGAAAAGCTCTGAAGGAGGGACGCGATGGCTGAAGAGATCCTCGATCCCGCGCTGCCGATCGTCGATCCGCACCACCACCTCTGGGACCGGCGGGTCTATCCCGCGCCGGAGGGGCCGGAGCATCCGTTCCTCACCGCCATCGCCCCGGCGCAGCGCTACCTGCTGGACGAGCTGATGGCCGACACCGGCGGCGGCCACAACGTGGTCGCCACCGTCTTTGTGGAGTGCCGCGCCTTCTACAAGGCCGACGGGCCGGAGGCGCTGCGCTCGCTGGGCGAGACCGAGTTCGTGAACGGTGTGGCGGCGATGAGCGCCAGCGGCCTCTACGGTCCGTTCCGCGCCTGCGCCGGCATCGTCGGCAACGTGGACCTGACGCTCGGCGACAGCGCCGCGGGGATCCTCGAGCGCCACGTCCAGGCGGGCGGCGGCCGCTTTCGCGGCGTCCGCAATTCCGCGTCGCAGGACGACGACCCGGCCGTGCTGGGCCCGCTCAACCGGGTGGCCGCTGGCTTCTACCGGCGTGACGACTTCCGCGCCGGCTTCGCCCGGCTCGCGCCCCTCGGCCTCTCCTTTGACGCCTGGCTGCTGGAGCCCCAGCTGCCGGACCTCATCGACCTCGCCCGCGCCTTCCCAGAGACCACCATCGTCCTGGACCACGTGGGCACGCCGCTCGGCCGCGGCCGCTACGAGGGACGGCTCGCGGAACGCTTCCCGGTGTGGCGCGACAACATCCGCGAGCTCGCCCGCTCACCAAACGTGGTGGTGAAGCTGGGCGGCCTGGCCATGGCGTTCTGCAACTTCCCCTCGTTTCTCGCCGAGCCTCGGGCTTCATCCGAACAGCTGGCGAACGAGTGGCGGCCCTACGTCGAGAGCTGCATCGAGGCCTTCGCCCCCGAGCGCTGCATGTTCGAGTCGAATTTCCCGGTCGACATGGGGGCCTGCGACTACCGGACCCTCTGGAACGCGTTCAAGCGGCTGGCCGACGGCGCCTCGGCCGACGAGAAGACGGCCCTGTTCTCCGGGACGGCCACGCAGGTCTACCGCCTCGACCTCTGAACGCGCCGCTTCCCTTCCCACGTCAGTGGGAAGGGGGGTCCGTTCGCCGAGCCGCAGGCAAGAGCGAAGGGTGGGAAGGGCAAGCGGCGCGCGCCGTGTCTGCGGCTTGCGCTCGGCCCGCCCGCCTCAGCCGTCGAGCCGGTTGCCCTTGCAGTCCACCGCGAACAGCTTGGAGTCGTTCGCCATCACCTCGACGCGGTCGCAGTCGGCGTGGCGGGCCAGCAGTTCCGGGATGGCGGTCAGGACGTCGGCGGCCCGTTCGAGGCTCACCGTCTCCGTGGGGAACGCAGCCCCTGGATGGATGACGCGTAGGCGGTACATGGCGGAATTTTCTTTCGCAATTTCCGCAGCTTTGCGCCGCCCACGAGAAATGACCAACTCAGGGGAATTACGTAGGGCGGACGGCCGCAGGCGCCTCTGCTACCCTGGCGCCGACGGCGGAAACGAAGGGAGAGGACCGTGACCGAGGCGGAGATGGAGGCCATCGTCCTGTCCTTGCCGGGCGCGGAGAAGGGGACCAGCTACGGCCAGCCCGCCTTCAAGGTGAACGGCAAGTTCCTCACCCGCCTGCGGCGCGAGGATGGCAGCCTGGTGATCATGGACGTCAGCCCGGACGAGCGGGAGATGCTGATGGAAGCCGAGCCCGCCACCTTCCACCTCACGCCCCACTACCAGGACTACCCCTGCGTCCTCGCCCGGATGGAGACCCTGCATCCGGGCTCCTTCCGCAACTTCCTGGAGCGCCGCTGGCGCAAGATCGCGCCCCGGAAGCTGGTCCGCGAGCAGGAGAAGGCGGAGGCCGGCCAATGATGCGGCTTCGCCAGATCGCCCTGGTGGCGCGCGACCTCGCCGCCGCCGAGGCCGACATCCGCGACGTGCTCGGGCTGGACTACGCCTACGACGATCCCGGCGTCGGCAAGTTCGGGCTGAAGAACGCCGTCTTCCCGGTGGGCGACACCTTCCTGGAGGTGGTCTCGCCCAAGGCCGAAGGCACGACGGCCGGCCGGCTGCTCGACAAACGCGGCGGCGACGGCGGCTACATGGTCATCCTGCAGGTGGACGACGGGATCGCGGCGCGGCAGCAGGTGGCCCGCGCCGGCGCCCGGGTCATCGAGCAGGCCGAGTTCGAGGGCGTGGTGATGACCCACATCCATCCCAAGGACATCGGCGGCGCCATCCTGTCGGTGGACTCCATGCCCACCCCGGACGAGTGGCGCTGGGGCGGGCCGGTCTGGCCGGAGCACGTGCGCACCGACATCTCCACAGGGATCGTGGGCGCCGAGCTGCAGGGTTCCGATCCCGAACGCATGGCCTGGCGGTGGGGCGAGGTGCTGGCGCGCGAGGCCGGTCGCGCCGGCGAGGGCTGGCGTATCCTGCTGGACGGGTCGGAGCTGCGCTTCGTCCCCGCCCGCGACGGCCGCGGCGAGGGCCTCTGCGCCTTCGACGTCGCCGTGCGCGATCCCGCGGCCGCCGTGGCGCGGGCGCAGGCCCGCGGCCTGGTGGACGCCGCCGGCCAGCCGACCCTGTGCGGGACGCGCGTGCGGTTCGTGGCCGCCTAGAACTCTTCCTCGATGGCCGCGCGGAACTGCTCGAAGACCTCGGCGGCATGTTCCTCCGGCGTCGCAGGCGGCTCCGGTTCGGGCGCCGCGGCGGCCGGCCCGCCGACCAGCCGCCCCACCACCGCGCCGGCCTGCACCAGGACGATCTCCTCGCCCTCGGCGGCGCCGGCCAGCAGGGCCGCCACCTTCGGCGGCACGTCGTCGAGATCGATCGTCCGGCTCATGGCCCCATCCTAGACCGCTCCCGGCGCGGCGGGTAAACCCCCGCCATGGCTTACCGATCGCTCCGCGAGTTCCTCGTCAAGCTGGAGGCCGCGGGCGAACTGGTCCGCGTCACCGAGCCGGTCTCCTCCGTCCTCGAGATGACCGAGATCCAGCGCCGGCTGCTGGCGACCGGCGGCCCCGCCGTCCTGTTCGAGAACGTCATCCGGGCCGACGGCGAGCGCTCGTCCATGCCCTGCCTGGTCAACCTGTTCGGCACGGTGAAGCGGGTGGCCATGGGCGTCACCCTCGAGGGCAAGGCCCGGACCACCGCCGGCGAGCTGCGCGAGGTGGGCGAGCTGCTCGCCTTTCTGCGCCAGCCCGAGCCGCCCCGCGGCCTCAAGGACGCCTTCGACATGCTGCCGCTGGCGAGGACCGTCATGGGCATGCGGCCGAACGTTGTGAAGAAGGCGCCGGTCCAGGAGGTCGTCTGGACGGGCGACCAGATCGACCTCTCCCGCCTGCCGATCCAGACCTGCTGGCCGGGCGAGCCCGCCCCGCTGATCACCTGGCCGCTGGTGGTCACCAAGGGCCCCTCCGACGCCCGCGAGGACGACTACAACCTCGGCATCTACCGCATGCAGGTGATGGGCCGCGACCGCACCATCATGCGCTGGCTCGCCCACCGCGGCGGCGCCCAGCACCACCGCCGCTGGAAGGCCGCCGGCAAGCCCGCCGCCCTGCCCGCCTGCGCCGTGATCGGCGCCGACCCGGGCACGATCCTGGCCGCGGTGACGCCGGTCCCCGACACCCTCTCCGAGTACCAGTTCGCCGGCCTCCTGCGCGGCGCCAAGCTCGACCTCGTCCCCGCCAAGACCGTCCCCCTGATGGTCCCCGCCCACGCCGAGATCGTCCTCGAGGGCCATGTCCACATTGATCAGTATGCGGACGAAGGCCCCTACGGCGACCACACCGGGTACTACAACTCGGTGGAGAGCTTCCCGGTGTTCGAGGTCACCGCCGTGACCATGCGCCGCGACCCGATCTACCTGACCACCTTCACCGGCCGCCCGCCGGACGAGCCCAGCGTGCTGGGCGAGGCCCTGAACGAGGTCTTCATCCCGCTGATCCGCCAGCAGTTCCCGGAGATCGTCGACTTCTGGCTGCCCCCAGAGGGCTGCAGCTACCGCATCGCCGTGGTCTCCATGAAGAAGGCCTACCCGGGCCACGCCAAGCGCGTGATGATGGGCGTCTGGAGCTACCTGCGGCAGTTCATGTACACGAAGTGGGTGATCGTCGTGGACGACGACATCGACGCCCGGGACTGGAAGGACGTCATGTGGGCGATCTCCACCCGCATGGACCCTGCCCGCGACATCACCGTCGTCGAGAACACCCCGATCGACTACCTCGACTTCGCCTCCCCTGAGAGCGGCCTGGGCTCCAAGATCGGGCTGGACGCGACCAACAAGTGGCCGCCAGAGACCAAGCGCGAATGGGGCGAGAAGCTCGCCATGGACCAGGCCGTGATCGACACCGTGACCGAGAAATGGGCCCGCCTCGGCCTGCCGGGTTCCGGCGCGCCGGTCGACTGATCAACCTGCGCTGACGAGCCTTGCCCAAGGCCGCGAACCGGGCGCAACTGCTCCCACCAACGGAGGACCGGCATGGAGGCGACGGCTTCGGCGCAGGCTGCGGCGCTGTGGGCGGGGCTGCACCTGATCCTGCTGCTCGTCCTCTCGGTGCGGGTCGTGCGGCAGCGGCGGCAGCACCAGGTGGCGTTCGGGGACGGCGGGGTCCCCTCGCTGGTCCAGGCGATCCGCGCCTTCGGCAACGCCACGGAGTACGTGCCGGCGGGGCTGGTGGCGCTCGGGATCCTGGCGGCGGCGGGGGCGGCCCCGATGGTGGTGCACAGCCTGGGGCTGATCCTGCTGGCGGGTCGGACGGCGCATGCGGTGGGGCTGTCCCGCAGCGGCGAGGCGACGCTGCCCAGGAGCCTCGGCGTCGTACTCACCTGGCTGGCCTATCTGGCGGCGGCGGTGGCGCTGCTGTTCCACGCCATCCCCTGAGCTTGCCGGGGCGGGCGTGGTCGGCCATATGCCCGGGATGGACGAAAACCTGCTGCGAGATGTGGTCGACGCCGCCCTGAAGGCGGGCGCCGACGCGGCCGAGGCCGTAAGCGCGGAGCGACGCGCGCTGTCGATCACCGTCAGGCTGGGCGATCTCGAGGAGGTTGAGCGGGAAGAGGCGCGCGACCTGGGGTTGCGGGTGTTCGTCGGACGGCGGCAGGCGACGGTCTCAGGATCCGACATCAGCGCCGAGGGCCGGGCGAAGCTCGTGGAGCGGGCCGTGGCGATGGCCCGCCTGGCGCCGGAGGACCCGTACGCCGGCCTCGCGGACCCGGCGCGGCTGGCGCGCGGGCCGCTGCCGGATCTCGACATCTTCGACCCCAGCGAGCCGACCCCGGAGACGCTGGAGGCGCGGGCGCGGACCGCGGAGGGAGCGGCGCGCTCGGTGCCGCGGGTGACCAACTCGGACGGCGCGTCCGCCTCGTGGTCGTCGTCGCAATGGACCATGGTGACCAGCGGCGGCTTCGCCGGGGTGCACCGCGCCTCGGGCTTCTCCATGGGCGCGTCGGCGATCGCCGGGGACGAGAACGGCATGGAGAACGGCTATGAGGGCCGCTCCGTCCGCTGGCAGTCGGACCTGCCCTCCCCCGAGTTCATCGGCACCGAGGCGGGCAAGCGGGCGGCGGCCCGGTTGGGCGCGCGCAAGATCGCCTCCACCACGGCGCCGGTGATCTTCGAGAACCGCTTGGCGGCCTCGCTGCTCGGCCCGCTGATCGGCGCGATCTCCGGACCGTCCATCGCCCGCGGCACCTCGTTCCTGAAGGACAAGCTGGGCCAGCCGGTGTTCGCCAAGGGCGTCTCCATCATGGACGACCCGCACCGGCCCCGCGGCCTGGGCTCCTCGCCGTTCGACGATGAGGGCGTCGCCAACGCCCGCCAGGCCATCATCGAGGACGGGGTGCTGACCACCTGGCTGCTGAACTCCTCCTCGGCCCGCCAGCTCGGCCTGGAGACCACCGGCCACGCCTCCCGCGGCCTGGCAGGCCCGCCGGGCGTCGGCCCCTCCAACCTGACCCTCATGCCCGGCGACAAGGACCAGGCGGCGCTGATCCGCGATGCGGGCAAGGGCCTGCTCGTCACCTCGATGTTCGGCCCCTCCTTGAACGGCAACACCGGCGACTGGTCGGTGGGCTGCTCGGGCTTCTGGTTCGAGGGCGGCGAGCTGGCCTATCCGGTCAACGAGATCACGGTCGCGGGCAACCTGATCGACATCTACGGCCGCCTCGTTCCCGGCGCGGACCTGGAGATCCGCGGGGCGTCCAATGCGCCGTCCCTGCTGATCGACGGGCTCGCCATCGCGGGCCGATGAGCGCCGCGGCCGACCTCGCCCTGATCCTGCAGGCGGCGCACGAAGCCGGCCAGCTCGCCCACGACCTCCGCGCCCGGGGCCTGGAAGTTCAATACAAGGCCGGCAATTCGCCGGTCACCAACGCCGACCTGGCCGCCGACGCCCTGTTGCGCGAGCGGCTGGGGTCCGCCCGCCCCGACTACGGATGGCTCTCCGAGGAGACGGCGGACGATCCCGCCAGGCTCGCATGTCGCCGGCTGTTCGTCGTCGACCCGATCGACGGGACGCGCGCCTTCCTCAACGACCGGCCCTGGTGGGCCGTCTCGATCGCCGTGGTCGAGGATCAGCGGCCGATCGCCGGCGTGGTGTTCGCCCCGGAGGTCGCAGAGACCTATGCCGCGCGCGTCGGCGGCGGGGCCACGCGCAACGGCGCGCCGATCGCCCCCAGCGGCGTCAGCGCCATGGAAGGCTGCGCCATGGCCGGCGACCCACGCCTGTTCACGCACCCGAGCTGGCCGATCCCCTGGCCTGAGATGCGCGTCGAGCAGCGCAGTTCCACCGCTTATCGGATGTGCCTCGTGGCCGCGGGTGAGTTCGACGCCGCGGTGGCGCCGGTGCCCAAGCACGACTGGGACGTGGCCGCGGCGGACCTGATCGCCAGCGAGGCGGGCTGTTATGTAGGCGACCATCATGGCCGCCCCTTCCGCTACAACGGCGCCGATCCCGTCCAGGCCAGCCTGATCTGCGCCACACCCGCGTTGGCCCCATTGATCCTGGAGCGCGTCCGGCATATCGCCACGGCAAGCTGATCCAGCATTCCCCTCGACCAAGGTTCAAGATGTCCGACAAGCAGCTGCTGCACCTCGTCATCGGCGGCGAACTGAAGTCCCTCGAAGGCAAGCCCGAGTTCCGCGACCTCAACCGGATCGACCTGGTGGGCGCCTTCCCCAGCTACGAAGACGCCGTGCGCGCCTGGCGCGCCAAGGCGCAGGAGACGGTGGACAATGCGCTCATGCGCTACTTCATCATCCACGCGCACCGGCTGCTCGACCCCGACGCGCAGGACGACCACGAGCACTAGGTCGCGGCGCGCTCGAACTCCTCGAGCAGGGCGCCGTCGCGCCAGACCTCGACCTTGTGGGAGCTGCGATGCTCGCTGAGCAGGGCGGCGGCGCGGCTCCGCACAAGCTCGACGTCAGCCGCCGGGTAGACGTCGACGAAGGACGCCACACCATCGCTGCGCACACACAGCAGGGTGTAGAAATCCTCGCTCAACCCGACCTGGCCCGACGCACTGCTCATGGCTTATGCTCGCACAGAGCCTAACGCGCGTCTGTCGGTTGAACGACTTATCGGCGATTACTCGCGCCGCAGCAGCTTCTCCGTGAGCACGCTGCCGAGCATGCCGGCGCGGAACTTGGCCTTCATGCCCGCCGGGTCGTACATCGGGCTCTGGACCCACTCCAGGAAGCTCATCCCGGCCGGCTCGCCCTCTTCGAGATAGCGCTCGAAGGTGTAGTCCAGGACGCCCGTCTTGCCCTGTTTCACGTGCAGGTAACGCAGGTGGAGCTGGTCCATGGCCTCCCGAATGGTCTTGCCCTTCCGGAAGTGCATGTAGAGCACGCTCATGATCCCAGCCCGGTCCGCGCCGGACTTGCAGTGCATCAGGGCGGGATACTGGATCGTCTCGAACAGCCGCTTGGCGCCCAGCACCCGCTGAACGCTCGGCACCTCGCGCGAGGTGATGGTGAAGTCGACCATGGTCAGGTCGAGCCGCTCGCAGGCGTCCTTCTCCAGCGCATGGAAGCTCGCGTCGAAGCCGCCGCGCAGATTGATCACCGTCTTTATCCCGCGCGCCTTCCACGCGGCGAGCTGATGAGGCCACGGCTGGTTGGTCCGCACCAACTCCTCGGAAATCCAGTGGGCGTTGGAGAAGCCGAGACGCAGGTAGGCGTGGTCCTTCCACAGGTAGTCGGCATAGGCCTTCACGCGGCCGGCCGGACTCCTCAAGTCGAACGGGTTGTGGACGGGCTCACTCGTCATGCGGCTCATCTAGGCGCTTCGGGTGGGCTCGCAAAGCGGCGGCAGGGTCGCGCCTTCAGGTCTATGCGTCGGGCTCCATCCACGCCTTTCTGGCTGGACAGGCGTCCATGGCGCGGCGGTAGCCCTCGCGGGCCGTGATGCGGGCGAGATAGGCGCGTTCGGGCTCGGCCAGGGTGAAGCCGCCGGCGTGCACGGCGAACTCGAGGGCGTAGGCCACCGAGATGTCGGCGGCGGTGAAGGCTTCGCCCGCCATGTAGGGGGCGCGGGCGAGCTGGCGGGTGACGAGGCGCAGCCGGTTCTCGAACATCGAGACGCCCTTGCGGGCGCCCCAGTTGTCGCGCTCGGCGTCGGGCGCGAGGATGTCGCTGACGACCTTCATGAACATCGGCATGGCGAGGCCGGCTTCCCCCAGGTGGAGGAACTGCTGGTAGGCTGGGAAGGCGGGATCCTGCGGCCCGGGCGCGAGCGGGGTCGGGCCATAGCGGCCTATCAGGTATTCGAGGATGGCGATGGACTCCACCACGACCACCTCGCCGTCCTGCAGGGCCGGGATGAAGCCCGCCGGATTGATGGCCAGGAACTCGGTGTCGTTCTCGACACCGGCGAGCATGTCCACGTCGCGCAGGCGGTAGGGCAGCCCCATCTCCTCCAGCAACCAGACGACCCGAAAGCCCCGCCCCTCGCCCCAGACCGTGATCATCGTCGCCCCCTGTTCCAGCGCCCCATCCATCGCCGGAGCGACGGGCCGGCGCAATCGGGTTGTCTTGACTTCGCCGACGCGACAGCCGACGCCTGCCCCATGAACCCCGGCCACGAACAGGAGCTCTCCGCCCGCGAGGTCGTGGCGCGCGTGGCCCGGGGCTACATGGCGCCGCGCTGGAAGGGCTGGCTGACGGCCCTCGTGGCCGCGATCGTCGTCGCCGCGGTCTCCGCCGAGCTGATCCGCATCCTGGAGCCGGCGGTCAACGACCTGATGGTCAACCACAAACCGGGTCAGCTGGTGGCCCTGCCCATCACGATCGCCCTGCTGGCGCTGGTCCGGGCCGTGGCTCAGATGGTCCAGGCCTCGCTGGTCAATCGGATCGGCAACGGGGTCGTGGGTGACATCCAGGTGCAGCTGTTCGGCCGCCTAGTCCGGGCCGACCTCGCACGGCTGCGGAGCCAGCACTCGGGGGCCTACGTATCCTCGGTGCTCTACGACGCGGGGCTGATCCGCGAGGCGGCCACCGCCGGCGTCATCAACTACACCCAGCACCTGCTGACGGTGATCGGCGCCATCACCGTCATGGTCTCCAACGACCGGAACCTGTCGCTAGCGCTGATCGTGGCCCTTCCGCTGTCTGGCTGGATCATGCGCCGGTTCTCCAAGCGGACCACCAAGGCCACCAAGGGGGCGATGGCCGAGACCTCGGCGCTCTCGACGGCGATCATGGAGAGCCTCGACGGCATCCGCGTGGTGAAGATCGAGAACCGCGAGGGTTACGAGGAGGCGCGCGTGGCCGAGGTGGTGCGTCGCCGCCAGAACCACCTGCTGAAGGGGGCCAACGCACGCGCGCGGGCCGCGCCCTCCACCGAGCTGGTGATGACCCTGATCACCGCGGCCGTCATCGCCTACGCGGGCTGGCGCTCGCAGCAGGGGGCGATGACCGTCGGCGCCTTCGTGGCCTTCATCGGCGCCCTGGGGCTCGCCTCCCAGTCGCTGCGCCAGCTCGCCAACCTGCAGACGGTCATGGCTGAGGGGATGTCGGCGGCAAGGCGGCTGTTCGGCGCGCTGGACGTGGAGCCGGAGGTGCGGGAACGCGCCGGCGCGCGGCCGCTGGCCTGCGGCGCAGGCCTGATCCGGTTCGAGAACGTCGGCTTCTCGTACAGCGGCGACGGCCCGCCCGCGTTGGAGGGTGTCGACCTGGAGGCCCGGCGCGGCGAGACCATCGCCCTGGTGGGGCCCTCGGGCGGCGGCAAGACCACGATCCTGAACCTGATCCCGCGCTTCTACGATCCGACCGCCGGCCGGGTGCTGATCGACGACCAGGATGTCCGCGACGTGACGCTCGCCTCCCTGCGGGCGCAGATCGCGCTCGTCACCCAAGAGCCGTTCCTGTTCGACGACACGATCCGGGCGAACATCGCCTATGCGCGGCCCGACGCCCCGGCAGAGGCGATCGAGCAGGCGGCCATGGCGGCGGCGGCGCACGAATTCATCGTCGACCTGCCGAACGGGTACGACACCACCGTCGGCGAGGCCGGCGCGCGGCTCTCGGGGGGGCAGCGGCAGCGGATCGCCATCGCCCGCGCCTTCCTGAAGGACGCGCCCATCCTGCTGCTCGACGAGGCGACGAGCGCGCTCGACACCGAGAGCGAGGCGCAGGTGCAGGCGGCGCTACGGCGCCTGATGGCCGGGCGCACCACCCTGCTGATCGCGCACCGGCTGTCCACCGTGCGGGGGGCAGACCGCATCTACGTGATCGACCGCGGGCGCATCGTGGAGACCGGCGACCACGCCAGCCTGCTGAAGAAGCGCGGCCTGTACGCCCGCCTGGCCAAGTCCCAGGACCTGGAGGCGGAGACGGCCGCTTGAAGAAGCTGCTCCGCAACGACGGCGTCCAGGCCTTCCTCGGCTGGGTGCTGGGGACCTATCTACGCGTGGTGCTGCGCACGGTGCGCTGGACGCATGAGAACGTCGAGTGCGTGGAGCCGGTGCTGGCGGGGCGAAGCGGAGCCATCGCCCTCTTCTGGCACGGGCGCATCCCGCTGTGCCTGGCGACCGCGCCGCAGTGGTGGCGCAAGCAGACGCGCGCCTTCGTCTCGCCCTCGGCGGACGGCGAATTCATCGCCCAGGGTCTGGCCATGTCGGGCTTCCCGGCGATCCGCGTCTCCTCCGCCAAGAAGGGCGACAGCGCCAAGGCCCGGCAGGCGGTGGCCGCGATCCGCGAGGCGGTGGCCTGGGTTGCGGAGGGCGGCGCCCTGGTGGTGACGCCGGACGGGCCGCGCGGCCCGAACGAGGTGATCGCGCCCGGCGCCCTGCAGATCGCCCGGCGCTCGGGCCAGCCGGTCTTCCTGATGGGCATCGCCGCCAATCCGGCCTGGCAGCTGCGCAAGACCTGGGACCAGGTGATGTTCGCCGCCCCGTTCGGCCGCGGCGCCGTGGTCTGGGAGGGGCCGCTGTTCGTGCCGCCGGACGCCGACGAGGCGACAATCCAGGCGCTGGTCGCCGACTGGTCGGCCCGGCTCTCGGCCGCCACCCGGCGGGCCGAGGCGCTCGTCGGCCGGCCGCATTGATCGCCGCTTCGCCCGGTGAGACATAGGCCCCATGGCCCGCGTGCACCACGACCACGATCATCACGACCACGATGATCACCACCACGACCATGCTCACGCCCATGGGCACGGGCACGGGCACGGGCACGGGCATTCGCACGGACACGGCCACCACCATCACGCCCCGGCGGACATGGGCCGCGCCTTCGCCATCGGGGTGGTGCTGAACACGGCCTTCGTGCTGGCGGAAGCCGGGGCGGGCATCTGGACCGGGTCCATGGCCCTGCTGGCCGACGCCGGCCACAACCTTTCCGACGTCCTGTCGCTGGTCCTGGCCTGGGGCGCCACGGTGCTGGCCCGCCGCGCGCCGACCGGCCGCCGCACCTATGGCCTGCGCAAGGCGACCATCCTGGCGTCGCTGGCCAACGCCGTGCTGCTGCTGGTGGCGGTGGGGGCCATCGTGTCGGAGGCCGTTCACCGCCTGCGCGAGCCCGCCTCGATCGAGACCGGCCTGGTGATGGCCGTCGCCGGCCTCGGCGTGGTGATCAACACAGCCACCGCCCTGCTGTTCTTCCGGGGCAGCCATTCGGACCTCAACGTGCGCGGCGCCTTCCTGCACATGGCCGGCGACGCGGCGGTCTCCCTCGCCGTCGTGATCGGTGCCTTCGCCATCGGCCTCACCGGCCTCCAGTGGATCGACCCGGCGCTCGGCCTGCTGATCGCGGCCGTTATCGTCCTGGGCACCTGGAGCCTGCTCCGCGACTCGGTGGACCTGGCCCTCGACGCGGCGCCGCGCGGCATCGACGTGGGCGAGGTGCGCGCCTGGCTTGCGGCCCTGCCCGGCGTGGAGTCCGTGCACGACCTGCACATCTGGGCCATGAGCACCACCGAGACGGCGCTCACGGCGCACCTGATCCGGCCGGCGAACGCCGATGCCGACGCCTTCCTGCACCAGGCCTGCGAGGGGCTGCACAGGCGGTTCAACATCGGCCACGCCACCCTGCAGGTGGAGACCGACGCGGCGCATGCCTGCCGCCTGGCGCCGGCCGAGGTAGTGTGAGCCGGATCGCCCCGACCCTGCCGCTCGGGCTCTACCGCCTGGCGACGGGCCTGCTGGAGCCGCTGGCGCCTGGCGTGCTGAAACGGCGGGCCGAGCGGGGAAAGGAGGATCCCTCCCGGCTGGCTGAGCGCCTTGGACGCGCCACGCCCCCTCGCCCGCCCGGGCCCCTGGCCTGGCTGCACGGCGTCAGCGTCGGCGAGAGCCTGTCGCTGCTGCCGCTCGTGACGGCGCTGCGCGCCCGTCGCCCCGACCTGAACCTGCTGGTCACCTCCGGCACGGCGACGTCGGCCAAGCTGCTGGCCGAGCGCCTACCGGCCGGTGTGATCCACCAGTTCGCCCCGGTGGACACCCCCGGCGCGGTCGCCCGGTTCCTGGACCATTGGCGGCCGGGCGCCGGCGTGCTGGTGGAGAGCGAGCTGTGGCCCAACCTGCTGCGCGCGTCGCGCGCCCGGGGCGTGCGCCTGGCGCTCTTGTCGGCCCGCATCACCGAGGCCAGCGCCCGACGCTGGGCCCGCTGGCCCGGCAGCGCCCGGAGCCTGCTGTCCGCCTTCGACCTGATCATGCCGCAGGACTCCGCGACCGCGCAGCGCCTCGCCGCACTTGGGGGCCGCGTCGGCGACGCCCTTAACCTGAAGCTGGTCGGCGCGCCGCTTTCCTGGGACGAGGCCGCGTTGGCCCACCTGGCGGCCGCCGCCGCGGGGCGCAAGGTGGTGCTGGCGGCGAGCACCCATCCGGGGGACGAGCTGCTGATCGCGCAGGCTGTGCGGAAGGCCGCGCCGGACGCCTCGCCGTTGCTGGTGATCGCCCCGCGCCATCCGGCTCGCGCCGATGAGATCGGCCGCGAGATGGCCGGAGGGGGCTGGACGATCGCCCGCCGCTCGCTCGGACAGTCGATCGGGCCCGAGACGGACACGTACCTGGCCGACACCCTGGGCGAGCTTGGCCTCTTCTACGCCTTGGCCGACGTGGTCGTGATGGGCGGCGCCTTTCCGCCGTCCGTGGGCGGCCACAACCCGCTGGAGGCGGCGCGGATCGGCAAGGCGGTGCTGACCGGACCCGAGGCGTACAACGCTGCTGAGATCTACGAGGATCTCATCCGCGAGGGCGCCGCCCTGGAGGCCGGGGACGGAGACGTGCTCGCCCGGCACATCCGCGGCCTGCTCACCTATCCCCATGTCGCCCGGCGCATGGGCGAAGCGGCCCTCGCCTATGCCGAGCGGCAGGGTGCGGCCCTGGACCGCGCGGTGGCCCGGCTCGAGCCCCTGCTGCCTGCATGAAGCTGGCCACGCCCCGCTGGTGGTATCGCCGCGACCGGAGCTCCATGCCGGTCACGCGCGGCCTCCTGACGCCGCTGTCCTGGGTCTGGATGGCGGCCACGGCGCGGCGGCTGAAACGTACCGTCGGGGCAGATCCAGGCGCGCCGGTGATCTGCGTGGGCAATGTCACCATGGGCGGTGCGGGCAAGACGCCGGTGGTGCGCGCCGTGGCCGCGCGGCTGGCGGCCCGGGGCCGCACCGTGCACCTGCTGTCGCGGGGGTATGGCGGATCGCTGACGGGGCCGGTGCGCGTGGACCCGGAGGTCCACAGCGCGGCGGACGTGGGCGACGAGCCGCTGATGCTGGCCCGTGACTTCCCGGTCTGGGTGTCGCGCGACCGAGCCGCCGGCGCGCGGGCGGCGGTGGCCGCGGGCGCAGACGTGGTGGTGATGGACGACGGCCATCAGAACTCGGCGCTGAAGAAGGCGCTGTCGCTGCTGGTGGTGGATGGCGAGACCCGCAACGAGGAATGGCCGTTCGGCGACGGCCGCGTCTTCCCGGCCGGTCCGATGCGCGAGCCGCTGTCGACGGGACTGGCGCGCGCCGACGCCTCCGTCGTGCTGCTGCCGGCCGACCTGCCGACGGCGGAGCCGGACCTGCTGGCCGCGCTGAGCGCCCGGCCGACGCTCTGCGCTCACCTGGTGGCCGCCGAGCCGCCGCCGGCGGGCCCGCAAGTCGGCTTCGCAGGCGTCGGCAAGCCGTGGAAGGTGGAGCGGGCGCTGCAGGCGGCCGGGTGCGAACTGGCGGACTTCGCGCCGTTCCCGGACCACTTCGCCTACGACGAGGCGACACTCGCGCGGCTCGCCGCCCGGGCCGGCCAGTTCGGCGCCGGCCTGGTGACCACGGAAAAGGACTGGGTGCGCCTGCCGCCGGCCTGGCGCTCGCGGGTCGCCGCCTGGCCGGTCCGCGCCGTCTTCGACGACGAGGCGGCGCTGGACGCGGTGCTGGCGAAGGCGGGGCTCTAGGCGCTGGCCCCGGCTTTCTGGGCGTAGGCCCAGCTCATCTTGGCGAGCGCCTCGACCCGCGGGCCCATGTTGGCGGCGTCCGGATGGTTGGCGGTGCCGTCGCGCACCCGGCCGAGGATGCCCTGCAGGATGCCGACCAGCCGGAAGGCGTTGTAGGCGAAGAACCAGTTCAGGTCGGGGATGCCGGAGCGGCCCGTCAGGCTGCAGTAGTAGTCCACCGCCTGGTCGAGGGTCGGGATCCCGTGGGCCTTCAGGTCGGGCAGGGTCGAGATCGTGCCGTTGACCCAGTTCATCAGGACGTAGGTGAAGTCGGCGAGCGGCTCGCCGAGGGTGCCGAGCTCCCAGTCGAGCACCGCCACGACCCGCGGCTCGGTGGGGTGGAAGATCATGTTGTCCAGGCGATAGTCGCCGTGGACGATGGACGTGCGCTCCTGCGGGGGCACCGTCTTGGGCAGCCAGTCGATGAGGCGCTCCACCTCCTCGATGTGGCGGGTCTCCGACGCCTTGTACTGCTTGGTCCAGCGGTCGACCTGCCGGGCCATGTAGTTGCCGGGCTTGCCGTAGTCCTGGAGGCCGACGGCGGCGTACTCGGTGTTGTGCAGGTCGGCCAGGGTCTTGATCTTGGCCTTGAAGATCGCGTTGCGCTCGGCCGGGCCATAGGCGGGCAGGCTCTGGTCCCAGAGGACGCGGCCCTCCACCATGTCCATGACGTAGAACATGGTGCCGATGACGCTGTCGTCGGCGCAAAGGGCGTAGGGCCGCGCCACCGGGAAGCCGGTGGGATGCAGCGCGCTGATCACCTTGAACTCGCGGTCGACGGCGTGCGCGGAGGGCAGCAGCTTGCCGGGCGGCTTGCGGCGCAGGACGTACTTCTTGGCCGGGGTGATCAGCTGGTAGGTCGGGTTGGACTGGCCGCCCTTGAACTGGCGGACCTCCAGCGGGCCCTGGTAGCCCTCGACGTTGGCCTCCATCCAGCGGGCGAGCGCCGCCTCGTCGAAGCGGTGGGTCTCGGCGACCTCCTTGGTGCCCGTGTTGGCCTGCTCGCGAGCCTGTTCGGCGGCGACGTCGGTGGTCACGGACATGGGGTCCCCTCCTGCTGCGTTCGTACGCTTGTTTGAAACCACCTTACCCGCCGGCGGCCAAGCCCGGAAGGGTTCAGCGGGAGAGCGCGCGCCAGCCGATGTCGGTGCGGTGGAAGCCCTCGGGCCAGTCGATGGCGGCCACGGCGCCATAGGCGTGCTCGCGCGCCTCGGCGAGGTCGCGCCCCGTGGCGCAGACGTTGAGCACGCGGCCGCCGGCGGCGCGCAGCTGGCCGTCCTCGCCTCGCGCCGTGCCGGCGTGGAACACCTGCACATGCGGGCCGAAGTCCTGCTCGGCGCCCCGGATCACGCTGCCGGCCTCCGGTGCGCCCGGGTAGCCGCGGGCGGCGAGCACCACGCAGACGGCGGCCTCGTCGCGCCAGACAGGTTCGGGCGTCTCGGCCAGGCGGCCGGTGGCGCAGGCCATCAGGTAGGGGACGAGATCGCTCTCCAGCCGCAGCATCAGGACCTGGCACTCGGGATCGCCGAAGCGGGCGTTGAACTCCACCAGCTTCGGCCCGTCGCGCGTCGCCATCAGCTCCACGAACAGCACGCCGCGGTAGGGGGCGCCCTCCTCCGCGATGGCCCGGAAGGCCGGCTTCACCAGCCGCTCGTCGGTCTGGGCGACCAGCTGGTCGGTGAAAACGGGGGCCGGCGAATAGGTCCCCATGCCGCCGGTGTTGGGGCCCTGCTCGCCGTCGAAGGCGCGCTTGTGGTCCTGGACGCCGCCGAACAGCTTGGAGGTCGCGCCGTCGCTGAGCGCGAAAAGCGAGCCGATCTCGCCCTCGAGGAACTCCTCCAGCACGATCACCTGGCCGGCCTCGCCGAAACCGCCCGAGAAGGCGTCGTCGATGGCCGCTTCGGCGGCGGCGCGATCCTCGGCGATCACCACGCCCTTGCCGGCGGCCAGGCCGTCAGCCTTGACTACGTAGGGCGGCTGGAAGTCCGCGAGCGCGGCGTGGGCGGCGTCGCGATCCTGGCAGATGCGGTAGCGAGCGGTGGGCAGGTGATGGCGCTCGGCGAAGGCCTTGGTGAAGGCCTTGGAGGACTCCAACCGGCCGGCGGCGGCGGTGGGGCCGAAGCAGGGGATCTGCGCCGCCTCCAGGGCGTCGGCGAGGCCGGCGGCGATCGCCACCTCGGGGCCGATCACCACGAGGTCGGCGGCCATGTCGCGGGCCAGCTGGACCAGCCCGGCGACCTCGGTCGGCTTGTGCGGCGCGCACTCGCAGATCTGCGCCATGCCAGGATTGCCCGGCGAGGCGACGAGGCGGGTCACCAGCGGCGACTGGGCGATCTTCCAGGCCAGGGCGTGCTCACGCCCGCCCGAGCCGACGAGGAGGATGTTCATGGCCCGGCGCTTTCGCCCGCGCACGCGCCACGGTCAAGGATCAGCCTTCGAGGTCGAGGGCATAGCCCGCGGAGCGGACCGTGCGGATCGGGTCGCCGCCCTCCGATGCGTTGAGCGCCTTGCGCAGCCGGCCGATGTGCACGTCCACTGTCCGGGCTTCCACGTAGACGTCCGAACCCCAGACGGCGTCCAGCAGCTGCTCGCGGGAAAAGACGCGCCCGGGGTGCTGCATGAAGTGGTCGAGCAGGCGGAACTCGGTGGGCCCGAGGTGAACCTCCTGGCCGCCGCGCTTCACCCGGTGGGCGACGCGGTCCATGACGATGTCGCCGCAGCGCACGCGATCCTCCGCCAGACCGGGGCGCAGGCGGCGCAGCACGGCGCGGACGCGGGCGGCCAGTTCGGTCATCGAGAACGGCTTCACCACATAGTCGTCGGCCCCGGTGTCGAGGCCGCGAATACGGTCGCTCTCCTCGCCGCGGGCGGTGAGCATGATGATCGGCACATTGCGCGCCTCCGGCCGCTGGCGGATCCGCCGGCAGACCTCGATGCCCGAGACCTTGGGCAGCATCCAGTCCAGCACGATGAGATCCGGCAGGCGCTCGTCGACGAGCAAGAGGGCCTCCTCGCCGTCGCCGGCCAGGACGACGTCGTAGCCCTCCTTCTCGAGGTTGTAGTGCAGGAGAGTGGCCAGGCTGTCCTCGTCCTCGACCACCAGGATGCGGGGCTGCAAGCGGGGTCCTCCTTACGCCGTGAACGCGTCGGTCTTGGGACGCGCCTGGACCATCTCTTCGCCGGTGTTCTCGTAGCAGACCATCTCGGCGATGTTGGTGGCGTGGTCGCCGATCCGCTCCAGGTTCTTGGCCACGAACAGCATGTGGGCGCAGGCGGTGATCGTCCGCGGATCGCCCATCATGTAGGTGAGCAGCTCGCGGAACAGGCTGTTGTAGTGCTCGTCGACCTCGTCGTCCTGAGACCAGACGGCAAGCGCGCGCTGCACGTCCGAGCGGGTGTAGGCGTCGAGCACCGAGTTCAGCCGTGCCAGCACCAGCTTGCCCAGGCGCTCCAGCGAGCGGGTCAGCGGCTGCATGGGTTCGGACTCGACGATCACCAGCGTCCGCTTGGCGATGTTCTTGGCCAGGTCGCCGGTGCGCTCCAGCTCGCCCGCGATCTTCATGGCGGCCACGGTGCGGCGCAGGTCGTTAGCCAGCGGCTGGCGAAGCGCGATCAGGCGGATCGCCTTGCGCTCGATCTCCTGCTGCAGGACGTCCAGCTGCTCGTCGCGCTCGACGAGGCTGGAGGCCAGGGCCTGTTCGCGCTTGACGACGGCCTGAATAGCGTCGGCGACCTGCGCCTCGGCCAGGCCGCCCATGCGGGCGCACTCGGCGGTCAGCGTGTTCAGCTCGTCCTCGAAGGACTTGACGATGTGTTCGTGCATCGGAGGCCTCGCTAGCCGAACCGGCCGGTGATGTAGTCCTGGGTGCGGGTGTCCCGCGGGTTGGTGAAGATCTCGTCCGTCGGCCCGGCCTCCACCAGCTTGCCCAGGTGGAAGAAGGCGGTCTTCTGCGAGACGCGGGCCGCCTGCGCCATGGAGTGGGTGACGATGACGATCGTGTACTCCTCGCGCAGTTCGTCCATCAGCTCCTCGATGCGGGCGCTGGCGATGGGGTCGAGGGCGGAGGAGGGTTCGTCCATCAGGATCAGCTCGGGCTTCACGGCGATGGCGCGGGCGATCACCAGCCGCTGCTGCTGCCCCCCGGAGAGGCCGGAGCCCGACTGGTGCAGCCGGTCCGAAACCTCGTTCCACAGGCCGGCGCGCTTCAGCGAGGTTTCGACGACGGCGTCGAGCTCGGACTTGGAGGTGGCCAGCCCATGAATGCGGGGGCCGTAGGCCACGTTCTCGTAGATGCTCTTTGGGAACGGGTTCGGCTTCTGGAAGACCATGCCGACGCGCGCCCGCAGCAGCACCGGATCCAGCGCGCGATCGTTGACGTCCTCGCCGTCCAGCTCGATCGAGCCCTGCACCCGTGCGCCGACGATGGTGTCGTTCATGCGATTGATGCAGCGCAGGAAGGTGGACTTCCCGCAGCCTGACGGCCCGATCAGGGCGGTCACGGCGCGCTCCGGCACGTCGAGCGAGACGTCGAACAGGGCCTGCTTGTCCCCGTAGAAGACGCTGACGTTACGGGCGCGGACCTTCACGGGTCGCGGCGGGACGCTCGCCGACTGTACGTCGACAGAGATGTGCGGATTGAGGTTCATGGCGCTCACCAGCGACGTTCGAACCGGCGGCGCACCAGGATGGCCGCCAGGTTCATGAGGATCATGAAGACGAGCAGGACGAGGATCGCCGCCGCCGTCCGTTCGTGGAAGGCGCGCTCGGACGCGTTCTCCCAGATAAAGATCTGCACCGGCAGAACCGTGGCCCCTTCGGTGAAGCCAGCGGGCACGCCGGGCACAAAGGAGACCATGCCGATCATCAGCAGGGGCGCGGTCTCGCCGAGCGCATGGGCCAGGCTGAGGATGGCGCCGGTCATCACACCCGGCATTGCGAGGGGCAGGACGTGGTGGAAGACGGTCTGGGTGCGCGAGGCCCCCACCGCCAGCGCCGCTTCGCGGATCGACGGCGGCACGGCCTTCAGCGAGGCGCGGGTGGCGATGATCACCGTAGGCAGGCTCATCAGGGCGAGCACCAGCCCGCCGACCAGCGGAGAGGAGCGGGGCACGGCCAGCCAGTTGATGAACACCGCCAGACCCAGAAGCCCGTAGACGATGGAGGGCACGGCGGCGAGGTTGTTGATGTTCACCTCGATGATGTCGGTCCACCGGTTCTTCGGCGCGAATTCCTCGAGGTAGACCGCGGCCAGCATGCCGATCGGCACAGCCAGGGCTGCGGTCACGATCAGCATCAGTGCGGAGCCCACCACCGCCCCAAGCACGCCCGCCTGCTCGGGCTCGGTGGAGTCGGAGCGGGTGAGGAAGCCGAGGTTGAAGCTGGAGGAGACCATGCCCTGGGCCTTCATCTTGTCGAGCCAGGCCAGTTGGCGGTCGTCGAGCTTGCGGTCCGCCTCGGGGGTCGCGCGATCCAGCTCGCCTTTGAAGTAAAGTCCGGCGTCGGCGCCGAGCGGACCCGTGACGGTCACCGTCCGGCCGATCAGGCCGGGGTCGGCGCGGACCTGGTCGAGGATCTGGAAGCCCAGGTCGTTGGAGAGCAGTTCCTTCAGCTCGCCCGAGGTCTCGCCGAACTCGTCGTCGGTTTCCCCCAGCTTCGCCAGCACCGCCTCGGCGACCATCTGGTCGTAGTTCGCGCCCGTGATGTCCGCGCGGTCCACGCGCGCCGGATCCACCAGCACCGGCACGCTGATCCGGTAATCCACGAAAGTCGTGTAGCCCTGGAGGGCGATGCGCCCGATCAGGATGGTGAGGAAGGCGAGCGCCACCAGGATGGCCAGGCGGCCATACCACATGAAGCGCGTCTCCTGCGCGCGGCGGCGCTTCAGCCGCGCCTCCGCCAGGCTGCGCCGTTCAGCGGCGGTCGCCGCGGTGGGAAGGGCGGCGTCAGTCATACTGTTCCCGGTACTTCTGGACGATGCGGAGAGCGACGACGTTGAGCGCCAGCGTCACGACGAAGAGCGTCAGGCCGAGTCCGAAGGCAGACAGCGTCTTGGGGCTGTCGAATTCCTGGTCCCCGGTGAGCAGGGTGACGATCTGCACGGTCACGGTGGTCACCGTGTCCAGCGGATTGAAGGTGGTGCGCGCCTGCAGGCCCGCGGCCATGGTGACGATCATGGTCTCGCCGATCGCGCGCGAGACGCCCAGCAGCAGGGCGCCGACGATGCCCGGAAGCGCGGCCGGAAGGACCACCTTCTTCACGGTCTCGGAGCGGGTCGCCCCCATCGCCAGGCTGCCGTCGCGCAGCGACTGGGGCACGGCGTTGAGGATGTCGTCCGACAGCGAGGAGACGAACGGGATCAGCATGATCCCCATGACCGCCCCGGCTACCAGCGCCATCTGGTTCTGCACTTGCGCGAGGTAGAGCCCGAGCTCGTTGAACGGCCCCCCCACCAGGCGCTCGCCGATGGCGTTGAAGAAGCCGCGGAACAGTGGCCCAACGGTCAGCGCGGCGAAGAAGCCGTAGACCACCGTCGGCACCCCGGCGAGGATCTCCAGCAGCGGTTTGACGACCGCCCGGGTCCAGCCGCTGGCGTATTCCGAGAGATAGATGGCCGAGAACAGGCCGATCGGCGCGGCCACGGCCATGGCGATCAGCATGATTAGGAAGGTGCCCACGAAGAGCGGCACGGCGCCGAAGGCGCCCTCGGCCGCGACCTGGTCGGCGCGGATGGCGATCTGCGGGTCCCACTGGGTCCCGAACAGGAAGTGCAGCGGCGATACGGCCTGGAAGAAGCGCAGGCTCTCATAGGCCAGCGAGGCGACGATGCCGACGGTGGTGAGTACGGCCACCACCGAACAGATGAGCAGCAGGCCCGCCAGCCATCCTTCGACCCGGTTGCGGGCCCGGAACGCCGGCGACAGTCGCCGCCAGGCCAGAACGAAGCCGCCGGCGGCCAGCACCGCCGCCAGGGCGAGCGCGCCTAGCCGCAGGCCCTGGTCGAGGCTGCGGGCCTCGGCCGCCTCGGCGTCCAGCGCGGCCTGCTGCGCGGGGTCGTAGATGGTCTCGCTGGGCTGCGCGCCCCGCGCGATAGCCCGCACGTCGTCGAAGAACACCTGTTGCTGCTGGGCGGTCATGGCGGTGACCGCAGGCGGCGCGTCGACCCGCAGGAGTGCGGCCTCGAGCCGGCCGGCGAAAGCCATGTGCAGGATGAGCACCAGCAGCGCCGGGACGGTCGCCCACAGCGCGACGTAGGCGCCATGATAGCCGGGGCGGGAATGGCTCTCGCCCGACTGGCCGGCGAGCCGTCGGCGGCCCAGGACGTAGGTCGCCGCCGAGAAGAGGAGAAGCGCCGCCAGCGCAGCCCAGGTGATCATGCCGGGTCCCACTTGCCGCGGGGACGCCCCCGCCGGACCCGGGCGGTATGCTACAGTCTCATGACACTTTGACGACAGCCGCCGGGGCGGCCTGCGAGGCAGGCGCGGCGGCCTGGGGGAAGTAGACCGTGAACGTCGTCCCCTGCCCCTGGGCGCTTTCCACGGCCAGGCCGCCCCGGTGGCGATTGGCGATGTGCTTGACGATGGCCAGACCGAGCCCGGTGCCCGAGCGCTCGCCGCTCTTCTGGCCCTCGACGCGGTAGAACCGCTCCGTCAGCCGGGGCAGGTTCTCGCGGGCGATGCCGGCGCCCTCGTCGGCCACCCGCAAGGCGACGTAGCGGGCATACGGCTCGTCGGGCGTCAGCAGCGGCAGGCGCGCCGCGTCAGCTCGGCGGCCGGCCGCCGCGGCGTCGGCGTTCAAGCCGGCGTCCAGGCCGATGCGCACCACACCGCCCGGTCTCGAGTACTTCAGCGCATTGTCCACAAGGTTCTGGACCACCTGAACGATCTGGTCGCGGTCGCCGGTGATCAAGGCCGAGCCCGGCGCGGTCACTTCAAACCGGACCTCGCGTTCCTGGGCGATAGGCGCGGCGGCGTCGAGCACGTCGGATACGGCGCCGGCCAGATCGACCTGGCCGGACGGGGCCACGTGCTCGTTCAGCTCGATGCGCGACAGCGACAGCAGGTCGTCGATCAAGCGGCGCATGCGCTCGGCCTGGGCCTGCATGATGCCGAGGAATCGGTCCCGCGCGGCGGCGTCGTCACGGGCATGGCCGCGAAGGGTTTCGATGAACCCGGAGAGCGACGCGAGCGGGGTGCGCAACTCATGGCTGGCGTTTGCGAGGAAATCGACCCGCGTCCGCTCCAGACGATGGAATTCGGTCTCGTCGCGGAACACCAGAAGCGCCAGCCGCCGTCCGTTGAGCGCCAGCCCCAGGGGGCGGGCATAGGCGCGCAGCACGCGCGCCTGAGCCCCGCCGCGGTCGTGCAGGGCCTCGGCGTCGCGTCCTTCGAACAGCGCCTCGTCCACCGCCCGCAGGACCGCGGGGTCCCGGGTGGCGCTGATCAGGAGTCCCTCGCTGCGGCTGACGCCGAGCAACTCACGGGCCGCCGGATTGGCGAAGATGAACCGCCGGCTGGTGAAGTCATCGGCCTCGCCGGCAGAGACCACCAGGATCGGATCCGGCAGGACGCTGATCAGGGTGGAGAACGGCGGAGCCTCGTCCGCCTGTTCGGCCGACGCGCGGAGGAACGCCTGGAACCTCGCCTCCGCCGAACGATCCACCAGCACCATGACGATGGCCGCCGCGAAGGCGATCAGCGCGCCGCCGAAAGCCGCCTCCGAGATGGTCAGGCTGCCCAGGATCGCGAGCACCAGGAGAACCACGAGCCCTGCCCCGGCCACGGCGAGCAGCGGCCAGCGGGGCGCCTGCTCGGGGGCGCGCGGCGGTGTGGCAGGCAAGACGATTCCTCCTTGGGGCGGAGTCTCCAGCATCTCCAGCCGTGTGTCACGGCGATGACAGCGCGCTCGGATTACGCGGGAACCAACCTTTGCCGTTACCGTTCCAGTCCGTTCGGGACATTCCACTCGCCATGACCAACGTCAAAGCAGCGCAGCGCGCAGGCCGAGCCCTGGACGCAGAGCACGCCACCGACGACCCCTTTGCAGCGGCGATCCGCGGCACGCGGATGCCCATCGTGATCACCGATGCGAGGCAGGCCGACAACCCGATCATCTTCGCCAACGACGCCTTCCTCGGCCTCACCGGTTATGGCCGGGAAGAGGTGATCGGCCGCAACTGCCGCTTCCTGCAGGGGCCTGAAACCGACCCGGCGACGCTGGCGCAGGTGCGCGACAGCCTGGCCGCGGGCCAGGACGTGACGGTGGAGCTCGCCAACTACCGCAAGGATGGCCGGCTGTTCTGGAACCAGCTCTTCGTCAGCCCGGTGCGGAACGACGCCGGCGAGATTGTCTACTTCTTCGGCTCGCAGTTCGACGTGACCGCCCGCCGCGCGGCGCAGGACGCCGAGCGCGAGCACCTGAAGAGCGACATCCACGTGCGGGCCCGCGAACTGGAGGCGGCCCTGGAGCAGAAGACCAGCCTGCTGCACGAGGTCGATCACCGGGTGAAGAACAACCTGCAGCTGATCTCGTCGCTGCTGCTCCTGCAGACCCGGCGGACGCCGGAGGAGAGCACCCGCAAGGCGCTGCGCAGCATGCTCGAGCGTGTCGGCGCCATCGCCACGGTTCACCGGCGGCTGTTCCAGGGGGGAGACGTGCAGCGCTTTGACGTCGCCGACTTCCTGCGTGATCTGGCCGCCGATCTGGCGGCGTCGGCGCGCCGCGACGACCTGCAGCTGCGCCTGGACCTGGAACCCGTCGCGGTGCCGGCCAGCCAGGCCGCTCCTCTGGCCCTGCTCGCCAACGAGCTGGTCTCGAACGCGCTCAAGCACCCCTATCCCGAAGGAACCCCCGGGGTGGTCACCGTCGCGGTGCGGCGATACCCCGAGGCCTTCGACCTGGTGGTCGCCGATACCGGGCCCGGCCTCCCGCCGCCAACCGAGCGCAACGGCTTCGGCCTGACCATCATCCAGCTGCTCGCCCAGCAGCTTAAGGCCAAGCTCGTGTTCGAGGACACGCAACCCGGGCTTCGTGCGGTCGTTACGATGCCGACGCCTCCGTGAGCCCCATGTCCTCCGAACCGCCCCTGAACATCCTGATCGTCGAAGACGAGGTCCTGCTCGCGGTGGAGCTGCAGTTCATCGTGCGCGAGGTGGGCTGTCGTGACGTGGGGTTGGCGATGAGCTCGGACGAGGCGGTGGAGCTCGCGAGCCAGCTTACACCCGACCTCGCCCTCGTGGACGTGCACCTGCAGGACGGACCGACGGGCGTGGACGCGGCGCGGCGGATCGCCTGCGACTGCGGCGCCGTGGTTCTGTTCATGACCGCCAACGTTCTGCGCCTGCCGGAGGACTTCGCCGGCGCCTGCGGGGTGGTCGGGAAGCCGTACTCCGAGCACGGCGTGAAGCTGGCGCTGAGCTATCTCGAGACGTGCCTGAGACAGGGCCAGGCGCCGGGACCGCCGCCGATCGGGCTCCACCTGTCGCCCGCTTACCAGCGCCGTTGGGGCGCGGATTACGCGATGACGGCCTGAACCTTGGAAAAGTGGGCAGACATCATCGGAACCGGCGCAGCGCTCTGCTCCATGCTGAGCTTCACGCCCCAGATCGTGAAGATCTGGCGCGAGCGGGACGCCTCGTCGATCTCGCTGCGGATGTTCATGCTGACGGTGACCGGCTTCGTGCTTTGGACGCTTTACGGCGTGCTGATCCGCAGCTGGCCGGTGATGGGGGCCAACGCCGTCTGCCTGGTGCTGTCGGCGACCATCCTGACCCTGAAATGGCGCTTCAGCCGTCGCGCCTGAGGGCTGCGGCGCCCCGCCCCTAGCCATGCACGCCGCCTGGCCTTAAGCCTCCCGCCGTTTTCGCCACGCTGCGGACAAAGGGGCGCAAGGGCATGAGCAACCGGTTGGAGTTGGCGGAAGCGGCGCTGAAGGCCGGTCGCTCGTCCGAGGCTGTCGAGCACCTCACCGCCGCGATCGACGAGGATCCGGCCCGACCGGCCCAGGTCTACCGCGTGCTCCTGGTCCAGCTGTACCGCCAGGGTCGCTACGCCGAAGGGGAGAGCTGGGCGGCCAAGGCCGTGGAACGCTACCCCCGCGATTTCGAGATCTGGAACGTCCGCGGCGTGCTGCTCCGGCAGCTCAAGCGATACGACGAGGCGTTGAAGGCGCTGGACCAGGCGTCACGGCTGCAGCCGAAGAACATGGCCCCGCTCAGCAACCGCGGAAATGTCCTGCTGGACATGGGCGAGCCGGCGCGCGCTGAGGCGGTATTCGCCAAGCTGGTGCGGCTTTCGCCGCGAGACGCGGAGCTGCAGCGGCAGTACGGGCGGGCCCTGCACCGGCAGGGCAAGCGCGAACCGGCCATGCTGCGGTTCCGGCAGGCGACCAGCCTCGACAAGACGCTGATCGACGCCTGGCTCGACCTTTCCGGGTGCCTGGATGAGCAGCACCGGCCGCGCGAGGCGGAGGAGGTTCTCGACAGGGCGATCGCCGCCAACCCGACCAGCACCAAGCTGCTCGAGGCCAAGGCGGTGCTCCTGCGTCGGGCCGGCGAGAACCGCCGCGCGGAAGCCTACCTGAACGAGCTGAGCCCGAAGTTCGGCGGCGAGGCGTGGCTGCATGGCCAGCTGGGGTCCGTGCTCACCGATATCGACCGGGAGCGCGCGAACGGGCATCTGCGGCGCGCGGTCGAGCTCGCGCCCGACCGGCTCGACTACCGGATGTCGCTGATCGAGAGCCTGGAGCGCACCCGCTCCGGCGACGAGGGCGCGAACATCGAGGAAGCCTACCAGCTGATCCGGGATGCGCTGCAGCAGAAGCAGGCCTTCACGGCGGCGCACTCGAAGATCGCCAACGAGGTGCTGATCCGGGTGTGCGCCTTCGACGAGATGGACCAGCTGGGCGACTTCCGCACCCTTGGCCGGCAGTGGGCGGAGACGGGCCGGCACACCGCCCTGCTGAAGCAGCTCGCCCGGGTGAAGACGCACGAGGACCGGCTGGAGCTCGTGGAACAGCACCGCATCTGGGGTCGCACCATCGAGGCGACGGCCAAGAGCGTGCCCATCAAGCGTCCCCCGCCGGCGCCGCGGAGCGGCAAGATCCGCCTGGGCTTCATGTCCTCCGACCTGCGACAGCACCCGGTGGGGTACTTCGCCCTGCCGCTGTTCGATCACGTCGACCGCGACCGCTTCGAGGTGTTCGTCTACTCCTACTACCTGGGCCAGGAGGATCCGCTTCAGCGCTACATCGCCGAGCAGGTCAGCGCCTATCGCTGGTGGCCCGACATCACGCCACGCGACGCGGCCGAGAGGATCGCGGAGGACCAGCTCGACATCCTCATCGAACTGGGCGGCTCGACCTACATGAACCGGCTCGAGGTGATGGCCTGGCGCCCCGCCCCGCTGCAGGCGAGCTGGCTGGGCTACCCCCATTCCGCAGGGCTCTCGACGATCGACTACTTCGTCTGCGACCCCTATTCCAAACCTGACAAGCCCGACCTGCTGGTGGAGAAGCCGCTGGTGATGCCGCACACCTGGCTTGCGCTGGGCCGGGCGGTGTTCGCCGACCAGCACCCGGTCGCCGACGGCCTGCCGGAGGAGCGCAACGGCTTCATCACCTTCGGAACGGCCAACAATCCGCACAAATATGGCCGCGAGGTGCTGCGCGCCTGGGCGCGGGTCACCGCCAGCGTGCCGCAGGCCCGCTTCGCCTTTGTGCGCCCGGAGGGCGGCACGGCGACCTTCCGGAAGAACGTCCTGGCCGAGTTCGCCGCCGAAGGCGTGTCCGAGGACCGGGTGATCTTCCACACCGTGCGCGGGCGGCACATGCCGTTCTACAACGAGATCGACATCACCCTGGACCCCTTCCCGCTCACCGGCGGCACCACGACCACCGAGTCGCTGTGGATGGGCGTTCCCTTGGTCAGCCTGCGCGGCGAGGCGTTCTTCGAGCGGCTGAGCTACTCGATCCTGTCCAACGCCGGACTGGGCGACCTCTGCGCCACGTCGCTGGAGGAGTACCAGGCGATCGCCCACAGGCTGGTGGACGACCGCGAGCGCCGGCGCGCGCTGCGCCAGAGCCTGCGCGAGACCATCCGACAGAGCCCGCTCGGCCAGACGGAGACCTGGGCCCGCGACTTCTACGACATGGTGGCGCGCGCCGTTGAGAGCGATCAGCCCGCGAAGGCCCGCGCCTAGAGCCGGAAATATTCCTGCAGCAGGTCCTCGGGCCGCGGGCTGAAGGCCAGGCCTTCGGCCGCGCGGAACACCATCTGGCCGGCCGGCGTGCGCCTGTTGATCACGCTCGTGCCCTGGCTGATGACGCAGTCGTTCTCCACCACCGAGCGGCCGATCACCGCGGTGTTGGGATAGAGCACCACCCGGTCGCCGATGACCGGGATCTGGTCCTTGTGTCGACCGACGGTGGAGTTCTGGTAGAGCACCAGGTAGTTGCCGTAGGTCGCCTTGGCCAAGACGATGCCGACGCTGTGGCCGATGTAGAACACCTCCGGCATGGCGATCTCGTAGAACAGGTCGATGCCGTTGAAGGCCTTGTTCATCAGGAACAGGCGCGTCGGCGCGGCGGTGTCGCCCGAGCGCCTCCAGATCGTGTTGCTGAGGTAGTAGAGATAGATGCAGTGCTGCGAGGACTGCAGCACGTTGAACTGGTCCGGGCGCCACGGCGCGCAGGCGTTGATGCAACGGTGGAGCCGTTCCAGCGCCTCGTCCAGGTGGGCGTCGACGACGGTCCGGAACGCCGCGTCCTGTCCGTCCGGGACGACGTGGGCGCACTGGCGCACGGTGTAGTCCAGCAGGGACTCGCGGCTATGGTCGACCAGCTTCACGGGGCGAGGCCCTCCAGATAGGCCCGGACGACGTCGCGGACGGGGCGCGGGTGGACACCGAGCCGGCGCAGCTTGTCGATCCGGGCGTTGGGCGGCGGCGGCGGCTCCGCCTCGCCAGCGAAGGCGATTTCCCAGCCGGCGGCGCGGAAAACCCCGGCGATCTCGGCGTTCGACACCAGTTCGCCGCTGGCCAGATTGACGATGCCCGCCGGCTCACCGCTCGCCATGGCCACCAGGGCTTCCACCACGTCGTCCAGGTGGATGTAGTCGCGGCGGATGTGCGGACTGGACTCCAGGCGCAGCGACCGCTCGCGCCGGGCGCGGATCAGCCATTCGGACAGGAAGCCCGGCGCGCCGTCCGCCCAGTCATAGACATTCGCCAGCCGCGCCACGGCGCCGCGGCCGCCGGTGCGGGCGACGGTGATGTTCTCGCCCAGGGCCTTGGAGAGGTCGTAGACCCGGCGCGGGTCGCGGGGATCGAACAGCAGGGGCTCGTCCTCGCCCACCTCGGCGCGCAGCTGACCATCGTAGAGCCGCGTGGACGACAGGTAGATCAGCCGCTCGAACCGCCCCTGCCGGGCGATCTCGCTGACCAGGCTGGCGTGCGCGGCCACGGTGTCGAACGGCCGGCGGTCGTAGTCGGCGGTCAGGCCTGCGCAGTAGAACACGACGCCCAGGTCGCGGCCGAGCAGCTCCGGGTCGCCCTTGGCCGGCGCATAGAGGTCCCAGCCTTCGGTTCTCAGGCGGGCGTGCAGGCGCTGGCCGACGAACCCCGGTGCGCCAACGATGGTCGCCTGCCGGCCCAAGGCGTTCAGAGGCCGCCGATGGGATGGTGCAGCGCCGGGTCCTTGTGGCGCAGGTATTTGGGGCTGACGTCGCGGACGATCCGGTAGCCGGGGTTGTCGAACACCGACGCGTCCTTCACCGCCACCATGTTGAACCCGTGCGGCGGGCCCTCCAGGTAGACGGCGTCGGCCGGGATCAGCTCCACGGGCCTGCCCGCCAGGTCGTAGTTCGAGTTGAAATCTCTAAGCGCAAAGAGCGTGTAGCCGTGGCCGGTGAGCAGGCGGGCGATGTCCGTCTCCAGCAGGCCGTGGGTCCAGTCCACGTAATGGCGATGCACCTCGAACAGGATGTCGGGCGCCTCGCCCGCGGGCCGGGCCAGGAACGGCTCGGCGCCCTTCAGCGCCCCGAGCTCCGCGCCTTCGATGTCGAGCACGATCAAGTCCAGGCGGTCGACGCCGGCGGCCTGGAGATAGTCGGCGATGGTCACCGTACGGAAGCTGTCGTCGGCGCCCTCGTCCGCCGCTTCGGCGCTGGCGAAGCTGTCGTAGCCCACGAGCTTCAGGTTGGTGGAGCTGTCGTGCCACAGGCCCTCGGGGCGCGGCCGGATGTTGCCCAGGCCGTTGATCTCGGCGTTGCGGGCCAGCATGGCGCGCTGCTGGCTGTTGGGCTCGAAGGCGTGCACCACGCCGCCGCGCTGCGCCACCTCTCGGGCGATCAGCACCGCGTGGTCGCCGAAGTAGGCGCCGCCGATCACCACCTGCTGGGCGCGCCGGGCGAGGTCCACCAGGATGCGGCTGGTCATCGGCTCCCAGGCGTGGTCGGGCGCCTCGGGCGTCGACATCACGAAGTCGCGGGCGATCTTGGAGCGGTAGAGGAACTCGAAGGTGACGCCGCTGGAGAGGGTCTTGCGCACCACCTGGTCATCGTCGAACAGGGCGTCGACCAGCGGGCCGGTGAGCTCTTCGCGGACGTCGACGCCCGGGGCCTGCACCTGGCCTTCGAAGGCGATCAGCTGGCGGACGAAAGCCTGGCGCCAGTCTTCCTTCTCCGCGATGCGCGAGAGCGCCTCGATCGCCTTTTCCTGAGCCATCAGTCTGTACCTGTCCTTGTTCGGCGCTTCCTAGCAGATCGCGCCTGGGAGCTTTAGCCCCGGTAGTCGGGGTAGCCCGCGTCGCGGGCGGAGATCAGGATGGGGGCCGTGGGCCAGGCGACGCCGAACGCCGGATCGTCCCAGCGGACCCCCGCCTCGTGGCCCGGGCGGTAGGCCGGGCTGATCTGGTAGAGCACGTCGGTGTCCGGCTCGAGCGTCAGGAACCCGTGCGCCACCCCCTCCGGGATCAGCAGGGCGCGCAGGTTCTCGGCCGACAGCTCGGTGGCCGTCCAGCGGCGGTGAGTGGGGCTCGCGGGGCGGAGGTCCACGGCGACGTCGAAGATCCGCCCGCGCACGGCTCGCACCAGCTTGGTCTCGGCGTGGGGCGCAGGCTGGTAGTGCAGACCGCGCAGGGTGCCTGCGGTCGGGTTGCGGGACAGGCTGGTCTGGGCCGGCGCGAAGGCGCTCCCCGCGGCGGCGAAGGTGTCGGGGCAGTGCAGCCGCGCGAAGGCCCCCCGCTCGTCGCTGCGCGGCTCGGCGTCGACGATCACGACGCCGTCGATCTCGGTCGGAGAGAACCGCATCAGGGCAGGATCCGGGTCTCCGGCGAGGCGGTGACGAACCGGCCGCCCCACTCCCGGACGTAGTCCAGTTGCCCCATGATCTCGTCCTTGAGGTTCCAGGGCAGGATCACGACATAGTCCGGTCGCACTTCGCGCACCGCTTCCGGCCCGTGGATCGGCACGTGGCTGCCGGGCAGATAGCGGTTTTGCTTGGCCGGGTTGGCGTCGAACGCCGCGACGATGTCGTCCGCGGTCGCGCCGCAATAGTTCAGGAAGGTGTTGCCCTTGGCGGCCGCTCCATAGGCCGCGATGCGCTTGCCCTCGGCCTTGGCCTGCCGGAGGAAGGCCTGGAAGCTGTCGCGGACCGCCTCCACGCGCGGCGTGAACCCGCCGTAGGTCTCGATCCGGTCAAGACCAGCCGCCGCCTCGCGCGCGCGCAGCGCCCGCAGCGCGTCGGTCTCGTCGTGGCCCGAGCCCACATGGCAGACGAACAGTCGCAGCGAACCGCCGTGGGTGGGCAGAAGCTCCACGTCGAACGGCCGCAGGCCGTTGGCCGCGAGCACCTGCTCCACCGTCACCAGCGACAGGTACGAGTAGTGCTCATGGTAGATGGTGTCGAACTGGACCTGCTCGATCAGGTTCAGCAGGTGCGGGAACTCGAAGGTGAGGACGCCCTCGTCCTTCAGCATGCGCCCGAAGCCGGCGACGAAGTCGCCGATCCGCGGCACGTGGGCCAGCACGTTGTTGGCCGCCATCAGGTCGGCCCGGCCGTAGCGGGCGGCGAGCTGCGGGGCCGTCTCAGCGTTGAAGAAAGTCACCTCGCTGCGCACCCCCTTCTGGCGCGCCGCTTCCGCGGTGTTCGCGGTGGGCTCGACCCCCAGCACGGGGATGTCCATGGCCACGAAGTGCTGCAGCAGGTAGCCGTCGTTGCTGGCCACCTCCACCACCAGTGACTCCGGCCCGAGCCCGAAGCGCTCGGTCATGGCCTCGGCGTAGCGCTTGGCGTGCGCAACCCAGCTCGCCGAGAACGATGAGAAGTAGGCGTAGTCGGCGTCGAAGATCGCCTCCGGCGGCACGGCGTCGTCCACCTGCACCAGGAAGCAGCGGCCACAGACCCGGGCGTGCAGCGGCCAGGCCTGTTCGGTTCCGGCGTCGAGCTGCTCGCGGGTCAGGTAGGCGTTGGCCACCGGCTGGCGGCCGAGGTCGAGGAAGGTGTGGGTGAGCGGGGCGCCGCAGAAGCGGCAGGCGGGCGTCGTCATGCGCGGGCTTCGTACCCCTCGATCTGTTCGAGGCAAAGCGCGCGCGCGTCCTCCCCGTTCGCCTGGCGGCGGTACCAGTCCATGGTCAGCTGCACCGCCTCGGGGGCGTCGAGCCGGCTCTCGAAGCCCAGCACCCGCTTGGCCAGGCTGGCGTCAATGGCCAGTGACCTGGCTTCCAGGGAGTTCGGATCCGGCTCGTGCCGCCAGGGCTGGGCGCCCAGCCCCTCGACGCCGAGGCTCGCCAGTTCCCCCACCGTCACTTCCGATCCGCCCGCGCGGGGCCCGAAGTTCAGGGCCCGCGGCGCGTCTGGCCGGGTGGCCAGCGCCTGGGCGTGCACGAGGTAGCCGGCCACGCAGTCCAGCACGTGCTGCCAGGGACGCGTCGCCTCCGGATGGCGCAGCACCACCGGTTCCTGGCTGCGTGCGGCCCGCACGATGTCGGCCACCAGCCGGTCGCGCGAGAAATCGCCGCCGCCGATGACGTTGCCGCCGCGGGCCGTGGCGACCGGGACGCCGGCGTTGTCGAAGTAGCTGCGGGCGAAACTGGCGGCGACGATCTCGGTAGCCGCCTTGGACGCCGAATAGGGGTCTTTGCCGCCGAGCGCGTCGCCCTCCTGGAAGGCCTTGCCCGTCTCGCTGTTGGCGTAGACCTTGTCCGAGGTGATCACCAGCACGGCCTGCAGCGCGGGCTGGCCACGCAGCGCCTGCAGGAGGTGCGCGGTCCCCATGATGTTGGTGGCGAACGTCGCCACCGGGTCCTCGATGGCCGTGCGCACGATCGGCTGGGCGGCCATGTGCAGGACGACGTCCAGGCGCTGAGCGGACAGCGCCGCCTCCACGGCCGGCAGGTCCCGCAGGTCCACCAGCCGCGACTGCGTCACGGCCGCCACCCCGGCCAGTTCGAACAGGCTGGGCTGCTGGTCCGGCGCGAGCGCCAGGCCGGTCACCTCGGCGCCCATTCGCTGCAGCCAGAGCGCCGCCCACGCGCCCTTGAACCCGGTATGGCCCGTCAGCAGGACGCGCTTGCCGGCCCAGAAGGCCGGATCTACCTGCGCCACGGGGCCTCGCCGGAGGCCCACAGGCCTTCCAGGATGTTCTTGTCGCGCAGGGTGTCCATCGGAGCCCAGAAGCCCGTGTGGCGGAACGCCATCAGCTGCCCGTCGGCCGCAAGCCCTGTCAGCGGTTCCTGCTCCCAGATCGTGGCGTCCCCCTGGATCCGCTCGATCACCTTCGGATTGAGCACGAAGAAGCCGCCGTTGATCAGGCCATTGTCGCCGGGCGGCTTTTCGATGAACCGCTGCACCTGGCCGTCGACGATCTCCAGCGCCCCGTAGCGCCCGGGCGGTATGACCGCGGTCACCGTGGCGTCCTTGCCGTGGCTGCGGTGGAACTCGGCGGCCTTGCGAAGGTCGAGGTCGGCGACGCCGTCCCCGTAAGTCATGAAGAACGGCTGGTCGGGTTCGAGGTATCGCGCCACGCGCTTCAGGCGGCCGCCCGTCATGGTCTCTTCGCCGGTGTCGACCAGGGTGACGCGCCAGGGCTCGTGGTTGGTGGCGTGGTACTCCAGCGCGCCGGAGGCGAGATCGACGGTGAGGTCGGCGTTGTGGAGGACGTAGTTGGCGAAGTACTCCTTCACCACGTAGCCCTTGTAGCCGAGGCAGATGACGAAGTCGTTGAAGCCGTAGTGCGAGTACAGCTTCATGATGTGCCAGAGGATCGGCCGGCCGCCGATCTCGATCATCGGTTTCGGCTTGAGATGGCTCTCCTCGGAGATGCGTGTGCCGAGACCGCCGGCCAGGATCACCGTCTTCATCTGGACCTTACACCGTGCAGGGCCGCGCCCCCGGAATCGAGGCTCCTCTTAGCGTGTCGTTCACGCCCCGCGAAGGCCCTTGCGACGCCGGGGCTTGCCCGACGCCGCGCCGCGGGTGATTGACGGCGCCATGGGCGCGGAACCGCAGGTCAGCTTCATCGTCGCCGGCGTCCAGAAGGGCGGCACCACGGCGCTGTTCGACTATCTGGGCGACGAGCCCGGTCTGGCCCTGCCTCGCGTCAAGGAAGTCCACTTCTTCGACGACGAGGCGCAGGACTGGAGCCGGCCTGACTACGCCGCCTACCACGCCCACTGGGACGCCGCGGCCGGCCGGCCGATGGGCGAAGCCACGCCCATCTACATCTACTGGCCCAACTGCCTGGAGCGCATCCGGGCCTACAATCCGGCCATGAAGCTGATCCTGCTGCTGCGTGATCCGGTGCAGCGGGCGTGGTCGCATTGGCGCATGGAGTACGCGCGCGGGGCAGAAACCAAACCCTTTGCCTGGTGCATCCGCGAAGGACGCCAGCGGCTGTTCGCCGGCGAGCCTTGGGGCCATCACCGGGAATTCTCGTATGTGGAGCGGGGCTTCTATGGCGAGCAGGTGGAACGGCTGTTTGAACTCTTCCCGCGCGAGCAGGTGCTGATCCTCGAGGCCGAGGATCTGCGAAGCCAGCCGGGACCGGTCCTGGCGCAGGTGCGCGCCTTCATCGGCGCGCCGCCGGGCCCCGACCCCACGCCCCGAGAGGTCCACGTCGGCCGACAGATGGAATACCCGTCCCGCCTTACCGCCGAGGACGTGGACTTCCTGCGACAGCTCTATGCCCGCGACATGGCGCGGCTGCGCGAGCTCACCGGGATCGGCTTCGACTAGCCACAATTCGTGGCAAGCTGGCCGCATGAGACGTCCAGCCTTGGCCTTCCTGACCCTTCTTGCCGGCTGCAGCCCGGGAGCCGACCGCCCACAGGCGCAGGCGGCGCAAGCAGCGCCCGCGCCCCTCGCCGCTGCGCCCCCGGACCAGCCCGGCCCGTCCACCCCCGTGGCCCCCGCCGGCGGAGGGTTCAGCATGGCCCTTCCGATCGCCTGCGAACTCGGCCGCACCTGCGAGGTGCAGAACTATGTTGACCTCGACGCCGGGCCCGGCGTGAAGGACTACCGCTGCGGGACGGCGGCCTATGACAAGCACTCCGGCGTCGATATCCGCATCCTCGACGTTGCGGCCCAGCGGCGCGGGGTCGACGTGCTGGCCGTGGCCCCCGGGGTGGTGACCGGCGTCCGGGACGAGATGCCGGACATCATGAGCGATGCGCCCGGCGCGCCGTCGGACCCCCGCATGTGCGGCAACGGAGTCGCCATTGACCACGGCGGCGGCTGGGTCACCCAGACCTGCCATATGGCGCGCGGCAGCCTTTCGGTCGCTGTCGGCCAGCGCGTGGCGGCCGGGCAACGGCTGGGCCAGGTCGGCCTGTCGGGAGCCACCGAGTTCCCGCACGTGCACGTCACCGTCTGGAAGGACGGGCAGGTGGTGGATCCCTTTGCGCCGAACGCGGCGCTGGCCGCCAGCTGCCAGCCTCAGGCCTCGCTCTGGACCGCGCAGGCCGCCCGCGGGCTGGCCTACAAGCCTGGCGTCATCTTCAACACCGGCTTCGCACCGGGCCCGGTGACGGGCCCTTCCATCGAGCAGGGCGGCATTCCAACGCCTGACCGCACCTCGGCCTATCTCGTCGCCTACGTCACGGCGATCAATCTGCGCGCGGGCGACCGCGCACAGCTGACGCTGCGGGGGCCGGACGGGGCTGTGCTGGCCACCGACACCCACGCGCCCGTGGAGCGCAGCAAAGCCGAATACTTCATGCTGGTGGGCAAGCGCCGGCCCGGGGCCGCCTGGCCGGTGGGAAGCTACGCCGCCGAGGCCCGCATCCTGCGCCCGGACCTGCCGCCAAGTGTTCGTCGCTTCACCCTCAGGCTGTGAGATCTCGCAGCCGGGCTTGAGGAAAAGGCCCTGCCCGGTGGCAAGCAGCAGAACTTCCAGGCCACGCTCGGCGAACCAGCGCCGTTCCGCATCGAACTGGGCGCGGGACGGCAACCAGCCATAATCGTCGAAGAGGATGGCTCCGCCTGGCGACAGGCGCGGATAGAGTCGGTCGAGCGCCGTGGCTGGCCTACATTGGAAGCTGCAGACGGTGCTGTGGGCGGCGAAGCGTGCGGCTTTGGTCGGGACGCGCCTTGCCGCTGGCTTGTGGCAGCACCTTGCGCAGCACGGCCAGCGCGGCTTCGTACAGACCGGCGCGGATGAGGCCATCGCTGACCGCCAGCCCATGCTCCGCGGAAAGGTCTTTGATGACGAGGTCTGGCAGGTCGCCTCCGGCCGCTAGGGGTTTGCGGACGCCGCTTCGGCGCAGGCCTGCTGCATGGCGCGCAGGAAATCCATCGGCGCTTGTCTCGGAATGTTGTGACCAACTCCCGGCAGCACCTGGGTTCGAATGCTTGGATGGGACATCAGCAGCGCGCGCGCTTCATCATCCACCAGGCTCGGTAGATGCGACAGCTCTCGCCGCGGCCACAGAGGCTCGTCTCCCAGCATGAGAATTGTCGGCGTGGTGAGACCCGCGACGAGAGCGGAGTAGTCGCGGCCCTCGATCTGGTCGCCGCGGAAACCCAGCACCTGCCAAACGAAGTTCTTCTGCATCTCGGTGAGCGGCATCTGGCCGAAGCCCTCCGCCAGAGGCCACAGATGACGCGTGAAAATGGGCGGTTCGATCGCCACGATCCGGCGGACGTTCGGGTGGCGCAGCCCAAGGGCCACAAGCGCACCGACCGACAATCCTACCACCACGATCGGCCGAGCGCCGAAAAGCTGCGTGATGGCCTCTCTAAGGGCGGCGGAGAACGCGCCGACCGAGGTGGTGATCAATGGGGGGCAGTGATTGCCCGGGAGGTGCGTTCGCAGAACGTCGCAGCCCGGGAGGAACGGAGCCGCATGCGACAGGACGTCGGCCTCCGCAAAGGTGCCGGTCACAACGATCAAGACGGGCCGCGTGGAGGACCCGGTGAGCTCCCCATGAAGCCAAATCGGCCCCAGGCTCGTGACGGTTTCTATCCTCAAACTCACTCCCCGAACCGGCGCGGTTCAAGGCCTCCAACTTATTTGTCCAGTGGCGAGGGTTTCCGTTTCGCGTGGTAGCGCTTTGGGTTAGAGTGTCGTGTCAGCCTAGCTCTCCATGGCTGTGTCGCTTTGGCCGGGCGGTGAACTGCGAGGTTCGCCGCCCGGCCGTTGGATTTCAGGAGCCTGGCTCCACGGCCGGTTCCGCTGGCGAGCGGAGGGTCACGATCCCGTAGCGCGCCAGCCAGAGCACGCCGCGGATCATGTGTGAGCGCCGGCTCGGGCTTGCCACGGCTGCGGCCAGTTCCGCGACGGTGGCGCTGGAGCGCTCGCTCAGCCACGCCACCGACTTCTTGGCTTCCTCCACGTTGGGACGGTTGAAGGCGCTGTAGCTCGCCAGGGGGCTGGTGAGGATCGGCTCCGCCATCGCCCAGTCCATCCCGGGCGCGAGTTCCACGATGTCGTGCCCGCTGGAATAGGCGGTCGGGTAGGATTTGAAGAGCGTGAACGGGTCCGGACGGAACGGATTTATCGTCGACGGCGGCTGGGGGGCGGAGGCGCGGCGCCGGGCGTTCAGTTCCTCCCAAAGCGCCTGGTACTGCGGGATGATCGCCGCCCAATCGAACACTTCCCGCGCCCGGGCCTTGGCCTGGGCGCCCATGCGCTGTCGGAGGTCGGGATTGGACACGAGGGCGAGGATGGCCGTCGTCGCCGCCCCGTAATCGATGGCCGTGAACTGGCCGGTGGCCCCCACGTAGTTGTCGTAATTGACCCAGGCGTTCGAGTACCAGTAGGCGAGGTCCGCCCCATTGCCGGGACCGGGCGCCCGGGTGGCGATGCGGAAGCCATCCTCGCCGTCCCGCACCGTGTCCTTGTACCCGTTCCAGTCGGTGACCACGCAGGGCAGGCCCGCGGCCATCGCCTCGATGGGCGTGAGCCCGAAGGTTTCCTGGATGTTGTCTGCCGATGTTCACCTTCCTCTGGCGCACGGTGCTGCGCAACGTGATCAACCTTGGCCACCACCTGGTGATCGTGGTGGCGGTCCTGCTGTGGTTCGGCGCCTGGAAGCAGGCCAACCCCGCGGTGGCGCTGGTCGGCGTCGTCTTCCTGGCGCTGAACGTCTCGTGGATGAGCATGCTGGCGGCCATCGCCTCGGCGCGCTTTCGGGACATCCCCCAGATCGTCGCCTCGGTGATGCAGTTCGCCTTCTTCATGACGCCGGTCTTCTGGCAGGCGAGCAAGTTCGGCGACAAGCACGCCTTCCTGACCCTGAACCCGTTCTACCACATGCTCGAGGCCGTCCGGGCCCCGCTGCTGGGCGCGCCCGTCTCGACGCTCAGCTACACTGTCCTGGCCGTGATGGCGCTGGGCGGCTGGGCCCTGACCTTCAGCGTCTTTGCGGTCACCCGCCGCCGGATCGTGCACTACCTATGAAGGCTCCCCCCGTCACCGTCTCCTGCCGGGAGCTGACCATCCGGTTCCCGGTCTATGGCGTCGACGCCAAGTCGCTGAAGAAGCACCTGGCGAACATCACCGTGGGCGGTCGGCTGGGCCAGCACCACGGCTCCACCGACGTCACGGCCCTGCAGAACCTGAACCTCGAGCTCAAGGCGGGCGACCGCCTCGGGCTGATCGGCCACAACGGCTCGGGCAAAACCACCCTGCTGCGGGCGCTCTCGGGGGCCTACGAGCCCGACGAGGGCCAGATCGAGGTGCGCGGCCGCATCGCCGCCCTTCTCGACCTCGGCCTGGGCATCGACCCGACCGCCACCGGCTACGACAATATCCGCCTGCGCGGCCGCATCGCCGGCCTCTCGTCCAAGGAGATCGAGGAGCGGATGGGCGAGATCGCCGAGTTCACCGGCCTCGGTCCCTTCCTGGCCATGCCGGTGAAGACCTATTCGGCGGGGATGCAGGCCCGGCTGGCCTTCGCCGCCGCCACCGCCGTGGAGGCCGACGTCCTGCTGATGGACGAGTGGATCGCGGTAGGCGACGCCGACTTCCAGAAGATGGCCCACAAGCGGCTGCTCAAGCTGGTGGAGCACGCCGGCATCCTCGTGCTGGCCAGCCACGACCACGAGATCCTGCGGCGCTACTGCAACAAGGTCATGCGCCTGGAGGGCGGCGTCGCCTCCCCCGTCACCGACATCCGCAAGCTCGACGAGCTGCTGGCGGCCTAGGCCGCCGCGGGCGACCGGAGCTGAGCCAGACCGCGGTAGAGCTGGCTATAGAAGAAGGCTTCCTCCTCGCTGCGCAGCGGCAGCGGCAGGGCCTCGCGCCAGCCGTCGAGCGCCTTCGGGCGGGCCGCGGTGTCGCCGATCGCTTCGGCCCAGGACTCCAGGCTGGAGGCCGGCGCCACGACGCGGCCGCAGCCGTGCCGGGCGACCACCTGCCCGATGTTGCCGAGATCGGAGACCAGGGCCGGCAGGCCCGCGGCGAAGCCCTCGTGCAGGGCCAGCGAGAACGACTCCGGCACCTGACTGGGGACGCAGAGCACATCGAAACCCGTCAGCACCGCCGGCACCGCGTCCGCCGCCACCGGCCCCTCCAGCGAGATCGCCGGGCCGAAGCCGCGAATCTTTTCGGCGAGCGCGTCGTCGTAGCAGGGGCCGACGATGCGCAGCACCGCACCCTGCGGCGCGGCGTGGGCGAAGGCGGCGGCCAGCAGGTCGGCGCCCTTGGCCTCCGAAACCGTGCCCAGGTAGCCGAAGGTCAGCGGGCGGTCGGCGGCGCGCGGCTGCGGCGGTCCGAATTTGAGCAGGTCGACGCCGTTGCCGACGACCAGCACCTTGAGGCCCGGAACCTGCTCCCGATAGCGCTCCGCCACGTACTCCGACACCGCAACCACCGCGGAGGCCTGGCGCAGCAGTCCCGCCAGCCGCTCGTAGCGCTCGCCGTAGGCGTCCTCCTCGACCAGGGGGATGCGGCAGTAGTTCGCGCAGGCCGCGCCGCGCTCGGGGCCGGGGCAGAGCTCGCCGTTCAGGCGGACCAGGTTGATGCGGTGGCAGATCGTGAAGAAGTCGGTCAGCGTCACGGCGTAGGGGATGCGGCGCCTCGCCAGCACCTCCACCGCCTCCACGAGCCGGAACGCGTGCATCACATGGACGGCGTCGAACCCGGGGCGGCTGTCCAGGTAGCGCTCCACGCGCTCGGTAAGGCTGCCCTCCTGGCCATACCCGAGCTGCAGCGGGGCGTCGCCGACCGCCTGGCCGATGGCGAACACCGGCACGCCTTCCACCGTGTAGCCGGGCTTCGCCGGCGCCTCGCCCACGGTGATGGTGAGCACCTCCGCGTAATGGCCGTCGCGCTGCGCCGCCTTGGCGAGGTTCAGGGTGACGTGCTCGGTTCCGCCCCCGTATTCCGGGAAGAACTGATGGACGACATAGAGGATACGCATCAGACGCCCGCGAGCATGAGGTCGTAGAGGACGCGCATGCGCTCCGGGCGGGCGCGCTCCGAGTGGCCGGCGTAGAGGTAGGCGAGCAAAGCCCCCACGGTGGACGCCAGCGTCTTCTCGACCGCCGCGCGCATTTCCACGGCCAGCGCCTCATCGGCCACGCCGTAGACGCGGCCGGCGAAGACGGCGAGGCCTTCGAGCCGGTCGGCGAACATGTTGCGGGTCAGTTCGGCGTCCCAGCGCGCGGGCTTCGCATCCTCGGCGATCGCCTCTTCGAGCCAAGGGCCGAGCGGCTCGAACCCGAAGTGGACGATGGCCGGATGCGCCTCGTCCACGTGCGCCCGACGAGCGCGGCGGGCGAACTCGGCGATCTGCTCGCCCGCGAGCTCGCCGGCGACGGGCGTCCAGCGGGCGTAGAGGGCATGCAGGGCTGCGGCCGCGGCGACGATCCCGCGCACCGACTCGACGATCGGCTGGCCGAAGTCGGGAAACACGTCGCGCAGGAACAGCACGTCCACGAAGGTGCGCTTCAGGTGATAGCGCGCAGGACGGTTGTGCGAGTGGATGATCTTCGCCGAGGAGACCATCGCCAGGCGGTGGCCTTCGCGGATCATCCGCACGCCCAGGATCAGGTCCTCGGCGTAACGCCCCTCGTACCGATAGGACTGGAAGGTCTCGGCCGGGATCAGGCAGGCCACGTCGCTGAGCTGCCCCTGCGAGCGCAGGGCCATGTGGTCGCGGCCGGTCATCTCGCCCAGCCGGTCGGAGTCGCGGCACCCCAGGAAGGCGTAGTGGGTGTCCACGCCGGCGTTGTAGAGCAGCTCGCTGTCGCGCCGCGGGAACTCCGTGCAGGAGAGCGCGGACACCCGCTCCTCCTCCGTCGCCGGCCGCAGCAGCGCGCGCGCCAGGGTGTAGAGCCAGGTGTCGCTCGACGGATAGGCGTCCTGGACGGTGAACAGGTAGAGGTCGCCGCTGGCGTTGTCGGCGCCGAGGTTGCGCGCGTGGCTGTGCGAGAACTCGCTGTTCGGGATCCGCACGACGGTGCAGCCGTGCGCTTCGGCCAGGGTGTCAGTGCCGTCGCTCGAGCCCGAATCGACGACGACGATCTCGACCCCGGCAAGGCCCCGCTGGGCCTTGAGCTTGCGCAGCAGCCAGTAGAACTCGGCGCCTGCGTTGTAGGTCGGGATGATCACTGAGACGGTGGCGTCCAGCGGCTCCAGCGCCTCTCCCGTCAGCTCCGGCAGCCATGTCAGGTTCCCCGGCAGCGGGAACTGCAGCGAACGCAGCGGCGGCAGGCTCGCCGCCGGCGTCGCAGCCAGCGATTCCCCCGGCAAGGGCCCGGGGTCGGCCGGCCAGGCGACCGGCTCCGGACGGGCGGCTTCGCGGCGCCGCAGGCCGAGCCGGGCGAAGATGTCGGCGAAGGTGATCTCGCCGCGCAACAGCAGCACCAGCGCGCGCAGCGGCCGGGTGAGCCGCCACGACGTGGAGCGCATGATCGATGCGCAGCGCCTGCTCCCGCCGGACTTCCTGCAGGATTGCGATCTCCTCGCGCAGGGCCTCGATGTGCCGCTCGGCGGCTTCGAGCCGCCGGCGCAGGAGCTCGGACTCGCTCGGACCGGTCGCGCGGGACGCGCGGCGAGCCGGGGTCGGTCGCTTCTGAGGGGAGGGGGCGGGCATGGGGCCGCTTAGCAGACGCACGCCCCTCCGCAAAGGCGGCGAACCGCCCTCCGTGGCGCCAATCCGCGGCGCGCGCGTTTCCCCGACCCCAGACTCGAATGGAGCGTCAGATGAGCGTCTTCGGCTCGATCATGTCCAAGATCTTCAAGCGCGGCGAAGCCCACGCGGCGACCCGGCCGTCCGCCGCGCCCACCACCCAGCCGCAGGTGGCTCAGCAGCCGCAGGCGCAGGCCCAGGTCGCGCAGCCCACGCCGGCCGCCGCGCCGCCCCCGATGGGCGCGGTCGATGTGGAGGCCGTGCTCAACGTGATGGCCCAGGACAATCCGCAGAAGCTGGATTGGCGCCACTCCATCGTCGACCTGATGAAGCTGCTGTCGATCGACTCCAGCCTGGATAACCGCAAGGCTCTGGCGCAGGAGCTCGGCTACACCGGCGACATGGGCGACTCCGCCACGATGAACGTTTGGTTGCACAAGGCGGTGATGCGCAAGCTCTCCGAGAACGGCGGCCTCGTTCCGGATTCCCTTCGCTAGCTTCACTGTAAAGCCCCGCGATCTGGCAAAGCTGCGCCGTATTTACGGCTCAGCTTTGCTTGCGCCGGGACGCTGCGTTACTTCCGGCGATCCCGGCTTGCTCCACGCCTACGTCTTTCCCGCGGGCAGGCGTGTTGGTGGATATGCGCGATTTGTTCTCCTCAACTGCGCAGCTGCGCCATTCTGCCGCACCGTAGGTCGCGCTGCAGTTCTGGATCGCACCCGCTGGTTGCGCCATCAATGACCGCTCGGGGGCGGTTCGTGATGCGGAGGCGGGCTGGTGCTTGTTCTCGTCGTTGAAGACGAACCCATGATTGCGGCGTCCATCGAGTGGGAGCTCTTGGACGCGGGCTATGACGTGCTAGGGCCGGCGAGCAGTGTCGCCGAGGCCGAACGCCTGGCGGCGGAGCACCGGCCGGATTTGGCCCTGGTGGACATCAATCTGGCCGGACACGACGAAGGCGTAGCCCTGGCGCGTGACCTCAAGGCGCGGCTCGGCGTGCCGTCCGTCTTCGTCACAGGTCAGCTGGCGCAGGCTCGGCAGGCCAGCGATGCGGCGCTGGGCGTGCTCACGAAGCCGTTCCACTTCGACGCCCTGGTGGAGACCGTTCCCGTCGCTGCGGCGCTCGCCCGCGGGCGCCGGCCGGCCCGGCTGCCGAGGGGCCTCGAGGTGTTCGGGGACTGGACCAGCGATCGAACCCTGGCCGCCGCGGGCTAGTCCTAATCGGGTTTGAACGTCCGGCGTTCGCCCTTCACCACGACCTTCGACTCGCCGCCGCTGGCTCGCAGGATCTTGGCGGCCTCGCCCGCCAGGCGCCGCGCGTCCCGCTTTGTTTCGGCCACCGCCAGCAGCTCACGGCCGGCGCTGACGCCCCATCGCTCGCCGGCGCGGGCCACGATAAGGTCGTTGCGGCTCACCGGCGCGCTTCGGCCTGAGCCAGGGCGGAACGCGCGGCCTTGAAGTTCCAGGAAGCCACCAGCGGAACGTATAGCCTCGCGCCGCTGGGAAGGGTGTAGACCTCCACCCGCGTCCCATCGGTCGTCCGCTTCACCTGCACGGCGCGCGCCCTTGGCGACAAGGATCTCGTCCTCTGCTTCACCCGGGGCCACCATGGCTCGGGGGACGGCTGACAACCCGGGGGAACCGGCGCGGGTTCCAGCGGGACCACTAGGCGCGGCGGCGGGAAGGCCTTAGCTTCCGAGGCGCCGAAGACTGGAGTGCCAGCGCATGAAGATGATCATCGCGATCATCAAGCCCAGCCGCCTGGATGCGGTGCTCGAAGCCGTGACGGAGGCAGGAGCCTCGGGCCTGACCGTGACCGAAGTGAGGGGTTATGGCCGCCAACGCGGCAAGACCGAGGTCTACCGTGGCGCCGAGTACGAGGTGAAGCTGCTGCCGAAGGTGAAGCTGGAGATCGCTGCGCCCTCGGACATCGTGGAGGCGGTCATCGAGGCGATCCAGCGCTCGGCCAACACCGGCAAGATCGGCGACGGCAAGGTCTTCGTCCTGGACCTGGAGCAGGCGCTGCGGATCCGCACCGGCGACCGCGACGCCGCGGCCATCGCGGGCTGACGCTCAAGCCCTCGCCTTCCGCCGCGCCCGAGCCTTCGCCGGCGCCTCCGCCTTCGGCACGGCCACCTCGCCGAACAGGTCGGTGGGAGTGGCTTCGGGCCGCGCCTCCGCGCGCCGGCTCAGCAGGAAGAGCGCCGACTCGCTGCGCCAGTTCTCCAGGGCCTTCTCGGGGTTGATGCCCCGCGCGGGCTTGCCGCTGGTGAGGGCGGCGCAGGCGTCGATCCGTAGATCAAGGTCGCGGCAGAGGTCCGTGAAGTCGCGCAGGGTGCAGAGATGGATGTTCGGCGTCGACCACCAGGGATCCGGCAGGGCGCGGGTCTCCGGCATGCGGCCGCGGGTCATCAGCGACACCCGCATGCGCCAGTGGCCGAAGTTCGGCACCGACACGATCGCCTGGTCGGCGATGCGCAGCAGCTCGTTCAGGACGTGCTTCGGCTCGCGCATCTGCTGCAGGGTCTTGGACAGGATGGCGTAGTCGAAACTGCGGGTCGGGAAGTGGTCGAGATCGCGGTCGCCGTCCCCCTGCACGACGGCGAGGCCCTTCGCCAGGCAGGCCGCCACGCCCTGCGGGCTGATCTCCAGCCCCTGGCCGTCCACCTGCTTCTCGCGGGTGAGCAGCTCCAGCAGCCCGCCGTCCTCGCAGCCCACGTCGAGCACCCGCGAGCCGGGCCGCACCAGGCGCAGGATCTCGCGGAAATCCTCACGCACGGCGCTCAAACCAGCCCTCGCGCCTGGGCCGTCGAGCTGATGAAGCCGCGCAGGGTGGCGTCAAGCTGCGGCTCGTCGAGGAAGAAGGCGTCGTGGCCCTTGTCGGTCTCGATCTCGACGAAGCTCGCTCGGCAACCGGCGGCGTTCAGGGCGCGCACGATGTCGCGGCTCTCCGCGGTCGAGTAGAGCCAGTCCGACGAGAACGACAGCACCATGAACCGCACGCCGCGCGCCTTCTGGAACGCCTGGGCCAGCACGCCCCCGTGGCTGCCGGCCAGGTCGAAGTAGTCGAGCGCCCGGGTGATGTAGAGGTAGGAGTTGGCGTCGAACCGATCCACGAAGCTGGCGCCCTGGTGGCGCAGGTAGCTCTCCACCTGGAAATCCGCGTCGAAGCCCCAGGAAAGCCCGTCCTTGCGCAGCTCGCGCCCGAATTTCCGCTGCAGGGCGGCCTCGGAAAGGTAGGTGATGTGCGCGGCCATGCGGGCCACGGCCAGGCCTTTCGATGGGCTGACGCCGGCCTTTTCGTAGTCGCCGCCCCGCCAGTCGGGATCGGCCATGATCGCCTGGCGGCCAACCTCGTGGAAGGCGATGTTCTGGGCCGAGTGACGCGCTGCCGAAGCGATGCAGACGGCGCTGAACAGCTTCTCCGGATAGTCCGCCGCCCACTGCAGAACCTGCATGCCGCCCATCGAGCCGCCGACCACCGCGAACAGCGTCTCGATCCCCATGGCGTCGACCAGCATGGCCTGGGCGCGCACCATGTCGGCGATGGTGATCATCGGGAAGCTTAGGGCGTAGGGGGCGCCGGTCTCCGGGTTGATGGAGGCGGGGCCGCTGGACCCCATGCAGCCGCCCACCACATTGGTGGCGATCACGAAGTAGCGGTCGGTGTCGAGCGGCAGGCCGGGCCCGATCACCCGGTCCCACCAGCCCGGCTTGCCGGTGATCGGATGCGGGGAGGCGGCGTGCTGGTCCCCCGTCAGGGCATGGCAGACCAGGACGGCGTTGGTCTTCGTCTCGTTCAACCGACCGTAGGTCTTGTAGGCCACCTCCAGCGGGGCCAGCGTGGCGCCGGAGTCCAGGCGCAGTGGACGGCTGGCGGGGAACTTCCAGGTTCCGCCGCCGACCTCGATCGCCGGACTCAGGGGCGAGGTGTCGTCCATGGGCTTTCAAGACGGCCAACCCCTTTCACTGTCAATGGCTTCGCAGGCGCGGCGCAGCCCGCTATGAGGACCGCCCAAGGGCTCGAATCTTCATGGACCGTCTGATCCTCCTGCGGCACGGCAAGGCCGAACCGGACTCCGCCAGCGGAGACGACTTCGACCGCCGGCTGGCCGCGCGCGGCGTCCGCGAATCGGCCGCCATGGGCGAGAACCTGGCCGACCTGGGCATGAAGCCCGACCTGGCGCTGGTCTCCCCCGCCGCCCGCACCCGCGAGACCTGGGCCGCCGCCCAGCCGGTCTTCGCCGGGGCCGAGGTGCGGTTCGAGAAAGAGCTTTACCTCGCCGACGCGGGCTCCATCCGCCAGGCGGCCGAGAAGGCTGGCAAGGCGTGCCGCACGGTGATGGTCGTCGGGCACAATCCCGGCCTGCAGGAGCTCGCCGTCGACCTGCTGACGGAAGGCCAGGCGCCCGCCGCGCTGATCGCCCGGGCCGCCCGCCACTTCCCGCCGGCGGCGGCGGCCGTCTTCCTGATCGACGCCAACGGCCGCCCGGCCTTCGACGGCCTCTTCTATCCGGAGCGTGGGGATTGAGCCGGATCTACAAGATCCTCGCCCGCGCAGAGTGGGCCGCCGCCGAAGCCGCCGGGCGGTTCGAAGGCTCCGCGGTCGACCTGAAGGACGGCTTCATCCACTTCTCCACCGCCGCCCAGGCGCAGGAGACCGCCCGCCGCCACTTCGCCGGCCAGTCGGACCTCGTGGTGCTCGAGGTCGAGGCCGGGGATCTCGGCGAGGGACTGCGCTGGGAGCCCTCCCGGGGCGGCGACCTCTTCCCGCACCTCTACGGCGCCCTGGACACCGCCCTCGTCCGCAGCGTCGCCGCCGCGCCCCTGGGCGCAGACGGCGCGCCCGTCCTGCCGGCGCTCGCATGAGCCTGCTGCACGGCCTCGCCACCCGCGCCCTTCACCGGCTCGACCCCGAGGACGCGCACGGCGCCGCCATCGCCAGCCTCAAGGCGGGGCTCGGCCCCAGGGCCGGCCGAGACGACCCGATCCTCGCCACCGAACTCGCCGGCCTGAAGCTGCCGAATCCTGTCGGCCTCGCGCCCGGCTTCGACAAGAACGCCGAGGTGTTCGCGCCGATGCTGCGGGCCGGCTTCGGCTTCGTGGAGTGCGGCACCGTCACCCCCCTCCCCCAGGTCGGCAACCCGCGCCCGCGGCTCTTCCGGCTCAGCGAAGACCGCGCGGTGATCAACCGCATGGGCTTCAACAACCAGGGCCTCGAGCCGTTCGCCGCCCGCCTGGCGCGCCGCGGCCCGGGCGTGGTGGGCGCCAACATCGGCGCGAACAAGGACTCCGCGGACCGCGTCGCCGATTACGTGAGCTGCCTGCGCCGGCTTTGGGGCCTGGCCAGCTACTTCACCATCAACATCTCGTCGCCGAACACGCCGGGCCTGCGGGCCCTGCAGACCCGGGCGGCGCTGGAGGAGTTGCTCGGGCGCCTGGCCGAGGCGCGCGACGCCCTGCCCGCGGAGGGGCGGGCGCCGATGTTCCTCAAGGTCGCGCCCGACCTCGCCGACGGCGAGGCCGAAGCCATCGTCGAGACGGTGCTGGGCGCCGGCCTCCAGGGGATCATCGTGTCCAACACCACGATCGGCCGGCCGGAGCTGCGCTCGCCCTTCCGGGACGAAACCGGCGGCCTCTCCGGGGCCCCGCTCCAGGCGCTCTCCACCGGCATGCTGGCGCGCTTCTCGGCGATCGCAGACGGCCGGCTCGTGCTGATCGGCGCGGGCGGCGTCGACAGCGGCCAGGCGGCGTACGCCAAGCTGCGGGCCGGCGCGGCCGCGGTGCAGCTCTATTCCGCCCTGGTCTACGAGGGCCCAGGCCTGGTCGCCCGCATCAAGCGCGAGCTCGCCCAGATCCTGCGCGCCGAGGGATTTCGCGCGGTGGGCGAAGCCGTGGGCGCAAACTGAGCAATCGGCTAAGAGCCAACCAACCCAGCCGGGGCGCGTTGCCCAAGCTAGTCCAGTGATTTAACGGGAGTGTCCATGGCGGACGCGCCCACGCCGCAGGAACTTCCCAGGCCGGACAGGCGCCGCCTCTTCTGGCCGGGCGGCCTGTCGGCGCGCCTGCTCACGCTCACCTTCCTGTTCGTGGCCGCCGGCGGCATGATGGCGCTGCCCCCCGCCCTGGCGGCCTACCAGGAGAGCTGGCTGTTGGACCGGGTGCGCGCCGCCGAGACCATCTCGCGCATCTCCGACATCGCGCCCGAGCGCATGACCCTTCGCCAGCGCGAGCAGCTGCTCCAGGGGGCCGGGGTGGAGTGGGTGGCGATCTCCACGCCGGACGTGGGCCTCAGGCTGGTCCTGCAGGGCGCACGCCGGCCCCAGCGCCCCTACCTGATCGACCTGCGCCAGCAGGGTCCGGGCCCCTGGCTGGTCGGCCCGTTCAACACCCTGTTCGGCGGCGAGGGCCGCTACGTGCGGGTGCGCGCCCGGCCGCGCTTCATCCAGGCCGAATACGTCGAGGTCGTCGCCCCGGACGCCGAGCTGAAGCAGGAGCTGTGGGGCTATCTCTGGCGGCTGATCATCATCGTCGCCTTCGTGTCCACCCTGGCGGGCGTGCTGGTCTACCTGTCGCTGAACCTGTTCCTGGTGCGGCCGATGCAGCGGATCACCCGGGCCATGGAGCGGTTCCGCGCCGATCCGGACGACCCGCAGGCCCGGGTGGAGCCCTCCGGCCGTCGCGACGAGATCGGCCGCGCCGAGGCCGAGCTCGACCGCATGCAGGCCGACCTGCGGGCCGCCCTGAACTCCCGGGCCCGGCTGGCCGCCCTGGGCGAGGCGGTGGCCAAGATCAACCACGACCTGCGCAACATGCTGACCAGCGCCCAGATCGCGTCCGAGCGTCTCGCCGCTCTCAAGGACCCGAAGGTCAGCCAGGCCCTGCCCCGCCTGGAGCGCGCCCTGGACCGGGCCGTGAAGCTGGCGTCCGACGTGCTGACCTACGGCAAGACCCAGGAGGCCGCGCCCGAGGCGCGGCCGGTGCGCCTGGTGGAGGCCCTGGAGGCGGCCGCCGAGGAGGCCCGCCTCTCCGACGACGGCGTGCGGCTGGTCTGCGAGGTGGCCGGCGGCGAGCAGGTCATCGCCGACCCCGACCAGCTGCACCGCATCCTGGTGAACCTGCTGCGCAATGGCCGGGAGGCCATCGAGCACCAGGCCGGCCGCACCGAGCCCGGCCGCATCCGGGTGAGCCTTGAACAAGCCGAGGCGGCGAGCCTCGTGCGCATCGCCGACAACGGCCCGGGCATTCCGGCCAGGGCCCGCGACCGCCTCTTCCTGCCCTTCGCCGGCTCGACCCGCCCCGAAGGCGCCGGCCTCGGCCTGGCGATCGCCCGGGAGCTGGCCCATGGCCATGGGGGCGACCTGTCGCTGCTCGAGACCGGCGAGGCGGGCTCGACCTTCGAGCTGCGCCTCCCGGGCGCGCCGCCGCGGGCGCCGGCCCGCAGCCGGGCCGCCCGCAGCCAGCCTCAGTAGCCCAGCGCCACCCCCTCGCGCCGCGGATCGGCCCCGCCGCGCAGCGAGCCGTCCGGCAGGCGCTCGATCCCGTGCAGGCCTGAGCCCTCGGCCCCGGCTCCGGACCGCAGCTGCACGCCGCGGGCCGCCAGCCCGGCGGCCACCTCCGGCGCGAACTTGTCCACCTCGGCGGCGTAGAAGGAGCCGGAGGCGATGAGGTTCGGCAGGTCGATCGCCGACTGCACGGGCAGCTTCCAGTCCAGCATCCCCACCATGGTCTTCAGGTTGTACGCCAGGATCGCCGGACCGCCGGGCGAACCCGCCGCGGCCACGAACCGGCCCTGCCGGTCCAGCACGATGGCCGGCGCCATGGACGACCTGGGCCGCTTGCCGCCCGCCACCGCATTGGCCGCGGGCGTGCGGTCGGCGTTCACCGGCTGGAAGGAGAAGTCGGTGAGCTGGTTGTTGAGGAAGAAGCCGGCCACCATCCGGCCGGAGCCGAAGATGCTCTCGACGGTGGTCGTCATGGAGACGGCGTTGCCCCAGGCGTCGACGATGGCGAAGTGGGTGGTGCCCGCCACCTCGGCCGTGCGGTCCGGCGCGCGAACCCCCGCGCCGCGGGGGCTTCCCGGCGGCGGCGGCGGACCGGCCTTCGCGGGGTCGATCAGCTTGGCGCGCGCGTCGAGGTAGGCGGGCTCCAGCAGCCCTTCCACCGGCACATCCACGAACGCCGGGTCGCCGATGTAGCGGTCGCGATCGGCGTACATCAGCCGGCTCGCCTGGCTGAACAGGTACCAGCCCTGCGGGTCCTGTGGCCCGCGGGACGCCACCTCGGTGCGCTCTAGCAGGCCCAGCCCCTGCAGCACCGCCGGGCCGCCGGACGGCGCGCCCGGCGTGCAGACCACATAGACCCGGTACGGCCGGCACAGGGCGGGACCCTTCTTCGGCCGGTAGGACCTGAGGTCGGCCAGCGTCATGGCGCCCGGCAGCGGGTCGCGCGCCAGCCGAGCCACGATCGCCTCGGCGATCTCGCCCTCCAAAATCGCCTTGGGACCTTCGGCTGCGATCCTGCGTACGGTGGCGGCGTAGGCAGGATTGCGGAAGGTGTCGCCGGGCCGGATCCGCGTTCCGTCCGGCTTGGTGAAGTAGGCGACGGCGTCCGGCGCCTGGGCTTGGGGGGCGCGGGAGTTGGCGGCCTCGCCCATCCGGCGCGGGACCACGAAGCCTTGGTCGGCCAGCCGCTCGGCGTCGCCGAACAGCCGGTTCCACGGCAGCCGGCCGTGCTCGGCCTGAGCCATAGCCAGCATGGCCACCGCGCCCGGCACGCCCGTGGAGCGACCGGACAGGATCGCCTCGGTGCGGTTCAGAGGCTTGCCGTCCGGGCCCAGGAACAGCTCGGGGGTGGCGGCCCGGGGCGCCGTCTCCCGCCCGTCGTAAGCGGTCACCGAACGGGTCCTGGCGTCGTAGTAGGTGAGAAAGGCGCCGCCGCCGAGCCCCGAGCTCTGCGGCTCCACCAGCCCGAGGACCGCCTGCACCGCCACCGCTGCGTCCACCGCCGAGCCGCCGGCGCGCAGGACCTTCAGCCCGGCTTCGACCGCCATCGGGTTCGCCGCGGCGACCATGGCGTGACGCGCCGCGCCCTGGGTGGCGGGCAGGCTCGCGGCGGGCGCATCAGGGGACGTCGGGTTGGTGCTGCAGGCGGCGAGCGCGCCCACGAGGGCGAGGACGGCGAGACGCTTCAGGATCGGCACTGGCAGGCGGGCTCCGGGCGTTGGGACCGCCACCTTTAAGGCCGCCTTGCGTGGACAACAAACGCCAAGCCGTGCGAGCCCTTGCCCATGCAGCTTCCAGGCCCCGGCGCCCGCAACCTGATCACCGACGTCCCCGGCCTCAAGGTGGGGCAGGCGCAGGACGCCCGCGCTCGCACCGGGGTGACGGTCATCCTTCCCGACGCGCGGGCGGTCTGCGCGGTGGATGTGCGAGGCGGGGCCCCGGGCACCCGCGAGACCGACGCCCTCGCCCCCGAGAACCTCGTGGAGGCGGTGGACGCCGTCGTGCTCTCCGGCGGCTCGGTCTACGGCCTGGCCGCGGCCGACGGCGTGGTGGCGTGGCTCGGTGCGCGCGGTCGCGGCTATGCGCTCGCCGCCCAGCCGGACGTGCCGCCCTCGCCCGTCGTGCCGGCGGCGATCCTCTTCGACATGGCCAATGGCGGCGACAAGGCTTGGGGCGAGCAGCCGCCGCACCGCGAGCTTGGCCGCGCGGCCGTCGCCGCGGCCGGAGCGGATTTCGAGCTCGGCACCGCCGGCGCGGGGTACGGCGCTATGGCCGGAGCGCTCAAGGGCGGCGTCGGCTCGGCGTCGGTGGTGAGCGCCGAGGGCGTCACCGTCGGCGCGCTCGCCGCGGTGAACTGCTTCGGCTCGGTGGTGGCCCCGGGTGGACGCACCTTCTGGGCCGGCCCCTACGAGATTGGCGACGAGTTCGGCGGCCTGGGGGGCGGCGGCCTCCGTGCGGCCCCTGACGACTGGGGGCTGTCGAAAGGCGCGGCGGCGCTGCGGAACACCACCATCGCCTGCGTCGCCACGGACGCTGCGCTCACGCCCGCTCAGGCGAAGCGGCTGGCGGTGATGGCGCAGGACGGGCTGGCCCGCGCCATCCGCCCCGTGCACGCACCGTTCGACGGCGACGTGGTGTTCGCCCTCTCCACCGGCGCGCGGGCCCTGGCCGACCCGGTCAACTTCACCTTGGCGCGCCTGGGCGCCCTGGCGGCCGACTGCCTGGCGCGCGCGGTGGCGCGGGGCGTCTACGCGGCGACGGCTTGGCCCGGCGTGACCCCGGTCACCTGGCGCGACCTTCCGGGCTGACCCGACTGCTGCTAAGCGGCGCCGTTTCCAAGGTTCGGGAGTGGCGAGATGCGGACGGGTTTGAAGGTGGTGCTGCTGGGCGGCGCGGCGGTGCTGGCGGGCGGGGCCGCCCCACAGCCGCAGCAGAAGGTGACGGGTCCCGTCGCCACCTACTGGATGAGCGCCCAGACCCACACCGGCTTCGGCATGCCCGGCGCCGGCGGCGCTCCGTCCCCCATGCAGATGATGCAGATGCTGCGCGGCGGCTCGGTCACCCGGACGCTCAGCCTGCAGCTCGGCTCGTCGTCCAAGCCGGCGGGTGAAGCCTCGGCCGAGCACCTGCCGCCTGCGGGGCTCAAGGTGGGCGCCAGCCTGCCCCTGGTCACCCCGAAGCGCCAACCGGCCCAGAAGACTGAAGACACGCCGCCGACCCCGCAGGACTTCCAGCGGCCCAAGGGCAAGATGCTGATCTTCTGGGGCTGCGCGGAACGGGCCAAGGCCGGTCAGCCGATCGTCATCGATTTCGCCAAGATGGAGCCGGGCAAGCTTCCGCCGGGCTTCGAGGCGCTGAGCCGCGGCCTGAACCTCACCGCCATGCAGCCCCCCTCCCCTGGCCGCAACGCAACCTACGGCGAATGGCCGAACGAGAAGACCCGCACCCAGGTGCCGGGCGACGGCTCGCTGGTGGGCGACCACACGGTCCGCGGCAACTACAGCCCGGAGATCCGCTTCGCGCTCAGCCAGGCGCAGGATTTCCTGGCGCCCCTGACCCTCACCACCAACGCCAAGAACCCGACGGGGTCCGGCCAGCTCGGCTGGAACGCCGTGCCCAACGCTCAGGCCTACCTGGCCACGGCCATTGGGGGCGGCCAGGACACGGTCGTCCTGTGGACGTCGTCCGAGGTGCAGTCGTCCGCCTTCAGCCTGCCCGACTATATCGCGCCGGGCGACGTGACCCGCCTCGTGGCCGCCAAGGCCCTGATAGGGCCGCAGACCACCAGCTGCACCGTCCCGAAGGAGGTGCTGGACGCCGCACCGCAGGCGATGGTGCAGCTCGCCGCCTACGGGCCGGAGGCCAACTTCGTCTATCCCCCCCGTCCGTCCGACCCGAAGGCCCCCTGGGACCGGCAATGGGCCGTGAAGGTGCGCTACCGGTCCGACACCGGGGGCCTGCTCGGCCAGCCCATGCCCGGAATGGGCGCCGGGGATGAGGATGCGGCGCGCCCCGGCCGCCGCAGCCAGCCGGCCCAGGAACAGCCGCCGTCCAAGGCCGATCGCCGCCGCCAGATCATGAAGGGTCTGGGCGGGGCGCTCGGCGTCCCGGTGCCGATCCCCTGAGGCGCGACTACAGCCCGACCCAGGCGAGTCCATCGTCGTACCCGAATGGGCCGAGCCCGGGATCCAACTCAAGTTCATCGATCCCGCTTCGCGACGAGACCGACCCCTACGCGTTGGGTCGAGGGCTCCCCATCCTGGATGTCCTGACGTGGAATTCGCCGGAGAGCCTGCGCGCACACCTCTACGGCGCCCTGGCGGCTCGATCCGGGATTCGTGACGATGGCGCGGATATGGGTTGAACGGCCCACGATCCGACGCTAGATAGCCGCCTCTCGCCGAAAGGCGGTGCGCGCCCGTAGCTCAGCTGGATAGAGCATCAGACTACGAATCTGAGGGTCGGACGTTCGAATCGTTCCGGGCGCGCCATTTCTTTCCCCTTTTCCATTGTGGCGTTCTCGGCGCGAAGGGTGCGGACGGCGGCCCCAGTTCCAGCTCGCTCGCGCGCCCGACCTCATCGCCCACCTGCAGCAGGACGGCGTCCCGATGAACCTGCTGTACCCGCCAACTACTTCCACTTTCTGCAACTTCAGCTTCAACGCCGAACACATTGCCTGCTGCGGCGGACGTTTGAAGCCCTGCAACTACCCCCCGACACCCCGCGCCGGAAGCTGTTCATCCGGCGTGTGTCCTGGGGCCGCAACCTGAGCAACGAGGACGCCGGCGCATGGTGTGCGAACCTGGTGTTCATGCGCGACGACGCCCGCGCCACCGTGCTCTATCCGGTCACCGCCCGCGCCGAGCGCTGCGCCTGGAACAGCCTTGGATCGATCTTCGGCCTGCCGGTCCAGGACGTCTACGGCGAGATCACCGCCCGGACGGCGCACCGGGCGATCCACTGGGACTTCTCGGTCCCCGAAGACGAGTTCCGCGCGCTGCTGGACTGGAGCTGAGCCTCAGTCCGCGAAACGGGGCTTCCGCTTCTCAAGGATGGCGTTGACCCCCTCCATATGGTCTTCGGTCAGGTGGCTGATCGCCTGCGCGGCGGCGCTCATCTCCATCAGGGTGTCGTAGCTGGCCGTCTGTCCCTGCTTGAGCAGGGTCTTGGCCAGCCGTAGTGCATGTGGCGGTTGCTCGGCGATGCGCGCGGCCAGTCCGAGCGCCGCGTCCATGAGGCCGTCCCGCGGCACGACCTTGGAGACCAGGCCCCAGTCGCACGCCGTGCGGGCGTCGATCACATCGCCGGTGAACAGCAGCTCGGCCGCGCGGCTCATGCCGATCGTCCGTGGCAGCAGCCAGGCGCCTCCGTCACCCGGGATCAAACCCAGCTTCAGGAAGGTGACCCCAAACTTCGCCTCCTCCGCCGCGATCCGGATGTCCGTCATGCAGGCGACATCGCAGCCCAGTCCGATCGCGGGTCCGTTAACCGCGGCGATAGAGGGGACCTCCAGGCCGTAGATCGCCCGCACGACCCGGTGGATGTTGTTGCGGTAGCCCTCGCGGATCTCCACCGCCGAGCCTGCGAACGCGCCCGTGCGGGCCTGCATCGCCTTCACGTCGCCGCCGGCGGAGAACGCCCGTCCGGCGCCGGTGAGCACGACGCAGCGGACCGAGGGGTCGGCGTTGATGCTGGCGCAGGCCGCGGCCACCTGCTCGCCGTCGCCCGGAGCGCCCAGAGCGTTCATCGCGTCCGGACGATTCAAGGTCAGCACCGCGACCTTGCCGTGTCGCTCGACGGTGATCAGCTCCATCCCTCGCTCCTGTCCTCTGCGGGCTTTTTCAGAGGCCAAATGCGACGCGAGCGCCGGAGCATCCAGCGATTTCTGCGGCGGCCCGAAGGTTGGGCGCGTCAGTCGCGGTCGAGACGCTCGGAGAGCTGGCCGAGAACGCGCAGGCAGGCGTCCAGGTCGGCGGGGTTCATGTCGGCGAACAGCTCTTCCTGCAGATCGGCGACGATCTCCTGGGCCTGCTCGATGACCGGGGCCGCCGACGGCTTGATCCGGACCACCTTGGCCCTGCGGTCGCCATGGTGGGCGCGCCGCTCCACCCAATCCTGCGCCTCCAGCGCGTCGATGAGGCGAACCACGGTGGGCTCCTCCACCCCCAGGCGCTGCGAGAGTTCGCGCTGAACGACGCCGTCCTGAGCTCCGGCGATCTCGGCCAGGGCGGCGCATCGGGCGTCGGTCTGGCCGATCACCTTCAGTCGCTCGTTGAGCCGAGCACGCCACCGGCGGCCCGCGAGCAGGAGCCCCTGAGCGAGCGCCGTGCGGATGTCGGCGTCGGAAGGAACTCGGTGACTAATGGACATCAAATGGGCTCCACCAAGAGCGACGAATGGGAGATCCGACAATCCGTGATCTGAGTAATCGTATGCCAGGTGAAGCTATACTGCGTCGTCAATGCCACAATGCGACAATGTGTCCAAACCTTGGCGTGTGAGGCTTTGAGCCCGCCACCACCGGCCGCAACACGACTTTGAGAAGCATTTTCTCCCGCTAATTCAGCAGCTACTCAGCACCTTATCTTGCTAATAATCTGCACAGTAAGCGGTTATACGCGGGTGTACTGAATGGATCAGTAATCATTTTTCAAGGACCGACCGATCAAAAGTCCAGCGTTGGCCTTTTCACGTCTTGGCCGACAGGGGGCTTCGTGCGGTGCTGCTGAACAACCTGAGGATTTCCCGAAAGATCCCGGCTGTCGCCGCGGCGGGCGTCAACTGTGCGCCGCCTGGCCAAGACCCCGCCGCCACCACCGCCGCAAAGCCGGCGGCTCGCCTTGCGGGCGCCGCGACGCCGCCGCCCGCCATGAAGACCGCCTCCGCCGACGCCGCCCCGCTGTGCTGGACGGGCCCCGCGATCGGTGCGGATGCGGACAACTGGAAAGAATTCTAGGCCATGGGCACACCCGAAGACGCAAACTCCGCCAGCTTGGAGCTGGCCCCAGTCCTTGACCTGAAGGCGGCGACCCCGCTGGCCCAGGCGCTCATGGCGCTGCGCGGTCGCGACGTCACTTTGAACGCTTCGGCCGTCCAGCGACTGGGCGCCCAGTGCCTGCAGGTGCTGCTCTCCGCCCGCAACACCTGGGCCGAAGACGGCGCGCAGTTCGCGGTCAGCGAGCCCTCGGAGCCCTTCATCGAAACCCTCGCGCTGCTTGGCGCGCCCTACCCCACCTACTTCCAACCCGCGGAGCTTGCGGCATGAGCCTGACCATCCTCACGGTCGACGATTCACGCACGATGCGGGACATGCTCCGCCTGGCCCTGGTGCAGGCGGGCTACACCGTTCTGCAGGCCGAGGACGGCCAGCATGGGCTGGAGGTGCTGGACGACGCCACGCCGGACGTCATCGTCACCGACATCAACATGCCGCGCCTGGACGGCTACGGCTTCATCGAGGGCGTCCGCGCCGACGACCGGCACCGCACCGTGCCGATCCTTGTGCTGACCACCGAGAGCAGCCCTGAGAAGAAGCAGCGCGCCCGCGACGCGGGCGCGACGGGCTGGATCGTGAAGCCCTTCAACCCCGAGAAGCTGGTGGACGCGATCCGCCGCGTCGCCGCCTAAGAGGAGTCGGTCGCTTGGACCCGATGGCGGAAATCAAGGCCACGTTCTTCCAGGAGTGCGAGGAGCAGCTCGCCGAACTGGAGTCCGGCCTGCTGGCGATGGAAGGCGGCGATGACGGCTCTGAGACCGTCAATGCGGTGTTCCGGGCCGTGCACTCGGTCAAGGGCGGGGCCGGCGCATTCGGCCTCGACGACCTGGTGCGGTTCGCCCACGTCTTCGAGACCACGCTCGACCAGGTGCGCAGCGAGAAGCTGGCGCCCACGCCTGAGCTGCTGAAGGTGATGCTGCGCGCCGCCGACGTGCTGACCGATCTGGTCCGCGCCGGGCGGGACGGCGGGACGGTCGACGAGGCGCGCACGGAGGCGATCGCTGCCGAGCTGAATGCGTTCTCGGGCGGCGAAGCCGATGCCGTGGCCGACGACGACGACGGCATGGGCGAGCTCGACTTCCAGCCGCTGGCGGTGGGCGTCCCCGCCGCGCCGCCGGCGCCTGAGGGCGGCGGATGGACCGTGCTGTTCAAGCCGAGGGCCGATCTTTACGCCAAGGCGAACGAGACCGTGCTGCTGCTGCGGGAGCTGTCTCGCCTCGGGCAGGTGGAAGTCGAGCTGGACGCCTCGGCCCTGCCGCTGCTGCCCCATCTCGATCCGGAAGGCTCCTACCTCTCCTGGACGGTGCGCCTCACGGGCGACGCCACGGAGGGCGCGGTCCGCGAGGTGTTCGAGTGGGTGGACGGCGACTGCGAGCTGCAGGTGCAGCCGGCCAGCGGCGCTGACGTCCCGGAAAAGTCGGACGCAGCGACCGCCCTGCCCGGCCCGGAGGCCGGCGGCGAGCTCGACATCGCCTCACTCATCGCCAAAGCCCAGGAAGCCGCGGTCGCGGACCCTCCCCCGGCGGCTGAGCCCACGACTGCGGACGCGCCCGGCGCGCCCGCCTCGGCCGCGGCGACGCCGGCCAAGGCGTCGGCGAACGCCCCGGCGGCCGCGGCTCAGGCCGCTCCGACCATCCGCGTCGACCTGGATCGCGTCGATCGCCTGATCGACCTGGTCGGCGAGCTGGTGATCAACCAGGCCATGCTGGCCCAGCGGGTGACCGAGGCCGGTCTCGCACGGGCCTCGAGCGTGGCCATGGGGCTGGACGAGCTGGAGCAGCTGACCCGCGAGATCCAGGACAGCGTCATGGCCATCCGCGCGCAGCCGGTGAAATCCGTCTTCCAGCGGATGCCGCGTCTGGCCCGCGAAGTGGCCAGCGCCACTGGAAAACAGGTGCGGCTGATCACCGACGGCGAAGGCACCGAGGTGGACAAGACGGTGATCGAGCGGCTCGCCGATCCCCTCACCCACATGATCCGCAACGCCATCGACCACGGCCTCGAGAAGCCGGAGAAGCGCAAGGAAGCCGGCAAGGACCCGGAAGGCGTCGTGCGGCTGTCAGCCCTCCACCGGTCGGGCCGCATCGTGATCGAAGTCGCTGACGACGGCGCCGGCATCAACCGCGAGCGGGTGAAGCAGATCGCAATCGACAAAGGCCTCATCGCACCGGAGGCGGCGCTCACCGACGAAGAGATCGACAACCTGATCTTCATGCCGGGCTTCTCCACGGCCAGCGAGATCTCCGACATCTCCGGTCGCGGCGTGGGCATGGACGTGGTCAAGCGCTCGATCCAGGAGCTCGGCGGGCGCATCTCGATCACCTCTCGTCCTGGACTGGGCTCGACCTTCACCATGAGCCTGCCGCTGACGCTGGCGGTGCTGGACGGCATGGTGGTGTCCTCCGGCGACCAGACCCTGGTCGCGCCGCTCACCGCCATCGTCGAGACGCTCCAGCCCCGCTCGTCGGAGGTGCACGGCCTGGGCGGCGGCGCACGGGTGATCTCGATCCGCGGCAGCTACGTGCCCCTCGTGGACGTGGGGGTGTCGCTCGGCTACCGGACCGAGCCGCTGGAGCCGGAAGCCGGCGTCGCCTTGCTCATCGAAGGCGAAGGCGGCGCCCGCGCGGTGCTGCTGGTGGACGCCATTCAGGGCCAGCGCCAAGTCGTCATCAAGAGCCTGGAAGCCAACTACCGCCGCGTGCCGGGCATCGCCGCGGCCACCATCCTGGGCGACGGCCGCGTCGCCTTGATCCTCGATATCGACGCCCTGGTCGCCGCCTCCCGCGCGAACGAGGCGCCGCGCCTCATGCAAGCAGCTGGATGAACCCGATGAGCGAGTCCCCCACCGGCGGCGGCCTGGGCCGCGAGCTGATCTCCTTCCGCATCGGCGCGCAGGAGTTCTGCGTGGATATCATGTCCGTGCGCGAGATCCGCGGCTGGACGCCCGCCACCGCCCTGCCGCAGGCGCCGCCCTTCGTGCGCGGTGTGATCAACCTGCGCGGCGCTGTCCTTCCGATCGTCGACCTGGGGGCTCGTCTGGGCCTGGGCGCGGCCGACCCGACGGCGCGGCACGTGATCATCGTGGCCCAGGTCGAGAAGCAGATCGTGGGCCTGCTGGTGGATGCGGTGTCCGACATCCTCACGGTCAGCGACGACATGATCCAGCCGACGCCTGACGTCGCCTCGGAGATGGTCCGCAACTTCGTCCGCGGCCTGCTCGCCATCGACGGCCGCATGGTTTCCTTCATCTCGCTCGACCGGGTGCTGCCCGAGAGCGAGCTCGAAGCTGCGGCATGAGCCAGGCCACCCTCCAGATGACCCCAGGCCAGAGCCGTAGCGAGCAGATCGTCGACGGCGAGTTCACCTTTACGTCCGAGGACTTCCGGCTGATCGCCCAGACGCTGCACGCTGCAGCTGGGATCGCTTTGCCCGACTCCAAGGCGACCCTCGTCTACTCCCGCCTGGCTAAGCGGCTGCGTGCGCTCGGCTTGGAAAGCTTCCGCGACTACTGCGCCCTGGTCTCCGGCAAGGACGGGCTCGACGAGCGTCAGCAGATGATCGTGGCGCTGACCACCAATGTGACGCGGTTCTTCCGGGAGCCGCACCACTTCGAGCACCTGAAGACGCAGGTGCTGCCCAAGCATCTGCCGGAGGTCCGCCGCGGCGGGTCGCTGCGGATCTGGTCGGCGGGATCTTCGAACGGCCAGGAAGCCTATTCGATCGCGCTGACCATCCTGTCGCTGATGCCGGATGCGCCGGAGTACGACATCCGCATCCTGGCGAGCGACATCGACACCAAGATGCTGGCGGAGGGCCGTGAGGGCCTTTACGGCAGCTCCGCCATGGCGCCGGTGCCCGGCGAACTGCGCGCCCGCTGGTTCGAGCGCGAGGGGGACCAGTGGCGCGCCTCGGAGCCGCTGCGCCGCCTGGTCGTCTTCAACGAACTCAACCTGATCGGCGAGTGGCCGATGAAGCGCCAGTTCCAGGCCGTCTTCTGCCGCAACGTGCTGATCTACTTCGAGGAAGCCACCCAGGAGCGGATCTTCAGCCGGTTCGTCCCGCTGATGGCCCCGAACGCCTCCTTGTACATCGGCCACTCCGAGCGGGTCTGCGGACCCGACGCGCATCGCTTCGCGACCGATGGGGTGACCACCTACCGCTTCACGGGGACCGGCCGATGATCCGCGTGCTCATCGTCGACGACAGCGCCACCATGCGCAGCCTGATCGCGGCCACCCTGCGCCGCGATCCCGAGATCGAGGTGGTCGGCCAAGCCGGCGACCCGCTCGAGGCGCGCGACGCGATCAAGGCGCTGAACCCCGACGTCATCACCCTCGATGTCGAGATGCCGAACATGAACGGCCTCGACTTCCTCGAGAAGATCATGCGGCTGCGCCCGATGCCGGTGGTCATGGTCTCCACCCTGACGGTGCGCGGGGCGGAGGCGACCCTCGAGGCCCTGGCCCTGGGCGCCATCGACTGCGTGGCCAAGCCGTCCACCGGCGGGCCAGATTCCTTCGACGATCTGCCCGCCAAGGTGAAAGCCGCCGCCCGTGCGCGCGTGCGCTCGACCGCCACCACCTCCGGCAGGGCGGTGGACCGGCTGGAGCACGTGGCGGACGGGCGAGTGATCGCCATCGGCTCCTCCACCGGGGGCGTCGAGGCGCTGATCACCGTGCTGTCGCGCTTCCCCGCCAACTGCCCGCCGACCGTGATCACCCAGCATATGCCAGGGACCTTCACCAAGAGCTTCGCCGAGCGGCTCGACCGCCTCTGCGCGCCGAAGTGCGAGGAGGCCCGCGACGGCGCGCCCCTGGAGCCGGGCCGCGTCTACCTCGCCCCGGGCGGCGAAGCCCACCTCGAGGTGACCGAGCAGCGCTGCCGGATCGTGCAGGGCGACCGGGTCAACGGCCATCGCCCCTCGGTGGATGTCCTCTTCCACTCCATGGCCAAGGCTTTTGGCCGCCGGGGCGTGGGCGCGATCCTGACCGGTATGGGTCGGGACGGGGCCCAAGGCCTGCTGGCCATGCGCCAGGCAGGAGCCCGCACCCTCGGCCAGGACGAGGCCACCTCGGTGGTCTACGGCATGCCCAAGGCCGCCTTTGAAATCGGAGCCGTCGAGCGCCAAGCGCCGCTCGAGCGTCTCGCCGCCGAGATGCTGAAAGCGCCCGCTACCTCTTCAGTCGAGAGAACCTGATGCCTTCCGCCGCCTCAATTAAGGTCCTCATCGTCGACGACCAGCAGACGATGCGCTCTCTTGTCCGCAACGGGCTGGAGCAGCTTGGCTTCCGCGAGTTCACCGAAGCCGGCGACGGCGAAGCCGGCCTCCGCTCGATGCTGACCGCGCCGCCAAACCTGGTCATCTCGGACTTCAACATGCCGAAGCTCGACGGGCTGGGGCTCCTGCGCGCGATCCGCAGCCACGAGCCGATCCGCAGCACAGCCTTCATCATGCTGACCGGCCGGGCGGACAAGGAACTGGTGCAGCGCGCCGTCCAGTTCGGCGTCAACAACTACCTTGTGAAGCCCTTCACGGTCGCGACCTTGAAGGGGAAGATCGAAGCGGTCTTCGGCGCCCTGACATGAGTGGCGTCGGCGCCGGCCGCTATACCGATCTGGTGAAGCGCCCCATCCACGTGGTGCAGGGCGAGCACGCCATCAGCGACGATCCGGACGCCGTGCTCACGACGATCCTCGGAAGCTGCGTGGCGGCTTGCATGCGCGATCCGGTGGCCGGCGTCGGGGGCATGAACCACTTCCTGCTGCCGGGCGGGCCGAAGACGGGCGAGACCGACGCCGAATCCATGCGCTACGGCGTGCACGCCATGGAGTTGCTCGTGAACAGCCTGCTGGCCCGGGGGGCGCGGCGCGACCGGCTGGAAGTCAAGCTGTTCGGCGGCGGCCGCCTGGTGAAGGGCCTCACCGACGTGGGCGCCTCGAACGCCAAGTTCGCCGAGGACTTCATCGCCCGCGAGAAGCTGAAGCACGTCGGCGGCTCGCTGCGCGGCGACTCCGGCCGCCGCATTCAGTACTGGCCGGTCAGCGGCCGCGCGCGCCAGGTCTTCCTGGGCGACCGGGACGCCTTCGAGGCGGAGGTCGTCGTCGCCCCGCTCCCGGCCGCCGTGCAGACCGGGGCCCTGGAGCTGTTCTGATGCCCCATTCGACCCAGCCGCTGGAAGCGGTCCTGACCGCGTGCGCCGCCGAACTCGAGGAGCTGTCGGCCCGGTGCGAGGCGCTGCAGGCGGCGCTCTCCGAAACGGTGTCCAGAGGCGGCGGGGACGCACAGGCCCTAGACCTGATCACCCAGCGCACCGCCGGCCTGGCCGACTTTCTGGAGAACGTGGCGGGGGTCATCCCCGCCGAGTGGCAGGTGGACGCCGACGCGGCCGCTCGCAAGCTCACCCTGACCGACCTGGCGAGCGCGCTCACCGGCCGGGCCCGCTTGGCCGCCGACCCTGGCGAGCTGGACTTCTTCGGGGCGTAACGGATGGCCGAGCCGCGCCTCAACCTCGGCAAGGCTACCGTCCTCCTGGTGCAGAACAGCTCCACCGAGCTCGACATCCTGGGCCAGATGTTCATCGGTTTCGGGGTGAAGGGCATCCGCAAGTGCACCAACATCGAAGATGCCGACGCGGTCGCGCAGTCGTCCGTCTTCGATCTTCTGGTGGTCGATTGTGACATTCCGGACGGAGCGGGCTTCGATTTCGTGAGCCGGCTGCGCCGGGTCGAGGAGAACACGAACCGCCTGGCGCCGGTCCTGCTGCTGTGCGGCCACACGGCGCCCGCCAACGTGGAGCGCGCGCGCGACTGCGGCGCGAACTTCGTGGTCGCTAAGCCGGTCACGCCCCCCGTGATGTTCGACCGGCTGATGTGGCTGGCGCGCGAGCAGCGGCAGTTCGTCGAGGCCGAGAGTTACGTGGGACCCGACCGGCGTCACAAGGCCTTCGGCCCTCCGCCCGGCGAGAAGGGTCGCCGCCATGACGATCTGGGCACAGAGATCGGCCTGCCGATCGGCCCCGATCTCGAGCAGGACGAGATCGACATGTTGATGAATCCCAGGAGAGCCGTGGCGTGAAACCGCCGAACATCTTCAAGTACGAGAATCGGCTGGCGAAGACCGTGGTCAAGAAGGGCGGGCTCTCGGCCGGCGAGGCGATCGCCGCGGCGGACGAGCGGGTCGAGCAAGTTCGCCAGCCGACGCTGGACGACATCGATCGCGCCCTGGGGGAGCTTGCGGCCCTGGGCTCCGAGCTCAAGGGACCCGACGCCGTCACCCTGGAGACCATGTACAGGGACGCCAACCGCATCGTCGCTGTGGCCGGGGTGTTCGGCCTGGGGGAGCTGGGAGATGCGGCCTACAGCCTGTGCGAGCTGATCAGCCGGTTCCAGGCGGGAGGACGTTTCAGCCGACCGATGGTGGACGTACACCTGGATGGCCTGAAGCTGCTGCGCCAGCCGCAGGACCATGCCGAGGATCGGCGGGCGGAGGTGCTGCGCGGGCTGCGCCAGGTGGCCGCGAGCGTGGCCTAGGTTACGCCGCTTTGGTGCGGCGCCGGGCCCATGCTAAGCGCGCGGCGTGACCGCCGCCGAACGTCTGACCCTGAGCCAAGCCGAGATCCGTGCGCTCGACCGTGACCTCGACCGCCTGGCGGCGGAGAGCCCCGCGGGGTGGCTGAAGCCGGGGGTCAGTTCGCCCGGCGGTGTCGCCGTGGCCGGGCATGACGGGTTCCTGTTCATTGGCGACGGGGCGAATCGCTGGGAGCGCCAGTACAGGCAAACCGAGCCGATGGACGCGGATTGGCTGGCCACCTGGGCGGCCGTTTTCGCCGCCCGGCAGGCGGAGGCCGGCGCCCGAGGCGTGCCGCTGGTCAACCTAGTCATCCCGGAAAAGCAGGTGGTCTATCCTGAGAAGAGGTGGGCGACCGACACTCCCAGGGGGGACCAGCGCCCGCTGCGGCAGCTGGCGCGCAGACTGGGTCCGGAGGCGCGGCTGGTTTATCCGCTGGGCGCCTTGCTCGCCTGCCGGGAGGAGGGTCCGGCCTACCCGCGGCGCAACTCGCACTGGACCGCCTCGGGCTGCGTGGCGGTGACCCACGCGGTCCTGGCCCAGGCCGCGCCAGAGGTCGAGCTGACCGCGCTGCGCTTCACCGGCGAGCGGGACGTGCAGCCGCACGATCTTACGCCGCACCTCTTCGATCCGCCGCCGCTCGACGCGGTGTTCTGGCTGGTGACCCCGGGCGAGAAGACGTTCGACAACGAGCACATGCAGCGCACCGGTCAGCAGCGCGGCACGATCTACGTGTTGGAGCATGCCGCCGCGCCAGACCCGCGCACCGTCATCGTCTTCGGCGACAGCTATTCCTACAATCTCGGCTTCACCGGCGCGCTGTCGGCGGTGTTCCGCAAGGTGGTGTTCGTCTGGTCCAAGAACGTGGTCTGGGACCTCGTCGACAGGCAGGAGGCGGGGCTTGTCGTCTGGCAAAGCGCCGAGCGCTTCCTGGCCACGACGTCGCGGGCCTGACCCCTAGTCGTGGCGGCGCAGGTGTCGTAACCCGCCTGCACGATCGCCGCTGGTGACCCTGGATGACGAAATCCCTCGCCGAATTCATCGACCTGCCCGTGGTCTCCGATCCGCGGGGCAACCTCTGCTTCGCCGAGAGCGAGCGACACGTGCCGTTCGAGATCCAGCGAGTTTACTACCTCTACGATGTCCCGAGCGGATCTTCCCCACCGAGCGCCGGCGGGCGGTGGAGATCGCGCTCGCGTGGATGGCCAAGCTCGGGATGGTCGACTGGCTGACATAGCCGGGCGGCACAAAAACCGCCGCTCGTTCGTTCTCCCCTGCCGAGCCTCCAGGCGCGAGGCTCCAGTCAGAGGAGAGAGACATGCGCCGGATCCTGATCGCAACGGGCGCCGCGGCCGTGATCGCCGCCCCTGCCGCCACCCCCGCCTATGCGGGCTGCAAGACCACCGGCACGGTGGTGGGCGGCCTGGCCGGCGGCCTGCTGGGCAACGCCGTGGCCGGCCGGGGCGCGCGGACCGAAGGCACGGTCCTGGGCGCCGGCGTTGGCGCGCTGGTCGGCCGGCAGGTGGCCAAGAGCAACTGCAACAACAATCGCCGAGCCGCCTATCGCGCCCCGCGGACCGCCTACCGGGCGGCGCCGGTGAGCTCCGCCCGCTATGCCAGCTATGCGCCGCGCTGCCGGATGGAGACGCGGGCCTACTACAATCAGTGGGGCGAGCTGGTGTACGCGCCCACCCAGGTCTGCCGGTAGCCGCCCATGGCCATCCGCAAGCTGACGGCCGCCGCGGCCCTGGGGGTCGCGGCGCTGACGCTCACCGCCTGCAACGAGAACGAACGCCGGGCGACCGCTGGCGGCGGGGCTGGCGCCCGCCTGTGCATGCCGTTCGCTGGCGAGACGACGGGCCGCGGCCAGGGCGCCGCCCCCATCCCGCCGTCGCCGAGCGGCCCGTCCGGCATGATGGATGACTGCCTGCACCGCTGGGGCTACGCCCTGGCCGCCTCGCCCGATCCAGCGGACCAGGTGGCCGGGGCGGTGGTCGCCGCCTGCATGCCGACCCTGTCGCGTTGGAACCAGCAGGCGCTGGCCCCCACCGGCCCGGGCGGCGCAGCGCCGCCCGCCCAGGCGCAGAGCCTGATCACTGGCGAAGAGACCAACGCCATGGCCGAGCGGTACCGCTACGTCGAAGGCCGTGCGCTGTTCTACGTGGTTCAGGCGCGGGCCGGAAAATGCCCGGCGCCGCCGATGACCAACGGGGCTCCCACGGGGGGCGCCGCCGGCTGACCGGAGCCGTCAGGACTGGGCCGGCTGGCCAAGGTAGAGCCCCACCGCGGTGCGATTGGGGCCGACCTTCTCCACCGCGTCGGCCAGCTCTTCGGGTGAGGCCTCGAGGCGCTCGGCCCAGTAGCGAACTTCCTCGGCATCGCCGAGGTCTATGTCGCCCGGCCCGTCGAAGCTGCGCTCTTCATTGGGTCGCATCGGGAGCTCCTGGTCCCAGCCAATGACAGAACCCCTTCGTCAGGTGGGCCGTTCCAGCCGCCGGCGGAGCTTGCGCGAGGCGGAGGCGACCCCCGAGGCGGGGACGAGCACCGGGCGGGCCGCACGGGCCCGGACCCCCTTCGGCTTCACCGCGAACGTCTGCTTGACGGCTTCCATCAGCACGATCCCGGCGAACCCCGGCCAGAGCCGCGACCCCACCTGTTCGAACCCCTCGGCCCAGCCGGCGAGCCAGGCCAGCGGCGGCACGTACAACGCCCGGGTCCACCCGGAGGGCTCGAGCTCGGCGTCCCGCAGCAGCTCGGCAAGTTGGCTGCGGCTGTAGGGTCGACCATGCCCGAACGGCGTCTTCTCGGCGTCGGCCCACAGCCCATTGCGCGCCGCCACGGCGACGATCACCCGGCCTGACGGCGCCAGCACCCGCCACACCTCGCGCAGCATGCCCACCGCGTCGGGGCTCTCCTCGATGGCATGCGCGAGCAGGATGCGGTCGAACAGCGCATTGGGGAACGGCAGGGCGTCCTCGGCGGCCAGGGCCGCGCGATTGTGGCCGCCGGGCCAGACCTCGACGCCCTGCTGGGCGGGCATTGCGGCCACCACGCGCCGGGCGCTGTCATGCAGGTGGCCGACGAAGGGCGTCGCGTAGCCCAGGGCGAGCACGTCGAGGCTGTGCGCGTCGCCCCAGGCCTCCAGGACCTTGCGGCTCACCATCGCCCGAGCCGCCTGCCCAAGGGGCGAGGCGTAGAACTGGCGGAGTTCCAGGACGTCACGACGCATACCGGCGAGAGCTATGCTCGACTTGGGCCCGCCGTCGACCTTAAATCAGCGCGCCAGCCTCCCGATCCAGAGGGCCAGATGCCGCTCACGGTCCACCAGTTCCCCTGCCTGTCCGACAACTACGGCTTCCTGGGCCGCGACGAGGCCTCGGGCCTGGCTGTGTGTGTGGACACGCCGGAGGCCGGCGCGATCCTGCGAGAGGTGGAGCGGCTCGGCTGGAAGCTCGACCTCATCCTCAACACCCACTGGCATCCCGACCACGCGGGCGGGAACGCCGAGATCAAGGCCGCCACCGGCGCGCGGGTGGTCGGGCCCGCCGAGGTGACGCGCATCTCGCCCCTGGACCGGGAGGTGCGCGGCGGCGATTTCGTGCTGCTCGGCGAGACACGCTTCGAGGTGCTGGAATCCGGCGGCCACACGCTCGGCCACCTGGCCTACTACGATGCTGATGACGGCGTCGCCTTCGTGGGGGACACCCTCTTCGCCCTCGGCTGCGGCCGGCTGTTCGAGGGCAAGCCCGAACAGATGTGGGCGAGCCTGCAGCGTCTTGCGGCGCTGCCCGACGACACCCGGGTCTATTGCGCCCACGAATACACCGCCTCCAACGCGCGCTTCGCCCTTTCGGTCGACGACGACGCGGCCCTGCAGGCCCGGGCGGCGCGGATCTTCGCCGCTCGCGAGCGCGGCGAGCCCACCGTGCCGACCACCATCGGCCTTGAGAAGGCCACCAACCCCTTCTTGCGCGCGCCGCTGCTGGCGGAGCGGGTGGGCGCCGCGGGCAAGCCGGACCACGAGGCGTTCGCCGCCGTGCGGGCCGCCAAGGACATGTTCCGGGGCTGACGGCCGCCTAGTGGTCGCCGGGCGTGTTGGCCACCGCGACGATGCGCTCGGAGGACGGCCGGCCCGCCAGGCCTTGCTGGGGCGCCACCATGACGATCAGGACGCCTCGGCTGATCTCGGCTCCCGCGCGCCGGCCTTCCACCAGGCGAACGCGGCGGATACGGTCCAGCAGGGCCCGGCTGCGCGGGGACCGGCTCATCCGCATCATGGCCTCGCTGGTCACGATCGCGGCGTCGGCGATCAGGGCCGAGGACGCCGGCGAGGCCTCTGCGTCGAACGGGATCAGCCGCCGCGTCGCACGGCTCGCCCGGGCGCTGGCCTGGGCCAGCTTCTCCAGCAAGGCCTGCGGCCCAAGCGGCGCCAGACGCAGGGGCGCGCCGCCCCCCGCCAGAGCCGCGGCCGAGCCGGCCGGCCGTCCCGGCGTGAAGACCGTCAATCCGCCGAGGCGGGTGGCGCGGATGACCGGCTGGCCCAGGTCGTTCTTGTAGATGACGTCGCCGCGCGGCGCCGGCTGAGGGTTCAGCGCCCACACCTCGGGGCTGTTGTCGAACTTCAGCAGGGGACGCGCCTGGGTGCGGTCGAGGGTGAAGGCGACGCCGTCCTCCGAGACGTAGCGCGCCACGGGCGGGGCCGTGAACTGGCGGCCATCCGGCGCCTTGCGGCCGAACAGGCCGTCGCGCAGCCGCGGGGCGGAAGCCTCGGCCGGATAGGCGCAGGCGAGCGCGGTGACGCAGAGCGCCAACGCGGTCACCGCCCTCCGAAACGCCGTTGGCTCGCCCGTCATGATCGGATGTGAGATGCCGTGGGATCAGGGCGCTTTTTGGACGCCCCGACCAACGGTCAAGCCATATACTGGCCGCCGTTGAGCGTCAGCGTCGAACCCGTCACATAGCCCGCCCGCTCGCCCGCGAGGAACGAGACCATGTCGGCGATCTCCTCGCCGCGCCCGAGGCGGCCCACCGGGATCTGGGCGACAATGCCCTCCAGCACCTTCGGCGGCACCGCCTGCACCATCTCGGTGTCGATGTAGCCGGGCGCGATGCAGTTCACGGTGATGCACTTCTTGGCGTTCTCGAGCGCGAGCGCCTTGGTGAAGCCGATCATGCCGGCCTTGGCCGCGGAGTAGTTGGTTTGGCCGATCTGGCCCTTCTGGCCGTTGATCGAGGAGATGTTGATGATCCGGCCCCATTCGCGCTCGCGCATGCCCTCGATCACCTGACGGGTCATGTTGAAGAGCGAGTCCATGTTCACCCGGATCACCTCGCCCCACTGCTCGGGGCTCATCCGGTGGAAGACGCCGTCGCGGGTGATGCCGGCGTTGTTGACCAGGACCTCGATCGGTCCGAGTTCGGCCTCCACGGCCTCCGCGGCGCGCCGGCAGTCGTCGAAGACGCCGACATTGCCCTTCACCACCATCACATCCAGCTCGCGGGCGCAGGCCTCGGCCGCCGCGTCGTTCCCCGAGTAGCCGGCGGCGACCTTCATGCCGTCGGCCTTGAGCCGTTCGACGATCGCTCGACCGATGCCACGGGTCCCGCCCGTGACCAACGCAACCCTGGCCATCTGCAACTCCCTATGATGACGGACGCCGGTTGATCCGGCGCTCCGTAGTCAGAACGCTCAGACTTGCTCGACGCACATGGCCACGCCCATGCCGCCGCCGACGCAGAGCGTCGCCAGGCCACGAGACGCGCCGGACCGCTTCATCTCGTGCAGCAGGGTGGTCAGGATTCGCGCCCCGGAGGCGCCGATCGGGTGGCCGATGGCGATCGCGCCGCCGTTGACGTTCACCTTCTCCGGATCAAGGCCGAGGTCGCGCACCACACAGATCGACTGCGCGGCGAAGGCTTCGTTGGATTCCACGAGGTCGAGGTCCCCCACGCTCCAGCCCGCCCGCTCCAGGGCCTTGCGGCTGGCCGGGATCGGACCCGTACCCATGATCTCGGGATCCACACCGGCATGAGCCCAGGACGCGATGCGCGCGAGCGGCTTCAGGCCGCGCTTCTGCGCCTCGTCGGCGCTCATCAGCACGAGGGCCGCGGCCCCGTCGTTGATGCCCGAGGCGTTGGCGGCCGTGACCGAGCCCTCCTTGTTGAAGGCTGGCTTCAGGCCGGAGACGCTGTCCAAGGTGACGCCGTGGCGGATGTACTCGTCCTGGTCGACGACCGTGTCGCCCTTGCGCCCCTTGATGGTCACGGGCGCGATCTCGTCGGCGAACTTGCCGGCCTTCTGCGCGGCCTCGGCGCGGTTCTGCGAGGCGACGGCGAAGCGGTCCTGGTCTTCCCGGGTGATCTGCCAGCGGGCCGCGATGTTCTCGGCCGTCTGGCCCATGTGGTAGCCGTGGAAGGCGTCCCACAGCCCGTCCTTGATCATGGTGTCGACGAAGCCCAGGTCGCCCATCTTTTGGCCGTTGCGCAGGTTGGCGGCATGCGGCGACTGGCTCATGCTCTCCTGGCCGCCGGCCACCACGATGGCGGCCGAGCCGTCCTGGATCTGCTGGGCCGCAAGCGCCACAGCACGCAGCCCGGAGCCGCAAAGCTGGTTCAGGCTCCACGCGGGCGCCTCCGCGGGCACGCCCGCGTTGATCGCCGCCTGCCGGGCCGGGCCCTGGCCCGCGCCGGCCTGCAGCACCTGCCCCATGATGACTTCCTGCACATCGGCGACGGCGATGCCGGCGCGCTCCACCGCGGCTTGGATGGCTACCTTGCCGAGCTCATGGGCGGGGAGGCTGGAGAGCGCCCCGTTGAACGACCCTACGGGGGTGCGGGCGGCGGAAACGATGACGACGTCGCTCATGCGGCGGCTCCTGAACCTGGGGGACGGCCCTGGAAGTCATATCAGCCCGTGGCGATGCCTGGGCAAGGGCAAGCTTTCAAAACCCCAGCCATTTGCCAATAAGCTCGCATCCGCGATACTGCGCTGCAGAAGAAGGCCCCGCCGACGCCCGGCGCAGGCCAAAAAGGATCAGGGATGGCCGACACCGAAGGGACTGGCGGCGCGGGTCAGGGCGAGCGCGTCGTGATCAAGAAGTATGCGAACCGGCGGCTCTACAACACCGCCTCGTCGAGCTACGTGACGCTCGAGCACCTGGCGGACATGGTGAAGAAGGGCGTCGACTTCGTCGTCTATGACGCCAAGACCAACGAGGACATCACCCGCACGGTTCTGACCCAGATCATCTTCGAGGAGGAGAGCCAGGGGCAGAGCCTGCTGCCGATCCAGTTCCTGCGGCAGCTGATCGGCTTCTACGGCAACTCCATGCAGGCCTTCCTGCCGAGCTACTTGGAGCTGTCGCTAGCGAGCTTCACCCAGCAGCAGGAGCGGATGCGGCAGCAGTTCCAGGCGCTCGGCCACGGTGCGGCCCTGCCGAGCTACGAAGACCAGATCCGCCAGAACATGCAGCTCTTCGACCGGGCGATGAAGATGTTCTCGCCCTTCGCCTACGCCAAGCCGGAGGAGCCCGCCCAGGCGCCCGCCGCTGCGAAGGCCGATCCCGCTCCGCCGGCCGACGATGCGCTCGCCGACCTGCGCAAGCGGATGGAAGAGATGCAGGCGCAGATCGAGAAGCTCGCCAAGCGTTGAACCTGGCTTATGGTTTGCAGTTCGGTAAGCATGATGTCCCGAATTGATCCGATCCGCAGGGCCGCCCTTGTCCGCCGCGCCGTCAGGACCGAGGCGGACGAGGCTGTCGAGCCGCAGGAACCCTACAGCGCGAACCTGCCCGTGCCGGTGGACGCACCGCGCAACGTCCCGCCGCGGAACGCCGGCGCCCAGGGCGAGGCCGCCTTCGCCGCCCAGCTGCTCGGACAGGACGGCCAGAAGCGGGGCCTGCGGGCCGGCGCCGAGCTGATCGACCACGCCAAGACCTCCTACGTGCGCACCGAGTGGTCCGGCTCCTACGACCGCCGCGCGCGCAAGGGCCGGTTGACCAACACCGAGCTCTGAGCCCTGGGCGCCACCCTGGCTGGCGCCGCTGGGGTGTTGTGGTACAGTTTATACGCAATGTGATCGGGGCGGGCGTGCGTATCCTGGTGTCGGGAGTGACGCGCCGGGACGGAGGCGCATGGACGGGGGAAGCACGAGCGCGACGGCCGATGAGGTCGAGCTTACGATCCTGATGCCCTGCCTCAACGAGGCCGAGACGCTCGCCGCCTGCATCGCCAAGGCGAACGGCTTCCTCGAACGCGCCGGGGTCCGCGGCGAGGTGCTGATCGCCGACAATGGCAGCACCGACGGCTCACAGGAGATCGCGCGGAGTTTGGGCGCGCGCGTGGAGCCGGTGGCGCAGAAGGGCTACGGCGCCGCCTTGCTTGGCGGCATCGCGGCCGCGCGCGGCCGCTTCATCGTCATGGGCGACGCGGACGACAGCTACGACTTCAGCCGGCTCGACAGCTACCTCGAGCGCCTGCGCGGAGGCGCGCAGCTTGTGATGGGCAACCGCTTCCAGGGCGGGATCGGGGCTGGCGCCATGCCGCCGCTCCACAAGTACCTTGGCAACCCGGTGCTGAGCTTCATCGGGCGGCTGTTCTTCCGCATCCCGGTGGGCGACTTCCACTGCGGCCTGCGCGCCTTCGACGCCCGCGCCATCCGGAGCCTCGGCCTGCAGACCACCGGCATGGAGTTCGCGTCTGAAATGGTCGTGCGAGCGGCCCTGGCCGGGCTCCGTATCGAGGAGACGCCGACCACCCTGCAGAAGGACGGCCGCAGCCGACCGCCGCACCTGAAGACCTGGCGCGACGGCTGGCGGCACCTGAAGTTCCTGCTGATGTACAGCCCACGGTGGCTGTTCTTCTATCCGGGCTTCATGCTGACGGCGGTCGGGGCCGGGCTGGGCGCGGCGCTGTTCCCAGGGCCGTTGCGGCTGGGCGGCGGCGTGACCATGGACCTCAATGCCTTCGTCGCCGCCTGCTTCATGATCGTGTCCGGGGTCCAGCTCGTCACCTTCGGCGTGCTGTCCCGGGTCTATGCGGCGATGACGGGCTTCCTACCGTCCAGCCCAAGGTCCGAAGCCCTCGAGCGTCATGCCAACACGGACCGGCTGGCGCTGGTCAGCCTGGTGCTGCTGCTGGTCGGCCTGGGCGCCTTCGGCTTCGCCCTGGTGAGCTGGGCGCAGCGCGACTTCGGACAACTCACCGACCCTCTGATCCCCCGCCTGGTGATCTCAGGCTTGGCGCTCGTCGCCGTGGCGCTGCAGACCTTCTTCTCCGCGTTCCTGCTGGGCACCCTTTCGATCCCCAAGATCGGAGGGACCCGGCGTTGAGCGCCGCTGAGATGGCGCCGCGGCGCGGCCGGAGGAACGACCAGCTGAGCACCGCGGTAGGGGCCGCGCTGATCATCGGCTTCGTGATCGCTTTCGCTGCACGACCCGTCGTGTTCTTCAGCTCGGCCGGTCTGGACGACGCCCTCTTCATGCGGCTGGGGCAGTCGCTGGCCAGCGGCCGATGGCTCGGGCCCTACGACCAGAACACCCTGGTGAAGGGCATGGGCTTCCCCGCCTTCCTGGCCCTCTCGAACGTGCTCGGCCTGCCCTTCGGCCTGGCGTTGGCGATGTTCCACGCCGCCTGCGCAGCCTTCGCCGCCCATGTGGTCGGACGGCTGCTGAGCTCGCGGTTTATGGGCGTCGCCCTGCTGGCGAGCCTGTTGCTGTTCCCCACGCTCTACATGGGCGACCAGATGCGGGTGATCCGCGACCTCTTCTACACCTCGCTCGGCGTGGCGCTGGTCGCCGCCGCCATCGCCGTCGCCTCGAGGCGTGGCGCGCCCCGCCCGCTGGCCATCGGGCTCGCAGGCGCGCTGGGCGCCTGGTGGTGGCTGACGCGCGAGGAAGGCGTGTGGCTGATTCCGACACTGGCGGTCATCGCCGCGCTGCCGCTGGTTGCGCCCGGCGCGCTGCGCAAGGGGTGGCGGGGCGCCGTGACCGCGCTCGCGCCCTCGGCGGCTGCCGCAGCGATCGCGGTGGGGCTGGTGGCGGGCGTGGCTGCCATCAACGCGGCGGTCTACGGACGCTTCGTCGTCAATGAGATCAAGGACGACGCCTTCGAAGGCGCGCTTTCGGCGGTCCAGGAGGCCAGCGCGCCCTATGCCCGCGAACGGGTGCCCGTCCCCGCGGCCGCCCGGGAGCAGATGTACCGGGTCAGCCCCGCGTTCGCCTCGCTGCGCCACCTCGACGGGCCAGGCGGAGCCGGCCTGAAGTCGGTCGGCTGCGAGGCGGACCCTAGAATCTGCGGCGACTTCGGGGGCGGGTGGTTCTTCTGGGCCATGCGGGAAGCGGCCGCAGCGACGGGGCGCCACCGCTCGCCCGACGAGGCGGCGGCCTTCTACAGCCAGCTGGAGCGCGAGGTCGAGGACGCCTGTGAAGCGGGCCGCCTGAAGTGCACGGACTGGCACGTCCCCCTGGTCCCGCCTATGCGCGCCAACCAGCTGGACGACGTGGCGCTGTCGATGGCCAACACCACAAGGGTCATGTTCTTCCACCAGCCGTACTGGACGGGGGTCCTGCCGTCGGAACTGGGCGCGCCCGACGCCGAGGCCCTCCTCGCATTCCTGAACCATCCCGCCTATACGCCCGACCGGCTGCGCCGACAGGTCTCCGGCTGGTTCGTGGGCCGCGACGCGGAGTGGTTCGAGCTCGCGCCGGGGGCGGGCGTCGAGCTGCAGCCGGTGACCCGCTCCTTCAGCCCCGACCTGGTCGCCCATTTCTCGAACCCGGCGCTGACCGACCAGCGGTTCGCGCTCGCCGCCATGTGCCCGCTCGAGGCCTGTCCGGTGACCCTGCGGCTCGCGGACGGCGCGAGCTTCCCCATCGACCTGAACAGGCTCGAGCTTGGCCCACACAAGTTCGGCCGCGCGCAGCTGTTCGTCGACGCGGTGGGACCCGAGCCCGCACGGCCGCTGCTGAAGACCCGGTTCTCGCAAGCGTGGGTGAGCTTCGCGGTCGGCTTGACGCCGCTCTTCCAGGCGCTCGCCGTGGCCGGGGTGGCCTCCGCCCTGGCGGTGCTGGTGATGGCGGCGGCGCGGCGGCGGCTGACCCTGGCGGCGGTGCTGTGCGTGGCTCTGGGCGGGGCCGTGGCGGCGCGGATCCTGATCCTGGGGCTGATCGACGCCCTCTCCTTCCCGGCGGCCAACAACGTCTACGCGCTGCCCGCCATCCCCCTGCTGCTGATCCTGTGCGTCATCGCCCTGCACGCGGCGCTGGCGCCGGCCGCGGCGCGGCTCCGTCGCCGGAAGAGCTAGACCCGCCGTAGGCGCGCCAGCTCCGCCTCCAGCGCCGCCACGCGTCGCTCCAACGCGGCGAGCCTTTCGTCCACGGGGGAGGCCTGGCCGGGGGTTGGCGTGGAGATCCCGGCGCGGTCGGCCACTTCGCGAGCGTCGACCCCCAGCAGTTCGGCGAAGACGCCCACCTCCCCGGCAGAAAGCTCCCGCTGGTCCTTGAAGGCCAGGTTGATGTCCGCCTCGCTCATCCCGGCCGCGGCCGCCAGCACACGGCGCGAGAGTCCGCGCTCGGCGAGACGGGCGTCGAACCATTCAGCGTCGAAGAACAGGGCCATGGCCGCTCCGGAACGTCTGGCGCGGGACTTGCTTAACCGTGATCGCATCGTCCGACCACGGGGTCCGCATTGGCCAGGCTCACCTCCCGCTTCATCGACGTCGCCGTGGTGGCCCTGATCTTCACGGTGTTCATCGGCGGCTGACCCCGTCCGGATCCCGCCAGCCGCGCCGATCGACGTCTGCCAACCTCTCCAGGTCAGCAAGGAGAGCCCCACATGGCTTCGATCATCAGGCAGGTGGAGATTGACGCGCCGGCTGCGGCCGTCTGGGACGCGGTCGCCGACTTCGGCGCGGTTCACCGCCGCTTCGCGCCGGGCTTCGTCACCGACGTGCAGCTGGTCCCCGGCGCGCGAATGGTCACCTTCCACAACGGCCAGACGGTGAAGGAGCTGTTCCTTGGCCGGGACGACACAGCCCGGCGGCTGGCCTACGCGGTGGTGAGCGAGCGGCTGGCGCACCACAGCGCCGCGTTCCAGGTCGTGGAGCTCACCGGTGACCGATGCCGGGTGGTGTGGACGGCCGACCTGCTGCCCGACGAGATGGCGCCCTATATCGCCGGTGAGATGGAGAAGGGCCTCGACGCTGCGAAAGAGGTCCTGGGGCGCGTCCCCGCCTAGACCTCGTCGGCGCCCTGCGGATCGCGGGCGCGGGACTGCAGCCACATGACCCCCAGCAGGTCCGATAGCGAGACCCAGAGGCGTCCGAGGTTGGTGTATTTCGAGACGCCGGTCTCGCGGTTGCGGTGGTTCACTGGCCGGAACGCCGTCTGGTAGCCCTCGCGCAGCATCAGCGCCGGCAAGTAGCGGTGGATGTGGTCGAAGTAGGGAAGCCGCAGGAAGGCCTCGCGCCGGAAGGCCTTCAGGCCGCAGCCGGTGTCGTTGGCCGTGTCCTTCAGCAGGCGCTTGCGGACGCCGTTGCCGAGTTTCGAGGCGATCTTCTTGGCCCGGGTATCCTGGCGCTTGACCCGCTCCCCGCCCACCAGGGCGAGGTCCGGCGGCCCGGCCAGCAGGGCGTCCACCAGCCTGGGGCCATCCGCCGGGTCGTTCTGGCCATCGCCGTCGAGGGTGACGATCACCTCGCCGCGGGCCGCGAGGATGCCGGTGCGGATGGAGCGGCTCTGGCCCGAGTTCTTGCGGTGGGCCAGCACCCGCAGCTGGGGGATCTCGGCCTGGAGCGCCTTCAGCGCGGCCCGCGTCCCGTCCCGGCTGGCGTCGTCCACGAAGATCATCTCGTAGTCCCGGCCGGCGAAGGCCTGGGCGATCTCGCGGGCCAGGGCGGGCGCGGCGCCCTCCTCGTCGAAGACCGGGACCACCACGGAGATCTGGGGCGCTTGAGCCATGGACCTCCCTTAGCCGAAAAGGCGAGTCACGTAAGGATCATGCTATCAGGGCCAAATGACGCTCGAAGGTGAACTGGCGCGCTGGAGCCGCGGCTGGCGCGCGCCGGCCGTGGCGGCCCTGATCGCCTTCCTGGCGGGGCTGCCCGGCGTGTTCGCCATGCCGCCGCTGGACCGCGACGAGTCGCGCTTCGCCCAGGCCACGGCCCAGATGCTGGAGACCGGCGACTACGTGGTCATCCGCTACCAGGACCAGCCACGCTTCAAGAAGCCGGTGGGGATCCACTGGCTGCAGGCGACCAGCGTCTCCCTGCTCTCCAGCCCGGAGGCCCGGCAGATCTGGGCCTACCGCATCCCCTCGCTGCTGGGCGCCATGCTGGCGGCGGCGGCCTGCGCCTGGGGGGCGGCGGCGTTCTTCGGCGGGCCGGCCGGCCTGGTGGCCGGCGCCATGCTGGGGACCAGCTTCCTGCTGTCGACCGAGGCGTTCATCGCCAAGACCGACGCGGCGCTCTGCGGCTTCACCACCCTGGCCCTGGCGGCGCTGGGGCGGATCTACAGCGAGGCGCGCGGCGGCCCTCCGGCGGGAAAACGCGCGACGCTGCTGTTCTGGCTGGGGGTCGGCTTCGCCACCCTGATCAAGGGGCCGGTGGGGCCGCTGATCGTCGGGCTGACGATGATCGTCCTGTGCCTGGCCGATCGGCGACCGCGCTGGCTCGCCCGGCTGAACTGGTACTGGGGCCTGCTGCTGGTGCTGCTGATCGTCGGTCCCTGGGCCGGGGCGGTGACGGTGGCCACGGACGGCGGCTTCTGGGTCACGGCCCTGGCGGGGGACCTCGCGCCCAAGCTGGCCGGCGGCCAGGAGACGCACGGCGCGCCGCCCGGCTACCACACCCTGCTCGCCCCGCTGCTGACCTTCCCCATGACCCTGCTGCTGCCGGCGGCGGCGGTGGTCGCCTGGCGACGGCGGCGGGAGCCAGGGGTTCGCTTCGCCCTGGCCTGGTTCGTGCCTGGCTTCCTGTTCTTCGAGCTGCTGCCGACCAAGCTGGTGCACTATCCGCTGCTGACCTATGGCGCCCTGGCCTGGCTCGCGGCTGCGGCGCTGGCGGAGCCGTTGAGCGAGCGGGTGCGCTGGGCGGGCGGGGCGCTGGGCGCCTTCGCCGGCGTCGTGCTGGCGGGCGGCGCGGTCTATCTGCTGTCGGAATACGGCGATCCCACCGACCTCGCCGCCGGTGTGCTCACCGCAGCCCTGCTGGCCGCCACGGGCCTGGTGGGCGGCTACATGCTGGTCAGCCGCGCGCCGCGAGGCGCCTGGGCGGCGGCGCTTAGCCTGGGCGTGCTGGGCCACGCCGCCCTCGCGGCCGCCCTGGCCCCCAGGCTCGACCCCCTGTGGCTGTCCGACCGCACCGAGCATGCCCTGGCCGCGGCGCGCCTGCTGCCGAGCCAGGGCGTGGCCGAGGCGCCCGTGGCGGTGGCGGGGTTCGCCGAGCCCAGCCTGGTGTTCGCGCTGGGCACGCCCACCGAGCTGGAAGACGCCGAGGAGGCGGCGACCGCCATCGCCGAAGGACGGCCAGCCGTGGTCGAGGCCCGGGAGGAGGCCGCCTTCCGCCGGGCCCTGGGCGCCGTTGGCGCCGAGGCGCGGGTGGTCCGCGAAATCCGGGGCTTGGACTATTCCAACGGCGATGAGATGACGCTCCGCGTCTACCAGTCCGTCCGGAGAGCGCCCGATGAGCCGCCGCATCGAGATCGTTGAAGTGGGCCCGAGAGACGGGCTGCAGAACGAGAAGACGCTGCTCGAGATCGACCAGAAGCTGGAGCTGATCCAGCGGCTGGAGGCTGCGGGCGCCCGGCGCATGGAAGTGGTCTCCTTCGTCAACCCCAGGCGCGTGCCGCAGATGGCGGGGGCCGAGGAGATCATGGGCGCCCTCCCCCGCCAGGCCGGCCGCAGCCGCATCGGGCTGGTGCTGAACATGAAGGGCTGGGAGCGCTGCGTGGGGGCCGGCTGCGACGAGGCCAATGTGGTGGTCTGCGCCAGCGACGGTTTCGGCATCCGCAACCAGGGCGCCTCGGTGGCCGAGCAGGTGGAGGCGCTGCGCGGCATCATGGCGGTTCGCCGCAAGGAGGACCCGCCGGTCACGGTCACCATCTCGGTGGCCTTCGGGTGCCCGTTCGACGGCGAGGTCTCCGAGGAGCAGGTGATCGACATCGTGTCGGCGGCGGCCGACCTGCGGGTCCCGGAGATCGCGCTGGCCGACACGATCGGCGTCGCCGATCCGTGGACGGTGCGCCGGCGGATCGAGGCGGCCCGCAAGGCGGCGCCAAATGCGCGGCTGAGGATGCACTTCCACGACACCCGCAACACCGGCCTGGCCAACGCCTTCGCCAGCGTCGAGGCGGGGGTGGACGTGCTGGACGCCAGCGTCGGCGGGCTGGGCGGCTGCCCGTTCGCGCCGAACGCCACGGGCAACATCGGCACCGAGGACCTGGTCTACATGCTGGAGCGAGCCGGCTACGAGACGGGCTACGACCTCGACCAGCTGATCGGCATCGGGAACTGGGTGTCCGAGCTGCTGGGCAAGCGGGTCGCGTCCTCCGTCGGCCGGGCGGGCGGTTTCCCGTTCAAGCGGGAAGAGGCGGCGGCCTAGCTAGGCGCGGCCCTTCAGGCGCCACATCAGGGGCCGGGCCAGCGCGGTGCCGATGATCACCGGCGTGAGCAGCAGGGCGAGCGCCCGCTGGCCGACGCCCTGGGCGCGCTTCTGGAAGTAGCGGGCGAGGCCGACGCCCTTGTGGAACTCGACCTTCAGAGGGCTGGTCTGGCTGGTGTGGCCGAGATGGACCACCTCGGCGCGGGGGTGGAAGAGGACAAGGCCGCCCTGCTCGCGCACCCGCCAGCAGAGGTCCACATCCTCCACGTGCAGGAAGTACTTCTCGTCGAAGCCGCCCACGGCGTCGAAGTCTTCGCGCCGCATGCAGAAGCAGGCGCCGGAGATGGTCGGCACCGGGGTGATCTGGTCGGGGGCGGCGTCGCCCTCCCAGTGCACCTCGTAGCGCCGGAAGGCCGGCACGCGCTGGGCCAGCCTGGACAGCGACATGAGCGCGGTCACGGGGGTGATGTCGCCGCGCCGGGCGCCCCGCTGCTCGGTCCGGTCGGCGTTCAGCACCCGGCCGCCGACGATGCAGGGCACCGGCCGGCCCTCGATCTCGCGCACCAGCTCGCGGATGCAGCCGGGTTGCAGGAAGGCGTCGGGGTTGAGGAAGACCAGCACCTCGCCCTGGGCCGCCCGGGCCCCGAGGTTGGCGCCGCGGGCGAAGCCGACGTTGCCGTGGCCGGAGATCAGCCTCACCCGCCGGTCGCTGGCGGCCACCTGCGCCAGGCGCGCCTGCTCAGCGCCGGTGGAGCCATTGTCCACGATGACGAACTCGCCGACCTCGGGGTCGGCGAGCACGCAGGCGACGCTTTCCTCGAGCGCCTCACCGGTCATGTAGACGACCATCACCACTGAGACGCTGCGGCGAAGCCGCAGGTCGGCGGGCGCGGGCGCAGGCTCTACAGCGACGATCGGTGCGGCGACGCCGTTCATCCAGCCTCCTTCGCCCCAACCTCAACCGGCGCAGACCGCGCCCCCGCGGCCCTGGCAAGATCAGGCGGACTCGCCTGCAAGGCAAGCAGGTTCGCGGCCTCATCCAGGGCGAGAATCTCCTGCCGGTCGGAGCCGAGGCGGCGAAGCGCCACCTTGCCCTCTTCCGCCTCGCGGCGGCCGACCACGGCGATCACGGGGACCTTCGCGAGGCTGTGCTCACGAACCTTGTAGTTGATCTTCTCGTTCCGCAGGTCGGTCTCGACGCGCAGGCCTCGGGCGCGAAGCTGCTCGGCGGCCTTGAGCGCGAAGTCGTCGGCGTCGGAGGTGATCGTCGCCACCACCACCTGGGTGGGCGCGAGCCACAGCGGGAACGCACCGGCGAAGTTCTCGATCATCACCCCGATGAACCGCTCCATGGAGCCGCAGATGGCGCGGTGGAGCATCACCGGCCGCTGCTTGGAGCCGTCCTCGGCCACGTACTCGGCGTCCAGCCGCTCGGGCAGGACGTAGTCGAGCTGCAGCGTGCCACACTGCCAAGTGCGGCCGATCGCGTCCTTCAGGTGGAACTCGAGCTTCGGGCCGTAGAAGGCGCCCTCGCCCGGCAGGTGCTCCACCTCGGAGATGCCGGCGGCGCGGGCGGCGCGCTCCAGCTTGGCCTCGGCCTCGTCCCACACCTCGTCGGTCCCGAACCGCAGCTCGGGGCGCAGGGCCAGCTTCACCGCGTGCAGCTCGAGGCCGCAGTCCCGGTAGACCTGCTCCAGCAGGCGGATGAACTTGGTGGACTCCGCCTCGATCTGGTCCTCGCGGCAGAAGATGTGCGCGTCGTCCTGGGTGAAGGCCCGCACGCGGAAGATGCCGTGCAGGGCGCCGGACGGCTCATACCGGTGGCAGGAGCCGAACTCGGCCATGCGCAGCGGCAGGTCGCGGTAGCTCTTCTGGCCGTGGTTGAAGATCTGCACGTGGCCCGGGCAGTTCATCGGCTTGACGGCGAGGACCTCGCCCTCCTCCGTCTCGCAGGTGAACATGTTCTTGCCGAACTTCTCCCAGTGGCCGGACTTCTCCCACAGCACCCGGTCCATGATCTGGGGCGCCTTGACCTCCACATAGCCGTCGGCGTCGAGCATGCGGCGCATGTAGCTCTCGACCGAGCGGTAGAGCGTCCAGCCCTTGGGGTGCCAGAAGATCATCCCCTTGGCCTCTTCCTGCATGTGGAAGAGGTCCATGGCCTTGCCGATCTTGCGGTGGTCGCGCTTCTCGGCTTCCTCGAGGCGCGTGATGTAGGCCTCGAGCTCGGCCTCGGTGGCCCAGGCCGTGCCGTAGATCCGCTGCAGCATCGGGTTGCGGTGGTCGCCGCGCCAGTAGGCGCCCGCCAGCTTGGTCAGCTTGAACGCCTTGCCGGCCAGCTTGGTGGACGGCAGGTGCGGGCCGCGGCAGAGGTCCTTCCACTCGCCCTGCTTGTAGACGGTGATCTTTTCGCCGGCCGGGATGCTCTCGATGATCTGGGCCTTGTACTCCTCGCCGATCTCGCGGAAGTGCCGGATGGCCTCGTCGCGGTCCCACTCCTCGCGGCGGATCGGCTCGTCGCGGTCGACGATCTCCTTCATCCGCTGCTCGATCTTGGCCAGGTCGTCGAGGCTGAACGGCTCCTCGCGGGCGAAGTCGTAGTAGAAGCCGTCCTCGATCGCCGGGCCGATGGTCACCTGGGTGCCGGGGAACAGCTCCTGCACGGCTTCGGCGAGGATGTGGGAGACGTCGTGGCGGATGGTCTCCAGCGCTTCGGGGTTCTCGCGCGTGATGATCTCGAAGCGGCCGCCCTTCTCGAGCGGCCGGTCGAGGTCGAGCAGCTCGCCGTCGAGCTTGATGAGCGCGGCCTTCTTCTCCAGCGACTTGGAGATGCCTGCGGCGATGGTGCGGCCCGTGACGCCCGCTTCGAACTGGCGTTTGGAGCCGTCGGGGAAAATCAGGTCGATCATGTGTTCAACGTATTCCGGGTCGGGGGCGGCGGCGGGTCGTAGCCCGCCGGGCCCCAGGGATGACAACGGCACACCCGGCGCGCGCCCAGCCAGGCGCCGCGCCAGGGACCATGGCTGATCAGGGCCTGCGCCGTGTACTCCGAACAGGTCGGAAGGAACCGGCACTGCCGCCCGATCAGCGGCGAAAGCGTCAGCTTGTAGGCGCGAAGGGCGCCCCTGACGCACCTCTCGTAGAAAGTCATGCCGGCTACGGGATGGAGACTTGGCGTCGGGCGGGCTTACGCCGCGCCCACGAGAGGATCAAGCCGCGCCGGCGGGGCTAGTTCGCCCACCGCCCTGCGACTCTTGCGCCTGCCGCACGGCCTCGGTCACCGCCTCGAACGCGAGGAGCGTGGAGGCGTGGCGGGCCGGGTAATCCTTCACGGGCGCGAGCATCTCTAGATCCGAAAACCGTCCAACGGGCGGCGAACCACCGTCCTTCAGCATAGCACGGAACTGCGCGCGGGCCATTTCGAGTTCCGGCAGCGTCGCGCCGACCACGTGGGCCCCGAGCACGGCGGCCGCGGCCTGGCCGAGCGCGCAGGCCTTCACCTCCTGGGCGAAGTCGGCGACGGCGCCGTCCGCCACCTTCACGTCCACCAGCACCCGGCTGCCGCAGAGCTTGGCGACCTTCTCGACCGTGGCGTCGGGCGCATCGAGCCGGCCGACCCTAGGCAGGTTGGCCGCGAGCTTCAGCAGCTTCGCCGAGTAGAGGTCGTCGATCATGGGGGGATAGGTCGGGTGTGGCGGGCGCTCTGTCAAATGGCGGCGGCGGGGGAGAGGGGGCTGGCGGGCGGTGAGAGGGGAACCACCAAGGACACCAAGGTCGCCAAGGGCGCACAGGGGCGTCGTCTCCTTGGCTGTCATACCGGTTTCGGCGCGGCCGAAGACCGGGACCTCTGTACGCGGCGGTTGGGGGGTGCGGCGGCGGGCGGTGGCGGCTTGAAGGGGGTGGATGCGGAGCTGGAGGTCCCGGTCTTCGCTCCGCGAAACCGGGATGACAGGAGGTGGGGGGTGAGCGCGCAGGCGTGATGAGGCGCGGCCTGTGAGGGGGCCCGCCATCTGTGTGGGTCTGTGTGGGTCTGTGGTTCTTCGCGCGATAGCGCGGGGGCTGACTCGGCTTGGGTCCCGGCTTTCGCCGGGATGAGCGGAGGGGGGTTAGCTGGAGTCGGGCGACACCGGCTCGGGCGCTTCGTCGTCGTCGAAGATGTAGAGCTCGCGGGGGTCCTTGCCGGCGACTTGGCAGGCTTCGATGATCAGGTCGTCGAGGTCGGCGGTGGTGAAGTCGGGGCGCTTGGCGGCCTCCTGCAGCCATAGGCCGTAGGTGTTGTAGGCGCGGCCGGCGGACTCTTCGTCGAAGTCGTCAGGCTCGTCCTCGTCGCGTTCGGCCTCGCCCCAGATCACCCGGTCCATGACCTGGCCGATCTCTTCCTTGCGCCGCCAGATCGCGGCCGGAATGCCGCCGATCGTCTCCTCGCGGGGCTTGGGCGGCGGCGGCGGGTTGGCGGCGCGCGCCAGCTCGGCCTTGAAGCGGATGACCTTCATCTCCAGCGCGAGCGTCTGGCGCAGGCCGCGGGAGACCTGGTGGAAGGCGGCGGCGAGCTTCACCGCGTCGTCGTCGTTCTCGGCCTCCAGGGCGCGGTTGGAGAGGTCGCGAGCCAGGGTGAAGGTCATGGCGGCCAGCTGCTTGAGCATCTGGCTGTGCCGGTCGTCGGCGTCTGTGGTGTCGATCGCCATGAGAACATAACGGGAACATACACGGGGTGGAGAGTCAAGGAAAACCGTCCCCATGGCCCTCCCCGTCCGAGCGCCCTTCCCGGCGCGGGTGGAATTGAAGCTGCGACAATCCGCCGTTTCGGCGTGGCCATGGATCGGCCGCTATCGGTCACCGCGGGAGAACGGCCGGTTGGCCCGGCGTGGGAGACGACGACGGTGGCGCGTACTGTGCTTTATGGGCTGAGCCCCGACGGGAGCGTGCAGCACTCCGAGAACCTGCCCGACACGGACAAGGTCGCCCGTAAGCGCCTGGCCGAGAGCTACCTGGACAGGTTTCACGCGGTGGAACTGTGGGTGGAGTCGGTCTGCGTCGTGCGGGTTCGCCGGCCGGCGACCTAGTCGTCGTTGTCGCCGACGAGCATGTTGAGCCTGGCCAACAGCTCGTCGCTGCTGAACGGCTTGGGCAGGAAGAGGCTGCCCGGCACGCCGTTCTTGTGGAAGGACTCGGGCGAGGTCTGGCCGCTGACGAAGATGATCGGCAGGGCGCCGTCGATCTGCCGGGCGAAGCGCGCCACGTCGTAGCCGGTGGTCCCGGTCCCCAGATTCACATCGATGATCATGCAGGCGTAGGCGCCGTCGTGCTCCAGCGCCCGATAGGCGTCCTGATCGGTCTGGACGCAGCGGGTCGCAAAGCCCTCGGCCTCCACATAGTCGGTGATGAGCGCGCAGATCTGCGCCTCGTCTTCGACGACGAGCACGGTGCGGGCGCGGGAGAGGTCGGAGGCAGGCAGGGGCATTCGGGAATTCGACTAGCGGCGCTCCAACCCACGACAACTACGTAGTGTTCCCGACATAACTCAGGGCTGCACCGGGCCGCAACACCGCGCCCGAACTCGCACGTCATCCGCGCCGCTGCGGCGTACTCGGGCGGCCGGTCATGGCGTAGGATGGGCGGCGCGGATGCGAGGGAGGCCATGATGCGGGCGATGATCGCGGCGGGTTTGGTGGCGCTGGCGGCCCCGGCCTGGGCGGAGGCGCCGCGGGCGCGGCTGGTGGCCACGCCCACCTGGCTGGCGGCCCAGATCGGCAAGCCCGACCTCGTGGTGCTGCAGGTGGGGGACCGGGCCGCCTATGCGGCGGGCCACATTCCCGGGGCGCGGCTGGTGATGCTGTCCGACCTCGCCGCGCCCATGGGCGGCGAGGCCCTGACCCTGGAGCTGCCCGACGCCGAGGCGCTGCGGACCAGGCTGACTGCCCTGGGGGTCTCGGATCGCTCGCAGATCGTCGTCGTGCCGACGAAGGAGGCCGGGATCCAGTCGGCGACACGGGTGATCTTCACGCTCGACGCCGCCGGCCTGGGCGGGCGGACCCGGCTGCTCGAGGGCGGGACGCGGGCCTGGACCGCCGAGGGGCGGGCGCTGTCGGCCGAGACGCCGGCGATCACGCCGGGCAAGCTGTCGCCCATCCGCTTCCGGCCGCTGGTGGTGGACGCCGACTTCGTGCGCCGGCACGCCCGCGCGCCGGGCTACCGGATCGTGGATTCGCGGGCTCCGGAGTTCTACTCCGGCGCGCGACCGGGCGGTCCGCCGGCCCGGCCGCACAAGCCCGGCCGCGTCGCTGGCGCGGTGAGCGTGCCGTTCTCCAGCGTCACCACGCCGGACCTGAAGCTGGCCCCGGCCGAGGAGATCGCCGCCCGATTCAAGGCCGCGGGCGTGAAGCCCGGGGACACCGTGATCGCCTATTGCCACGTGGGCCAGCAGGCCACAGCGACCCTGTTCGCCGCGCGCGCCCTGGGCCTGGACGTGAAGCTCTACGACGGCTCTTTCGAGGAGTGGTCCCGGTTGAACGGGGCGGTGGAGACCGGGGAGGCGCGCTGAGGCCGGCGTCAGAGGTCCAGGGGCGCAACCCCAAGCTGCGGCGCGTGCGAAAAAAAAGACCGGCGTTCCGAACTTGACCGCCGCCTCGCGCTCCGCAAGAAGGCCGCCCTTCAACCCCACGGAGCGCCGATGCCGCACGCCCTGATCATCGAAGACGAGATGATCATCGCGATCGAGCTGGAACACCTCCTGCGTGAAGAGGGCTACGACAGCTTCGACATCGCCGACTCGCCCCCCGCGGCCCTGGAACAGGCGCTGCGCAGGCGACCGGACCTGATCACCGCCGACGTGCGCATCATCGGCGGCACAGGCATCGAGGCCGTCGCCGAGATCGAAGCCCGCCTGGGCAAGATCGCGGTGGTCTATGTCACCGGCAATGTCGACATGCTCCGGAGCCTGGAGGCGCCGGCTGTCGTCGAGAAGCCGATCTCGCCGCGGGCGCTGACCAAGGCCTGCCGCGAGGCCCAGTCGGTGGCCGGCGGGCTGTAGGGGCGCGCCGCCGCCCGAGATTCGACCCAGCCGGAACTGCGGCGCCGCTTGCCCGGTTCTCCGATTTGCGGCCAGACTTGGGGCCTGCACCCGCTCGGCCGAGACCGCAACGACCCGCCACCGCTCCCGCATGACAGGACACGACGACCCCAAAGCGCGCGCAAACTTCCGCCGCACGCCGGCCGGTGGACTGGTGGAGGCGATCGAGCGCCTGGCCAGCGCCGGGTCGGCCGACGACATCGTCGAGGTGGTCCGCACCACCGCCCGCCGGCTGATCGGCTCGGACGGCGTCGCGGTCATCCTGCGGGAGGGCGACGAGTGCCGGTACGTCGAGGAGGACGCGGTCGGCCCACTGTGGAAGGGCCGCAACTTCCCGCTGTCGTCGTGCATCAGCGGCTGGGCGATGCTGCACCGCCAGACCGTGGCCATCCCGGACATCCGGCTGGACGAGCGCATTCCGCAGGACCTGTACCGCAACACCTTCGTGCGCAGCCTGCTGATAGCCCCCGTCCGTTCGGACGATTCGATCGGCGCCATCGGGGCCTACTGGGCCCAGGTCTACGAGCCCTCGGCGGACGAGGTGGAGGTGCTCGAGGCGCTGACGCGCGCCACCGCCACGGCCATGGAGAACGTCCGCCTGGTCACCGCCCTGTCGCGGGCGCTGGAGGAAGCGGAGCTTGCCCGGGACGAGCTGCGGCACCGGGTGAAGAACGCCTACACCGCCACCCAGGCGCTGGCCGCCCTGACGCTGCCGGCCGAGCATGCCCGCGCCCTGTCGGCGCGCATCGGCGCGCTCGCCCGCGCGCACGACCTGCTGGACCGCAAGCTGGCCCGGCAGGATCGCATCACCCTGCGCGAACTGGTGGACGCCGAGCTGGAGCCCTACGGCGTGGACGCGCCGGGCCGCTTCACGATCTCCGGCCCGGAGGTCACCCTTCCGAGCCCCCAGGCCCTGGCGATCGGGCTCGTGCTCAATGAACTGGCCACCAACGCCCTGAAGTACGGGGCGCTGTCCGTCCAGGCCGGCCGCCTCGACGTCAGCTGGCGGATGGACGGCGGACACCTGGTGATCGAGTGGCGGGAGTCGGATGGGCCAAAAGTGCAGGGCGCCGCGCTGGAAAGCTTCGGCTCGCGGCTGCTCAAGCGGCTCGTGGAGGGCCAGCTGGGCGGCTCGATCCAGCGCCGGCTGCATCCGGCGGGCGTGAGCTGCGTCGTCGAAGTCCCCGGCCCGGGGGCGGCTGGCCTGCTGCCGGACGCCGCCGCCGGGTCGGCCGCGCCGCAGCGCCGGGACCTCTGAGCACCGCCGGCCCAGGCTGGCCGCCTGCCGAAACTCCACGAACAAAAGATCCCGCGGGGAAACCGACGCCGCACCTCTGCGCTCCTCCTTCACCCGCTTGGAAGGACGATGGCTTGAGTTCGGAGATACTGGAGCAGGACCGCGCCGCGGCGCCGACGACGGCTCCGGCGCGGGAGGGGCGGATCCGGATTTCCCTGCACCACTCCACCCAGCTGTTCAGCTCGATCGACCCGTCGCCCTTCGTGGAGCGCAACCTCGATCACGCGGCGGAACGGTTCATCGTCAACTGGGCGCGGGAACAGCCCCGCAACCGCGATCTCCAGCTGGAGATCGCCCTGCTCGACGAGCCGGACCCCGACGACGCCTGCGAGCGCGAGATCACCGAGGCGGTGCGGTTGCACTTCGGCCGCCGGGCCGACGGGCGCACGCGCGAGCTGCGGGAGCTGCTGCGCCGAGGGCGGCGCAGCCTGCTGATCGGGGTGGTGTTCCTGTCGGTCTGCCTGCTGGCGGGCGACATCGCGGCCGAACGGCTGGCGGGCCGCCTGGGAACGGTGATGAAGGAGGGGATGACCGTGGCCGGATGGGTGGCCATGTGGCAGCCGATGAACATCTTCCTCTACGGCTGGTGGCCGATCACCGGGGAAAGGCAGCTGTTCCGGCGCCTCAGCCGGATGGCCGTGCGCCTGCGCATCACCCGCTGAGCGCCGTGCGAGGCGGGGCCTGGGCGGCTCCGGTGGCCTCGGGGGACCTCCGCTCCAGCTCTTCGCGCAGCCAGTTCACGGCGGGGGCGACCGCGGCGGCGGTCAGCAGGAAGGCGATCAGCCCCCAGGCCAGCACCGTGAGGCGCGGCCGCCGGATGGCGGCGGGGCGCGGGCGCCCCCCTGTCGTCTGGCCGTTTCGTCCTGTCGCCATGGCGCGCTCCCTTCCGCTGCAGCAAGCCTCGGAACGCCCGCGCCGGCCGTCCGCTCCGCCAGGGCGGCGGCTCGACCGTAGGAACAGATGGCGGGCGCCCCCTGTTGGGAGGCCCGAGACACCGAGGGACCAAATATGCTCGCCATGGACTACCGGGGGCCGATGCGCGTGCGCGTCACGCAGAAGGCCATGCCCACCATCCAGCATCCGCAGGACGCCATCGTGCGCGTCACCCGATCCTGCATCTGCGGCTCGGACATCCACCTCTACTGCGGGATGGTGCCCGACACCCGCGTGGGCATGACGTTCGGCCACGAGTTCACCGGCATTGTCGAGGAGGTCGGGTCCGAGGTGCGGAACCTGAAGACCGGCGACCATGTGCTGGTGCCGTTCAACATCGCCTGCGGCCGCTGCCACTTCTGCAAGCAGGGCCTGTTCGGCAACTGCCACGAGGCCAACCCGCAGGCGACGGCGGTGGGCGGCATCTTCGGCTATTCCCATACGGCCGGCGGCTATGACGGCGGCCAGGCGCAGTACGTGCGGGTGCCCTATGCGGACGTGGGCCCGACGGTGATCCCCGACTGGATGGACCCGGACGACGCGGTGCTGCTCACCGACGTGGTGCCGACCGGCTACCAGGCCGCCGAGATGGGCAGCATCCAGCCCGGCGACACGGTGGTGGTGTTCGGCGCCGGTCCGGTCGGCCTGCTGGCCGCCAAGTCCGCCTGGCTGTTCGGCGCCTCGCGGGTGATCGTGCTGGACCACCTGGACTACCGCCTGGAGTTCGCCGCCCGCTTCGCCAACGCCGAGGTCTACAACTTCCTGAGCATGGACGACCCGGTGGTCTTCCTGAAGAAGACCACGGACTCGCTGGGCGCCGACGTCTGCATCGACGCGGTGGGCGCGGACGCCTCGGGCAATCCGCTGCACACCCTGCTCGGCAAGAAGCTGAAGCTGGAGGCCGGCTCGGCGGTGGCCCTGCACTGGGCCATCAACTCGGTGAAGAAGGGCGGCGTGGTCTCGATCGTGGGCGTCTACGGCCCGACGGGCAACATGATCCCGATCGGCAATGTCGTGAACAAGGGCATCACCATCCGGGCCAACCAGGCCTCGGTGAAGCGGCTGCTGCCGCGGCTGATCGAGCACGTGAAGGAAGGCCGGCTGAACCCGAAGGAGATCATCACCCACCGGTTGCCGCTGGAGGAGGTCTCCGAGGGCTACCGGATCTTCACCTCGAAACTCGACGGCTGCATCAAGCCCGTCCTCTACCCCAATGCGGCCTGAGGCGCTGACCCCCATGGAAAACGAACTCATCCCGACGACCGAGCGCGTGCCGGCCAACCGCCCGGCGGCGGCGCGGAGCGACATTCCCGGCTGGGGCGTCGACGCCGACCGGCGCAACGACGCCACCTATCCCATGCGCGACCGCGATGCGGACGACTCGCCCGGCATGAACTGGGAGCGCCCGACGCAGCAGACCTCGGACGTGGAGATCCTGCAGTCGGTGGAGCACAACCGCCGGCCGGCGGTGTTCGGCGTCTCGACCCCGCCATCCGGCCTCAGCGGCGTGATCCGCCGCACGGCGTTCGGCTACAGCGAGAGCCAGTGGGCGCACTGGCTGCTGCTGATGCTGGCCGACCGGATCAACGAGGCGGAAGGGGTGCTGGGCGACCTGGCCCAGGGCAAGGTCCCGAACCTGGTGGAGGAGATGGGGCTGGCGGCGGAGTGGAAGTACAACCGCGAGGCCTACGTCCGGAAGGTGGCCACAGGCGTGGTGGTGGCCGGCTCGATCGCCGGCCTGGGCTATCTGCTGCTCCGCCGGTCGCGGCGGACGCAGGTGACGCTGGCCACCGACTGAGATCGCGCCCGGCCTGGGCGTCAAATGCGAAAGGCCTGAGCGCGGCGATCTGCTAGCCGTGCGGGCCTCCCACCTCGCGTAGAGCCCGCGCCCCATGAAGCCTTCGCCCTGGCCGCTCGCAGCGGCGGCCGAGCCCGCGCCGCGCCCCCTGCCCTGGATTCGGCGGGCGGCGGGCGCGCCCTACTTCGAGGACGAGGCGGGGCAGGCCTTCACGCCGGTCGGGCAGAACGACGCGATCAGCTGGGTGGAGCTGAAGGGGCTGCTCCGGCGGCGCGACGTGGCGGGGGTCGAGCGGCACCTGGCCTGGCTGGCAGACCACGGGGTCACCGTGCTGCGGCTGATGCTCGAGTACGCCGAGCGGCCGTCGTTCTACTTCGAGAAGACGGCCGGCGTCTGGAACCCGCCGGTGGTGCAGCTGTGGGACGACCTCTTCGCGCTCTGCGAGCGGTACGGGCTGCGGATCCTGCTGACGCCGTTCGACACCTTCTGGACCTGGCTGAAGTGGGACCGGCACCCCTACAACCGGGCGAACGGAGGGCCGCTGGACCATCCCTCGCGGCTGCTGCTGTGTCCGGAGACCCGGGCGCTGATCAAGGCGCGGCTGGTGTTCGCGGCCGAGCGCTGGGGCGGGTCGGGGGCGCTGTTCGCCTGGGACCTCTGGAACGAGATCCACCCCGCGCAGGCGCAGGACGGCGCTGACTGCTTCGGGGAGTTCATCGCCGACCTGAGCGGGTCGGTGCGCGCGGCGGAGACGGCGCGCTTCGGGCGCAGCCATCCGCAGACGGTGTCCCTGTTCGGGCCCGAGCTGGTGCTGAAGCCGCACCTGCCGATGCGCGAGCCGATCTTCCGGCACCCGGACCTCGATTTCGCGACGCTGCACATCTACGCCACCGGCAGCATCGACCATCCGCGCGACACGGTGGCGGCGGCGCTCGCCATGGGGGCGATCGTGCGCGAGAGCCTGGCCGAGATCACCGACGGGCGGCCGTTCCTGGACACCGAGCACGGCCCGATCCACACCTTCAAGGACAAGCGCCGCACCCTCCCCGAGGCGTTCGACGACGAGTACTTCCGCCACCTGCAGTGGGCGCACCTGGCGAGCGGCGGAGCCGGCGGCGGCATGCGCTGGCCGAACCGGCATCCGCACACGCTGACGCCGGGGATGCGGCGGGCGCAGGGGGCGATGGCGCGGTTCCTGCCGCTGATCGACTGGACCTCGTTCCAGCGGCGCAATCTGAACGCCGAGATCGTGACGACCCACCGGCAGGTGGCGGCCTTCGGCTGCGGGGACGAGACCCAGGCGCTGGTCTGGCTGCTCAGGCGCGGGCCGAAGACCAAGGCCGGGCTGCTGGACCGCGAGGCCGGCGAGGTGCGCACGCTGGTGCGCGTGCCGGGGCTCGCGCCGGGCCGCTACCGGGTGACCGCCTGGGACACGGCGGCGGGGGCGGCGGTGGAGAGCTTCGAGGCCCAGGCGTTCGGCCAGGCGATGCGCTTCGAGGCGCCCGCGTTCAACGGCGACCTGGCGCTGGCGGTGCGGCGGGCGGAGCAAGCCTGAGCCCATCTGCGAATCTGCAGCGGCTCGGCGCGCACACCACCACCCAACCCTCCTCCATCGAGGAGGAGGGCTTTTCAGGGGAGGGCCGCGCCGGTTGGGCGCCTGAACCTCATGGCAGCCAGTCTGCCGCGCGTCAGCCCTGCCTTTGCCGCCAGAGCTCTTCGGCGCGGGCTTTGAGGGCCTCGTTCATCTGACCGAAGCCGCGGTGCACGGCGCGGCCCATCTGGCGCAGCACCGTCTTGGCCATCAGGCCCTGGAACAGCTCGCCGTTGTTGACGATGCAGCCGGTCTCGGAGAGCGCGTCGATCTCGATGAAGCGGATGGTCTTCACCAGCCCGCCCATCAGCGTCAGGCGCCAGTGCAGCTGCTCGTTGGGCACCCAGTCCAGCACCACCGGCTGGATCTGGCGCTCGGGCTGGCCGGGCACGGCCAGGGTAAGGTCCAGGGTCTTGCCGATGCCCACCTGGCCGGCCGCGCGCGGGTAGAGCGGGTTCCATTCGTGCCAGCGCTCGATGTCGTGGATGACCTCCCAGATCACCTCGGCCGGCGCCTGGACGCCGATGCGCTGCTCCACGCGGATGCCGGCCGGGCCCTTGGGCTTCGGCGCCTTGGGGAGCACGCCGGTGGGGTTCGGGCCGGCGGCCGGGCCGCGAGCGCCGAACAGGCCGGACTTGAGTTGCGGGGGCGGCGTGAAACCCATCAGGCCTGTTCCTTGATCCTCCAGGTGGCGCCGGTCGGGCCGTCCATGACCTCGACGTTCAGCGCCGCCAGCTCCGCCCTGATACGATCGGCTTGCGGCCAATCCTTGGCGGCCCGCGCAGCTTGCCTCGCCTGGAGCAGCTCTTCCACCCTGGCCTTGAAGCTCTCGTCGGCGCCGCCCTGGAACCAGGCCTGCGGATCGGCCTGCAGGAAGCCCATCAGGCCGCCCACCTCCACCAGCAGGTCGCGCCCATGGGCCGCGCGGCCCACGTCCTTCGCCATCACCGCCGCGCGGACCTCGTCGGCCAGCTGGAAGAGGGCGGCGAAGGCGCCGGCGGTGTTGAGGTCGTCCTCCAGGGCGGCGAACACCGCGTCGGCCGCCTTGCGCGCGGCGTCGGACGCGCGCGCGCCGACCGGCGGCTCGCCGGCCCCGGACAGGAAGCGTGCGGTGTCGTCGAGCACCCGGTAGAGCCGGTCGAGCGCGTTGCGCGCCTGGTCGATCAGCTCGCCGTTCCACTCCAGCGGCGCGCGGTAGTGGCCGACCAGCAGGGCCCAGCGCAGGGCCTCGCCCGGGTAGTCCTGAAGCAGGTCGTGGGCCAGGGCGACGTTGCCCAGGCTCTTGGACATCTTCTCCTCGGCCATGTTGAGGAAGCCGTTGTGCAGCCACCACGCCGCATAGGTGTGGTCGTGGCTGGCGCAGACGCCCTGGGCGCGCTCGTTCTCGTGGTGCGGGAAGACGAGGTCGATGCCGCCGCCGTGGATGTCGATGGGCAGGCCGAGCGCCTGCTCGATCATGGCGGTGCACTCGATGTGCCAGCCCGGCCGGCCCGGGCCCCAGGGGCTGTCCCACTGCGGTTCGCCCGGCTTGGAGGGCTTCCAAAGCACGAAGTCGGCGGGATGCTGCTTGTAGGGCGCGACGTCGACCCGGGCCCCGGCGATCATCTCGTCCATGGGGCGGCCCGAGAGCTTGCCGTAGTCGCCGTAGGCCTGGGTGTCGAAGAGGACGTGGCCCTCGGCGGCGTAGGCGGCCTTGTTCTCCACCAGGCGGCCGATCATCTCGATGATGGCCTCCATGGTGTCGGTGACGCGCGGCTGGAAGGTGGGCCGCAGCGCCCCCAGGGCTTCGGCGTCGGCGTTGTAGGCGTCGAGGTAGCGGTCGGTGATCACCTGGATCGGCACGCCCTCGGCCGCGGCCTTCTGGTTGATCTTGTCGTCCACGTCGGTGACGTTCGCGGCGTAGAGGACGTGGTCCTCGCCGTAGACGTGGCGCAGCACCCGATAGAGCAGGTCGAAGACCACCACGGGGCGGAAGTTGCCGATGTGGGCGTAGTTGTAGACCGTCGGCCCGCAGACATACATCGTCACCCGCTCGGGATCCTTGGGCACGAAGTCCCGCTTCTCGCGGGTCATGGTGTCGTAGAGCTTGAGGGTCATGAGGGTCCGGTAACGCAGCGTGACGGTTGCCGCCGGAGGCGGCCTGCCCATATACAGATCGCCCGGACGGGAAGCCATTGGCCTGATCCCGCCCGTAGAGGAAGGGTGGCACGCGTCATTTCCGGGACCCTCGTCCCGGCGCAACTCAGCCCTGGAAAGACCAAGTCACGCATGGATGCTCCTGCCCGCGACCGGACCCTGATCGGGACCGACGACCTGGAACCCGCCAAGCGCCCGACCCGCGAGGAGGCGATGGAGGCCGTCCGGACGCTGATCGCCTGGGCCGGCGATGACCCGCGCCGGGAAGGCGTGATCGACACCCCAAAGCGGGTGGTCGACGCCTACGCCGAGTGGTTCGAGGGCTACCAGCTCGACCCGGCCAAGGAGCTGTCGCGGACCTTCGAGGACGTGCAGGGCTACGACGATATCGTCATGCTGCGCGACATCGAGGTGGAGAGCCACTGCGAGCACCACATGGCGCCCTTCCTGGGCAAGGCCTACGTGGCCTACATGCCGACCAACCGGGTGGTGGGGATCTCGAAGCTGGCCAAGGTGGTCGAGATCTTCGCCCGCCGTCTCCAGACCCAGGAGACCATGACCCAGCAGATCGCCGACGCGATCACCGACAGCCTGCGTCCCGCCGGCGTGGCCGTGCTGATCGACGCCGCCCACCAGTGCATGACGACCCGCGGCGTGCACCACCGGCACGTGTCGACGATCACCACCCAGTTCACCGGCGTCTTCAAGACCGACCCGACCCTGCGCCAGCGCTTCCTGGACTTCGTGAACCGGAAGTAGGGCTGAGAGGAACCAAGGAAGACACGGAAGACACGGAAGGGCGCCGAGCGCACGCCGCGTTGGTCCTTGGGGTCGGTGTCTTCCGTGGTTTGCTATCTGGCGCGCTGACGCGCGGGGTGCGCGGAGAGGTCGGCGCGACCCTCATCCGTCGGCTGCGCCGACACCTTCTCCCGCAGGGGGAGAAGGGTAGAGGGCGGCCATGGCGGCTGAGGTCTCCGCCATCCGCGCCCGCAGATCGGGCGGCTCCAGCACCTCCGCGTGCGGGCCGAGCCTGAGGAGCTCGGCGGCGGCGTGGTCGAGGGAGTCCAGCTCCACGGGGATCACCGCCTCGCGCCAGCCTGCGGCGTCGGGATCGGTGGCTGTCTGGCGGGCCATGTCGGCAGCCATGGGGATGAGGGCGGCCAGCCGTCGCAGCCCCTCGTCGGTGAGGCGCAGACGGGCGCGGCCGCGGTAGAGGCGGGCCTCGAAGTCGGACGCCCAGGCGGTCCAGTAGGCGGCGAGGTCGAAGGGCGGGCGCTCGAAGACGGCGTCGGTGACCTCCAGGGCCTGGATGGCGGCGACGCGGTAGGTCCGCGGCTTGCCCCCGGACAGAGCGACCAGATACCAGGCGCCGCCCTTCAGCACGAGGCCCAGCGGCTCCAGCTCGCGCTCCACCACCGCCTGCCAGCTGTCGTAGCGGATACGGACCCGGCGCGCGCCCCAGACGGCATCGGCCAGCGGCGGCAGGAGCTCGGCGCGCTCGGGGCCGCGGTACCAGCTGACCGTATCCAGGTGGAAGCGGGCGGCCAAACGGCCGGCTCCGTCACGGTAGCCGTCCGGCAGGGCGGCGAGCAGCTTGAGCTGGGCGGCGGCCATGGCCTCGCCGACGCCGAGGTCCGCCGCGGGTCCGGGCAGGCCGGAGAGGAACAGGGCCTCGGCCTCGGCAGGCGTCAGGCCGGTGAGCCGGGTCCGGTAGCCGTCGAGCAGCTGGAAGCCCCCCGAGGGCCCACGGTCGGCGTAGACCGGCACGCCGGCTGCGCTGAGCTGGTCCACGTCCCGATAGATGGTGCGCACGGAGACCTCGAACTCGTCCGCGAGCGCCTGGGCGGTCATCCGGCCGCGCGTCTGCAGCAGGAGGAGGATGGAGAGCAGGCGGCCGGCGCGCATGACGCAAGGCTCTACCATAATTCCTGACACAGGCTGACAGGTATGCCCCCGTAGAATGGTCGCCTCACTTCCGAGGGACCTCAGATGACCCAAGACCAGACCCGCCGCAGCGTCCTCGCCGCCAGCGTCCTTGCGGGGGCCGCCACCGCCCTGCCCGCGACGGGCCAGCCCGCGCTAGCCCCCCGCCCCACCGGCCACGAGCAGGACTTCGCCTGGCTCGCCGGGCGCTGGAAGGTCCGCCACCGGCGGCTGAAGGGGCGGCTGGTCGGCTCGACGGAGTGGGAGCCCTTCGAGGGGACCAGCACCTGCTGGCTGACCCTGGGCGGGCTTGGCACCTGCGACGACAATGTGATCGAGCTGCCGGCCGGGACCTACCGGGCCATGGGCATCCGCGCCTTCGACGCGAAGACCGGCAAGTGGGCCATCTGGTGGCTGGACGAGCGTTACGCCGACCGCATCGAGCCGCCGGTTTTCGGCGGCTTCGCCAACGGCGTCGGGACCTTCGAGGGCGACGACACCCTGAACGGCAAGGCGATCAAGGTGCGCTTCCAGTGGTCGAGGATCACCAAGACCTCCGCAAGGTGGGAGCAGGCCTTTTCATCCGACGGTGGGAAGACCTGGGAGACCAACTGGGAGATGGACTTCACCCGGCTCGCCTGAGCCGGGCTTGGCCTGGCGGGGGGCGGCGTCGCATAAGGCGAAGATGACCAGCTTCCCCACCGCCGCCTCCAAGCACGAGCTCGAGGAGAGCGAGACGCTCAGCCCCAGGTTCGACGCGGCCGGGCTGATCGCCGCCGTGGCCACCGACGCCGAGACCGGCGAGGTGCTGATGCTGGCGTGGATGAACGCCGAGGCGCTGCAGAAGACGATCGACACCGGCGAGGCGCACTACTGGAGCCGTTCGCGCGGCGAGCTCTGGCACAAGGGCGCCACCAGCGGCCAGGTGCAGAGCGTGGTCGAGCTGCGGGTGGACTGCGACCAGGACGCGGTCTGGCTGAAGGTGCGCGCCGGCGGCGACGGCGGGGCGTGCCACACCGGCCGGCGGTCCTGCTTCTACCGCGCGGTGGAAGGCGGCAGGCTGGTGGAGAAGGCGTAGGCGGTCAGCCCGCTCCTTGATCCTGCCCCTCCCGCCAAGCGAGGGACGGCGATCACGCCAGGGCCGACACCCCCTGCCCCTCGGGCTTCGCGCGGAAGGTCTTCACGGCGCGTGTCTTGAAGCGGCGGTCATGGATGGTGGAGACCGCGACCATGTCCGCGCGGGCTTCGTTGCGGGTCAGCGTCAGCAGCACGAAGCCGTGGGCGGTCTGATTGTTGTAGCGGACCTCCTTGTTGGCCCGGGCCACCACCTCGCCCCAGTCGAGGCCGGGGGCGAGTTCGCCGGCGCCTGGACTGGTGATGCTGGTGGTCCCGAACTCGCAGGCCACCCGGCGACCGGAGTCGTCGTGCAGCTCGTTGGCCCAGAAGGAGTGGCTGTCGCCGCTGAGCACCACCGGGCGGGCCTTCGCCTGGCGGAACAGGCCGTAGAGCCGCTCGCGGTCGAGGGGATAGCCGTCCCACATGTCGAGCGCGACGGGCACGCCCAGGGCGGCGATCTCGGCCCGCTCGTCGAACCGGCGCTTGGCGGAGGGCGAGATCTTCGCGGCTTCGGCGGGTTTCAGCACCTTGTTGGGGGAGCCGTCGACGCGGGCCATGACCACCTGGTTGCCGATCACCTGCCAGGCGTGGCCGGCGTTCACGGAGGCGGCCAGCTCCTGGGCGATCCAGGCTTCCTGGGCCGGGCCCATCATGCGCCGAGCCGGGTCCCGCAGCTTGCGGCGGAAGCCCTCCAGGTCCAGCCGGCCGCCGGGGAACAGGTCGCTCTTGTGCGTGAGCTGCTTGTCGCGCGCGGCGAGCCGGGTCTCGATCATGATCAGCTGGGCGAGGTCGCCGAAGCGGAAGGCGCGGCTGGAGGCCTGGACGAAGTCCTGGCCCGGCGCGGGGTCGCGGATCGGCATCCACTCGAAGTAGGCCTTCAGCGCCGCGGCCTTGCGCGCGTTCCAGTCGCCTTCGGACGCGGCGGTGTGGTTCTCGGCGCCGCCGGAGAAGCTGTCGTTGGCGGTCTCGTGGTCGTCCCAGGCGACGATCCAGGGGGCGCGGGCATGGGCCGCCTGCAGGTCGGGGTCGGACTTGTACTGGGCGTGGCGCGCCCGGTAGTCCGCCAGGCTGACGATCTCGCGGTCGGGTTCGTGCGGCCGCAGCGACGCCACGGGCGAGCGCATGCCGTAGGAATCGCGGCCGCCGTACTCGTAGATGTAGTCGCCCAGGTGCAGCACCGCGTCCACGCGCGGCAGGTCGGCGATGGCGCGATAGGCGTTGAAGTAGCCGTTGGGGAAGAGCGTGCAGGAGGCCACGGCCAGCACGACGTCCCGGGTGGCGCCGGCCGGCAGGGTCTTCGTGCGGCCCTCGGGCGAGCGGACGCCGCCGGCCTCGAAGGTGAAGCGGTACTCCTGGCCCGGCTGCAGGCCCGTGACGTCCACCTTCACCGTGTGGTCGCGCTCGGGACCGGTGACGCCCTCGCCCGACCGGTCGCCCAGCCGCCAGCGGTAGGGCGTCTGGCCCGTGGCGCCGCTGATGCGCGTCCAGATGACCACCCGGTCCTGCAGCGGATCGCCCGAGGCGACCCCGTGCCGGAAGGCGAGCTGTTCCGCGGGTTGCGCCTTGGCAGGCGCCGCGGCGCCCAGGCCCAGCAGGGCGAGCGCCCTGCGCCGATCGATCCTCATGGCCGTTCCCCCCGTCTGCGCCACGTCGTAAGAACCGCGGCGACACAACAGGAGCATGACAGGCATGTCGAAGGAAGGCCTCCACGTCCCGCGCGAGAAGCTCAGCCGCGACACGCTGAACAAGCACTACGCCATCACCTCGATCATCGAGGAGCTGGAGGCCGTGGACTGGTACCGGCAGCGGGCCGACGACTGCGACGACGCCGAGCTGAAGGCCATCCTGCTGCACAACGCCCGCGAGGAGCTGGAGCACGCGGCGATGGTGCTGGAGTGGCTGCGCCGCAACGACAAGGAAGCTCACGAGCAGTTCGAGGAGTACCTGTTCAAGGACGGGTCCATCGCCGGCCACGAGGAAGGCGCCAGCGAGAAGCATGGCCTCTGAGGACGAGCTCGACGCGGAGCCGGCCAGCGAGGCGGCCGGTCGGCTGACCGTCGAGATCGGCGCGGGCGAGGCCGGCGAGCGGCTGGACAAGGCCCTGGCCGCGCGGTTGCCGGAGCTGTCCAGGGCCCGGCTGCAGGCGCTGATGGCCGAGGGGCGGGTGAGCTTTCAGGGCCGGCCGGTGACCAGCGGCTCGGGCAAGACCCAGCCGGGGAGCTATGCGGTGGACGTGCCGCCGCCGGAGCCCGCCGAGCCGCAGGCCGAGGCGATCCCGCTGGCCATCCTCTACGAGGACGCGCACCTGATCGTCATCGACAAGCCGCCCGGCATCGCCATGCACCCGGCGCCCGGCAGCGAGACGGGGACGGTGGTCAACGCCCTGCTGCACCACTGCGGGGCGAGCCTGTCGGGGATCGGCGGGGTGGCCCGGCCCGGCATCGTCCACCGCATCGACAAGGAGACCTCGGGCGTGGTGGTGGCGGCTAAGAGCGACGCCGCCCACCAGGGGCTGTCGGCCCTGTTCGCCGCCCACGACATCGAGCGGGCCTATGTGGCCCTGACCCGGGGCGCCCCCTACCCTGCCCGCGGGACCATCGAGGGGGCGATCGCGCGCTCGACCAGCGACCGCAAGAAGATGGCGCTGGTGAAGACCGGCGGCCGTCATGCGGTCACCCACTACAAGGTGGAGCAGACGTTCGGGCCGCAGGAGAAGCCGCTGGCCGCCCGGGTGGCCTGCCGGCTGGAGACCGGGCGGACCCACCAGATCCGGGTGCACCTGGCCAGCAAGGGGACGCCCTGCCTGGGCGACCCGGTCTATGGCTCGGGCTCGCCGGCGCCGGTCGTGCGCGCGGCCATGGCCCAGGCGGGGCTGTCGCGCCAGGCGCTGCACGCTGCGGTGCTGGGATTCCGCCACCCGGTGACGGGGGAGACGATGCGCTTCGAGAGCCCGCTGCCGGCGGACATGGCGGCGCTGGAGCGGTTGCTGGGGGAGGTGTGAGGGCCGGTCCTCTCCCGCCGCGGCGCGGTGGGAGAGGGTAGGGTGAGGGCCGGCAGGGATCGTTGATCCACTCCGGATGCACGCCCGAGGGCCCTCGATCTCTCATCCGGCGCGAGGCGACTGCACGAGCCGGCCCTCACCCTACCCTCTCCCGCGAGCGGGAGAGGAAGTCGTGGATGGACCTACCCCTGCGCGGCGGCCTCGAGCTTGGCGACGTCGAGCTTGATCATCTGGAGCATGGCGGCGGTGACCCGCTGGACCACCTGGGGGTCCTTGTCGGTCATCAGGTCGACGAGGCGCTGGGGGACCACCTGCCAGCTGAAGCCGAACCGGTCCTTCAGCCAGCCGCACTGGCTCTCGCGGCCGCCGTCCTGCAGCAGCTTCTCCCAGTAGTAGTCGACCTCCGCCTGGTCCTTGCAGCGGATCTCCATGGAGACCGCCTCGCTGAAGGTGAACATCGGGCCGCCGTTGATGCCGACGAAGGGCTGGCCGTCGAGCTCCCACTCGACGGTGACCGCGGTTCCGGCCGGGCCCGGGCCTGCCTCGGTGTAGTAGGCGATCTTGCCGACCTTCGAGTTCGGGAAGATCGAGACGTAGAAGCGGGCGGCCTCCTCGGCGTTGGCGTCGAACCACAGGTTGGGGGTGAGCTTGGGCATGGCGGGTCTCCTTGTCCTACGTCCCAAGGACGTCCGGGCCGGCGCCCTCCCGACAGCGACCGCCGATTTGTGACACAAGCTTTGCTGAAGGGCCTGCGAGTTTCTTTGCCTTGAAGGCGCCACGGTCGGGGCGTAGAAAATCCGACTAGAGCAGTCGGACATTTCGGGCCCCGTTTCCTCCCAAGAAGGCGGCCTAGCTTCACCGCAACCTCGTACCTATCTGAATGGTTGGAGGGGGCGGATGGTCCTCGCGCCTGGTCGCGCCGTGACCCGAACGTCCGGGAAATTATGAGGGGATAGACCATGGCCGCCAACGCGCTTGCCGTGATGTCGCCGGAAGGCGGCCTCAGCCGGTATCTCTCGGAGATCCGGAAATTCCCGATGCTGGCCAAGGACGAGGAGTTCATGCTCGCCAAGGCCTGGCAGGAGCATCAGGACCCCGAGGCGGCCCACCGCCTCGTGACCAGCCACCTGCGCCTCGTGGCGAAGATCGCCATGGGCTACCGCGGCTACGGCCTGCCGATCGGGGAGGTGATCTCCGAAGGCAACGTCGGGCTGATGCAGGCGGTGAAGAAGTTCGACCCGGACAAGGGCTTCCGCCTGGCCACCTACGCCATGTGGTGGATCCGCGCCTCGATCCAGGAATACATCCTTCGCAGCTGGTCGCTCGTTAAGATGGGCACCACCGCGGCGCAGAAGAAGCTGTTCTTCAACCTGCGCAAGGCCAAGTCCGAGATCGCCGCCCTGCAGGAGGGCGACCTGCGCCCCGACCAGGTGAGCCAGATCGCCACCAAGCTGGGCGTGCTGGACGAGGAAGTGGTGAGCATGAACCGCCGGCTCAGCGGCGGGGACGCCTCGCTAAACGCGCCGCTGCGCTCGGAGTCGGAAAGCGAATGGCAGGACTGGCTGGTCGACGACCAGACGCCCAGCCAGGAGGCTGTGATCGCCGACACCCAGGAGAAGAACATCCGGATGAGCCTGCTCGAGGAGGCGATGACGGAGCTCACCGACCGGGAGCGCCACATCCTGACCGAGCGGCGGCTGAAGGACGAGCCGACCACCCTGGAAGAACTGGCCTCGCAGTACGGCGTCAGCCGCGAGCGGGTGCGCCAGATCGAGGTCCGCGCCTTCGAGAAGCTGCAGAAGTCCATGCGGGCCGCGGCGGAAGAGCGGAACCTGGTGGACGCGTAAGCGCCAGCCGGGCTGCAGAGATCGGGAGGGGCGTCGGGCGACCGGCGCCCCTTTTCGTTGGGGGTTGGGTGTGCTGCGAAGGCGGGCAACCTCGGCTGCCGGGCGCCCACTCGCGCCGTCTGCCGCATCGCGGTGCGACCACCACCACCCAACCCTCCTCCATCGAGGAGGAGGGCTTCAAAAGCCGCTCCCGTGCTTGAACCTCATGGCAGCCAGTCTGCCGGCCTCTCCAGCTTGCTCAAGGACCGGCCGAAGGCCGGCCGCGGCGCGGCGCGTCCTGCAAGGACGCGTCCTTGACCAAGCTGGAGAGGCCGGCTCGCATCCACCATGAGGTTGAAGCCTACCTCTCCTCCGAATGGAGGGAAGCTCCCTGAGGTGTAGGCGACTTTCGCGCGTTGCCGTGGGCCTCTACAGCCGCACGACCCGGCGTTCGTCGAGGTCGCGGGGGAGGTAGGCCATCAGGGGGACGGCGCGGCGCTGGAACTCGACCTTGTCGAGGTGTTCGCGGCCGGACGCCTCGAACAGGAAGTGATGGAAGGCGGTGGCGGCGGCGACCAGCTTGTCGTCGCCCAGCGCCTTGCCGGCCTCGATCAGCTCGTCGGCCTGCGCGCCCAGCGCCCGGAGCGCCTGGCGGCGGTCGTCCTCTACGGCCTCGACCGCGGTGGCGACGATCTTCAGGGCCTGGGCGATGCGGGCGGCCTCGGGCGTCGCGCCGGTGTCAGCGTGGCGCTTCAGGGGGCCGGAATAGTCGCCGGAGTTGAAGCGGCGGCGGTCGGGGCCGACGTAGTGCACGGCCTCGACCCAGTCGCGCCGGTTGAGGGTGACGGCCTCCAGCCGCTTGACCAGATCCTTGACGGTGAACGGCTTGCGCAGGAACTCATGCACGCCCGCGTCGCGGGCCGCGAGGATCGAGGCGGCCGTGGCCTGGCCGGTGAGCAGGATGACGGGCGCCTTGCGGCAAGCGGAGTCGGAACGGCGGAGGCGCCGGGTGAAGGCCACCCCGTCCACCTTCTCGGCCGCCAGTTCGCAGAAGATGATCTGCGGGTTCACCTTGTCGGCGATCTTCAGCGCCTTGTCGGTGGTGGGCGCGGTCCACACCTCGGGCTTGGCGACGGTGCGCATCAGGTCGCCGATGACGCGCGCGCCGGTCGGCTGCGGATCGACCACCAGCACGCGCGACAGCATGGGCGCCATGCGCTGGATGGTTCTGTTGTCGTTGTTGGCGAACACGTCGATCTCCCCCGGCGCAATGGTTAGGCTGCGCTGGTAAAGAACGCCTTACGTGACCGGCGTTCTTTGAGGGATTGGTCGGGTGGAATTGCGCCCAACGAGCCCGCTGCGTCAGCTCATTGCCTCCACCACCATCCCCTCCGCCTCGATGGAGGAGGGTTGGGTGGTGGTGTGCGCACGGCCTCGACGGCTTTGCGCCGGTGGGCGCCCTGGCCCCTCAGGCGCTTCGCCCGGCTAGTCCTGGAACGGGTCGCGCATGAGGATGGTGTCGTCGCGCTGGGGGCTGGTGGAGAGCAGGGCCACGGGGGCGCCGATCAGCTCCTCGATGCGGCGGACGTACTTCACCGCATTGGCCGGCAGGTCGCGCCAGGAGCGGGCGCCCTGGGTGGTCTCGCTCCAGCCGTCCATCTCCTCGTAGACGGGGGTGAGCTGGGCCTGCGCCTTCAGGCCCGCGGGCATGTAGCCGATCTCCTGGTCGCCCAGGCGGTAGCCGGTGCAGATCTTCAGCTTGGGCAGGCCGTCCAGCACGTCGAGCTTGGTGAGCGCCACGCCGGCGATGCCGTTCAGGGCCACCGACTGGCGGACCAGGGCGGCGTCGAACCAGCCGCAGCGGCGCGAGCGGCCGGTGACGGTGCCGAACTCGCGACCCACCGTGCCCAGGTGCTGGCCCACCTCGTCGAACAGCTCGGTGGGGAACGGCCCCTCGCCCACCCGGGTGGTGTAGGCCTTGACGATGCCCAGGACGTAGCCGGGGCCCTTAGGCCCGAGGCCGGAGCCGGCGGCGGCCTGGCCAGCGACAGTGTTGGACGAGGTCACGTAGGGATAGGTGCCGTGGTCCACGTCGAGCAGGGCGCCCTGGGCGCCTTCGAACAGCACGCGGCGGCCGGCCTTCACCTGCTCGTCCAGCAGCAGCCAGGCGGGGCGGGCGAAGGGCAGGATCTGCGGGGCCAGCGCCTCCAGCTCGGCCAGCAGGGCCGCGCCGTCGTACTCCGGCAGGCCGAGGCCGCGGCGCAGCGGCGTGTGGTGGGCGAGCAGGCGGTCGATCTTGGCCTCCAGCGCCTCGCGGTCGGCGAGGTCGGCGACCCGGATGGCCCGGCGGCCGACCTTGTCCTCGTAGGCCGGGCCGATGCCGCGGCCGGTGGTGCCGATCTTGTTCTTGGCCGCGGCCTCGCGCGCCTGGTCGAGGTCGCGGTGCAGGGGCAGGATCAGGCAGGCGTTGTCGGCCACCACCAGCAGGTCGGGGGTGATGGCGATCCCCTGCTCGCCGATGCCGGCGATCTCCTTGAGCAGGTGCCAGGGGTCGACGACGACCCCGTTGCCGATCACCGAGAGCTTGCCCTGGACCACGCCCGAGGGGAGCAGGGACAGCTTGTAGGTCTGCTCGCCCACCACCAGGGTGTGGCCGGCGTTGTGGCCGCCCTGGTAGCGCACGACCACGTCGGCCCGGTTGGACAGCCAGTCCACCAGCTTGCCCTTGCCCTCGTCGCCCCACTGGGCGCCGATCACGGTGACATTGGCCATGGATACGATCTCCCGACCTGCCCGGGAGGAGGCCCGCCGCCCTTCGACAGGTGCTCGACGGGGGGCCTTGGATCGATTGTCGGGGCGGGGATTAGAGCAATGACAGGGCGGGTTCAAGACTAGCCGCACGCGGCGCGGCGGGAGTATCACGCGACCATGGACATCCCGCGCTTCCACCTGGCGTTCCCCGTGCGTGACCTCGAGGAGGCGCGGGCCTTCTATGGCGGCCTGCTGGGCTGCCCGGAGGGGCGATCGAGCCCTGAGTGGGTGGACTTCGACTTCTACGGCCACCAGATCGTCGCCCACCTGTCGCCCGACGAGGTCGGGCACAAGGCGACCAATGCGGTGGACGGGCACGAGGTGCCGGTGCGCCACTTCGGGGCGATCCTGACCCTTGCGCAGTGGGAGGCGCTGGCGGAGACGCTGAAGGCCGCCGGGACGCAGTTCGTCATCGAGCCGAACATCCGCTTCAAGGGCCAGCCCGGGGAGCAGGCGACCATGTTCTTCCTCGATCCCTCGGGCAATGCGCTGGAGTTCAAGGCCTTCGCCGACGACGCCATGGTGTTCGCGAAATGAACGCCGTGGTCCCCACCGTCACCTTCGCCGACATCGAGGCCGCCGCCGTCCGCATCGCCGGCCAGGCCATCGAGACCCCGCTGATCGAGAGCCCGGCGCTGAACGAGCGGGTGGGCCTGCGAGTGCTGATCAAGGCCGAGACCCTGCAGCGGGTGGGCGCCTTCAAGTTCCGCGGCGCCTACAACCGGCTGGTCCAGCTGAGCGACGAGGAGCGGGCCCGCGGCGTCGTGGCCTTCTCGTCGGGCAATCACGCCCAGGGGGTCGCCCTGGCGGCGAAGCTGCTGGGCATCCCGGCGGTGATCGTCATGCCGGACGACGCGCCCGGGGTGAAGGTCGAGGCCACCAAGGGCTACGGCGCGGACGTCCGGTTCTACAACCGGCTGGCGGGCAAGACGCGGGAGGCGATCGCCGCCGAAATCGCCGCCGAGCGCGAGGCGGTCGTGGTGCCGGCGTTCGACGACCCGCACATCGTGGCGGGCCAGGGCACGGTGGGGCTGGAGATGGTGCGGCAGGCGCAGGCCATCGGCGCCAAGCTGGACGTGGTGGCGGCGCCGATCAGCGGCGGCGGGCTGCTGGCCGGCATCGCCACGGCGGCGAAGGCTCTGTCCCCCGAAACCGCGGTGGTTGGCGTGGAGCCCGCCGCCTTCGACGACACCCTGCAGTCGCTGCGCAAGGGCGAACGGGTGACGATCAAGCCGCAGGGACGCAGCTACTGCGACGCCCTGGAGAGCCCCTTCCCCGGCGAGATCACCTTCCCGATCATGCACCGGATGGTGGCCGACGTGGCGACGGTCACCGACGCCGAGGTGGCCGAGGCCATGCGCGTGGCGTTCTCCACCCTGAAGCTGGTGGTGGAGCCCGGCGGCGCCGCGGCCCTGGCGGCCCTGCTGGCCGGCAAGGTGCAGATGTTCGGCGGCCACACGGTGGGGATCGTGCTGTCCGGCGGCAACGTGGACCCCGAGTTCTTCGCCAACGTCCTGCGCGGCAAGGCCTAGCTCCCTCTCCCGCGAGCGGGAGAGGGAGGCGGCTAGAGCCTGTCCTCGGGCGCGGGCTGCAGCGGCAGATCGCGGGGCGTGATCAGCTTGCCGAGGCGCGGGCGGAGCCAGTTCTCGAAGTCGTCCACGAAGCGGTAGACGACCGGCACCAGCACCAGCGACAGCAGGGTCGAGGTGATCAGGCCCCCGATCACCGCCACGGCCATGGGCTGGCGGAACTCGGCGCCCTTCTCCAGGGCGAAGGCGGTCGGCAGCATGCCGGCGGCCATGGCCACCGTGGTCATGATGATCGGCCGCGCCCGCTCGCGGCACGCCTCGATCAGGGCGTCGTGCTGGCTCATGCCCTCGCGCTCGCGCTCGATGGCGTACTCCACCAGCAGGATCGAGTTCTTGGCCGCCAGACCCATCAGCATCAGGAAGCCGATCAGCGAGGGGATCGACAGGCTGGGGTTGAAGATCAGCAGGCCGATGAACGCCCCGCCCACCGCCAGCGGCAGGGCCGCCAGGATGACGATCGGCTTGAAGAAGCTCTGGAACAGCAGGACCAGCACGGCGAACATCAGGAACACCGCGGTCGCGAAGGCGACGATGAAGCCGCCGAACATCTCCTGCATGGCCTCGGCGTCGCCGACGGCGCCCGGCTCCACGCCCTTGGGCAGGTTCTTCATGATGGGCAGGGCGGCCACCGCCTGGGTGGCCTCGCCGAGCTCGACGCCGTCGGCCAGCTCGGCCTGGACGGTCACCTGGCGCTGGCGGTTCAGGCGGTCGATCCGGGCTGGACCGGCCTGGAACTCCACGTCGGCCACGGCGCCCAGGGTGGTGGTCCCGCCGCTGGCGGTGGCCAGGCGCAGCTGCTTGATCTGCTCGATGTCGGCGCGGGCCGCCTCGGGCAGGCGGATGCGGATCGGGATGCGCCGCTCGCCCTCGTTGAGCTTGGGCACGTTGGCCTCGATGTCGCCGACGGTGGCGACGCGGGCCGCCTGGGCGATGGCGGTCACGGAGACGCCGAGGCGCGCAGCCTCGTCCGGCCGCGGCCGGATCACGACCTCGGGCCCGACGGGCGCGTTGGCGGGCCGCGGATCCACGACCTCCTTCACGCCACGCATCTGCCGCTCGAGCTCCAGCGCCGCGCGGTCGAGGGCCACGGGGTCCTGGCCGGTGAGCACCTGCTGGAAGCCCGCCGAGCCCTGGAAGTCGAGGAAGTTCAGCCGCACGTCGGGGATGGCGGCGATCTGGGCGCGGACCCGGTCCTTCAGCTCGTTGCCGGTGACGCCGCGGTCGGCGCGCAGCAGGACGGTGATGGTGCCGGAGCGCACGTCGCTGGCGCCGGGGCCGCCGCCGGGGCCGAAGTTGGCCACGGTGGAGCCCACCTGGGTGAAGACGTCGGTGACTTCCGGCTGGGCCTTCATCACCCGGGTGACCGCCTGGGTCGCCCGCTCCATGTCGGTGAGGGTGGCGCCCGGCGGTCCCTGGACGTTGACGTAGATGTAGTCGGGGTCGCCGGGCGGCTGGAAGCCCTGGGGCAGCAGCGGCACCAGCATCACGGAGCCCACGAACAGCACCAGGCCGGCGATGGCCGCCACGATGCGGTGCGCGAGCGCCCACTCCAGTATGTCGCGGTAGAAGCCCTCGAACGGCTTGCGGGCGTGAGGCTTGGTGCTGGGCTTCAGGAAGTAGGCCGCCATCAGCGGCGTGATCAGGCGCGCCACGAGCAGCGAGAACAGCACCGCCACGCAAACCGTCAGGCCGAACTCCTTGAAGAACTGGCCCGGAATGCCCGGCATGAAGCTGACCGGGGCGAACACCACCACGATGGCGAAGGTGGTGGCGACCACCGCCAGGCCGATGGCGTCGGCGCCCTGCAGGGCGGCCATGTAGGGCCTGGCGCCTCGGGCCACCCGCTTCTCGATGTTCTCGATCTCGACGATGGCGTCGTCGACCAGGATGCCGATGACCAGCGTCAGGGCCAGCAGGGTCACAAGGTTCAGCGAGAAGCCCGCCAGCCCCATGATGAAGAAGGTGGGGATCAGCGAGATCGGCATGGCGAGCACGGTGATCAGGGTCGCCCGCCAGTCACGCAGGAAGATCAGCACCACCAGGGCGGCCAGGAACATCCCCTCGAGCAGCACGTGCTGGGTGGCCCGGAAGTTGGCGCGGGTCTCGTCCACGGAGGCGTAGATCTTGGTGAACTTCACGCCCGGATAGGTCTGCTCCATTTGGCGCAGCTTGACGTTGACGGCGTCCTCCACGTCGACGTCGGAGGCTTCCTTGGTCTTGGCCACCTGGAAGCCGACCACAGGGCGGCCGTTGAGGCGCGCGAAGCCGCGCGGCTCGGCGGCGCCGTCGCCGATCTCGGCCACGTCGGTCAGCCGCACATAGCCGCCGGCCCCCGTGGGGATGGTCATGGCGCGCAGCTGACCCACCGTCTCGACGGAGCCGAGGACACGCAGGGTCTGCTCACGGCCGCCGACCTCCAGCCGGCCGCCGGGGGCGTCGGTCTGGAAGCTGGCCAGGGCGTTGTTGACCTGAGCGGCGGTCAGGCCGCGGGCGGCCAGCCGCACCGGGTCGACGATGACGTTGATCTCGCGGGCCACGCCGCCCACGCGGGTGACCTGGGCCACGCCCTTGGCGGTCTGCAGCTCGCGGCTGATGGTGTCGTCGACGAACCAGGAGAGCTCCTCGTCGCTCATCCGTTCGGCGGCCACCGCGTAGGTGATGATGGGGAAGGCGCTGTCCACCTCCACCTGGGTGATCTGCGGCTCGTCGATGTCGCGCGGCAGGACCTGGCGGGCCTGGTCGATCTTGGCCCGGACCTCGTCGGTCTTCTTCTGCAGGTCCTCGCCCATGTTGAACTGGATCGAGGTGGTGGAGACGCCCTGGGTGACCACCGACTGGACGTTGTCGACGCCGGTGATGCCGGCGATGGCGTCCTCCACCGGCCGGGTGATCTGGGTCTCCATCTCGCCGGGCGCCGCGCCCGACTGGGTGACGGTCACCGCCACCACCGGGAACTGGATGTTCGGGAACTGCTTCACCGGCAGGCCGGCGTAGGCGATCAGCCCCGCGATCACGAGGCCGATGAACAGCAGGGCCACCGGGACGGGATTGCGGATCGCCCAGGCGGAGATCGGGAAGTTGGAGGCGCCGCCGCCGGGATGGGGACTCATTGCCGGGCTCCGGCGTTCGGGACTGCGGCGGCGCGCGCGGGCGCCGCTGGCTGGGCTGCGCCGGCCAGGGTCGGGCGGACGAGGTCCCCGTCGAGCAGGAAGGCGGCGGCGTTCTGCACGACCTGGGCGCCCTGAGGCGGACCGCGGAGGATCTCCACCAGGCCCGCGCCGCGGGCGCCGGTCTGCACCGGCACACGGCGAACGCGATTGTCGGCGCCGACCACCATCACGCTGGCGCCGTTGGCGTCGTAGCGGATGGCCGACTCCGGCAGGGCCGGCGTGGCGCGGCCGACATCGTCGAACACGGCCCGGGCGAAGCCGCCAGAGCGGATGTCGCCGCGCACCGGCAGGGTGACGCGGACGACGCCGAGCTTGGTCTGGGGGTCGATCTGCGGGCTCACGATGCGCACCGTGCCGGGCGCGGTGGCGCCGTTCGGCATGGTGACCATGGCGCGCTGGCCGGGGCGAATACGGGCCAGGTCATCCTGTGAAACCTGGGCGGCGAGCTCCACCTGGCCTTCGCGGGCCAGCCGGAACCAGGGCGTCGCCCCGCCGGCCGAAAGGTCGCCCGGCCGCACCGTGCGTTCGAGCACCAGGCCGGAGACCGGCGCCACCACCGACATTTTGCGCATGCGCGCCTGCAGGTCGCGCAGGTTGGCGCGGGCGACCTCGGCCTGGAAGCGCCGCTGGGCGATCTGCTCCTGGGGCAGGACCCCCTGGTTGTCGAGGCCCGCGACGCGGCGGGCCTGGTCTTCGGCCTGGGCGGCCTGCGCCTGCGCTTGGGCGAGCTGGGCCTGCAGGAGGGTCGGGTCGAGCTGCACCAGGGTTTGGCCGGCGCGCACGTAGTCGCCCACGTCGGCCAGGACGCGCTGGACGCGGTAGCCGGTGACCTCGGGCATGACCGCCGCCTCCTCGCGGGGCAGCAAGTCGCCGGATGCGGTGAGCGAGCCGGTCATGGCCCGCGGTTCGAGCCGGACCACGGTCACCGACCGCGCCGCCTGGGCCTGCGCCGGACGCGCCGGCTCCGGCTTGTGGCACCCGGCGAGCGCCAGGGCGGCGGCCAGCGGGACAAGGGCGAGAGGGGAGAGTCTCATGCGGGGCTCAGCGGGCTTTCGCGAGGGGAGAGGGTTGCTGCGGGTTCCAGCCGCCGCCCAGCGCCCGGTAGGCCTGGACGGTGCGGCGGAGGGCCTGCACCTGGGCCGAGGTCAGCTGAGCGCGGGTGGCGCGCCAGGACTGCTCGGCGGACAGGACGGTGTTGAGGTCGATGAGGCCGCGGGCGTAGCCGGTGCGGCCCGCCTCGAAGGCGCGGCGCGCGCGGGCTTCGCCGTCGGCCAGCAGGGTCACGCGGCGCCGGTCCGCGTCCAGCCGGACCAGCGCGCCCTCGGCCTCGCCAAAGGCGGTCTGGACCACGCGCTCGTAGTTGATCACGGCCTGCTCGGCGCGGGCGTTCTCGGCCTTCAGGTCGGCCAGGCGACGGGGGATCGACAGGATCGGCTGGGTGATGCTTCCGCCGATCGACCAGTTCCAGGTCTCGCTTTCGAAGCCGGGCTGTTCCTGGCGCTGCCAACCGATGCCGGGCGTCAGGTTGAAGGTGGGCAGGAAGGCGCGCTCGGCGATGTCCTGGCGGGCGGCGGCCGAGCGCACGCGAAGCTGGGCCTCGCGAACGTCGGGGCGGCGGCCGAGCAGCTCGCCGGGGATGGTGGCCGGCACAGGCGGCAGGACGCCCACCGCCGCTGGGGCGGAGACGCTGGCGGTGGGGTCGGCGGGCCGTCCGGTGAGGATCAACAGGGCGCGACGCTGAGCCTGCAGCTCGGCCTCCAGCGCCGCCACCTGGGCGTCCGCCTGGGCCAGGTCGCCCGCGATCCGGTCCGGTTCTGACGAGGCGGCGAGGCCGGCGCGGGCGCGCTTGCTGGCAAGCTCGTAAAGCGAGCGCTGGATGCGCGCCGTCTCGCGGGCGTCCGCCAGCTGGATGGCCAGGCCGCGGGCCTGGAAGAAGGAGTCGGCGACCTGGGCGGCGACGGCTGCGCGCGCCCCCTCATAGGCGAAGCGCTGGGCCGCCACGTCGGCGTTCGCGCCCCGGGCGGCCGCGAAGCTGCGCCCGAAGAGGTCGAGCTCCCAGCTGACATTGAAGTTGGCGCTGTAGGCCTCGCTCACGCCGCCGGTGGAGAAGCCCGGGAAGGTGATGTCCGTCCCCGAGATCTGATTTGTGTCGGTGCGCCGGCCGGAGCCCGTGGCGTCGCCCTGCGGCAGCAGGCTGAAGATGGCGCTGTTGCGCTGGGCGCGGACTTCCTGCAGGCGCGCCGCCGCCGTGCGCACGTCGGTGTTGGCCGCCAGCGCCTGGTCGACCAGCGTCGTCAGCTCGGGCTCGTTGAAGGCGGTCCACCACTGGTCGAGCGCCACCGCACCCGCCTGGCCTGCCGGCGCCTCGAAGGCCTGCGGCAGGGTGAGGTCGGGCGTACGCGGCGTGGCGCATGCCGCAACGGAAAGCGCCAGGGCGACGGCGATCGGAAGTTGGGGGCGCATCGGGGTCGCTTCGGATGATCGCTCGGGTTGGGGCCGGCTTGATGAACACAGTTAGACAACGGCGCTATGTCCGCGCCGCAACACTGCCCATCCTATTGTCGCGCTCCCGGCCGGAGCCTCTTTCGGGCGCCTGGCGAAGCTGCGTGTGCCGCAAACTCCGTATCATGTAAAGTGTTTTTCCTGTAATGTGCGCGACGATGTCCGAAGACACCCCGAACGCAACCGATCCCCGCCGCAGCATCCGGCTGCTGTGGGCCGCCCAGGAGCCGCCGCGGCGCGGACCAAAGCCGAAGCTCAGCCGCGACGAGGTGCTGGCCGCCGCCATGACCCTGGCCGATCGGGAGGGGCTGGAGGCGCTGTCCATGCGCCGGGTCGCCGAGGCGGTCGGGCTGTCGCCCATGGCGCTCTACACCTACGCGCCGTCGAAGGCCGAGCTGGTCGAGCTGATGTACGACCGGGCGCTCGGCGAGATGCCGGAGCCCGGGCCGGAGCTGGGGGACTGGCGCGCCCGGCTGGAGTTCATCGCCCGCAGCTACTGGACCCTCGGCCACCGCCACCCCTGGATGCTGCAGATCTCCACGGCGCGACCCACGTTGGGGCCAAACTTCCTGAACCGCATGGAGAGCATGCTGCGGGCGCTGGACGGCACCGGCCTGACCGAGGTGGAGATGGAGCTCGTGGAGGGCCTGCTCACCGACTATGTGCGCGGCGCCGTGCGCTCGGCCCTGCAGGCTCAGGAGGTGGAGCAGCGCACCGGCCTCACCGACGAGCAGTGGCAGGCCCTGGCGGTCCCCACATTGCAGGAGATCATCGCCCCGGACGCCTTCCCGGTTCTGCGGCGGGTTGGCGAGGCCTGCACCACGGCCTACGGCGCCGCCTGGCCGAGGGACCGCGGGTTCGAGTTCGGCCTGCAGCGGGTGCTGGACGGCTTGGCGGTGTTCATCGCGCGCAAGCAGGGGGCGTAAAGAGCGTCCTCGATGAGGAGGGTTGGGTGGTGGTGGGCGCGCCGCCGGGCCGCAGACCGCGGTCGTGGACGCAGCGCCCAACGGCGCCATCTGCCTCGGCGCCCTGCACTCACCACCGTCCCCCGCCCTTCCTCCATCGAGGAGGAAGGGGGCGCGCACCGCAGCGGTGCGTAGCGAGGAGATCGGCCTAGCGGAGCTTTTCGGGAGGCAATAGGGTCGGCGCACTTTCGTGCCTCATTCGAGTGACCTGATGAAAAAGCTTCTCCTCGGCGCGGCCGCGCTCAGCGTGCTGGCCGCCCTCCCTGCCTACGCCGCCGATCCGTTGGACGCCCAGCGGATGGCGCAGGACATCAAGGTCCTGTCCTCCGACGCGTTCGAAGGCCGCGCCCCGGCCAGCGAGGGCGAGAAGAAGACCGTCGCCTACCTCGTCGAGCAGATGAAGGCCGCCGGCCTGCAGCCGGGCGGGGACCTGAAGAACGGCCAGCGCGCCTGGACCCAGGACGTGCCGCTGGCCCGCTTCACCACCAAGGGCCCGGTGAACGTCAGCGTGAAGGCCGGCGGCGAGACCCAGGCCTGGGCCCAGGGCGAGCAGATCGCCATCCGCGCCGCCCAGACGGGCGTCGATCGCCTGACCATCAAGGACGCCCCGGTGGTGTTCGTGGGCTATGGCGTGAAGGCCGGCGAGCGCAACTGGGACGACTTCAAGGGCATGGACCTGAAGGGTAAGGTCGCGCTGGTGCTGGTGAACGACCCCGACTTCGAGACCGGCAAGGGCGACTTCGGCGGCAAGGCGATGACCTACTATGGCCGCTGGACCTACAAGTACGAGGAGGCCGCGAGGCAGGGCGCGCTGGGCTTCCTGGTGATCCACGAGACCGCGCCGGCCTCTTACGGCTGGGCGACCGTCAAGAACTCCAACACCAACGAGATCTTCGACGTCATCCGCCAGGACCCCACCAAGGCGCACGCGCCGCTGGAGGGCTGGATCCAGCGGGACAACGCCGTCGACCTGTTCAGGAAGGCCGGCCTCGACTTCGAGGCGCTGAAGAAGCAGGCGCAGACCCGCGACTTCCGGCCGGTGACGCTGAACGGCGTCACCTTCTCCACGGACTACGCCATCGACGCCCAGAAGGTGGTGTCAAAGAACGTCGTCGGCTTGCTGCCTGGGAAGGCGCGGCCGCAGGAGCGGGTGATCTATTCCGGTCACTGGGACCATCTGGGCGTCGGCTTGCCCGACGCGAAGGGCGACCGGATCTATAACGGCGCGGTGGACAACGCGTCCGGCATCGCTGCGCTGCTCGAGCTCGGCCGCGCCTTCGCAAAGGGACCGCGGCCTGATCGATCGATCGTCTTCCTGGCGGTGACCGCCGAGGAGAAGGGGCTGCTGGGCTCCGAGTACTACGCGGACAACCCGCTCTACCCGCTGGCCACCACCGTGGGCGTGCTGAACATGGACGGCATGAACCTGCTGGGCCCGGTGAAGGACGTCACCATGTCCGGCGATGCGCCGCTGACCTTGCAGGACGACCTTGTGAAGCTGGCCGCCGAGCGTGGCCTGTCGTTCAGCCCCGATCCGAACCCGCAGGCGGGCAGCTTCTATCGCTCGGACCACTTCCCGTTCGCCAAGCGCGGCGTGCCGGCGATCTCCTTTGGCGCAGGCGAGAACCTGGCCAAGGGCGGCGCGGCGGCGGGCAAGGCCGCGGCCGAGGCGTACATCAAGGACCGCTACCACCAGCCGGCCGACGAGTACGACGCCAGCTGGGACCTGACGGGCCTGACCCAGGAGGTGGGGCTGTTCTACGAGATGGGCCGCCGGCTGGCGAACTCCACCGCCTGGCCGGAGTGGAAACCGGGCGCGGAGTTCAAGGAGGCCCGCGACCGGACCAAGGCGCAGAGGAAGTAGCACCATGGCGGGCGGCGTCATCCGGACGGGCATCGGGGGCTGGACCTTCGAGCCCTGGCGCGGGGTCTTCTATCCCAAGGGACTGAAGCACGCCGAGGAGCTGGCCTACGCCGCCCGCCACCTGGCCACCATCGAGATCAACGGCACCTACTATTCGAGCTTCAAGCCGGACAGCTGGGCCAAGTGGAAGGCGGCGACGCCCGACGGCTTTCGCTTCGCGGTGAAGGCTTCGCGGTTCTGCACCAACCGCAAGGTCCTGAAGGACGGCGCGGGCTCGATGGAGATCTTCCTGAACCAGGGCCTGGTGGAGCTGGGCGACCGGCTGGGACCGATCCTGTGGCAGTTCGCCCCCACCAAGAAGTTCGACCGCGACGAGTTTGCGGGCTTCCTCGACCTGCTGCCCCGCAAGCTGCACGACCTGCCGCTGAGCCACGTGGTGGAGGTGAGGAACGCCAGCTTTGCAGACGAGAAGTTCGTGGCGCTGTGCCGGGACCACAACGTGGCGATCTGCAACTCGGAAAACGAGAACTACCCCTACATCCCCGACGTGACGGCGGACTTCGTCTACATGCGGCTGCTGTCGGCCAACGACGAGATCGAGACGGGCTACACGCCCGAGGAGCTGGACCTGTGGGCCGGCCGGTTTCGGGAGTACGCGGAGGGCAAGGTGCCGGCCGATTTCCAGCCTCTGGACCGCACGGGCCTGCCGGAGACGCCGCGTGACGTCTACGCCTACGTCATCCATGAGGGGAAGGTCCGCGCGCCGCGCGCCGCCATGGAGCTGCAGGCGCGCTGCGGTGGAGCCCTGGCCGCCGAGAAACAGTAGATTGCAAGTTCTTGTTGACAGCAATAGTTGTCACGCTTAGTATATCTGGGCAGCAATTGCCCACAGGTAGGCAATTCCGATTCAGCGGTCGGCAAATCGTGCCGCGACAACTTGAATCGGCCGGGCAGTGACTGCCTAGCGCCTCCCCTTCGCCAGGAGTAATTCGCCGCAATCCGCCGGGTTGGCCCGGCCCTTGCGACGCCGTGAGCGGGCAAAACGCCCCGGCCGCCAAAACGGCGGTCGCTTCATAACCCTAAAAGAAAGGGCCCGCGTTCATGCCTATGAACAGCGTCAATACGAACGTGGGGGCGATGGCCGCCCTCCAGAACCTCAATTCGACCAACTCCGACCTGCAGGTCACCCAAAGCCGCATCAACACTGGCAAGCGGGTGGCGAGCGTGAAGGACAACGGCGCCATCTGGGCCATCGCCCAGAACCAGCGTGCGACGTCCAACTCGCTGAACGCGGTGAAGGAATCGCTCCAGCGCGGTCAATCGACCGTCGACGTGGCGATCAACGCCGGCGAGACCATTTCCGACCTCCTCATCCGGATGAAGGAAAAGGCCCTGGCCGCGTCAGACTCCACCCTGGACGCCAACAGCCGAACCGCCCTGAACGACGACTTCGCCTCGCTTCGCGACCAGATCGCCAAGGCGGTCGAAAACGCCGTGTTCAACGGCGCGAACATGGTCCAGAGCGGCGGCGCCACCGTCGAAGCCCTGGCCAACGCGGACGCCAGCTCGGTCATCACCGTCGCAGCCCAGGACCTCTCCCTCGGCGGCACGGCGCTCGGGACCCTGACGGCGGCTTCCTCCATCGGCACCCAGTCGGCCGCTTCGGCCATGATCGGCACGCTCAACACGGCCATCATCAACGTCTCCAGCTCGCTGTCGAAGCTGGGCACGGGTTCGAAGTCGCTCGAGTCGCACCTGAACTTCGTCATGAAGCTGCAGGACACGCTCGACGCCGGGGTGGGCAATCTGGTGGACGCCGACCTGGCGAAGGAAAGCGCCAAGCTCCAGTCGTTGCAGACCAAGCAGCAGCTGGGCATCCAGGCGCTGTCGATCGCCAACCAGGCGTCGTCGACCCTGCTCAGCCTGTTCAGGTAAGACGACCCGTCCGGCCGGGCGTCCGCGAGGCTCTGATCAGGGTCGCGCGGCGTCCGGCAGGGCGGCGACTTCCGGCGGCGTCAGCCGCCGGACCGTCCGCACGTGGCAGCGCTGGGGACCGATGGACGTGGGCGCGATCAGCACCGCGTCGAGGCCCGTGCAGATGCTGTTCCCGCCCCGCGACTGGATGCCGATCTGGCTGGCCCAGTCGACCTCCGGACAGGGGCCGATCAAGTCCAGCTGATAGATGTCGCGCACGCCCACGCGGAGATTGACCGTGCGGTCGTCCACCGCCCGGAAGCCGTTCACGCTGCTGGCCCAGAAGCACTGGCGCCCGCCGGTCCGCTGCGGGGCGCCCTCGGCGCTCATCCGGGCTCCGGCCGTACAGCCCGCCAAAGTCATGGCGCCGAGCGCCAGGGCGGCGAGCGCCCCAGCCGGCGCGATCCAGGTCGTCATGGCATGTCCCTCCGCCCCGCCGGCCGGCGAGGCCCCGTCCAAACGCAAGCGCCGGCCCCGCGGCGGAGCGCGGAGCCGGCGTCGAGACTTTACTTCAGACTAGCGCGTCGTGTGCAGGTCGCGGTGACCCGCTTCGGCGTGGTGCTCGCCCATGCTGAGCGACTTGACCCAGGGCATGATCTGCCAGAGCGCCGACAGGCCGACGAGGCCGTAGACGACCTTAGCCAGGGCCGCGTCGTCGCCGCCGAACAGATTCGCCACCAGGTCCATCTCATGGCCGCCCATGGCCACGAGGCCCCAGTTCACACCGCCGACGATCAAGAGCAGCAGGGTGACGATGTTGAGCCATTTCATGGTGATATTCCCGTACCTGGAGTTCTGATAGCGGCGTAATCCGTCGAGCGCTCACATGTTCCGCAAGAGCGACTGGCCACATCATTTGAGGTCGAGATTTCGATGCCGCATGGCCAAGTTCTCGCACGCGCGTGACCTGGCAGACGACTTTCGGCCCTGTGGCGTGCGGCCGGCGCTTGACCGCCGCAGCGTCAGGGGCGTGTGCTCGGGGTCCAGACAGAAGATGCGGGAGGCGCCTGTGGCCGAATTCGAGATGGACGACCTGATGTTTCGGCCCGGCCTGATGAAGGGCCAGCGGGTGCTGATCACGGGCGGCGGCACGGGTCTGGGCAAGGTGATGGCCGAGGCCTGCCTGATGCTGGGCGCTGAGGTCTACATCTGGGGCCGGCGGGGCAATGTCATCGAGGACGCCGCCAAGGAGCTGATGGACGCGCACGGCGACAAGGGCGGCCGCTGCGTCGGCCGGGCCTGCGACATCCGGGTGCCGGAGGCGATCCACGAGGCCATGGACGAGATCTGGGCCGACGGCGGAGCGCTCACCGGCCTGGTCAACAACGCGGCGGGCAACTTCATCAGCCGCACCGAGGACCTGTCCCCGCGCGGGTTCGACGCGATCTCGAACATCGTCTTCCGCGGCTCGTTCTTCGTCACCCTCGACGCGGGCAAGCGCTGGCTGGCGGAAGGGAAGAAGGCCTCCGTGGTCTCGATCCTCACCACCTGGGTCTGGCACGGCGGGCCGTTCACCGTGCCGTCGGCGATGTCGAAGGCCGGCCTCAACGTCATGACCCAGTCGCTGGCCATCGAATGGGGCAATCGCGGGGTGCGGTTCAACGCCATCGCGCCGGGTCCCTTCCCGACCGAGGGGATGAGCGCGCGGCTGAACCCCGGCGGCGGCAATCGGCAGGCGCATTCGGACCCGCTGGTCCCGCTCGGCCGCAACGGCGAGATGCGCGAACTGGCCAACCTGGCCGTCTACCTGCTGGACCCGGGCTCGGCCTATGTGAACGGCCAGACCATCGCCATCGACGGCGGCTCGCACCTGATGACCGGCGGCGGCTTCTCGCGGCTGGCCAGCTGGGGCGACGCGGAGTGGGAGCAGGCGCGCAACGCCATCAAGGCGACCAACGAGAAGGACCGGGCGCAGCGGACGGTCTGACGGGATCGAAACTCCGGCATGCTCGCGGTTGGCAAGCGGCGCGAAGGGCCTAGAATGACTCGCGTCATCTTTGTGAGTCAGTCCAGGTCCATGTCGAAGGTCGCCTATCTCCCGGTCGGCAAGCGCGAGCAGACGAAGGTCCAGAACCGGCAGGCGATCCTCGACGCGGCCCGCGAGGTCTTCGGCGAGCTGGGCTACGACACCGCCACCGTGCGCGACATCATCCGGCGCACGGGCCTCGCTGCGGGCACGTTCTACAACTACTACCGCTCGAAGGAGGAGGTGTTCGCCGCCCTCGCCGACGACGGCGCCCGGCGCTTCGCGCCGGTGCTGAAGAAGCTGCGCGCGGAAGCGCCGGGGATGGAAGGCTTCATCCGCGCGGCGCTGGACGCCTACTTCCGGTTCCTGGCCGACGAGCACACCAGCTGGCTGGCGCAGCGCCCGCCCGGAGAGCCGCACCCGCACATCCACGGGGAGACCCCGGAAATGGCCGCCGTCTTCGCCGAAGTGCGCGACGCCATGCAGGAGGCGATCGCCCGCCACGACGGGCCCGAGGCGGACCCCGACTACATGGCGGCGGCCTGCATCGCCGTGGCCCGGGAGGTCGGCGACAAGATGCTGGCGCGCAGGCCGGTGGACGTGGCGGGCGCGGTGGAGTTCGCCGCGGCGATGATCCTGGGCGGGCTGCGCGCCCTTCCCAAGGCGAAGGCCTAGATGGCCTCGGGCGCCCAGCCACGGCGGCAGACGGCCCACGCCCCGCTTTCCCTGCCAGGACGGATCTGCTGATGCGCGCCCTCGTCGTCGAACGCCTGGCCCCAGACTACGCAGGTTGCCTGGTCAAGGAGATCCCAACGCCGGAGCCGGGACCGGGCGAGGTGCGGATCCGCGTCCGGGCGTCGGCGGTGAACTTCCCCGACCTGATGCAGACCCGCGGCGAGCATCAGCACAAGCCGCCGGTCCCCTTTACGCCCGGCATGGAGCTCGCCGGAGAAGTGGATGCGGTGGGCGAGGGCGTCACCGCCTGGAAGGAAGGCGACCCGGTGGCCGGCGGCGGCCGCGGCGGCATGGCCGAGTACGCCGTCCTCCCGGCGGCGGGCCTGCATCGCGTTCCGAGCGGGATGAGCTTCAGCCAGGCCGCGGGCTATCCGGTCGCCTACCTCACCGCCTATGTGGCGCTCGAACGTTGCGCGCGCCTGCAGGCCGGCGAGTGGGTTCTGGTGCACGGGGCCGCCGGCGGTGTCGGCCTTGCGGCCGTGGACCTGGCCCAGGTGATGGGCGCCAAGGTGATCGCCGCCTCGGCGTCCGACGAGAAGCTGGCCGTGATCGCGAAGGAGTATGCGGCGGACGCCACGGTGAACGTGTCCCAGGGCTTTCGCGAGCGGGTGAAGGCGCTGACCGGCGGGCGCGGGGCGGACGTGATCTACGATCCGGTCGGCGGCGACGTCTTCGACGAGTCGATCCGCTGTATCGCCTTTGGCGGCCGCATCCTGTCGATCGGCTTCACCTCCGGCAGGCTGCCGGTGCTGCCGGTGAACATCGCGCTCATCAAGGGCTTCTCGGTCATGGGCGTACGGGCCGGGGAATACGGCCGGCAGTTCCCGGAGAAGGGCCGCGAGAACCACGCGGCCATCTGGAAGCTGGCCGAAGAGGGCAAGGTGCGACCGCGGGTGGACAGGGAGTACCCGCTCGACGACTGGCGCGACGCGTTCGAGACCCTGGCGCAGCGCACCGTCGTCGGGAAGACCATCGTCCGGCCGGATCTCTGAGCCGCATCAGCCGTCTCCAGGCTTTGCGTGGCGAGCCGGCGCGCGCCACAATCGCGGCAGAAGGAGCCCGCCCATGACCGTCGGCAGCGAGGAAGAGCTGGAGAGGCTGAAGGCCGTGGGGCGGCTGGTGGCGCGCACGCTCCAGGCCATGGGTCAGGCGCTGGAGCCGGGGATCACCACCCGCGAGCTCGACGAGCTGGGCCGCCGGATGCTCGAGGACGCGGGCGCGCGCTCGGCCCCGGAGCTGTCCTACAACTTCCCCGGCGCGACGTGCATCTCGGTGGCGCCGGACGTCGCCCACGGCATTCCTGGCGAGCGCCGGGTGCAGGCGGGCGACCTGATCAACATCGACGTGTCCGCCGAGCTGGACGGGGTGTTCGCCGACACCGGCGCCTCGTTCGCGGTGCCGCCGGTGACCCCGAAGGTGGAGCGGCTGTGCCGCGACGGCCGACGTGCGCTGTGGAGCGGCATCCGGCAGGTGCGGGCCGGCGCGGAGCTGGCCGCCATCGGCAAGAGCATCGAGGCCTTCGCGACGAAGAACGGCTACACCCTGGTCCGTAACTTGGCCAGCCACGGGGTGGGGTCGTCCCTGCACGAGGAGCCGACCGAGATCGCCACCTGGCACGATCGCTCCGAGCGGCGGAAGATCCACGACGGGCTGGTGTTCACCATCGAACCGTTCCTGTCCCTGGGAGCCGACTGGGTGGACGAGGCCGACGACGGCTGGACGCTGTTCCCGCCCGGCGGCGAGCCCACCGTTCAGTACGAGCACACGCTGGTGGCGACGCCACGCGGCGCGGTGGTGGTCACCCTTCCCGACTGACCCGCAGCGAGGATCGACCTGCTGAGCCCGGTCTGGGCGCTCGCGGACCTCGTCGCCTTCGCCCACGGGGAACCCGGCTGTTGACACCTCCGATGGGTTCCACTATCCACCGCGCCTCGAATTTCGACCCGGAGCTTTTCTCGTGAAGCGCACCTTCCAGCCCTCCCGCCTCGTGCGCGCGCGTCGTCACGGCTTCCGTCTGCGCATGTCGACGAAGAACGGCCAGAAGATCCTTGCTCGCCGCCGCGCCAAGGGCCGCAAGCGCCTGAGCGCCTAGGGCCGCCGCCCCGGTCCGCCCAAGGCGAGCCGGGCCTCATGCACATGAGCTTTCCAAGAACGGACGCAGCGGCGACGCGGCGTCCGCTTCTTTTTGCGCCGCGCTGCGGCGGGACGCCGCGGTAGGATCCCTGCCGTGACCGACGCCTTCCCGATCGCGCGGCTGAAAACGCGCGCAGAGTTCCTGGCCTGCGCCCAAGCGCCCTCCACCGCCAAGGGCGCGGTGGTGGTGCAGGCCAGGCCGCGCGGCGACGCCCAGCCCCTCGTGCGCGCCGGCTTTACGGCCACCAAGCGGATCGGCGGGGCCGTGGAGCGCAACCGCGCCAAGCGGCGAATGCGCGAGGCCGCCCGGCTGCTGCTGCCGGCCTTCGGCAAGCCCGGCGTGGACTATGTCTTCATCGCCCGCGGCGGCGTGACCAGCCGCCCCTGGGACCGTTTGCTTGACGACGTGAAAACCGCGCTGTTAAGGCTCGCCGCCGACCGCGAGAGCCCCGAGGCGCCGGGCCCGCGCCCCTCCTCCACGGACCGCACCCCCTGAATGCAACGCGACGATAACACCCGCAACACGATCATCTTCATCGTCGCGGCCATGCTCCTGTTCGTGGGCTACCAGTACTTCGTGCTGAGCCCGGCCCAGAAGCGCGCCGAGGCCCAGGCCGCGCGCCAGTCGTCCGCGGGGGCGGCCGCGCCGGCCAGCGCCGGGGGCGTGCGCCCGCCCGCGACGCCGCAGACCGTCACCCGCCAGCAGGCCGCCGGGGCGAGCCCGCGCCTGCCGATCGACACGCCGGCCCTGAAGGGCACCCTGTCGCTGCGCGGTGCGCGTATCGACGACCTGTTCCTCACCGAATACCGCCAGACGGTGGACCGCAACTCGCCGCCGGTGGAGCTGCTGCGCCCCGAAGGCGCCCGCCACGCCTGGTTCGCCGACATCGGCTGGACCGGCGCCAACGTGCCCGGCCTGCCCACGCCCGACACGGTCTGGAACGTGGTGCAGGGCGGGGCGCTCGCGCCCGGCCGGCCGGTGGTCTTGCAGACGACCAACGGCGCCGGCCTGACCTTCACCCGCCGCGTGGAGGTGGACGAGCACTTCCTGTTCACCGTCACCGACACGGTGGCGAACGCCGGCCCCACGCCGGTCACCCTGGTCCCATACGCCTCGGTGCAGCGCCAGGGCGTTCCGGCCGACCTCGGCGCCAACCAGATCGTCCATGAGGGCGCGGTGGGCTGGCTGGACGGCAAGCTCAGGCAGGTGAAGTACAAGAAGTGGCAGAAGGACGGGGGCGGTCCCGCCTATTCCTCCACGGGCGGCTGGCTCGGCATCACCGACAAGTACTGGCTGACGGCGCTGGTGCCCGGCCAGGGCGAGCGCATCTCCGGCCAGTTCCGCCGGACCGACGTCGGCGCGACCCAGGTGCTGGACGCCACCTTTACGGGCGAGCCCAAGACCGTGGCCCCCGGCCAGCAGGTCACCGAGACCACCCACTTCATCGCCGGCGCGAAGCGGGTGCCGCTGCTGCGCCAGTACTCCGCCAAGCTGAACGTCGAGCGCCTGGACTGGTCGGTGGACTGGGGGAACTTCTGGTTCCTGACCCGGCCGATCTTCTCGTTCCTGGCCTTCATCTCGCAGCACGTCCTGAACTTCGGCGTGGCGATCCTGCTGCTGACCGTGGTCGTGCGGGCGATCTTCTTCCCGCTGGCGAACAAGCAGTACGAGTCGCTGACCAAGATGAAGAAGGTGCAGCCCCAGATGGAGGAGCTGCGCAAGAAGTACAAGGATGATCCCGCGAAGCAGCAGCAGGAGCTGCTGGCCCTCTACCAGCGCGAAAAGGTCAATCCGCTGGCGGGGTGTCTGCCGCTGCTGCTGCAGATCCCGGTGTTCTACGCCCTCTACAAGGTGCTGACGGTCACGATCGAGATGCGGCACGCGCCCTTCGTGGGCTGGCTGCGGGACCTGTCGGCCCCGGATCCCACCAACATCTGGACGCTGTTCGGCCTGATCCCCTGGGATCCCGCGGCCGTGCCGCTGATCGGCTCCATCATCGGCAACACCGCCGGCCACCACGGCTTCCTGGCGCTCGGCATCCTGCCGCTACTCTACGGGGTGACCATGTGGCTGACCACGGCCATGAGCCCGCCCGCGCCCGATCCGGTGCAGCAGAAGATCTTCCAGCTGATGCCGATCATGTTCACCTTCATCATGGCCCCGTTCGCTGCCGGCCTGCTGCTCTACTGGACCTGGTCGAACGTGCTGACGATCCTCCAGCAGTGGGTGATCATGCGCCGCTTCAAGGTGGACAACCCGATCGACAAATTGATCCGGAAAGTCACCGGCAAGCCGGACCCGGTCACATGAGCGACGCCGCCTTCGACGCGGAGGCGCTGGAGGCGGCGCGCAAGCTCTTCGCCGGCGAGGCGCGGTTCATGATGGGCGCCGTCAACATGGCGGGCCTGCCCGACACCGACCTTCCGGAAGTGGCCTTCGCCGGCCGCTCCAACGTCGGAAAGTCCAGCCTGATCAACGCCGTCACCGGCCGCGGCCACCTGGCGCGGGCCTCGAACGAGCCCGGCCGGACCCGCGAGGTGAACTTCTTCGTCATCGCCGAGCGGCTGCGCCTGGTCGACCTGCCGGGCTACGGCTTCGCCCGCGCGTCCAAGGGCGAGGTGAAGAAATTCCAGAACCTGGGGCGCGACTACCTCCGGGGCCGGCCGAACCTGAAGCGGGCCTTCCTGCTGATCGACGCGCGCCATGGCCTGAAGCCGGTGGACGAGGAGGCCATGGCGGCCTTCGACGTCGCGGCGGTGAGCTACCAGATCGTCCTGACCAAGGCCGACAAGCTGAAGGCGTCCGAAGTGGCGGCGGTGACCGAACGCACCACAGCCCAGATCGCCAAGCGGCCGGCCGCCTTCCCGCGGGTCCTGGCCACGTCCTCTGAGAAGGGGGCCGGCATCCCTGAGCTGCGCGCCGAGATCGCACAGGCGACGGCGGTGTTCGAGGGGCCATGAACACCGCGGACGCCGAGCCGCTTTTCCGCTCGGCGCTCGCGCGGCTGAAGGCTGGCGACCCCACCGGCGGATTGGCCGAACTCGACCGGCTGCTTGCGGCGCGGCCCCAGCATGTGGGGGCCCTGGTCAGTCGAGGCTCGGCGCTCGCGGCGGTGGGCCGCGCGGACGAGGCGGAGGGCAGCTTCCGGGCGGCGCTGGACCTGCAGCCGGGGCAGCCCACAGCGCTCTGGAACCTTGGCCTGCTGCTGATCGAGCGCGAAGCCTTCGAGGCCGCCCTGGCGCTGGCGCAGGCCGCCTTGGACGCCAACCCCGCCAACACCACAGCGCGGCTGCTGCTCGGCGATGCGCTGACAGGGCTTGGGCGGTTCGAGGCGGCCTGCGACGCTTATCGCGCGGTGCCGCCGGACGATCCCGAGGCGCGACCCGCGCGCTCCAAGCTGGGCCAGGCCCTGGCGGCCATCGGCGACCCTGCCGCCGCCCTGCCCCTGCTGGACGCGGCGGTGGCGGCCGACCCGCAGGACGCGTTCGCCCGATATCGCCGCGGGATCGTTCGCCTGTCGCTCGGCGACTTCGCCGGCTGGCCGGACTACGAGCACCGCTGGAAGACCAAGCCGTTCCTGGCCCGCTCAGCAGGGGTGGTGGCGCCGGCGCTGGCGCCGCGTCTGGCGCTCGCGCCGACCAAGGCCGATCTCGCCGGACAGCGCGTGCTTCTGCTGGGCGAACAGGGGATCGGCGACCAGATCATGTTCGCCAGCATGGTCCCCGACCTTCTGGAGGTGGCGCGTTCGGTCACCTGCGTGGCGGAGCCGCGGCTCGAGCGCCTGTTCGCCGGCTCCTTCGCGACGGGCCTGTTCACCGGCCCGGCGCAGGCCCGGGTGCGGCAGGGCGACGTGGACCGCATCGTCGCCCTCGGCAGTCTGGGCTGCGCCTTCCGCCCCGATCGGGCGAGCTTCCCCGGGCGACCGTACCTGCGTCCCAGCGCCGAAGCGCAGGGGCGCTGGGCGGCGCGGCTGGGCCCCAGGACCACGCGGCTGCGCATCGGCCTGTCCTGGCGCGGCGGCGTGGCCACCACGGGCCGGACGCGCCGCTCGCTCGACCTCCACCAGCTGCGGCCGCTGCTGGCGCTCGAGGACTGCGAAGTGGTCAGCCTGCAGTATGGCGAGGTCGCCGAGGAGCTGGCGCAGGCGAACGCCGGGCTGGCTCGGCCGATCCGCAGCTTCGCCGCCGACGAACTCGGCGACATGGACGACCTGGCGGCCCTCGCGGCGCAGCTCGACGCGGTGGTCTCGGTGCAGACGGCGCTGGCGCACCTGTGCGGGGCGATTGGCCAGACGTGCCTGGTGCTGCTGCCGTCCACCCCCGAGTGGCGCTATGGCGCCGAGGGCTCGGAGATGCCCTGGTACGGTTCGGTCCGGCTGTACCGGCAGACCGAGCGGGGAGAGTGGGGCCCTGTGGTGGAGGAGGTCGTGCACGCCGTGCGGCACGGCTCGACGGCCTAGGCGGACGCCGCGTCAGGCGGCTAACTGGAGGCGGAAAACGCCTGCAGGATCCGTCAGATGCTCACCACCGACACGCGCACCGTCTACGACGAGGACATGAACCTCTTCCGCGACCAGGTGCGGAAGTTCTTCGACCGCGCGCTCACGCCGAACCTCGACCGCTGGGAGGAGGAGGGCGTCGTCGACCGCGGGTTCTGGAGGGCTTGCGGCGAGGCGGGCCTGCTGTGCCCCACCGTGCCGCCGGAGTACGGCGGCCTCGGCCTCGATTTCCGCTACAACGCGATCATCGACGAGGAGCTGGCTTATGCGGGGTCCAGCGCGGGCATCACCCTGCAGTCCGACATCGTCGCCGACTACATCGCCAACTACGGCTCGGAAGAGCAGAAGCAGAAGTGGCTGCCGAAGATGGTCTCCGGCGAGGCGATCACCGCCATCGCCATGACCGAGCCCGGCACCGGCTCGGACCTGCAGGGGGTGCGCACCACCGCCCGCAAGGACGGCAACCACTATGTGGTCAACGGCTCCAAGACCTACATCACCAATGGCCAGAACGCCGACCTGATCGTCGTGGTGGCCAAGACCGACCCCAATGCCGGCTCCAAGGGCGTGTCGCTGATCCTGGTGGAGGCTGACCGCGAAGGCTTCAAGCGCGGCCGCAACCTCGACAAGGTGGGGCAGAACTCGGCCGACACCTCGGAGCTGTTCTTCGAAGACGTGCGGGTGCCGATCACCAACTGCCTTGGCGAGGAGGGCCGCGGCTTCGCCTACCTGATGCAGCAGCTGCCGCAGGAGCGGCTGGGGATCGCCGTGTCCGGCCAGGCGGGGGCACAGCGGGCCTTCGACGAGGCGGTGAAGTTCACCAAGGAGCGCAAGGCGTTCGGGCAGTCGATCTTCGACTTCCAGAACACCCGCTTCACCCTGGGCGGGCTGAAGGCCAAGCTGCAGGCCGGCTGGGCGCACCTGGACTGGTGCATCGCCCGCCACCTGGAGGGCAAGCTGACCGCGGCCGAGGCCAGCGCCGCCAAGCTGTTCCACACCGAGCTGCAGTGGGAGGTGGTGGACGCCGCCCTGCAGCTGCACGGCGGCGCGGGCTACATGAACGAGTACCCGGTGGCCAGGCTCTGGCGCGACGCGCGGGTGCAGCGGATCTACGGCGGGACGTCGGAGATCATGAAGGAAGTGGTCGCGCGGTCGATCTGACTCCCTCCTCTCCCGCGCCGAAGGGCGAGGGAGAGGGTGGGGTGAGGGCCCGGCTCATGCAGCTGGATCGCGCCGGATGAGAGCGCGAGGGCCCTCGGGCCCGCATCCGGAGTGGCGGTGAGGTCCCAGCCGGCCCTCACCCTACCCTCTCCCGCAAGCGGGAGAGGAGGCGGTTAGCGCTTCACCACCTCGCCGCCCTTCATCACGAAGACCGGGCGCTCCAGCACCGTCACGTCGGCCAGCGGGTCGCCGGTGACGCCGACCAGGTCGCCAAAGGCGCCGGGCTTCACCTGGCCCACGTCCTTTTCCTGGCCAAGCGCCTGGGCCGCTACCACCGTGGCCGACTGGATGGCCTGCAGCGGGGTGGCGCCGTAGCGCACCATGACGGCGAACTGGCGGGCGTTCTGGCCGTGCGGGTAGATGCCCGCGTCCGAGCCGAAGACATGCTTCACGCCGGCCTTGAGGCTCTTTCGGAAGTTCTCCCGCTGGATGTCGGCCACCTCGCGGTCCTTGGCCAGGTTGGCTTCGAGCACGCCGTTCTTCTTGCCCTCGGCCTGGGTGTAGTCGGTGTTGAAGATGTCCATGCTGAAGTAGGCGCCGCGCTCGCGGGCGAGCCGGATGCCCTCGTCGTCCACCAGGCTGACGTGCTCGATGGTGTCGACGCCGGCGCGGATCGCGTCCTTGATCCCGGCGGCGCCGTGGGCGTGGGCGGCGACCTTCAGGCCGGCCATGTGGGCCTCGTCCACCACGGCCTTCATCTCGTCGAGGCTGAGCTGCTGGGCCCCAACCGAGGGGCCGCGGGAGAAGACCCCGCCGGTGGCACAGATCTTGATCACCTGGGCGCCGTACTTCTTGGCCAGGCGGACCTTGGCTCGGGCCTCCTCGGCGCTGTCGATGGTGAAGGGGCTCTTCTCCCCCATCGAGGGCGGGAAGAAGGTCGAGTCGCAGTGGCCGCCGGTGGCGCCGAGCGCATAGGTGGCCGTCACGACCCGGGGGCCCGGGATGTAGCCGCCGTCGATCGCCTCGCGCAGGCCGACGTCGGCGTAGAATTCCGAGCCCACGTTGCGCACGGTGGTGAAGCCGGCTTCGACGGTGTCCTTGGCGTGGCGGGTGGCCACCGCCGTCCAGAAGGCGTCGGAGTATTCCAGGTAGTTGTAGCCGCCGATCTTGGCCACGCTGGTCAGGTGGACGTGCATGTCGATCAGGCCCGGCAGCAGGGTGACGCCCGGCAGGTCGACGCGCTTGGCCCCGGCCGGGACCGCATCGCCCTGGCGAGCCACCGAGACGACGCGGCCGTCGGTGATGACGACCAGCGGCTTTTCCACGTAGCGTCCGGTGGCGACGTCCAGCAGCCGGTCGGCCGAGACCGCCACCGTCGCCGCCTGCGCTGCGCCCGCCGTCATCGACGCGGCGATCGCCGCCGCAACCCACGCCTTCATCGCAGCCCCCCTCACGCCGGAACAGGCTGCAGCCTTAGCACGGCGCGCGGCGGGTGACAGAGGGGGCCTCGTCCGCTATCGGAACCCGCCGGAACGAGGAGCGGGCGAGCAGTGGCGGACGAGACGAACGGCCAGGGTTGGGCGACGGCCAAGACGCTCGCCGAGGCGCTGCCCTACATCCAGATCTACGACCGCGAGACGGTGGTCATCAAATACGGCGGCCACGCCATGGGCGAGGAGCAGGTGGCCAAGCTGTTCGCCGCCGACGCCGTGCTGCTGAAGATGCTGGGCGTCCATCCGGTGGTGGTGCACGGCGGCGGGCCGCAGATCTCGGCGTGGCTCTCCAAGGCGGGCGTGAAATCGACCTTCGTGGACGGCCTGCGGGTGACCGACGAGGCCACCATGGAGGTGGCCGAGATGGTGCTCTCCGGCGCGATCAACAAGGAGATCGCCAACTGGATCACCCAGGCCGGCGCCGAGGCCGACGTGCGCGGCGTGGGCCTGTCGGGCAAGGACGCCAAGCTGATCGTGGTCGAGAAGGTCACCCGCACCAAGAAGGCGCCCGACTCCGACGAGGAGCAGATGGTCGACCTGGGCTTCGTGGGCGAGCCGAAGAAGGTGGATCCGAAGCTGATCGAGGCCCTGCTCTACGCCGAGGAGGACTACATCCCGGTGGTGGCGCCGATCGGGGTGTCCGACACCGGCGAGACCTACAACATCAACGCCGACACGGTGGCCGGCGCCCTGGCTGGCGCGCTGAACGCCAAGCGCATGCTGCTGCTCACCGACGTGCCGGGGGTGCTCGGCAAGGACGGCGAGCTGATCCGCCAGATGACCGTGGCCGAGGCCCGGGCGGCGATCGCCGACGGGGTCGCCACCGGCGGCATGATCCCCAAGCTGGAGACGGCCATCGGGGCGGTGGAGGCCGGCGTGGAGGCGGTGGTCATCCTGGACGGCCGTCGTCCCCACGCCATGTTGGTGGAGCTGTTCACCGAGCACGGCGCGGGCACCCTGATCTGCGAATGACCGAGCCGGCGGACCTCAGGCACGTCGACACCTGGCTGTTCGACCTCGACAACACCCTCTACCCGGCCGAGTCCGGCTTCATGGGAGAGATCGAGCGGCGGATGACGGCCTTCGTGCAGAAGGTCACCGGCCTGCCGCGCGATGACGCCTACCGGCTGCAGAAGGACTATCTGCGCGAGCACGGCCTGACCCTGATCGGGCTGATGAAGCACCACGGCGTGGAGCCCGCCGAGTTCCACGCCCTGTTCCACGACCTGTCGCTGGAGGCCCTGGCGCACGACCCCGAGCTGCTGGCGGCGCTGGAGCGGCTGCCGGGCCGGCGGCTGATCTTCACCAACGCCGACGACGTCCACGCCGAGCGGGTGCTGGCCCGGCTGGGCCTCGCCGACCTGTTCGACGACGTCTTCCACATCGGCCTGACCGACTACCGGCCCAAGCCCGACCCGGCGGCCTTCGCGGCGATGAACGCCGCTCATGGGATCGCGCCGGCCACCGCCGCCTTCTTCGAGGATTCCGAGCGCAACCTCGCGCCGGCCGCCGAGCTCGGGATGACCACTGTGCTGGTGGGCCCGCACGCGCCCGCCTCCGCCGCCCCGTTCGTCCACCACCGCACCGCAAGGCTCGCGCCGTTCCTGGCCGCGGCCCAGGTCAAGGAAGCCGCATGACCACCATCACCGCCGACGACCTGAAGACCGAGATCGAGGCCGCCTGGGCCGCCCGCGACGGGATCAACACCGCCACCAAGGGGCCGGTGCGCACCGCCGTCGACGAGACGCTGAACCTGCTGGACGCCGGCAAGCTGCGCGTGGCCCATCGCGGCGCCGACGGCCACTGGGTGGTGAACCAGTGGGTGAAGGAGGCGATCCTGCTCTCCTTCCGGCTCAATGCGAACCAGGTGATGCACGCCGGCGCGCCCGGTCCCTACTGGGACAAGGTGCCCACCAAGTTCCACGGCTGGGACGCACCGCAGTTCGAGGCCGCGGGCTTCCGGGCCGTCCCGGGGGCCATTGTGCGCAAGGGCGCGCACATCGGCCGCAACGTGGTGCTGATGCCCTCCTTCGTGAACATCGGCGCCTTCGTGGACGAGGGGACGATGATCGATACCTGGGCCACTGTCGGCTCGTGCGCGCAGGTGGGGAAGAACTGCCACATCTCCGGCGGCGCCGGCCTGGGCGGGGTGCTGGAGCCCCTGCAGGCCAACCCGACGATCATCGAGGACAACTGCTTCATCGGCGCCCGCGCGGAGGTGGCCGAGGGCGTGATCGTGCGCGAGGGGAGCGTGCTCTCCATGGGCGTGTTCATCACTTCCACGACCCCGATCATCGACCGCCGGACCGGAGAGGTCCGCACGGGCGAGGTGCCGCCCTATTCGGTGGTGGTGTCGGGCTCGCGGCCGAACCCGCACGACCCGGCCCTGCCGTCCACCTACTGCGCGGTGATCATGAAGACTGTGGACGAGCGGACGCGGTCGAAGACCTCGATCAATGAGCTGCTGCGCGACTGAGGGAGGCTCCCCCTCAGGGGGAGCGCTCGGGATAGGGCGCGCCGTCGCGGTGGCGGTAGACCTCGTCGGGGCCGACCACCATGTCGAGGTCGGGGTAGTCGCAGCGGTCGGCATCGGGACGGCGCGAGCCGACCTCGAGCAGCAGGGCCGGGCGGTCGCTGCGGTTCTGCAGGTGGTGGCCGTTGGCGACGCCGGCCGGGAAGCCCGCGCAGTCGCCGGCGCGCAGAACCTGCTCGCCGTCGTCGGTGACCAGCACCACTTCGCCGTCCACGATCCAGACGAACTCGTCCTCGTGCGTGTGCCAGTGCCGCTGGGACGACCAACCGCCGGGCTTCAGGGTCATCAGGTTGACCCCGAACTGGGTGAGGCCCGCTGCGTCTCCCAGCCGCTGGCGCGCCCGGGCAAGGCTCGTGGTGCGGGGCGGGATAGCCCGACCCTTCCAGCACCGGCACGCTCGCCACGTCGATCTTCGGCATGTCGTCCCCTCGCCTCTTGCGTCCAGGAGAGGTAGAGCCTCGCCATGTCCGCCGCCATAGACGCCGTCGAACTCACCCGCGAGCTGATCCGCCGCCCGTCCGTCACGCCGGCCGACGCGGGCGCCATGGAGATCGTGGAGCGGACCCTGGAGGGGCTCGGCTTCGCCTGCCGACGGATGCGGTTCGGGGAGATCGAGAACCTCTACGCCCGCTTCGGGACAGGGCGACCGAACCTCTGCTTCGCCGGCCACACCGATGTGGTGCCGGTGGGCGACGCCGCCGCCTGGTCGAAGGACGCCTTCGCCGCCGAGGTGGTGGACGGAGTGCTGATCGGGCGCGGCGCCGTGGACATGAAGAGCGCCATCGCCGCCTTCGCCGCCGCCGCGGCCAGGGCGATCGCGGCCGGCGAGGTGAAGGGCTCGCTCTCCTTCCTGATCACCGGGGACGAGGAGGGCGTGGCGCTGGACGGCACCAAGAAGGTGGTCCAGGCGCTGCAGGCGGAAGGCGAGGCGATCGACCACTGCGTGGTGGGCGAGCCGACGAGCGCCGAGTCGTTCGGGGACATGGTCAAGGTCGGCCGCCGCGGCTCGATCAACGCCGAGATCACGGTGGAGGGCGTCCAGGGTCACGTGGCCTATCCGCACCGGGCGGCCAACCCGACACCGGTGCTGGTGAGGCTGCTGGCCGCCCTGCAGGCGCGGGTGCTGGACGAGGGCTATCCGGAGTTCCAGCCGTCAAACCTGGAAGTGACCATGATCGACGTGCCGAACACGGCGACCAACGTGATCCCCGGCCTGGCCAAGGCGCGGCTGAACATCCGCTTCAACCCGAACCACACCGGCCAGGCCCTGGCTGACTGGATCAAGGCGGAGGCCGAGAAGGCCGGCGAGGGTTTCAGGGGCAAGGTGACCGTCGTCCCGCAGATCAGCGGCGAGGCCTTCCTCACCGAGCCTGGGCGGTTCACCGAGGTCGTGGCCGCGGCGGTGGAAGAGGCTGCGGGCCAGGCGCCGGAGCTCTCCACGTCCGGAGGCACCAGCGACGCCCGCTTCATCCGCGCGCTCTGCCCGGTGGTGGAGGTGGGCCTGGTGGGCCGTACCATGCACCAGGTGGACGAACGCGCGCCGGTGGAGGAGATCCGCCAGCTGCAAGCGGTCTACGAAGCGCTGATCCGGCGGTACTTCGCGGCGTTCGGCGCCTGAGATCCTCTCCCGCTTGCGGGAGAGGAGACTAGTACCCCACGTGCGTGAGGTAGAGGCCGTCGGAGGGGGCGACGGGGCCGCAGGCCTTGCGGTCTTTCGCCTCCAGGGCGGCGCGGAGATCGTCCCGGGTCCAGCGGCCGAGGCCGACCTGCGCCAGGCTGCCGGTCATGGAGCGGACCTGACGGTGCAGGAAGCTGCGCGAGGCGAACTCCAGGTGGACCTCCTCGCCCACACGGGACACGCGCGCCACGTCCAAGGTCTTCATCGGGCTCTTCGCCTGGCACCCCAGGTCGCGGAAGGTTGTGAAGTCGTGGTGGCCGACCAGCACCTGAGCGGCCTCGTGCATCGCCTCGGCGTCGAGCGGCTTCTTCACGTGCCAGACGCGGCCCTTGTCCAGGGCCGGCGGGCCGAGGCGGTTCAGGATCCGGTAGAGGTAGCGCCGCTCCTTGGCCGAGAAGCGGGCGTGCCAATCGCCCTCCGCCACACCGGCCTCGAGCACCGAGACCCGCTCGTCCACGAGGTAGGCGTTGAGCGCATTGCGGACCGTCTCGGCGGGCCAGTCCTTGGCCAGGTCGACGTGCACCACCTGGCCGGTGGCGTGGACGCCGGTGTCGGTGCGACCGGCGGCCTGCAGGCGCAAGGTCTCGCCCGAGAAGGCCTTCACGGCCGCCTCGATCGCGCCCTGCACCGAGGGCAGGCGCTCCTGCGCCTGGAAGCCGTGGTAGGGGCGGCCGTCGTATTCGATGGTGAGGCGGTAGCGGGGCATCAGCCGAGCTTGGTTCCAGGCGGGACCGGCGCGCCGTTCAGGAAGGCCTCGGCATCCTGCGGGCCGCGGCCCTCGCGCTGCACGCGCAGCAGGCGCACCGCCCCGCCCCCGCAGGCGACTAGCAGGCGGTCGTCCAGGGCGGCGCCGGGCGTCCCGTCCACGTCCTCGAAGGCCGACAGCAGGGCCTTGACCCGGACGGGGCCCTTCTCGGTCGGCAACTCGAACCAGGCGCCGGGGAAGGGCGAGAGGCCGCGGATCTTGCGGTCCACCTCTTCGGCCGGCTTGCCCCAATCGATCCGCGCCTCCTTCGAGCGGATCTTCTTGGCGTAGGTGATCCCCTCCTCAGGCTGCGGGGTCTCCACGGCGCGGCCAGCCTCGATCTCGGGCAGGGTGCGGGCGATGAGCTCGGCGCCGGCGGCCGCCAGGCGATCGTGCAGGGTGGCCGCGGTGTCGGAGGCGCCGATCCGCACGGTGGCGGTCGCCAGCACCGGCCCCTCGTCGAGGCCCTCGGTCATGCGCATGACCTGCACGCCGGTGATCGGGTCGCCGGCCATGATCGCCCGCTGGATCGGCGCGGCGCCGCGCCAGCGGGGCAGCAGGGAGGCATGCACGTTGAACGAGCCGAGGCGCGGGGCCTCCAGCACATCGCGCGGCAGGATCTGCCCGAAGGCGACCACCACCGCGGCGTCCAGCGCAAGCGCCCGGAAGGCCTCGATCTCGGCCGGGTCGCGCATGGAGGCGGGCGTGCGCACCGGGATGTCGCGCGCCTCGGCGAAGGCGTGCACCGGCGAGGGCTTCAGGGCCTGGCCGCGCCCGCGCGGGGCGGGCGGCTGGGAATAGACGCAGGCGATCTCGTGGCCCGCGTCCACGAGGGCCTGGAGCGCGGCGACGGAGAAGTCGGGGGTGCCGAGAAAGGCGAGGCGCATGATGCGGGGGGCTTTACCCCGTCCCCCTTCCCAAGGGAACTTGGCCGCAAGCGCCGCCGTTCAGCGGCCGACAAATAGGGAGCCTCGAATGAGATCGATCGCCACCGCCGCCGTGCTCGGCTTCGCCCTGGCCATCGCCGCCTGCAGCCAGTCCGAGCAGGACAAGACGCAAGCCGAGGCGAACGCGGCCGCCTCCGACGTGAAGACGGGCGCCGTGGAGGTGGGTAGCGAGATGGAGGCCAACCTCGACAAGGCCGGCGAGGAGCTGAAGGAGATCACCAGCGACCCCGACGTGAAGAAGGCCGGAGACGAGGCGGAGGCCGCGCTGAAGAGCCTGGGCTCGGCGATCAAGGACGCTTCAAACGAGGACGCGCCGGCGGAGAAGAAGTAGAGCGCGACGCGGCTCAGCGGCGGGCGGTTCCGACCCGGCGTCCTGGGCTTGCGCCCGCGTGGGGGGGGCCGTCAGGCCGCCTTGCTGATCTTCTTGACCTTCTTCACCGCCTGCTCGCGCTTCAGGCGCGACAGGTGGTCGATGAAAAGCACGCCGTTCAGATGGTCCATCTCGTGCTGGATGCAGACGGCGTAGAGGCCGTCGGCCTCCTCCTCGACCAGCTCGCCCTGGTAGTTCAGGTAGCGCAGCTTAACCCGGGCGGGGCGCTCCACCTCGTCGTAGTACTCCGGCACCGAGAGGCAGCCCTCCTCGTAGGGGGCGGTGTCGTCGGAGGACCAGAGGATCTCCGGATTGACGAAGTAGCGCGGCTGCTTGTCTTCCTCAGGGCGCGCCAGGTCCATGACGATGATGCGCTTGGGGACCCCGATCTGGATGGCGGCCAGGCCGATCCCGGGCGCCGCGTACATGGTCTCCAGCATGTCATCCATGAGCGCGCGGGTCTCGTCGGTCACCTCGGTGACGGGTTCGGAGACCTGCTTCAGGACCGGGTTCGGGACCGTGAGGATTTCGCGGATGGCCATGGCGGGGAGGTAGGGTGGCTATTTCCGAGCGTCAAGGTCGGAGATCATAGGCTCAGGCGTCCTCACCCGCCACCAGCCGGACCTGCGGCCCTTCGGCAGGATGCAGCTTCACGAGCGGACGCACCGACGCCTCCACCGGCGCGATCTCCGCGATCTCCTTACCCTGGTGATCGACCTTCAGGTCCTCGAACCGCTTGGCCTGGGTAAGCACCTGGGTCTCGAGCGAGGCGACCATCTGGTTGTAGCGGTCCACCGCGGCGGTGAGCGCCTTGCCCACCGAAGAGGCGTGGCCGCCCATGACGGCGATGCGCTTGTAGAGCTCGCGGCCGAGGTCGGCGATCTTGCGGGCGTTGGCCGCCTGGTCCTCGACTCGCCAGCCATAGCTCACCGCCTTGCAGAGGGCGAACAGCGTGGTCGGGGTGACGATCACCACCCGCCGGTCCATGGCCTCGGTGAGCAGGTCCGGCGCCCGGTCGAGGGCGGCGGCGAGCGCCGAATCCAGCGGCACGAACATGGCGACGAAGTCCGGGGAGCTCTCGAACTGGTCCCAGTAGGCCTTGGCTGACAGGCCCTGGATGTGGCCGCGGACGCTCTGCACGTGGCGCAGGCCGCAGGCGTCGCGGGCCAGGTCGTCCGCCGCGTCCTGCAGCTCCAGGAAGGCGTTCAGCGAGCACTTGGCGTCGATCACGAACAGTCCGCCGCCCGGCAGGCGAATGGTGACGTCGGGCCGGCGCCGGCCCTCCTCCGTGTCGGTGGAGGTCTGCTCATCGAAGTCGTAGCGCTTTGATAGGCCGGCGGCCTCCAGCACGTTGCGCAGGGTCTGCTCGCCCCAGCGGCCCTGGACGCCGGCCCCGCGGCGGAGCGCCGCCGACAGTTTGCGGGCCTCGTCCTGGGTGGCCGTGGAGGCGGCGAGCAGCTGGGAGATCTGCTGCTTCAGGCCGCCGGTTTCCTCGGCGCGCTGCTTCTCCACCGCGGCCACCTGCTCCTGGAACTTCTGCAGGGTCTCGGCCACCGGCTTCAGTTGGGCCTCGATGCGCGCCTGGGCCAGCTGCTCGCGATTACGGAAGGTCTCCTCGGTCTGCTTGACCAGCGCCTCGGCCACGGCGTTGGCGGACTGGGCGGCCTGCGCCTTCAGGTACTCGGCGTGGGCCTCGGCCTGGCCTTCCAGCAGGGAGATGCGGGCCTCGGCGACGGAGGCGCGGACCCGTTCCTTCAGCGCCCAGGCGACGGCGGCCGCAGCCAGGGCGGCGAACAGAACGGCGGCGAGGATGGCGATGTTCATGCTGCGTTCTTAGCGCGAACGGTGAGTCGGTTCTACCGCCCCGGCGTCGCAGGGCTCCCGGGCGGCGCTAGGCCGGCCTGCGCGCCCGCATGGCCTGGGCGATGGTGCCGTCGTCCAGCCAGTCGAGCTCGCCACCGACCGGCACGCCGCGGGCGAGCATGGTCACCGAGACCTCGGCGTTCTCGAGGCGGTCGGCGAGGTAGTGGGCGGTGGTCTGGCCGTCGACGGTGGCCGGGAGCGCCAGGATCACCTCGCGCACCGCCGGGTCGGCGGCGCGACCCACCAGCGGGCCCACGCGCAGGGCTTCCGGCCCCACCCCGTCGAGCGCCGAGAGCAGGCCGCCCAGCACGTGGTAGCGGCCGCGGAAGGCGCCCGCCCGTTCCATGGCCCAAAGCGCCCCCACCTCCTCCACCACGCAGATCAGCGCGGCGTCGCGCTGCGGGTCCGAACAGATGGCGCAGGGGTCCTGGGTGTCGAGGCTGCCGCAGACCTGGCAGGTCTTCACCCGCTGGGCGGCTTCCGAGAGGGCGTCGGCCAGCGGGTTCAGCAGCTGGTCGCGCCGTTTCAGCAGGGCCAGCGCGGCGCGCCTCGCCGACCGCGGCCCGAGCCCCGGCAGCTTGGCGAGCAGGCCGATCAGCCGCTCGATCTCGGGTCCGGCGGATGCGGCCAAATCAGAACTTCGGCATGCCCGGCAGGCCCATGCCGGCCAGAGGACCGGCGGCCTCGCGCATCATCTCCGCCTGCTTCTCGTCGAGCTTGCGCTTGGCGTCGGCGTGGGCGGCGACCACCAGGTCGGAGATCACCTCGCCCTCGCCCGGCTGGATCAGGCTCTCGTCGAGGTCGACACGGGCGAGCTCGCCCGAGCCCTTGAGGGTCACCTTGACCATGCCGCCGCCGGAGGTGCCCTCGACGTTGAGCTCGGCCAGCCGCGCCTGGGCGTCGGCCAGCTTCTGCTGCATGGCCTGGGCCTGCTTCATCAGGGCGTTGAGGTCCTTCATTGCACGACCTTCTCACTCAAAGGCGCCTCAGGCGCCTGGAATTGAAACCACCAGGAGCACCAAGGACACCAAGGCGCCCTGACACGCCAGTCCCTTGGTGCGCATTGCGCCCCGGGTGGTGATGGAAATGCGGCTTCGCCGCTAGTCCTCGTCGGCCTCTTCCTCGGGCGGCGGCGCGCCCTCGGCCTGAGTTTCCGGCTGCGGCTGGTTTCGGATGGAGACGATCTCGGCGCCGGGGAAGGCCTGCAGCACAGACTGGACGAAGGGGTCCTGCTCGATCTGGGCGCGCACCTCGCGCTGCTCGCGCTTCTGCTTCTCCCAGAGGCTCTCGGCCCCGCCGCCGCCCTGGGCGACGATCAGCCAGCGCTCGCCAGTCCACTCCTTGAGGCGCGCCACGAGGCGCTGGGCGAGGTCGCGCGGCGCGCCGGGCGCTGGCTCGTATTCGATCGCGCCCGTGCGGAAGCTGATCGGGCGGACGTAGCGCTCCACGTCCAGCTTCAGGGTGATGTCCCGGCGCTTTTCGATCAGCGCCATGACGTCGTCGAAGGACTGCAGGGTGGGCGCCGGCTCGGCCGCCTGCGGCTGGGCCATAGGCTGCCGGGCCACGGCCGAGGCCGCTCCCCCGCCAGCGCCAGCGCCGCCGCCGCCGCCGCCGCCGGAGGGCATTGCTCCGCCGCCGGACCCGCCGGAGATCGGCTCCCCGGCGCGCAGCTTCTTCAGCGCCTCTTCCGGCCCGGGCAGGTCGGCGGCGAAGGCCATGCGGATGATCGCCATGTCGGTGGCGGCCGCGGCGTCGGGCGCGCGACGGACCTCCTCATACGCCTTCAGCAGCAGCTGCCAGAGCCTGGAGAGCACGCCGGCCGACACCGAGGCGCAGATGGCGGCCAACCGGGCGGCCTGCTCCTTCGGCATCACCAGGGCCTGGGGCCCGATGGCCTTGGCGACGGATGCGCCGTGGCAGTGGTCCAGCAGGTCCAGCATGACCTGGTCGGGATTGGCGCCGTAGCCGTAGAGCGTGCGGAAGGTCTCGATGGCCGGGCCGGCCTGGCCGCGCATGATCTCCTCGAACAGTGCGATGGTCTGCGCCCGGTCGGCGAGGCCCAGCATGTCCCGGATGCTCTCGGCGGTGACGGTCTGCCCAGGCTCGGCCTGGACGATCGCCTGGTCGAGCATGGACTGGCCGTCGCGCACCGAGCCTTCGGCGGCGCGGGCGATCAGCATCAGGCCCTCCTGCTCGACGCGCGCGCCCTCGTTCTCGCAGATCATCTCGAGGTTCTTGAGCAGGACCTCGGGTTCCACCCGCCGCAGGTCGAACCGCTGGGTGCGGGACAGGATGGTCACCGGCACCTTGCGGATTTCGGTCGTGGCGAAGATGAACTTGGCGTGCGGCGGCGGCTCTTCCAGCGTCTTCAGGAGCGCGTTGAACGCCCCCGTCGACAGCATGTGGACCTCGTCGATGATGTAGACCTTGTAGCGAGCTTCGACGGGCGCATAGCGGACGCCGTCCAGCAGCTCGCGCATGTCGGCCACCCCGGTCCGCGAGGCCGCGTCGAGCTCGAGCACGTCCATGTGCCGGCCCTCGATGATCGCCCGGCAGTGCCGCCCCTCGCCCTTGAAGTCGAGGGTCGGCTCGTGGATGTCGTCGGTCTCGTAGTTCAGGGCGCGGGCCAGCAGGCGCGCCGTCGTGGTCTTGCCGACCCCGCGGACGCCGGTGAGCATGAAGGCGTGGGCGATCCGGCCGGTGGCGAACGCATTGCGCAGCGTCCGCACCATGGCCTCCTGGCCATAGAGGTCCTCGAAGGTCTTCGGCCGGTACTTGCGGGCGATGACGGTGTAGGCCGCGCCCTCGTCGGTCCCCTGTGCGGGGGCCGGCGGCTTCGGCTCGTCGCCGAACATGTCCCCCGTGTTCGGATCCCGCTCCGGCGGGTCGGAATCGAGCGTGAAGTCTTCGTCCGCCATGCGGCTACTTAAGGGGACGCCTGCCGTCGGGAAAAGGGGAAAGCCCTGCGGCCAATGGCCGAAACGAGGTGGAGACCGGACGCCGACCCGAAGGGGATCTCGTTGTGGCTGCTGCCTTCCGGCCCTGACCAGGTTGGCGAGGCCTTCGCCCGTCGCCGATCTCCGGGCGGGTATATGGCCGCTGGCGGCGGCCGGCGCAACAGGAACCGCCTGCCGCGTCCGATCCTGGCGGGCCAGGCTGAAGCCGGCTCGACAGCTGCGCCGGAAGGATGTTAGCGGTAACGCAACACGACAGATCGCGGCTCCCGAACGGACGCTGCGGCGCAAGACCCGGAGGAAACACGGTGGTTCGCAAGGCCCTGCTTTTGTGCGCGTGGCTGGTTTCCGTAGGCCTGGCGGAGGCCGCGCAGGCGCAGCCCGCCGCCGGTCCCTCGCGGCTGCGCGACACGTCCCTGAGCCCCGAACAAAGGGCCGCCGACCTCGTCTCGCGGATGACGCTCGAGGAGAAGGCGCGCCAGCTCGGCCACGACGCGCCCGCGATCCCGCGGCTGGGCGTGCCCAAGTACAACTGGTGGAACGAGGGCCTGCACGGCGTGGCCCGCGCCGGCTTCGCCACGGTTTTCCCGCAGGCGATCGGCATGGCCGCCACCTGGGACCCGCAGCGGATGCAGGCGGCGGCCGACGTCATCAGCACCGAGTTCCGGGCCAAGTACGCCGAGCGGGTGGGCCCCGACGGCGGGACGGACTGGTACCGGGGGCTCACCGTCTGGTCGCCCAACATCAACATCTTCCGCGACCCGCGCTGGGGCCGGGGCCAGGAGACCTATGGGGAGGACCCCTACCTGACCTCGCGGATCGGCATCGCCTTCATCCGCGGCCTGCAGGGGGACGACCCGAAGTACTTCAAGACCATCGCCACTTCGAAGCACTACGCGGTGCACTCCGGGCCGGAGTCGAACCGCCATCGGGAGGACGTTCACCCGAACCCGAAGGACCTGGAGGAGACCTACCTGCCGGCGTTCCGGGCCACGGTCACCGAGGGCAAGGTGCAGGCGGTGATGTGCGCCTACAACGCGGTCGACGGCATCCCGGCGTGCGCCAGCGAGGACCTGCTGGAAACCCGGCTGCGCAAGGCCTGGGGCTTCAGGGGCCACGTGGTCTCCGACTGCGGCGCGGCCGCGAACATCTACCGGGAGGACAGCCTCCGCTATGTGAAGACGCCGGAAGAGGGGATCGCCCGGGCGCTCGCGGCCGGCATGGACGTGGTCTGCGGCGACTATCGCGCCGACTGGAACATGGAGGCCGGCGCGGTCGTCTCGGCGGTCCGCAAGGGTGTCATGCCGGAGGCGCTGCTGGACCGGGCGCTCGTGCGCCTGTTCGCCGACCGCATCCGTCTGGGCCTGTTCGACCCGCCCGCCGCCGTGCCGTTCTCGAAGATCACCGCCGCGCAGAACGACACGCCCGAGCATCACGCGCGGGCGCTCGAAATGGCCAAGGCCTCCATGGTGCTGCTGAAGAACGACGGCCTGCTGCCCCTGAAGGCTGCGCCGCGCCGCATCGCCGTCGTGGGGCCGAACGCCGACAGCGTCGACGCCCTGATCGGCAACTACTACGGCACGCCTTCGAAGCCGGTGACTGTGCTGGCGGGGATCAAGGCCCGGTTCCCGAGCGCCGAGATCGTGCACGTGGAGGGCGTGGGCGTGGTCGGGCCGGCGGCCGCGCCCGTGCCTGACGCGGCGTTCTGCATGGATGCGGCGTGCACGCAGCGCGGCCTGCGCCAGGAGACCTTCCGCAACCTGCGGGCCGAGGGCGCCCCGGCGGAGACCCGGACGACCGCCAACGCCGCCTTCGACTGGACCGGGGAACGCGAGAGCTCGATCCGCTGGAGCGGCTTCATCACCGCGCCGGCCACGGGCGAGCACCGGTTCCGGCTGGCCAGCGACAACGGCTACCGGGTGTTCATCGACGGCAAGCCGGTGGTCGACGAGTGGGGCGTGGGCGACGCGCCTTCGATCCTGGACGGCGCCGTGCGGCTGGAGGCCGGTAAGCGCTATCCGATCCGCGTGGAGGGCTTCCAGCGGGGCGTGAAGGGCCGTCAGCGCCTGGTGTGGAGCCTGCCCGGCGACGAGGGCCAGGCGGCGATCGACGCCGCCCGCAACGCCGACCTTGTGGTGTTCGTGGGCGGCCTCTCGGCCAGGGTCGAGGGCGAGGAGATGAAGCTGCAGGTGCCGGGCTTCTCCGGCGGGGACCGCACCAGCCTCGACCTGCCGGCGCCGCAACAGAGATTGCTGGAGCGGCTGCACGCCACGGGGAAGCCCGTGGTGCTGGTGCTGATGAACGGCAGCGCGCTCTCGGTGAACTGGGCGGACGCCAACCTGCCGGCCATCGTCGAGGCCTGGTATCCCGGCGGCGAGGGCGGCCATGCGGTGGCCCAGCTGCTGGCTGGCGACTACAGCCCCGCCGGGCGGCTGCCCGTGACCTTCTACCGCTCGGCGGACCAGCTGCCCGGCTTCAGCGATTACCGGATGGCGGGGCGGACCTACCGCTACTTCGCCGGCGAAGCGCTCTATCCGTTCGGCCATGGGCTCAGCTACGCCCGCTTCGCCTACGGGCCGGTGCGGGTGAGCGCGCCCCGAATCGGCGCGGACCAGAGCGTCACCGTCTCCGTGGACGTCACCAACTCCGGGGCCATGGACGCGGATGAAGTGGTGCAGCTCTATCTCTCCCATCCCGGCAAGCCGGACGCGCCGCTGCGCAGCCTGCAGGGCTTCGAGCGGATCCACCTCAAGCGCGGAGAGACGCGGACGGTGCGCTTCACGCTCCAGGACCGGGCGCTGAGCGTGGTCGCCGCCGACGGCGCACGCGCCATCGAGCCGGGCCCGGTGGAGGTCTGGGTCGGCGGCGGCCAGCCGCTGGCCCGCCCGGGGCTCGCCATGCCCCCCGGCGGCCGCACGCGGTTCGAGATCACCGGTCGCCGGCCCCTGCCGCTTTAGGCCGGCGCTTCGCAAGGCCGTCCGGGCGCTCTAGAACGTCCGGATGGCCCTCGACGTCTTCCTGAACACCTTCGCCGGCAACCCGCTGGACCGGGCGAGCGACCGGCGGGGGAACGCCCAGTGGCTGGCCGAGCAGCTGGCCAGCCCCGACAGCCTCGGCCTCGCCCTGTGGAACGGCAAGCCGTTGGTCGAGGCCGGCAAGGACGGCGGCGTACAGATCGCCTACCTGCCGCCGCGGGTGGTGAGCGAACTGGCGGGCGGCCTTGAGAAGCTGCTGTTCATGGGGCTTTGGAAGGACACGGCGATCTTCGCGGCGGACCTCGGCGGCTCCGTCGACCCGGCTGAAGGGCCGCTGCAGGGGCTCGGCCGGTTCGAGGACCTGCGCGCGATCGCGCTGAAGGCGCCCCCGCCTGAGGCGGCGATCATCGCCACCGCCAAGGCCATGTTCGAATGGCGCCGGCGGCACGATCACTGCGCGCAGTGCGGCGAGCCCACCCTGATCAAGGACGGCGGCTGGAAGCGGCAGTGCCAAGCCTGCGAGAGCGAACACTTCCCCAGGACCGACCCGGTGGTGATCATGCTGCCCTACATCGGCGATCGCTGCATGCTGGGCCGCCAGGCCGCTTGGCCCAAGGGCATGTACTCGGCCCTCGCCGGCTTCCTGGAGCCCGGTGAGAGCATCGAGGAGGCCTGCGCCCGCGAGCTAAACGAGGAGGCGGGGCTGAAGGCGACGAAGGTGCGCTACCATTCGAGCCAGCCCTGGCCCTACCCCTCGTCGCTGATGATCGGCCTGATCGCCGAGGTGGAGAACGACGAGGCCGCACCCGACCAGACGGAGCTGTCGGAGATCCGCTGGCTGACCCGCGACGAGGCCCGCGACCTGCTGGCCGGCCGGCTGGAGGGGATGATGGCCCCCACCCCCATGGCCATCGCCCACCAGCTGATCAGGGCCTGGGTGGAGGAAGGGTGAGGTTTCCTGATGCTCCCCCTCAGGGGGAGCTGTTCGGGCCACCTCCCCCTGCGCGGGAGGATTGGTGCGAACCTACCGCGCCCGGAACGGGTCGGCCGCGTAGACGCCGAGGATCTCGAACTTCTCGCTGAAGAACTGTAGCTCCTCGAAGGCGCGGGCGAGGCCGATGTCCTCCGGACGGCCGTCGACCTCGGCGTAGAAGAAGGTCGCCGCGAACAGGCCGTTCTCCATGTAGCTCTCGAGCTTCGTCATGTTGACGCCGTTGGTGGCGAAGCCGCCGAGCGCCTTGTAGAGCGCCGCCGGCAGGTTCCTGACGCGGAAGATGAAGCTGGTCACGCAGGGGGCGGTGAACGGCGGCGGCGGGGGGTTCGGGTCCGCGGTCATCACCAGGAAGCGGGTGGTGTTGTTGTGCTCGTCCTCGATGTCGCGGGCCAGGATCTCCAGCCCGTAGATGTCGGCGGCGAGCGCCGGCGAGACCGCCGCCTTGGTGCGGTCGGGCCGTTCTGACAGCAGCTTGGCGGCGCCGGCCGTGTCGCCGGTGGCCTCGGTCTTCAGCTTCAGGCGGCGGATGGTTTTGCGGCACTGGCCGAGGGCGATCGGCATGCTCATGGCGGTGGTGACCTCCTCCAGTTTCACGCCGGGGTTGGCCATCAGCTGGAAGTGGATCGGCTTGAAGCGCTCGCCGATGATCTTCAGGCCCGAGGACGGCAGCAGGTGATGCACGTCGGCTACCCGCCCCGCGATCGAGTTCTCCACCGGGATCATGCCGAGCTGGCAGTCGCCGGTCTTCACGGCCTCGAAGGCGTCCTCGAAGCTGGCGTGCGGCACGGGCTCGAACTCGGGAAAGTGCTGGGCGCAGGCCTCGTGGGAGTTGGCGCCGAGCTCGCCCTGGAAGGCGATCCGTCCCTTGGTCATCCGATGGTCCTTGCGTGTTGCCGCGCCCGCTCGAGGTCGGCGGGGTTGTCGACCGAGATCGGGGCTTCGTCGATGACCGCCGCCCACACCTGCATGCCCAGCTCGAGCACCCGCAGCTGCTCCAGCCGCTCGCGCGCCTCCAGGGGCGAGGGACTGGCCGCGTTGAAGCGCATCAGCGCCTCGCGCCGGTAGCCGTAGATCCCGTGGTGCAGCCACACCGGCCCGTCGCCGTAGAGCACCGAGCGGGTGAAATAGAGAGCGCGCGCCGTGCGTCCGTCCGGCTGCATGGCGGCCACGACCTTCGGGATGTCGGGGTTGCTGCGTTCCGATGGATCGGCCTCGGCCACCATGACCGTGGAGAGGTCGCACGAGGGTTGCGCCTGCAGCAGCTCGGCGACCGCGCGGACCGCCTGCGGCTGCACGAAGGGGATGTCGCCCTGCAGGTTGACGATCACGTCATGGCGCCCGGCCGGGTCCAACTCGGTCAGGGCGGCGACGATCCGGTCGGAGCCCGAGGGCAGGTCCGGGTCGGTGAGAACGGCGCGGCCGCCGGCCGCCTGCACAGCCTCCAGGATCTCGCGATCGCCGGCCGCCACGGCCACCGGGCCGACGCCCGCGGCCTCCGCCTGGCGCAGGACGCGGACGATCATCGGCAGACCGCCGATATCGGCCAGAGGCTTCCCCGGCAGGCGGGTCGCGGCCATGCGCGCGGGGATGAGGACGATCGGGTTCATGGCCAAGCAGTGGGCGGTTGCGCCCGCGCCGGTAGCGTGTAAGAGAGCCACGCGCAATAAGGGGCGGGATTCCCGCGCGTTAAGCCGGTGGGCGCGCCGGCTGTCGAGAGGACCGACTTCGACACTATGAGCGACCTGAAGTTCAACAAGATCGCCGGCGCCGTCCTGGCGACGGGCCTGGCCCTCGTGGGTCTGAAGGAACTCTCGGGCGGCGTGTTCGCCCCGCAGGAAGTCGAGAAGCCCGGCTATCTTGTCGAGGTCGCAGCCGAGGAAGGCGCCGGCGGCGGCGCCGCTGAGGCGCCGATCGACTGGGGCACCGTCCTGCCGACGGCGGACATCGCCGCGGGCGAGGCCGCCTTCAACAAGTGCAAGTCCTGCCACACCGTCGACGCCGGCGGCGCGAACGGCACCGGCCCGAACCTGTTCGGCGTCGTCGGGCGCAAGCCGGCGGGCCACGGCGGCTTCGCCTATTCGCAGGCGATGACCGACCTCGGCGGCCGCGTGCCGGTTTGGAACGACCCTGAGCTCTCCGCCTTCCTGGCCGCCCCGCAGAAGTACCTGCCGGGCACCAAGATGACCTTCGTCGGCCTGAAGAAGGCCGAGGACCGCATCAACATCATCGCCTACCTGCGCTCCAAGGGCGGGACCTTGCCGGTGCCGGCCCCGAACCCGGCCGCCGCGGCGGCTCCGGCCGCGGGCGTGGACCCGAACGCCGCCCCGGCCCCTGGCGCGGCCGCGGAAGGCCAGCCGACCGCCACCGGCTCCACCGCCACGCCGGCGACGGGCGCCGGCGGCCCGGCCGGCCAGGGCACGGGCGCACCGGCGCCTGGCGCGCCGAGCGAGCAGCGCGGCGCCTCGGCGGCGTCCCCGACGGCTTCGGGCAACAGCCGGCAGTAGGCTGCGAGCAAACGCACACGGAAACGGCGCGCCACGGCGCGCCGTTTTTGTTTAGAGCCGCCGGTAGCTGGTGACGTCGCCGTAGCTGTTGGCCGCGATGCGGGCGAGCGCCGCGTCGAGCGGCTCGATCGCCACGGCCATGTGGTGTCCGTTCGCGTGGACAATGGTCTCGGCGTCCAGGCCCATGGCCACATGTCCCTTCCAGAAGACGAGATCGCCGCGGCCGAACTCCTCGCGCGCGATCGGACGGCCCATCTGCTCCTGCTGGTCAGCGTCGCGCGGGCAGGCGCGGCCGCAGGCGAACAGCGCCGCCTGCACCAGGCCCGAGCAGTCCAGGCCCAGGCTCTCGCGGCCGCCCCACAGGTAGGGGGCGCCTGCGTAGCGGGCGGCGACGGCCGCCCAGTCCTGCTGGTAGACGCCGATCGGAGCCAGGTGGTCGGCCGTCAGCCAGCCGGCGCCCGCCACCTTGGCGAGCTTGCCCTCGCGGGCTTCCACCTGGACGAGGCTGTTCAGGGAGAACGGCCCCGACGCCTTGGATTTGATGCTCGGCTCGGCAAAGGCGTAGGTGCGCAGGGCCGCCACATAATGCGTGGGAGCCGCTCGCGCCGGCGCGAGCTTCGCCGCCTCCACGAAGCCGCAGTAGCCGTCGCGGGGCGCCTGGCCGAAGACGAAGGCGCCCTCCTCTTCCAGCACCTGGAAGGGCTCGCCGAACAGCAGCTGGTCCATCTGCTCTGACGCGGCGTCGGGCGCGCGGTGGATCCCCGCCGCGGGCGCGGCGCAGGTCATTGGCGTGGGGTCCAGGTAGACCTCGGCCGCCACCAAACCCTCGAGGGCGCGCGCCGCGATCCCGTCGCGCAGGGGCGTGACGCGCGGGTCGAGGCTCAAGCGAAGCGCTCGCGGATCATGCCGAAGAGGCCGCGGATCGCCTGCGCCTCGCCGCCCGCCGGGCGGCCGGGCTGGCTGCGGGAATTCCAGGCGAAGACGTCGAAGTGCGCCCACGGCCCCGGCGGGGCGAAGCGCTGCAGGAACAGGGCCGCCGTCACGGCGCCGGCCTGCGCCCAGGCGTCGGGGTCGTTCTTCAGATCCGCGATGTCGCTGTCGAGGGCGTCCGCATAGGGCTTCCACAGCGGCATCCGCCAAACCGGGTCGGACGCGGCCACGGCATGCTTCTCGATGGCGGCGGCGAGCGCATCGTCCTCGGTGAAGAACGGCGGCAGGTGGGGGCCCAGCGCGACGCGCGCGGCCCCGGTCAGGGTGGCCAGGTCGATGGTCAGCGCCGGCTCCAGCTCGGCGGCGCGGGTGAGCGCGTCGGCGAGGATCAGCCGCCCTTCGGCGTCGGTGTTGCCCACCTCGATGGTCAGCCCCTTGCGCGAGGCCAGCACGTCGCCGGGCCGCATGGCGTCGCCCGAGATGGCGTTCTCCACGGCCGGCGTCAGCACCGCGAGCCGCACGGGCAGCTTGGCGGCCATGATCATCCGGCCCAAGGCAAGCGCGTGGGCGGCGCCGCCCATGTCCTTCTTCATCAGCCGCATGCCGGCCGAGGGCTTGATGTCGAGGCCGCCGGTGTCGAACACCACCCCCTTGCCGACGATCGCCACCAGGGGACGCCCGGCCTCGCCCCAGCGGATCTCGATCATCCGGGGCGCGCGCTCGGGGACGGCGGCGCGGCCCACCGCGTGGACGGCCGGATAGTTGGCCTCGAGCAGGTCGTCGCCTTGCACCACGGTGATCTCGGCGCCGTGCTGCTCGGCGATCTCGCGGGCGATGGTCTCGATCTGCCGCGGCCCCATGTCGTTGGCCGGGGTGTTGATCATGTCCCGGGCGAGCGCACAGGCGTGCGCCACCTGCCGGATCTCGGCCACGTCGCAGCCCTCGGCCACCAGGCGGGCGCGTTCGGCGTCCTTCTTCTTGTAGCGATCGAAGCGGTAGCTCCCGAGGGCGAAGGCGAGCGCGATCTGGCCGCGGTCCAGCGCCTCCGGCGCGCGGGCGATCCGATAGGTCCCGGCCGGCAGCTTGGCGGCGAGGCCTCGGAAGGCCATGGCATCGGGCGCGTGGCCGAGCCCGAACAGGACGGTCGACGTCGCGCCGTCCTCGCCCGGGACGGTCAGCACCTGGCCCGCCTTGGCCTTGAAATCGGCGGCGCGGGCGAAGCCCTTCACGAACGCCGGCGCGGCGTCGACGACAGCGGCGAGCTCGGACTCGGCGAGCGCTTCAATGGGGGTGGCGGTCTCGGCCGCCTCGAGGATCACGTCGGACATCGTCCCCACCTAGGCGGAAGACCCGGCCCGCCGCAACCGGTCAGGCGAAGACGTGAAGGGCGCCGATCAGCGGCGAGGCCGGGAAGGCCGCAAGGGCGCCTGCGCAGATGGCGACGCCGTAGGGCACGTTCTCGCCGGGCTGGGCGAGGCGGTTCAGCCATCCGGGGCCGCCCGTCACCAGGGGGCGGAGCCAGACGGAGCGCAGGGAGAGAAGCATCATGGCCAGGGCGCCGCCGGCCACGCAGGTCACCAGCAGGAAGCTCGCCACCGCCGGCCAGCCGAGCCACAGGGCGGCGGCCGCGAACAGCTTGGCGTCGCCGCCGCCGATCCAGTTCAGGGCGAACATGGCCATGCCGGCCAGCAGGGCCAGGAAGCCGACGCCGGCGTGCATCCCCACCTGCGGCAACGGCAGGCCAAGCGCCACGGCGGCCAGCGGGAAGGCGCCCAGCAGCGCCAGGGAGATCCAGTTGGGGATGGTGTAGCTGACCGCATCGCGCAGCGCGGCCGTGATCACCAGGGCGGGGAAGACCAGCACGAAAGCTGCGGCGAGATAGGCGGTCATTCTGAAGCCTCCGACCGGCGAAGCTTGGCGCCTGCGGGTGAACGGAGCGTTGCCCGGAATGCAGAAGGCCCCCGGCGCATCGCGCCAGGGGCCTCCGCTACGCTACTGAGCTTGTGGCCGGCCTTAGGCGGCCGGCAGAGCCGCGTCGACGTCGTTGAACGCGGCGGCCAGCTTGGGGCCGATGGACTGCAGGGCGGTCACGATCACCACGGCGATCAGGGCGGCGATCAGGCCATACTCGATGGCCGTGGCGCCGGACTCGTCCTTGGCGAAGCGGGCGATGAACTTCGACATACTCAATCTCCTTTTCAGGGCAGCGGGCTGACCCAGCGTCTGCTGCCCCTGCCGATACCGTCCTCACGATGCCGGTCGCCCACTTAACCCCCAGTATTCGCGCATGCTAAACGCAAGTTCACCATTAGCCCTTCTTAACCACGACCGCTTTCCTCTCGTAAAATACAGCACTTAAGCGGGAGTTAGCTCTGCGGGCCTAGGTTCGTCGCACCTCCTTTCGCGAGAACGCGCGCCCGCATGAGCCCCCGCCCCACCCGACGCCTGAAGGCCGCGCTCGCGCGGTTCGGCCGCGCCCGCGAGGGCGCGACGGCGGTCGAGTTCGGCCTGGTGGGGATGATCGCCATGACCTTGATGTTCGGGGTGCTGGAACTCGGCCTGCTGCTGCTCACCACCACCACCTTGGAGAACGCCACCGAGGCGGTTTCGCGCCGCGTGCGTACGGGCGAGTTCCAGACGACCACCGCCAACACCAAGGCCACCTTCAAGACCCAGGTCTGCGACGCCATGGGCTGGCTGAGCCCGACCTGCGACGCCAACCTCTTCGTCGACGTGCGCACCTTCGGAAGCTTCTCCGGCCTCGCGGCGGCGACCCCGCAACCGGGGGCGACGTTCAACCCGAACACCACCTGCTGGGCGCCGGGCGCGCCCACCGACATCGTCCTGGTCCGGGTCTATTACAAATGGAAGCTGATGACGCCGCTGGTCGGCGCGGTCTTCGAGACCATGGGCTCCGGCTCGGGCGTCCGCCTGCTCTCCGTCACCACCGCCTTCCGCAACGAGCCCTACAGCGACGAGCCGCCGGGAGGCGCAGCATGCTGAAACGTTTCCGCAGCGACCAGCGCGGCCTGGCGGCGCTCGAATTCGCCCTGATCGCGCCGATCATGACGAGCCTCTATCTCGGCCTCTCCGAGCTGACGCTGGCGATGATGGCCGAGCGGCGGGCGAGCCACGCCGCCTCTGTGGTCGCCGACCTGGTCGCCCAGTCGCACCAGATGAACGCGACCACCATGACGGACGTCTTCCACGTGGCCGACGCCGTGCTGCGGCCGTTCCCGGCCGACACGCTCGTCATGCGGGTGACCAGCGTTAAGGCCGACGCCAACGCCGTGCCGAAAGTGGTCTGGAGCCGGGGCGACGGCATGACGGCGCTGACCGCCACCCAGACAGCGCCGGGCGTGCCGGCCAACCTGCTGCTCGCCGGCGACAGCGTGATCATGACCGAGGTCAGCTACACCTGGACCTCGCCGCTTCAGAAGGTGCTGCCCGAGCCCCTGAGCTTCAGCCAGACCTTCTTCCTGAAGCCCCGCCGGTCCTCCGAGGTGCTCTGGTCCAACGGCTAGCCGCCGTCGAGGGCGGCGGCGAGGACGCCGAGCAACGGGTCCGAGCCGAAGGGGCGGCCGTCCAGCGACTCCACCCGACGGAGTCTCACCAGGCTGTTGGTCACGAACACCGCGTCGGCCGCGGCCAGGGCGTCGGGGCCCGTCGCCACCTCGTCCAGCGGCACCCCGGCAGACCGCGCGACGGCGATCACCCGGGCGCGCGTGATCCCCGGCAGGACGCCGCAGTCCAGAGCCGGCGTGAACAGCCGCTCGCCGGCGATCCAGAAGAGGTTGGCGGCCGCGGCGCAGGCGAGCTCGCCGCGCGTGTTGAGCATCAGCGCCTCGTCGGCGCTCGCCGCGCGCGCCTCGCGACGGGCCAGCACGTTGTCCAGGTAGGACAGCGTCTTGAGCTGCGAGGCCGCCGAGGTCTCGTTCCGCCGGATGCTGGCGGTGGCCAACCGCACCGGCCCAGCGGGCTTCGGCGACGGAGCCGCCGTGGCGAACATCACAGGCGTGAGCGGGTCAGGCCGGTCGAGCCCCCGCCCGCCGCCGCCCGCCGTCAGCGTCAGGCGCACGGCCGCCCGCGCGCCGTCGAGGCCGGCGCTGGACAGGGCCTCGTGCATGCGCCGCGCGGCCTCGGCGCGATCCGGCTCTGGCAGGCCCAGCGCCGCGCAGCCGGCGGCCAGCCGGTCGAGGTGCGCCTGCTCGTCGCGCAGGCGGCCGCCCTCGGCCAGCAGGGTCTCGAAGAGCCCGTCGCCCAGCAGCAGGCCGCGGTCGTCGGGACCGATCATCGGAGCGCCCGGCCCCCGCCGCGGACCAGGAACAGCATGGCTAGCCCGATCGCCAGCAGGACGTTGATGGTGGCGAAGCCGCCCTGTTGGGTGCCGGTGAGCCGCGTCCCGAGGTTCACCAGGGTGGGCGCAAGCCAGGCCGTGGCCACGCCGGAAAGGGCATAGACGCCGAAGAAGGCGCCGGTCTGCTCCGGCGGGGTGAGGCGCGTCAGCAAGGTGCGGCTGGAGGCGTACTGGGCGGTGATGAAGACCGCATTGAAGAAGCTGATGATCACGAAGACCCAGTCGGGCCAGTGGCGGAACACGGGGCCGTCCCACAGGGGCGTGGCGGTGGCCGCATCGTAGCTCCACAGGAACAGGATCCGGTCCGGCGCCATCCCCAGCAGGGCGAGGAGGCCGAGCACGGTGATGAAGATCTCGATCTTCAGCGCCGTCTTCGGCCCGAGGCCTTCGTCCATCCAGCGGGCCACGAAGCCGCCCAGCACCGCCACCACCGAGAGCAGGATGCCGTAGGCCAGCATCTCCAGCGGTCCCCAGCGCATCACGCCCACCGCATAGACGCCGGCGTAGATCAGCACGCCGTTCATCCCGTCCACGAAGAACATCCGGGAGACCAGGTAGAGCACTGCGTCGCGGTGGCGGCGCACGGTCTTCAGCATCCGCCCCAGCTCGGCGGCGCCGTCCGCCCACGCCTTCCACATGGGTATGCCGGTCTTGGGCGCGTCCGGCGTGAAGAGGAACATCGGGATCGAGCCCAGCAGCAGCAGGGCCGCGGCCATCAGGGCCACCACCCGCTCGGGCTCGTGGGTGGCGGGATCGAGGCCGAACAGCGGCGCCGCCGGCACGAAGGCCCAGTCCACCTTGCCCGGCAGGGCGAACGCCCAGGCGGTGAACACCAGCGCGATCACCGAAAAGCCGTTGCCCAGCGACAGCGCCAGGCCCGAGGCCTTGTGCGCCGCCTCCAGCCCGGCCGCGCGGATCAGCAGGGAGTTGTGGAGCACCTCGGCGTAGACGAACAGCACGCGCGCCCCGATCACCAGGGCGGCGACCATGGCCAGGCTCAAGCCGCCCCCCGGCGCGGCGAACCACAGGGCCGCGATCATCGGCACCATCAGGCCGACGATCAGGCCGAGCCAGCCCTTGCGGGGCCCAAGCTTGTCGATCGACGCCCCGAGGAAGGGCGCGGTCACCACCACGATCCAGCCGATCAGCTGGTCCCAGTGGGAGATCATCTCCTGGCCGCGGACCGGGTCGCCCACCAGCACCGCCGCCACATAGGGCATGAAGATGTAGATGGTGACGAGGATGATGAACGGGTCGCGCCCGCCCTGGTGCAGCGCCCAGGCGACGCCGCCGCGGTTCAACCGCCCGTCCCCGCCGAGTTGCGAGATGATCGGCGGCTCGACGACGGCCGCCGGGCCGTCGGCGTCCAGGGACTTCGGATCGGACACGCTCAACCCCTCCACCGCGTCTTGCAGCGCGGCCTTGGCGGGACGTTAGACCCGAACTGGCTCAGCCCGCCAGCTTCGCGTCCGCGGCGGCGAGCACCGCCGTGGCGTCGACGGCGCGTCCCTGGGCCGCCAAGGCCTCGCAGAGCGCGGTCAGGCAAAGGCGCACATGCCAGGGCGTCGCCGAGGCGCCCATCAGGCCGATGCGCCAGACCTTGCCCTTCAGCGGCCCGAGGCCGGCGCCGATCTCCAGGTCCCACTTCTCCAGCACGTGAGCGCGCACGGCGGCCTCGTCGACGCCGTCAGGGACGCGCACGGCGTTGAGCTGCGGCAGGCGATGGCTCTCGGCCACCAGGAACTCGAGCCCGGCGGCCTGGAGGCCGGCGGCCAGGGCCTCGTGCATGCGGGCGTGCCGCACGATCGCCGCCTGCTGGCCCTCCTCGAACAGGATGACCAGCGACTCGTGCAGGCCGTAGAGCGCGTTCACGGGCGCGGTGTGGTGGTAGGTGCGGCCGCCCTCCCCGCCCCAGTAGCTCATCAGCAGGTTGAAGTCGCAGAGCCAGTTGCGGACCTTCTCCTTGCGCGCGCCGATCGCCGCCTGCGCCTGCTTGGAGAGCGCGATGGGCGACAGGCCGGGCGGGGCCGAGAGGCACTTCTGCGTTCCCGAATAGACGACGTCGGCGTCCCAGCCGGCCACGTCCACGGGAATGCCGCCGAGCGAGGTCACCGTGTCGACGATGGACAAGGCCCCATGCTCGCGGGCCAGCTTGCACAGCACGCCCGCGTCGCTGCGCGCGCCGGTGGAGGTCTCCGCATGGACGAAGGCCAGCACCTTCGTGGGCGCGGCGGCCAGCGCCTCCTCGACCCGCGCCGGGTCCACCGGCTCGCCCCAGGCGTGGTCGACCGTGACCACCTCGGCCCCGGCGCGCCCGGCCATGTCGGCCATCCGGCCGCCGAAGGCGCCGTTTACCGCGACGACCGCGCGGTTGCCCGGCTCCAGCAGGTTCATGATCGCCGCTTCCATGCCCGCGGTGCCGGGCGCCGGCAGGGGGACGCAGGCGTGGTCGGGCGCATTGAACAGCCGCTGCAGCGCCGCCTTGATCTCCTCCATCAGCCCCTGGAATGCGGGGTCGAGGTGGCCGACGGTGGGCCGGGCCAGCGCCTGCAGGACGCGCGGCGGGACGTCGGACGGGCCTGGGCCCATCAGGACGCGGCGGGGCGGCTGGAAGCTCTGCATCATCACTCCGTGAAACACGCGCTGGTGATTAGGCGCAGGAACGCCCCCCGCGCAATTCTGGCGTCGGGCTTCTCCCAAGAGGTCTGTCCCTAGAAAGCGCCCGTCACGGTTTGCGGAGGCCGTGGCGGGCGCCGTCGTTTGAGGCCTCAGCCGAGGATGCGGTCGTGGATCCGCTCGCGCAGCGGCGCGTCCAGGCCCAGCACCTCGTCCAGGTAGCCGTCCAGCGACCCGTGCTGCTCGCGCATCACGTCGAAGGCGGTTTCCAGGTACTCCGGGGCGACGCTCATGGCGACGCGCACCGCGCCGTCGCTGGGCGTGCGGCCGGTCTCTTCGCGGATGATCTCCTGCAGCACGGGGGTGCGCAGCGCGATCCGCTCGGGATCGTTGGTCAGCAGGTAGTCCTCGACGATGTCGTCGTCGTGCACGCCGGCCAGGTGGTGGGTGAGCGCGCAGATGATGCCGGTGCGGTCCTTGCCGGCCGCGCAGTGCACCAGGATCGGCCCCTCCGTCTCGGCCACGGCCCGGAAGTAGCGGCGGTAGAGGTCGATGTGGCGGGGCTCGTGCGGCGCGGCCCGGTAGTAGTCCATCATGTACTGGTGGAACGAGTTCTCCGTGAGGTCGGAACCGCGGAGGAACGCGTGCCAGGGATCGTCGTGAGCGTGGCCGATGTCGTTCTCCACCACCTGAGCGGCGAAGCCCTGCCAGCGACGGGACGGGTCGCGCTGGCGCTCGTTGGGCCGGCGCAGGTCGACGATGACCGCGATCCCCATGGCCGCAAGTTTCTCGAGATCGGCGTCGGTGGCCCGGGCCTGGTGCGCAGAGCGGTAGAGCCGCCCCCGCCGCAGCCGGCGGTCGCCCGCCCGGTAGTCCCCGAAGTCCCGGAAGTTGTCGATGCCCTCGAAGGCGATGCGGCGGCTGCTCATGGGCCGTTCCTTACCGGCCTTCCGTGACGGAATGAAGAGAGAACAACGGACCACTCCTCTCCCGCGCCGCGGGAGAGGGGGAGCGCTTATCGGAACGGCGGCTCGTCGAAGCTGCGCAGCTTGCGGCTGTGCAGGCGGGCGCCTTCCTGGCGGAGCAGGTCGACGGTGGCGATGCCGATCTGCAGGTGCTGCCCGATGGCCCGTTCGTAGAAGGCGTTGGCCTGGCCAGGCATCTTGATCTCGCCGTGCAGCGGCTTGTCGGAGACGCACAGGAGGGTCCCGTAGGGCACCCGGAAGCGGTAGCCCTGGGCCGCGATCGTGGCGCTCTCCATGTCGATGGCCACGGCCCGGCTCTGGTTGAACCTGAGGGCGCTCGACGAATAGCGGAGCTCCCAGTTGCGGTCGTCGGTAGTGACCACCGTGCCGGTGCGCAGGCGGCGCTTCAGCACGTCGCCCGCCTCGCCGGTGACGTTCTCCGCCGCCCGGTTGAGGGCCACCTGCACCTCGGCGATCGGCGGGATCGGGACCTCCGGCGGCAGGACACCGTCCAGCACGTGGTCGTCGCGCAGGTAGGCGTGGGCCAGCACATAGTCGCCGATGGTCTGCGAACCGCGCAGTCCGCCACAGTGGCCGATCATCAGCCAGGCCTGCGGCCGGAGCACGGCGAGGTGGTCGCAGATCGTCTTGGCGTTGGAGGGGCCCACGCCGATGTTGATCAGGCTGATCCCAGCACGGCCCTCGGCCATCAGGTGGTAGCCGGGCATCTGGTGCTTGCGCCAGGCGCCGGCGGCGACCGCGGCCTCCGGATCGGGGGTGTCCTTCGTCACGTGCACGTGGCCGGCCGCCGACAGCGCCGTGTAGGGGCCCCCCGCCTTCAGCTGGGCGCAGCCCCAGCGCACGAACTCGTCCACGTAGCGGTGGTAGTTGGTGAACAGGATGTACTGCTGCACGTGCTCGGCGGGCGTGCCGAGGTAGTGGGCGAGCCGGGCCAGCGAGAAGTCGGTGCGCAGGCCGTCGAACAGGGCCAGCGGCCGGGGCCGGTCGAGGTTGTAGACCCAGGCGCCGTCGGCGATCTCGTCGCCGATGTGGGCGAGCTCGGTGGTCGGGAAGTGGCGGGCGATCTCCGCCGCGCCGATGTCGGCCAGCGCCAGGTCCTGGGCGCCGTCGAGCACGTAGGGGAAGGGAATCTCCTGCCGGCTGCGGCCGACCTCGATCTCCACCTCGAAGTCCTGCATCAGCAGGTCGAGCTGCTCGATCAGGTAGTCGCGGAACAGCCGCGGCCGTGTGACCGTGATGCCGTAATGGCCCGGGTTGCCGATGCGCGCGAAGGCCCGGCTGATCCGTGGATAGGCACGGCCAGGCGGCCAGCTCAGCCGCAGCTCCGGGTAGGCGTAGGTCCCCTGGGCCCTCACGTCGGGCGCCGGCGGCGCGCCGCCGCCCAGGAACCGCTTCAGGTCGCTCCGCAGGGCCTCCACGCTCCTGCGGTACTCCTCTTCCAGCCGATCGACGATGCCGGCTGCATCCGTTTTCATGTTCATCCGGGGCCTTATAGACGCCAGATCAGCCGGTTGCGAGCCGCCTTGACCTTGCCGGGATGGACGGCGCCGGACTTCCCCGCCACAAAGGCCGGCAAGACGACATTCTCGCCGGGACCTACATGAACCGCCTTTTCACCTACTTCATCGTCGGCGCCATGGTGCTGGGCGTGCTGACGGGCTGGATCCTCAACCAGACCCTGGACGCCGCCCAGGCCGAGGCGGTCGCCGACAACCTCTCGATCCTCACCGACGTCTTCCTGCGGTTGATCAAGATGATCATCGCTCCGCTGGTCTTCTCCACCCTGGTGGCCGGCATCGCGCACATGGGCGACGCGTCAGAGATCGGCCGGGTCGGCGTGAAGACCATCGGCTGGTTCATCGTGGCCTCTATCGTCTCCCTGACGCTGGGCCTCGTCATGGTGCACATCCTGCAGCCCGGCACGGGCATGTCCCTGGCGCTGCCGACCGCGGAGGCCGGCGCCCCCGTGGACGTGGCCAAGTTCAGCCTGAAGGAGTTCGTCACCCACCTGGTGCCGGCCTCCATCGTGGACGCCATGGCGCGCAACGAGATCCTGCAGATCGTGGTCTTCTCGGTGTTCGTCGGCACGGCCGTCTCGGCCATCGACGACAAGGCGCCGGCGGTGCTGGCCCTCGTCGAACAGGTCGCACAGATCATGCTGAAGGTCACCGGCTACGTCATGAAGACCGCGCCGGTGGCGATCTTCGCCGCGCTCGCGGCGACCATCGCGGTGCAGGGCGTCGGCGTGCTGGCCACCTACGCCAAGTTCGTCGGCGGCTTCTACCTGTCGCTGGGCATCCTGTGGGGCCTGCTGATCGCAGCCCTGGTGCTGATCGTCGGCGCGCGCGGGCTGAAGCTGATGGCCGGCATCCGCCAGCCGACCCTGCTGGCCTTCTCGGTCGCGTCGTCCGAGGCCGCCTACCCGCGGACCCTCGAGGAGCTGCAGAAGTGGGGCGTGAGCCGCAAGGTGGCGAGCTTCGTCCTGCCGCTGGGCTACTCGTTCAACCTCGACGGCTCGATGATGTACTGCACCTTCGCCGTGCTGTTCATCGCCCAGATCTACGGCATCGACCTCTCCATCGGCCAGCAGATCACCATGCTGGCCCTGCTGATGGTGACTTCGAAGGGCATGGCGGGCGTCCCGCGCGCCTCCCTGGTGGTGATCGCCGCCACCCTCACCTACTTCGGCCTGCCGGAAGAAGGGCTGCTGCTGATCCTGGCGGTGGACCACCTGCTCGACATGGGCCGCTCGGCTACCAACGTGGTCGGCAACTCGGTGGCCTCGGCCGTCGTCGCCAAATGGGAGAACCAGATCGAGCTGCCGGCGGCGGAGCCCAGGCCCGCCTGATCGTCTCGCTCCGCTCCCCCGCGGCGGCCGCGGGGGAGCAGATTCTTGTTAAGCTTACAATTTGACGTGGGATTCACCGCGTCCCGCCCAAGGTGGGCGCCTCGTTCCGTTCGAGGCGTCCCGCTCCCGTGCCCGATCACGCCGACATCCTGGCCGAGCTGCAGGCCCGCGTGGCCGAACTCGAGGCCGAGCGCGCCCTGACGCTGCGCCTGGCGCAGACGGACTCGCTCACCGGCCTGGTCAACCGCGGTGCCTTCACCGAGGCCCTGGCGTCCCGGCTGGAGGCCGCCCGGGCGGACGGCGGCCGGGTGGCCCTGTTCGTCATCGACCTCGACCGGTTCAAGCACCTCAACGACACCCTGGGTCACCACGCCGGCGACCTCCTCCTGGCCGAGGTGGGCGAGCGCCTGCGCTGGAACGCCGGCCCCGGCGAGCTGGTGGCCCGCCTGGGCGGCGACGAGTTCGCGGTGATTTCGCCCACCGCCGACGTCGCCCGCCGCGCCCAGGAGCTGGTCTCCATTCTCGCCCAGTCGCACGACATCTACGGCCGGCACGTGGCCCCCGGGGCCAGCGTCGGGGTGGCGGTGTTCCCGCAGGACGCCGCTGACGCCTCCGACCTGCAGCGCTTCGCCGACCTGGCGCTCTATCGCGTGAAGACGCTTGGCGGCCGCCGCTGGAGCGCCTTCGACGCCGAGCTGCGCGCGGAGAACGAGCGGCGCCGGACGCTGGAGGCGGAGCTCCGCCGGGCCATTCCGGCCGGCGAGATCGAGCCCTGGTTCCAACCCGTCGTGGAGGCCGCCGACGGCCGCATCGTCGGCGTCGAGGTGCTGGCGCGCTGGAGACATCCCGAGCAGGGCCTGCTGTCGCCGGCCGCCTTCGTACCCATCGCCGAGGAGCTCGGCCTCATCGGCCGCATCGACGAGGCGGTGTTCGAGGCCGCCTGCGCCCGCGCCGCGCCTTGGGTGGCCGAGGGGCTGATCGAGCACGTGTCCTGCAACGTCTCGCCACGTGAGCTGCTCGATCCGGCCTTCTCACGCAAGCTGATCGGCCGTCTGGCGCAGACCGACCTGCCGGCGACCGCGCTTTGCGTCGAAATTACTGAGACCTTCCTGCTGCAGGATCTGGCGCTCTCGCGCCGCCACATCGAGCGGCTGGCGGCCAAGGGCGTGAACATCGCCCTCGACGATTTCGGCACCGGCTATTCGAACTTGCGGGCGCTCATGCACCTGCCAATCCAGACGGTGAAGCTGGACCGCTCGCTGATCGATGACGTGGCCCGTGACGCCCGGGTCTCGAAGCTGGTGGGCTCCATGCTGCACGCCGCCCGCTCTCTCGGCGTTTCGCTGGTCGCCGAGGGTGTCGAGGATCAGGCGCAGGCCATCTTCCTGCGCGCCGCCGGCTGCGACCGCATGCAGGGCTACCTGTTCGCCCGCCCGATGCCCGCCGACGAGCTGGAAGCCCGCCTCCGGGCCGAGGCGGTGGACACTCCCCGCGCCGCCCCGCTGCGCCGCCGCGCGGCGCGGTAGAGCCCCTGCCTCCCGTGCGAAGCGGCGGAGGCAGAACTGGAAGGCGACGCTGCAAATCCCCATATCCGGTCAGGGACATTCGCCCTCCACCTAGGACCCATGCGCAACCATCTCCGCACCTTCGCCCTCCTGGCCGCCCTGACCGCGCTGTTCGTCGGCGCGGGCTATCTGGTGGGCGGTCCGACCGGCATGGCGATCGCCTTCCTGTTCGCCGCGGCCATGAACCTCGTCAGCTACTGGAACGCCGACAAGATCGTGCTGTCCATGTACCGGGCCGTCGAGGTGGACGAGGGCCACGCCGAGCCGCTGATCCGCAACTACGTCATCGACACGGCCGAGCTCGCGCAGCGCGCCGGGCTGCCCCGGCCGAAGATCTACGTCATCGACCAGGACCAGCCGAACGCCTTCGCCACGGGGCGCGACCCCGCGCACGCCGCCGTCGCCGCCACCCGCGGCCTGCTGGCCATGCTCGACCGGCGCGAGATCCGCGGCGTCATGGCCCACGAGCTGGCGCACGTGAAGAACCGCGACACCCTGACCATGACCATCACGGCGACCATAGCCGGCGCCATCGGCGCGCTGGCCAACTTCGCCTTCTTCTTCGGCGGCCGTGACGAGGATGGCCGGCCGACCGGCGTCGTGCCCGCCATCGCCATCGCCATCCTCGGCCCCATCGCCGCCAGCCTGGTGCAGATGGCCATCAGCCGCCACCGCGAGTACGCGGCCGACGCCGAGGGCGCGGCCATCTGCGGCGATCCCGGCGCCCTGGCCTCGGCCCTGCAGAAGATCGAGGCCTACGCCCGGGGCGGCTACGTCAACGCGGACGCCGAGCGAAACCCGGCCACGGCGCACATGTTCATCATCAACCCGCTGGCCGGCGGGCGTCGCGGCGACAACCTGTTCTCCACCCACCCGGCGACGCACAACCGCGTCGACGCGCTGATGGCCCTGGCCGGCACCGCCGGCGCGCGGCCGATCGTCAGCGGCGGAAGCCCGCGTGGGCGGTCCGCCACGGCGGTTCCGGTCACCGGCCAGACCCGCCGCGGCCCCTGGGGCAGCTAGGCCTTCCGCAGCTCCTCCGGCTTGTGGGCGGCGATCGCCCCCGTCTTGCCGGACTTCACGATGTACTCGGGGTTGTCCTTCGAGGCGGCCACCTTGTGGCCCTTGATCGTGGTGGGGGTGGTCTGCTTGCGGACCACCTCGCCTGTCGTGGTCCCCTGGCTGTGGTCCCACTCCACCTTATCGCCGGCCTTGAAGGTCTTCTTCGCGGGCATGTGCGGCCTCCGTTCCAGAAGCCAACCACGCGCGCAGATTTCTTGTTCCACCTGCTCTAAAGAACTACTATTCTCCCCCTGAAGGCAGGGTTGAAGGACGGGAACGACGTGCCGAGGAACTATCGTATGCGCGCCTACGCCGACGACGGCGGCTTCCTGTTCGGCGCCACCATCCACGCGTCGGACGACGAGAACGCCGTTCAGAAGTTCCGCAGCCTGCCCCTCAGAGGGCGGCGCGCCGAGCTGCTCGACGGCGGGCGGCGGGTGGCGGTCCGCCCCGCCGCTGCCACGGCCAGCGACGGCGAGCCCGCCTGAGCCTCAGTCGGCGCTGAGCGCCTCCGCCTCGGCGGTCAGCCGGTCGCAGGTGGCGAAGTCGCGGCGCCGGAACGCCGCGGCGGCAGCCTTCCGCAGCAGCAGGTGGGCGGCGTCGGGAAAGCGGACGCGAAGCTTCGCCGCCCACGCCTCGGCCGCATCCGCCGGCAGCTGGGCCTCCTCGCCGCGGGCCTGGATCATGCGCGCGGCCTCGGCCAGCGCCGGCCACTCCATGAGGAACCGCAGCCCGGTCTCGAAGTCGCGGTGCGCGGCGGCCAGGTCAAAGGCCTTCTGCTCGGCCTCGACGTCATCGAAGTCGGGCAGCCGGCGCACGTAGTCGCGGGCGCGCTCGGCCGACAGCGTGCGCTCGAAGGACGCCCAGCGGGCGGCCTGGGCGTCATCGCGGCGGCCGGAAGCCTCCAGCCAGGCGATCCAGGCGCCTTCCCACTCCGGGTCAGGCTCGGCGGGACGGCGTGACAGGCCCGTCGCCGCCTTCGGCGCTGCGCCCTCCAGCACCCGGCCAGCCTCGTCCGCACGGCCGGCGGCGAGCAGGCGCATGGCCACCTCCGCCGCGACCGATGGATCCTTCAGGGCCTGCTCGGTAAAGGTCGCGCGATAGGCGTTGGCGTCTCCTGTGGCGTCCGCCAACCGGCGCAGGATCGGCAGCCAGGACGCCGTCGCCCGGGCGTCCGCGCTCAGCCGCACCAGGGCCACATGGGCCAGCTCCGGCGACACCTTGCCCAGCACCGGCTCCAGCCGCGTGGCCCAGCCCAGGGGGTCGGCCGCGATCGCTTCGGCCAGGGCCGCCCCGCCACTGGTGGAGTCCCCCCGGGCGAGCAGGGTCCCCACGTCCTCCGCCACGCGGCCGAACACCGCCGCCAAGCTGCCGTCCTTGTCGCGCATCCGGCCGGCGATCCGCCGCTGGGCGCCGATCAGCTGCCACAGGCGGGCCAGCGCCGCGTCCGGCTCAGGGCCGGCCAGCCGGTCCACGATCAGCACCCGCAGCGCCTCCACGTCGCGCACGAAGGCGCCGCGCTGGCGCCAGGACACCTTGCCCTTGCTGGTCTCCAGCGAACCGAGCCGCTTGTCGATCTCCAGCGCGAGGTGCTCGGCCCCCTGCTCGGCCGCGAGCTCCATCCGCAGCCGCCGCTTCAGCTCGGGCCGCCCGTCCGCCGTCTGCGCCAAGATCTGCGCCAGGCGCTCGACCCCCAGCCGCTCAAGGTTCTCCGGCGTGACCTTCTTCAGACTGGCGACGGTGGGACGCTTTGGCATGGAGGAGCGAACGTGTGCGCCCCTCGCAAGCTCCGCAAGGGATCATTCCTCCCCACCCTCTCCCTCTCCTCCTCCGCGAGGTGGGAGAGGGAGAGGGATCCCTGGTCAGAACCTCTGCGCGCCGTCGAGACGGATGGTCGTGCCGTTGAGGAAGTCGTTTTCCACGATCTGCACCGCGAGCTGGGCGTATTCGTCAGGGTCGCCCATGCGCTTCGGATTGGGGACCATGGGGCCCCAGTGGGCCTGGGCCTGCTCGTCGGTCATCCGGGACGAGTAGGCGAAGGTCAGGAAGGTGCCGGGCGCGATGGCCATGGCGCGGATGCCGAGCGGGGCCAGATCGCGCGCGATGGTCAGGGTCATGCCGATGATCCCGCCCTTGGCGGCCGAATAGGCGGACTGCCCGGGCTGCCCCTCGTAGCCGGCGATGGAGGCGGTGTTGATGATCACGCCCCGCTGACCGTCCTTGAGGGGCTCGTTCTTCGCCATGGCCTCGGCGGCCATGCTGGTGACCGCGAAGGCGCTCACCAGATAGACGTGGACGGTGTGGTGGAACTGGCTCAGCGGCAGGCGCTGGCCCTCGCGATTGACCACCCGGGCCGGCCCCTTGGAGCCGGGCGGCGGCGGGCCGCCGTGCACCACCACGGCCGCGCGCAACGGGCCCAGGCCCACCGCGGCCTGGACGGCGGCTTCGATGGAGGCCTCGTCCATGATGTCGGTGCGGACGTAGATCGCGCCATTGCCGACCTCGCGGGCCAGGGCCTCGCCGCGCTCGTCGTTGACGTCGGCGATCACCACCCGCGCGCCACGCTCAGCCAGCCTGCGGGCCGTCGCCCCGCCGAAGCCGCCCGCGCCGCCGGTCACCAGGGCCGAAGCCCCCGCCAGATCCACCATCCGCATCCTCCCCGAATTCGCTCGGCGCCTTCCACGACGCCTGATCGTTGAAGGCCTAGCGCGCGTTCCGCGCCGTCAGCCTACACCCCGACACAAGGAGCTTCCCGCGATGATCACCCGCACCGCCACCGCCCGATACGAAGGCACGGGCAAGACCGGGAAGGGCTGGATCTCCACCGGCTCCGGCGTGATGAAGGACCAGCGCTACGGCTTCGGGTCCCGCTTCGAGGGCGAGCCGGGGACCAATCCGGAGGAGTTGATCGCCGCCGCCCACGCGGGCTGTTTCACCATGGCCCTGTCTTTCGCCCTGGCCCGCGCCGGGATCGAGGAGGGCGCGCTGGAAACCACCGCCCGGGTGAAGCTGGAGCCGGAGGGCGAGGGCTTCCGGGTCAGCCGTTCGGACCTCGAGCTGAAGGCGAGCGTCCCCGGCATCGAGGAGGCCCGCCTGCGGGAGTTGGCGGCGGACGCCAAGGCCAACTGCCCGATTTCCAAGCTGCTCAACGCCGAGATGGAGCTGACCGTCACCGTAGGCTGACGTCAGCGCTCCAGGGCGAACTGAACGGAGAGGCTCACGCCGACCGCCACCTCTCCCGGCTGCACCGGTGCGGGCGGCGGCGGAGGCGGCGGCGGGGCCATGGCGCCGGCGGCGCGACCGACCATCATCACGTCGCGGACCACGGGATAGTAGCCGCCGCCCTCGGTCATGCTGACGATGCGGACGGTGCGGAAGCCCGCTTCCCGCGCGTAGAGCTCGGCCCGGGCGCGGGCGTTACGCAGCGCCTGCACTCGGGCCTCGTCCGTGGCGGCCTCGGGCTTGTCGAGACTGAAGTAGGGGCCGTCCACCTGGTTGGCGCCGGCCGCCACCAGGGCGTCGACGATTCGGCCCAGGTCGGTCACGCGGCGCACCTTCACCGTCAGGGTGTTGCGGGCCTCGTAGCCGATGATCCGGGGCGTCTGCGGCTCGGGCGCAGGCTCGGTCACCGATCCATCCGGATTGCGCACCGGCCGCGGCGGCTGCGGATAGTAGTACTGCGGCGCGAGCTGAAGGGTGGAGGTCTGCAGATCCCGCTCGGCGACGCCGGCCCGGCGAAGCGCAGCGATGGTCGCGTCCATGCGGGTGGAGTTGGCGGCCAAGGCTGCGGCGGCGGTCTTGGCCTGGGTGACCACACCGGCGTTGAAGGTGGCGAGGTCCGGCGCGCGCTCCGAGCGGCCTTCGGCGGTGACGTTCAACAGGGCCCCGTCGGCTGACAGCACCACGGCCGGCCTCTCAGCGGGCTGGGCGGCGGCGGCCGTAGCGGCGGCCAGGGACAGGCAGGCAAGCGCGATCGCAGTTCTCACAGGCGGTCCTCCGGATTTACAATTGCAACGCTCGACCACCGCCTTGCGACCACACGATGTCCGAGACACCGATCCAGAGCACGGCCGCCCGCCTGACAGACGGCGAGCCGCCAGGTGCTGCGGCTGCTGGCCGAGGGCCATATGGCCAAGTCGATCGCTGTCGAGCTCGGGCTCTCGGTGAACACGGTCAACGAGCGCCTGCGTGAGGCGCGGCGCAAGACCGGAGCGGGCTCCAGCCGCGAACTGGCGCGCGCGCTCAAGGCCCAACGCCTGCCTCTAGAAAAATTGGGACGAGGAAATCGGGATGGCGCAGCGCACGGCGTGGCCGCCATTGTCCGCCCCGGAGCGCGTGGCCGGTTCCGCGCGCCCGTGATGATGGGAGCCTTCGCCTTGGTCCTGATCGCCTCTGCCGCCGGCGCCTTCGCCGCTGTCGCCCTGTTCCAGTCGTCCGCCGCGCCCGCGGTCCAGGCCGCGCCGCCGCGTGTGGTCTCCACCTCCCCCGCCGCCGGCGCCATCCTCGCTCCAGGCGCCTTCGAGCTGAAGGTGACCTTCGACCGCCCCATGACGGCGGGCAGCCACTCCTATGTGGGCGATCCGAAGACCTTTCCGAAGTGCGCGCCGCGGGCGACGCTCTCCGACGACCGCCGCACCTTCACCCTCTCCTGCATCGCGGAAGCCGGGCGAACCTATGCGGTCGGCTTCAACAACCAGCTGCACCGCAATTTCGTGAGCGCCGACGGGACGCCGGCGACGCCCGCCCACATCCGTTTCTCGGTCCGCTGACAGCTTTCGTCTGTCCACTGACGCACTCCCCTTAGGTGCGATTTCCGGCCGCGCAAGGCTCGGTGGCATAGAAAGCACAGCCGACAACCAGCGAGTGTGCGACCGAAAGCTTTGCTGTTGTGGGGCGCAGCGACGCCCTTTAGACGCCCGCCTCCCAAAAACGAGAAAAGGGGATCGCGAACATGCGCATCACTCTCATGGCCACCGTCGCCGCCGCCACCCTGCTGTCGGCCGCCGCCGCCCAGGCCCAGACCGTCGGGTACGTCGGCGGCAACTATGTCCGCACGGACGGCGACGTCGCCGGCTTCGATGTGGAATCCGACGGGTTCGAGATCGAAGGCGCGGCCGCCTTCGACGCCGGCAATCTCGGCGTGCAGATCGACGGCGCTTTCGGCGACTCGGAAGACGCCGACAGCGTCTGGACCGCCACCGGCCACCTGAACACCCAAGTGGGCGCCGCCCAGGTGGGCGGCTTCGCCGGCTTCGTGACCAGCGACGGCGACACCCTGTGGGGCGTCGGCGCCGAGGCGCAGGCGGACCTCGCGCCGAACACCGTGCTGTACGGCCAGATCGGCTACGGCAAGGCCGACGACCTGGACGTGGACGCCTGGGCGCTGCGCGGCGAGATCCGCCAGTACTTCACCGAGACCTTCAAGGTCACGGGTTCGCTCGGCTACATCACCGCCGATGCGGACGGCGCCGGCGACCTGGACGCCTGGACCTTCGGCGCAGACGCGGAATACCAGTTCGCGAATACGCCGTTCTCCGTGTTCGCGGGCTACGAGCGGCTGGAGTTCGACGACATCGACGCCGACGCCAACACCTTCCGCATCGGCGGCCGGTTCACCTTCGGCGGCAGCCTGCGCGCCCGCGACAAGGCGGACCAGAACGGCGTGTCCAAGCTGTTCGGCGGCCTGACCAACTAAGCCGTTCCGTTTTGGAAAGGCGCTCCCGGCTCCTGCCGGAGACCGGGAGCGCCGACCAGTTCCTCTGCAGCGCCGCGCCCACGCATTTGTGAAATGGCGACGCTCAGCTCAATCGCGACAAACCGACCCTTCAAAAAGTTTCCCGTCCGGAGGGACGTGAAATGACACAGGGATCAGTCTGCGATGGCTAAATGGGAGCCCCAGCAGGGGAATTGGAAACACACGCTCTACGGAACCGATAACGGCGAGTGGCTGGTCGGCTACTCGTCCGACGACACCATCTACGCCAACGGCGGCGACGACCGGGCCGATGGCGTGCACGGCACCGACATCCTGGACGGGGGCGACGGCAACGACACCCTCGACGGCGGCACCGGCACCGACTACCTGACCGGCGGCCTGGGGGCCGACACCTTCCTGGTGGGCGCGAACGGCGGCTGGGACATCATCTACGACTACCACCGCGAACAGGGCGACATGATCGCCGTGAAGAAGGCCGGCACCACCGACTACACCGTGGAAGTCCGTGACGGGGACACCTTCGTGAACTTCGGCAACGGCGACGGCATCGTGCTCGTCGGCTACACCTCGTTCACCTCGAACGACCTCACCTTCTACTGACGCCGTCTGGCGCCCCGCCGGGCCGCGCGTCCGCCGTCAGGCGGCGGCGCGGCCCGGCGGGCCGCTAGTGCCCACCCTCCACCCAGGGCACGCCGGCGGCCGCGAAGGCCTCGGCGAGCGCCGCCTCGAGCTCCAGCGCCTCCCAGGCGCGCAGGGGATTGAGATGGGCCGTGAGCTCCGGCAGCAGCCGCACCCCGAACCGCCGGACGGCGCCGCTCGCCTTGTAGCCCGCCTTGTGCTGGTCGAAGCGCAGGTCGGGATCCCGTGAGGTCTGGCCCACGTAGAGGCCCCACGGATCGCGCCGCCTGGGGTCGTGGAGCAGGGCGACATAGACCGAATGTCCTGCGCCGCGGGCGCCCGCCGTGGTCGCGCGGAAACTCGCCGCCGTGCGCTCGGCGCGGCCCATCCACGCGGGGCGGCTCCCCTCTCCAGCCATGCCAAACCCTAGGGCGCCGCGGGGCGTAAAGCATCCTTCGCAACCGTTGCTTAGGGAGAACATGGTTGCATGGGCTGACCGGCCGTGGGGGCGGCTGGGGGAGGGCGCGCATGAACCTGGCGGCGGCGAAGATCCTGCTCGTCGAGGACAATCGCAAGATGGCGGACCTCGTGCGCGCCGTGCTGAACGGGCTGGGCGTCGCACATCTGGCCCACCTGGAGACGGCGCCCGCGGCCTTGCAGGCGCTGGATTCGGCGGCCTTCGACCTCATCCTGCTCGACCGGCATCTCGGCGAGGTCGACGGGCTCGATCTGGCCCGCCAGATCCGCCGCCACCGCCGCGCGGCCGTCGCCGAGACGCCGATCGTCATGCTGACGGGCTCGGCCAGCGCCGAGTCCGTGCGCGCCGCGCGCGACGCCGGCGTCAACGGCTATCTGGTCAAGCCGTTCACCGTGGTCGCCGTCCACGAACGGCTCGTCGCCACCTTGAGCCACAGGCCGCCGTTCATCCGCTCCGCCACCTACATCGGGCCTGACCGCCGCCGTCGACGGGACCCGGCGTTCACCGGGGCCGAGCGTCGCCGCGCCGGCCGCGCCTCGGCCCGCTAAAGCCCGACCGCCTGTTCAATAGGCCGGAACCCCCGCCCGGCGGCGCCGTTTCGCCAGCAGTGGTGTGTGGCGTAGGTGCTTGGTCATGGCTCGACGTTCCGGCTTCTGGGCGGCTCTGCTTCGGCTGGTGAAGCTCCGCAAGACCTCGGCGGCTCCCAACCCCATGTCCGAACGGCTCGAGCGCGAGCTCGCCGCCTACCGGGCGCGCGGCGCCGTCTGGACGCCCGACCCCGCCACGCTCCGACGCATCGAGGTGGCCCTGTTCTGCCGTGCGCAGACGCCCGATGTCGCCGGCCCGCCCGCGGCCGCCGACCAGGGCTGAGCCTCAGCCGCCCGCCACCCGCGGGCTCTTGCCGCCGGGCCTGGGCGCGAACGGCAGGAAGGGCGAGGGCCCGTAGATCCAGCCGTCGCGTATGAAGAAGCCGGTGTCCACGTCCTGGGCGCCTTGCGGTCCGAAGATCCAACCGTTGGCCACCCAGAAGCCGGTGCTGGGCGGCGCGGCCGTCGCCTCCGGCCCGTCGTACGGCCCCCAGATCCAGCCCTCGTGCAGCCAGTAGCGTCCGCTCTGCGCCGCGTCGCTGCTGTAGATCCACTTGTCGTCGATCCAGCCCGCCGCCACCGCCATTCTTACGCTCCGCCAGACGTGGCGGCAGCCTAGCACGCGCGGGCCGCGCGGGAACGGACCGGCCGCTCGCGGCTTTGCCTTTCGTATGGCTGGCCGGGTGCGTCCGATGAGGATTGGGTGACAGAACGCAAGCTCCGCGTCGTCGATGGCGACGTCGTCTACGACCTGGGACGACGTCCCGAAAGCGTGCCCGAGCGCGCGCGGCGCCTGATGCACGAGGCCCAGGTGCTGGCCTGCGAGGAGGTGGAGCAGCTCCGCGCCTCGCTGGGCGAGAGCCTGCGCCAGGCCGAAGCCATCCGCGACGGCGGCGACATCTTCCCGGTCGGCGTGCGCGAACAGGCCCGCCAGCTCGCCGAGGCCCTGCCGCTCGCCATGCAGACCCTGCAGGCCTTGTCCGAACGGCGCCTGCGCGAGATCACCGGCGCGCCCGTCCCGCCGGTCTGGCGCGGCGGCTGAGCGGACTTGCGCGGGCCGCAGGCCTGTCGGACCTTCCGCCCACGGACCCGGAGAGCGAATGCGCAAGGCGGAACGCACCAAGGCCCTCTACGCGGGCTCCTTCGACCCGGTCACCCGAGGCCACCTCGACGTGGTGCGAAAGGCGCTGGCCACCTTCGACCACGTGCACATCGCCATCGGGGCGAACCCCCGCAAGGAACGCGCCTTCTCCCTCGAGGAGAGCCTGCGGCTGATCCGCGGCTCGGTCGTCGAGCTCTGGCCCGAGGCTGGGGCCGATCCCGACGGGCCGCTGTTCGGCGGCGCCCTGCAGGTGGGCGAGTACACCGGCCAGAGCCTGATCCGCTACGCCCGGGTGATCGGCGCCACCCATATCGTCCGCGGCCTGCGCGAGGCGACGAACTTCGGGGAGGAGTTCAACCTGCACGGCCTCGCCGAGCGCCTCGACCCCTCGGTGCCCATGGTCCACTTCATCTGCGACGCCCAGTTCCTGCACGTCTCGTCCAGCACCGCCAAGGAGCTCGACGCCATCGGGGAGGACATCGGCTGGCTGGTCATGCCCTGCGTCGCCGAGGCCTTCCGCGCCCGCCGCGCGGTGGCCGGCTGAGCCTCACCAGCGCCCGAAGCGCCGCGCCATCAGGAGATGCATCGCCCGGTGCAGCCGGGCGCACACCTCCGGATCCGCCTCCCAGCGTTCCGCCATCCGCCCGAGCTCGGTGAACACATCGGTGGCGTCGGGCAGGCCGCCGTCGCCGCGCCGCTCGAAGGCGCCCAGCAGGGCCAGCAGAAGATAGCCGGTCACCGGCAGCGGCTCGAGGTCCTCCAGCTCCGTCGCCCGCGCGCGCGTCTCCCGGCGCTCCGCCGGAAACCGCACCACGTTGCTGGTCTTCAGGGCCCTGCTCTCGTCCGCCATCTGCGCCTCCTGCCGGCCACCAGTGCCCCGGCGGGCGGGTCGGCGATGCGCCCCAGGTCACACTGCGGGCGGGCGCCGCGGGGGGGGGGGGGGGGGGGGG
>NZ_DATCML010000019.1:0-97167 GCF_036563385.1 Phenylobacterium sp.
GACCCGCAGCGGCCCCACCACCGGCAGCTCGACGGTGAACTGGAGCGTCAGCGGCTCGGGGACCAACCCGGCCTCGGCCGCCGACTTCGCGGGTGGAACCCTGCCCTCGGGCACGGTGACCTTCGCGGCCGGCGAGACCACCAAGACGATCACGGTCAATGTGGCCGGCGACACCGTGGCGGAGAACACCGAGGGCTTCACCCTGACGCTTGCCAGCCCCACCGGGGCGACCCTGGGCACGGCGACCGCCTCCGGCACGATCACCAACGACGACGGCAGCACCCCGCCGCCCACCGGAGGCCAGGTGCTGACCTCGTCCAAGTGGGGCGACACGCTCACCGGCGGCGCCGGGGCTGACACCCTGAACGCCGGCCAGGGCCCCGACCAGCTGACCGGGAACGGCGGCGCGGACCGGTTCGTGTTCGCCAACCCGGTCTGGAACGCCGGCAAGATCACCGACTTCACCCCGGGGACGGACAAGATCGACCTGCGCGGGATCTTCGACCAGGCCGGCTACACCGGCACGGACCCGATCCGCGACGGCTGGATGACGCTGCAACCCGGCGGCGGCGGCACCCAGGTGATCGTCGACATGGACGGCCCAAACGCCAGCGGCCAGTGGCCAATCACGGTGACGAACCTCGTCGGCGTGACGCCTGGCCAGCTGACGTCGAGCGACTGGATCGTGCAGTAGGCGGCGTCGGCGGCGGAGCGCCCTACCTCCCCCGTTGGGACAGCGACGGCGGGAGGGGGACCGCCGGCCGAGGCCGCAGGCCGGAGAGCCGGGGGTGGAGGGGGCGAGCCCCACACGCTGCGCCTGCCCCCGCGGGGATGAGCGCCTGCGCCTGTGGCTTGCCCCCTCCACCACCCGCTCTTCCGCCCGCTGGCGCGGACGTCGGCGGGCGGTCCCCCTCCCGCCGCTTCGCGGGGGAGGTAGGGGAAAGCGGCGGCGCGGGGATTTTCCCCGCCTCCCCGTTGCGGCAGCAACGGCGGGAGGGGGACCGTTCGCCGAGCATAGCGAAGAGCGAAGGGTGGAGGGGGCGAGCCCCACGCGCTGCGCTTGCCCCGCCGGGACGAGCGCCTGCGCCTGAGGCTTGCCCCCTCCACGGCCCGCCGCTTCGCGGGGAGGTAGAGCCGCGGCGCTAGGACCAAACGCCCCAGGGGATGAGGCTGGCGTTCCGCCCGCCGCCGGGATAGCGGACCGGCCCATGATCCGCCTCGACAACATCTCCAAGCAGAACGGCCACCAGATCCTGTTCATCGAGGCCTCGATGGGGGTGCTGAAGGGCGAGAAGGTGGGGCTGGTGGGCCCCAACGGGGCGGGCAAGACAACGCTGTTCCGGATGATCACCGGCCAGGAGCAGCCCGACGACGGGCTGGTGACCATCGATCCCGGCATGACCATCGGCTACTTCAGCCAGGACGTGGGCGAGATGTCCGGCCAGAGCGCGGTGGCCGCGGTGATGGACGGCGTGGGCCCGGTGAGCGCGCTCGCCGCCGAGATGGCCAGGCTGGAAGCCGCCATGGTCGATCCTGACCAGGCCGAGCAGCTGGACGCCATCATCGAACGCTACGGCGAGGTGCAGGAGCGGTTCGAGGAGCTGGACGGCTATGCCCTGGAGGCCCGCGCCCGCGAGGTGCTGGCCGGCCTGAGCTTCAGCCAGGAGCGGATGGACGGCGACGTCGGCCTGCTGTCCGGCGGCTGGAAGATGCGCGTGGCCCTGGCCCGCATCCTCCTGATGCGCCCGGACGCCATGCTGCTGGACGAGCCCAGCAACCACCTGGACCTGGAAAGCCTGATCTGGCTGGAGGCCTTCCTCAAGAACTACGACGGCGCCCTGCTGATGACCTCGCACGACCGGGCCTTCATGAACCGGATCATCGGCAAGGTGGTGGAGATCGACGCCGGGTCGCTGATCACCTACTCGGGCGACCTCGACTTCTACGACCAGCAGCGGGCGCTGAGCGAACAGCAGCGCCAGGCGCAGTACGAGCGCCAGCAGGCCATGCTGGCCAAGGAGATCAAGTTCATCGAGCGGTTCAAGGCCCGCGCCAGCCACGCGGCCCAGGTGCAGAGCCGGGTGAAGAAGCTGGACAAGATCGAGCGGGTGGAGGCGCCGCGGCGGCGCCAGTCGGTGCAGTTCGAGTTCAAGAGCCCGCCCCGCTCGGGCGACGACGTGATCAGCCTGCGCAACGTCCACAAGGGCTATGGCGCCCAGCCGATCTATGAGGGCCTCGACTTCCTGGTGCGCCGGAAGGAGCGCTGGTGCGTGCTGGGCGCCAACGGGGCGGGCAAGTCGACGCTGCTGAAACTGGTGGCCGGCGCGACCGAGCCCGACGAGGGCGTGGTCAGCATCGGGGCCAGCGTCCGGATGGGCTACTTCGCCCAGCACTCCATGGACCTGCTGGACGGCGAGGAGACGATCTTCGAGTCCCTGGACGGCGCGTTCCCGCACGCCGGCCAGGGCGCGCTGCGCACCCTGGCGGGGTGCTTCGGCTTCTCCGGCGACGACGTGGAAAAGCCGTGCCGGGTGCTCTCCGGGGGCGAGAAGGCGCGGCTGGTCATGGCCAAGATGCTGTTCGATCCGCCGAACCTGCTGGTGCTCGACGAGCCGACCAACCACCTGGACATGGCCACCAAGGAGATGCTGGTCCAGGCCCTGGCGAACTTCGAAGGCACCATGCTGTTCGTCAGCCACGACCGCCATTTCCTAGCGGCGCTGTCGAACCGGGTGCTGGAGCTGACGCCCGAGGGGGTCCACCAGTACGGCGGCGGCTATACGGAATATGTCGCCCGCACGGGCCAGGAAGCGCCGGGGCTGCACCCGGGCGGCTAGGCGGCGGGCTTCGGCGCGCGAGGGTCGCGCGCGGCGACGGTCAGGGGGACCAGCCGCGGCGCCGGCGGACCTCGACCAACATGGCCTGCGCCGAAGGGGCGGAGACGGCGGCGGCCGGTGCGTCGCCCGGGGGCGCGCACGCGAGCTTGAACAGCAAGGGCATCTGGCGGTCGCCCGGCAGGGCCCGCCAGGGCGAGCGGCTGGGATTGCGGAACACGGGCCGGAAGGCGGCGTCGTAGGCCACGACCTCCTCTGCCCGCACGCGCGCGCCCTTGCAGTCGAAGCCGTAGCTGAACTTCAGGTAGGTGGCCGGCGGGTCGCCGCCCGGCTGGGCCGCCGCGCCCCACAGGTCGAGGACCCGCGCGCCGTCGGGAGCCGATCTGATCGACAGGCTGGCCACGTGGGCCCGCCGATCGTCCTGGTCGATCACCAGGAAGGTCTCGGCCCCAGCGCTCACCGGCGCCGCCGGCCAGGCGAACAGCAGGGCAAAACAAGCGTGACGGACGCGCGCGAGGGCCATCGTGGACCTCCGTGACCGGGAAGGTGGCGCAGGCGCTTGTAGGCAAGCGTGCGCGGGCGGGCAACGGGGCCAACGGATTCGCCCGCCCGCCTGAGCCTTGCCGCCGGAGCCGCGTTTAGGGGGACGCGAAGGGAGCCGACGATGCGAGCATTCCTGGCGGCCGGCCTGGCGGTCTGCGCCTCATTCACGGGCGGCGCAGCAGCCGCCCAGGGCGGCGTCCCACCTGAGCCACCCAGCGTCTGGTCTCGGGTGACGCTGGCGGTCCCCGTCGCCACGCGCCACACGCCGAACAATCGCGACTTCAACAACGAGAACTGGGGGCTGCTGGCCGACGTGGCTCTGAACGAGCGGTGGTCGCTGGTCGGCGGCGGCTTCCGCAACAGCTATGGCCGCAACACGGTGCTGGCGGGGGTCGCGTGGCAGCCCCTGAGCGCGCGGGTGGGCGACGCGCGGCTGCGCCTCGGCGGGATGGTCGGCGTCGACCTCAACGGCGGGTACCGCCGCTTCAACTCGGCCGATCCGCTGATCGGGGCCTTCAATGTCAGGCTGACCGCGGCCGAGCCGGACGCGCGCCCGCTCAGCCGCCTGGGCCTGCTGCTCACCATCATCCCGCCGGCCCCCGAGAACGGCAGCACGGCCTTCAACCTGGCGGTGACCTACAAGTTGAGGTGAGCCGCCGCCGCGGGCAGGCCGTCAGTTGAGCGCAGCTCCCGCCGTCAGGTCGGCGACGGCGTGGGCCTGCTCCGGCCGACCGTAGGGCAGCGGCACGATGATCTCGCAGAAAACGCCGGTGGGACGGTATTCCAGCCGAGCCTCGCCGCCGCTCTCGCGCGCGATGCCCGCGATCAGCCGCGATCCGAACCCGCTGGTGGTGGGCGGCTTGACCGGCGGGCCGCCGCTCTCCACCCACAGCAGCTTCATGATCGCGCCGTCGCCGCTGCGCGCCATCCACCAGGACACGTCCACCCGGCCGTCGGCCGACAGGGCGCCGTACTTGCTCGCGTTGGTCGCCAGCTCATGCAGAACGAGGGTGACGGCCACCGCGCTGCGGGCCGAGAGGCGCATGCTGGGACCCGAGGCCCGGAGCCGGTCGCGATTGTCCAGGAAGGGCTCGATCGCGGCGGCCACCAGCTCTTCCACGAAGGCGGCCTCCCAGCTGTGGCGGGTCAGCACCTCGTGCGCGTTGGCCAGGGCGATGATCCGGGACTCGAAGCCGGCGCGGATGTCGGCGGGCACGGATTTCAGGCTCTGGCGGGCGACGTTCTGGACCAGCGCCAGGGTGTTCTTCACCCGGTGGTTCAGCTCGTCGAGGAGCAGCTCCTGGCGGCGCTCGCTGGCCTTCAGGGCGCTGATGTCGCGGGCCACGGCGACGACGCCGCGGACCTCGCCTTCGGCGGTGCGCAGCGGCACCTTCTTCACCATGTAGGCGCGCTCGACGCCATCTCGCGAGCTCGGCGCTTCCTCGCCGACGATGGTCTCGCCGGCGAGAACCCGGGCGTCGTGCGCCTGCACGGCGGCGAAGGCCTCCGGCGAGAACAGCTCCGCCGCCCTCACGCCGACGAGATCGCGCTCCGGATCGCCGAAGGCGGCCGCGGTGGCGCGATTGGCGAACAGGTAGGCCCCATCCGCATCCTTGGCGAAGATCGGGTCCGGCGAAGCCTGCAGGATGCCGGCGAGCAACTGCCTCGCCTCTTCCAGCTGGGCCAGCTGGTTGCGTTCGGTGGTGAGGTCGACGGACACGCCGGCGAGACCGATCACCTCGCCGTCGGCGTTCTTGAGCGGCGCCTTGGTGGTCCGCCAGACGGTGCGGCGGCCTTGGCCATCGGTGAAGGTCTCTTCCGCGGCCAGGGCCTCGCCGGTCTCCAGCACCCGGGCGTCGTTGTCGTCGTAGGTGGCCGCGTCGGCGGGCGCGAGCTCCCGGTTGGTGCGCCCGAGCACCGCCTCCAGGGGCTTGCCCAGCTCCCGGAGCAGGGCGGCGTTGGCGTAGATGGTCCGCCCCTGGCGATCCTTGGCGTAGGTCGGGATCGGCGAGGCCTCGCCGATCGCCTGAAGCAGGGCCGAGGCCCGCGTCGCGGCCTCAGTGGCCTCGCGCTGGCGCGCCAGCTGGGCCTCGCGCTCGGCGAGCGCCCGGCGCAGCTCGAGCTCCGCCATGACGTGGCGGGCCAGGACCCGCAGGATGCGCGCCTCGGCCGCGCTCAGCCCCTCCGGCCGAGGCGTGCGGTCGAGGACGCAGACGGTGCCGATCGGCAGGCCCTCGGGAGTGAGCAAGGGGGCGCCGGCATAGAACCGCAGGCCATCCTGCACGTGGATGAGCGGGTTCTGCCGGAAGCGGCTGTCGGCGCGCAGGTCCGGGACCACGAAGAGGTCGGGCTGCAGGATGGCGTGCCGGCAGATGGAGACGTCGATCGGCAGCTCGCGCTGGCCGATGCCGATCTCGGCCTTGAACCACTGCCTTTCCGTGGCGACGAAGTTGACCACCGCGATGGGCGCAGACAGGCCGTCGGCGGCGAGGCTGGCGATGTCGTCGAACTGCGCCTCGGTGGGCGTGTCCAGGATGGCGTACCGCCCAAGCGCCGCCGCCCGCTCCTGCTCGTCCCACGCGGGAGAGCAGCTGGCCGCGGCGGAGAAGGCCGAGGCATCAGCGCTCAAATCGGCGGGGTCGTCCACAGTCGCTTCGGCCCTCGTTCTCCCGAGCAGCCACCATGACGTGTTCTTCGGCAGAGTGCGAAAGCTAAACGCCTGATAACGCGGTATTGCAAGGCGAACGGCCGGTTGTGGCCGCCAGCGCTTACCCTCAGGCGGTGGGGTAGACCCGCGGGCGCATGGGCTCGATGCGGACCGGCAGACCGGGGGTGACGCCCTGCGGCAGGGTCGGGCCATGGGCTTCCAGCTCGAAGACCTGGCCGGCGATGACGCATTCGATGCGCACGTCCGGGCCGCGCTGGGCGACGGCGCGGACGTCCGCGGCCAGGCCCTGGCCGCCCGCGGGCGCGAAGGCCACCTCGTCCGGGCGGAAGAAGACCTCGACGGGGCCCTGCGGCGCGCCGGCGGGCGCGGCGGTCTCCCAGTCGGCGACGGTCATGCGGCCGCCCCGGATCTCGCCCGGCAGGCGGCAGGCGGCGCCCAGGAAGTCGTAGACGAAGGGGGTAGCCGGATCCTCGTAAACCTCGTTGGGCGTGCCCAGCTGGACGAGCTCGCCGTCCTTCAGGATGGCCACGCGGTCGGCAAGGTCGAGGGCCTCCTCCTGGTCGTGGGTGACGAAGACGGTGGTGACGCCGGTGCGCTCGTGCAGCTCGCGAAGCCAGCGGCGCAGCTCGCGGCGGACCTGGGCGTCCAGGGCGCCGAACGGCTCGTCCAGCAGCAGCATGCGGGGCTCGATGGCCAGGGCCCGGGCGAGCGCCACGCGCTGGCGCTGGCCGCCGGAGAGCTGGGTGGGGAAGCGCTTCTCCAGCCCCTCCAGCTGGACGAGGGACAAGAGCTCGCGCACGCGCTCGGCCACCTGGGCCTTGGACGGGCGCTCGGCGCGCGGCCGGACCGTCAGGCCGAAGGCGATGTTCTGGGCCACCGTCATGTGGCGGAACAGGGCGTAGTGCTGGAAGACCATGCCCACGCGGCGCTTGCGGACCGGCAGGGCGAGGAAGTCCTCGCCCGCGAAGCGCACCTCGCCCGCGTCGGGAAGCTCGAGGCCGGCCAGCACGCGCAGCAAGGTGGTCTTGCCCGAGCCGGACGGCCCGAGCAGCGCCAGGAACTCCTTGTCCCTCGCCTGCAGGGAAACGTTGTTCAGCGCCGGGAAGCGGCCGAACGACTTGGAGATCCCGCGGATCTCCAGCGACGTCTGACTAGTGTCGGCGGCTGGCTGAAAGTTCACCGGAATGACGCCATTCGAGAGCGGTCTTGAGGATGAGGGTGACGAGGCCGAGGCCTGCGAGGATGGACGCGGCCGCAAAGGCGCCGACGCTTTCGTAGTCATTGTAGAGCACCTCGACGTGGAGCGGCAGGGTGTTGGTGGCGCCCCGGATGTGGCCTGACACCACCGAGACGGCGCCGAATTCCCCCATCGCGCGCGCATTGCAGAGCAGGACCCCGTAGAGCAGGGCCCAGCGGATGTTGGGCAGGGTGACCTTCCAGAAGGTGGTGAAGCCCGAGGCGCCGAGCGTCAGCGCGGCGACCTCCTCGTCGGCCGACTGGTCCTGCATCAGCGGGATCAGCTCGCGGGCCACGAAGGGGAAGGTCACCAGGATGGTGGCCAGCACCAGGCCCGGCAGGGCGAAGATGATCTTCAGGTCGTGCTCGATCAGCCAGTCGCCGAAGAAGCCCTGGGCCCCGAACAGCAGCACCCAGACCAAGCCCGAGACCACGGGCGAGACCGAGAACGGCAGGTCGATCAGGGTGAGCAGCACGCTCTTGCCGCGGAACTCGAACCTGGCGATGCACCAGGCCGCCGCCACCCCGAAGACGGCGTTCAGGGGCACGGAGATCGCCGCCACGATCAGGGTCAGCCGGATGGCGGCCACCGCGTCGGGCTCCTTGAGCGCCTCGCGGAAGGCGTCCCAACCCTGCGCCAGGGCCTCCTTGAAGACGATCCCCAGCGGCAGCACCACGAGGGCGCCCATGGCGGCCGCGGAGAGCAGCACCATGAGGGGCGCAAGGCCCGGCAGGTGGACCCGAAAGGCGGGCGAGGCGGTCTGGCTGCTCATCGGCGACCCCGTCCGGCGAGGAAGATCTGGGTGGCGTTGATGACGATCAGGGCGCCGAACGAGATCACCACCATGGCCAGGCCGATCGCCGCAGCCCCCGCATAGTCGTACTGCTCGAGCTTGATGACGATCAGCAGCGGCGCGATCTCGGTCTTCATCGGCATGTTGCCGGCGATGAAGATCACCGAGCCGTACTCGCCCACGGCCCGGGCGAAGGCCAGGGTGACCCCGCTGATCAGGGCCGGCAGGAGGGTGGGCAGGACCACCCGGACGACCCGCTGCAGGTCGGTGGCGCCCAGGGTGCGGGCCGCCTCCTCCACCTCGCGGTCGAGATCCTGCAGCACCGGCTGCAGCGAGCGGACGACGAACGGCAGGCCGATGAACACCAGGGCGATGAAGATGCCGAGCGGCGAATAGGCGGTCTTCAGCCCGATCTTCTCGAACTGCGAGCCGAGCAGGCCCGACGGCGCGTAGAGGGTCGTGAGCGCGATGCCGGCCACCGCCGTGGGCAGGGCGAACGGCAGGTCGACCAGGGCGTCGATCAGGCGGCGGCCCGGGAACTCGTAGCGGGTCAGCGTCCAGGCGATCAGCAGGCCGAGCGGGGCGTTGACCAGGGCCGCGGCGGCCGAGAGGCCGAAGCTGAGCTTCAGGGCCGCGGCCACCCGCGGATCGGTGAGCGTGCGCACCACGCCGTCCAGCCCGAGTTCCCAGGGGCGGAGCGCAAGGGCCGCCAGCGGGATTAGGACGACCAGGCTGAGGTAGACGACCACGAAGCCGAAGGAGAGGCCGAAGCCCGGCAGGATCGAGGGTTGCACGAAGCCCTGCCGCCGCGCGGGCACGGGCGACGGCGGTCGGATCACCGGGGCGGCGTAAAAGCGAGCCTCCATGTTCAGGCCGGCTTGTAGATCTGGTCGAACACCCCGCCCTCGGCGAAGTGCGTCTGCTGGGCCTTCGCCCAGCCGCCGAACGGGTCGGCGACGGTCACCAGCGGGATCTGCTTGAAGCTCGCGCCGTGCCGGGCGAGCGCGGCGGCGTCACGCGGCCGAAAGTGGTGCTTGCCGACGATGTCCTGGACCGCCGGGCTGTAGAGGAACTCCAGATAGGCCTGGGCGGCGGCGCGCGTGCCGCGGCGGTCGACGTTCGTATCCAGCAGGGCGACCGGGGGCTCGGCGAGGATCGACAGGGACGGATAGACGATGTCGAAGTTCGGGCCAAACTCGTCCAGGGTCAGGAAGGCCTCGTTCTCCCACGACAGCAGGACGTCGCCGATGCCCCGCTGCGCAAAGGTGGTGGTGGAGCCGCGGGCGCCGGTGTCGAGCACGGGGACGTTACGGTAGAGCCGGGCCACGTAGTCGCGGGCGGCCGCGTCCCCGCCAGCTTTCAGGCCGAAGGCGTAGGCCGCCAGGTAGGCCCAGCGCGCGCCGCCGGAGGTCTTGGGGTTGGAGGCGATCACCTGAACGCCCGGCTTGATCAGGTCCGGCCAGTCGCGCAGGGCCTTGGGATTGCCCTTCCGGACCAGGAAGACGATGGTCGAGGTATAGGGCGCCGAGTTGTTCGGCAGGCGCGACTGCCAGTTCGCCGGCAGGAGCTTGGCCCGGTTGGCGATCTCGTCGATGTCCGCGCCCAGCGCCAGGGTGACCACGTCGGCCTGGAGGCCGTCGATCACCGCGCGCGCCTGCTTGCCCGAGCCGCCGTGGCTCTGCTCCATCTCGATCTTCTGACCGCCGTGCTTGCCCGCCCAGTCGGCGGCGAAGGCGGCGTTGATCTCCTTGTAGAGCTCGCGGGTCGGATCGTAGCTGACGTTGAGCAGGCGGATCGCGCCGCCGCCCTGACCGTCGTCCCCGCCGGACGAACAGGCGGCGGCGAGGCCGGCGACGCCGGCGGCCAGCAGGGTGCGTCGGGAAAGCAGGGTCATGCGGGGGCTCGCCATGGGCTCGATGTCCTCAGCGGCCGTTCTACCTCAATTCCAAGCCGCGCACTCGGAATAAGCGTGAAAGCCGGCCGAGATTTTCTAACCCCCGGCTAACGCCCCCGTCTTTTTTCCCGTGGCGATCACGCCGGCTTGTAGATCCGGTCGAACACGCCGCCGTCGTTGAAATGGGTGGCCTGGGCCTTCTTCCAGCCGCCGAAGGTGTCGTCGATGGTCACCAGCGGGATCTGGCGGAACTTCGACCGGTACTTGGCCAGCGCCTGGGCGTTGCGGGGCCGGAAGTGGTGCTTGCCGATTAGGTCCTGGGCGAGCGGGCTGTAGAGGAAGTTGAGGTAGCCCTCGGCCTGGACGCGGGTCTTGTGGCGATCGACGTTGCGGTCGACCACCGCCACCGGCGGCTCGGCCAGGATCGAGACCGACGGATAGACGATCTCGAAGTTGGGCCCGAACTCCTCGATCGTCAGATAGGCCTCGTTCTCCCAGGCCAGCAACACGTCCCCTAGGCGGCGTTGGGCGAAGGTGGTCGTCGAGCCGCGGGCGCCGGTGTCCAGCACCGGAACCTGCTTGTAGAGCTTCTGAAGGAAGGCCTGGGCGGTGGCCGGCGAGCCGCCGGGCTGCCGTAGCGCCCAGGCCCAGGCGGCCAGGTAGTTCCAGCGCGCGCCGCCCGACGTCTTTGGATTGGGCGTGATCACCTGGACGCCCGGCTTCACCAGGTCGTTCCAGTCGCGGATCTTCCACGGATTGCCCTTGCGGGTCACGAACACGATCGTGGAGGTGTAAGGGGTCGAGTTGTTCGGTAGCCGGCTCTGCCAGTTGGCCGGCAACAGCTTGGCGCGGGCGGCGATCTCGTCGATGTCGGCGGCGAGCGCGAGCGTCACCACGTCGGCCTGCAGGCCGTCGATCACCGAGCGCGCCTGACGGCCGGAGCCGCCGTGGCTCTGCTGGATGTCGAGGCTCTGGCCGGTGCGGCCCTTCCAGTACTTGGCGAACTCGGCGTTGATCTCCTTGTAGAGCTCGCGGGTCGGGTCGTAGCTGACGTTCAGCAGCTTGATCGGCTTGCCGGCGGCCTGGGCCTGGGCCTGGGCCTGGCCGCCGAGCGCCAGGGTGGCGGCCGCGCCGGCCCCGGCGGCCAGCAGGCCGCGGCGGGAGACTTCAGAGAAGCTCATCGGAATTCCCTTCGGGAGCAGTGGGTTAGAAGGCGTACTGGGTGCGGAGCGACCAGATGTCGAACTCCTGGCCGATCTGGGCCCCCGCGGGCGGGGTGAGCGCCCCGGCTCCGAAGGCCGTGCCGCCCGGCGACAGGCGGTCCACGTCCACGTGCTGCCAGGCGGCCTGGAAGCGGACGACCTGGTTCGGGTACCAGTTGAGGCCAAGGGTGATGATCTTCTGTTCCCCGCCGCGCACCGCCGAGGCGACCTGCGCGCCGCCGGAGCCGGCCAGGTAGTTCAGGTCGAGGTCTGAGTAGCGGGCCGCCAGCTCCCAGACGCCCCATGTCCGCTTCTTCAGGCTGAACGGGTCGCCGCGCGGACTGTCGAAGGTGGCCGTGGCGATGCTGTAGCGGCGCGGCTGCCCGGTGATCGTCCAGGCGCCCTGCACGTACCAGCCGTCGAAGCTGGGATCGGCCAGGGCGCTGGCGCGGCGGTCGATCTCGATGCCGTAGTATTCCGCCTGGACGTGCAGGTTCTTGCGCTGGGCGGCGAACTCGAGCCCCCAGGCGGTGAGGCCGTCGGCGTCGATGTTGCCAGTGTCCACCAGGCGGGTCCCGTCGACGCGGATCTCGGGCCGGTCGCGCAGGCGCAGCGGGCTGGCCACGCCGGCGGCGACCTCCGGGCCCGACTTGGCCGGGTTGATGACGATCTCGGTGTTGGCGCCCAGGTGGACGAGGTAGTCGGGCCCGCGCATCGGCACGTAGGCGACGCGGCCCACAAAGGCGAGCTGCTCGTCGAAGGTCTGCGTGCCCACGATGTTGCCGCTGAACGCCGCCGAGTAGTTCCAGCGGTCGCCGTTGCCGAACAGGCCGATGGCGGTGCGCCCGTCGCCGGAGGCGATGCTGCGCACCAGCTCGGACGGCGAGGCGCGCTCGACGAACAGGGAGCCGTTGGTGGAGGTGGCCTCCTCGATGCCCGAGGGCGGGGAGAAGGCGCCGATCCGCAGCCGGGCCTTCGGGAAGGCGGCGTATTCCAGCCAGGCGGCGGAGATCCGGCCGGCCTCCTCGTTCCCCGAGCCGCCGAAGTCGTAGAGGAAGTTGTAGTTCCAGTCGCCGAAGGCCCTGCCCTCGATGCCGATGCGGGCGCGGCGGAAGTTCGCGCCGTCGCCGAGGTCGCGGGCGCGGTCGGACTCGGTGGCGTCACCAAGCGAGCCGCGTCGGAAGTCGCTGGCCAGCGGGCCCGCGCGGTCCTGGTCATAATGGGCGGCGTCGAGCTGGAAGACGCCGCGCAGCGAGGCGGTGAACTGGCCGTCGCCGGACGCAAAGGTCGGGCGGCCGTTGGCGAGCGAAACGGTGGTCGCCTCCACCTGCTCGCGGATGGCCTGATCACCCGCGGTGGTCTGGGCCTTCAGGTCGGCGATCTGGTCCTGCAGCTCGCGGTTCTGCTGCTCGAGGGCGTCGAGCCGGGCCGACAGCGCGAGCGCCTGCTCCTGGCTGATGCCGCCGCCCACCACGGGCGCGGTGGACTGGGCCTGGGCCAGGGCCGCCGGCGCAGCCCCCGCCAACAGGAGGGCCAGGAAGGCCGTGCGGATCGGTCGGTTGGTCATGTTCGCCCCTCAGTCTTATGAGGAGCAACATACCCCACTTATTCCTATCGGCTAAGTGGGATTACTCTGCTGAGGCGACGAGTTTTTCTGAAAGCGTCGCCTCGGCCCGCTATTCCGCGGCGGCCAGCAGGGCGCGGCCGGCGGTGAGCGAGGTCTTGGCGGCGAGCTCTGCCTTGGCCCGCTCGTACTCGGCCGAGAGGCGGGCCACGAGCTCGCCGGCGGTGGGGATGTCCTTCACGGCGCCGATCCCCTGGCCGCAGCCCCAGATGTCGCGCCAGGCCTTGGCCTTCTGGTTGCCGCCCGAGCCGAAGTTCATCCGCGAGGGGTCGGACTGCGGCAGGTCGTTGGGATCGAGGCCCGCGGCGATGATCGACGGCTTCAGGTAGTTGCCGTGCACGCCGGTGAACAGGTTGGAATAGACGATGTCGTCGCCCGACGAGGCGACGATCATGTCCTTGTAGGCGGCGTCGGCGTTGGCTTCCTGCGTGGCGATGAAGGCCGAGCCGATGTAGGCCAGGTCCGCGCCCATGGCCTGGGCGCCCAGGATGGCGTGGCCGTTGGCGATCGAGCCCGAGAGCGCGATCGGGCCGTCGAACCACTCGCGGATCTCCTGCACCAGGGCGAAGGGCGACAGCTGGCCGGCGTGGCCGCCCGCGCCCGCGGCGACGGTGATCAGGCCATCGGCGCCCTTCTCCACCGCCTTCTGGGCGAAGCGGTTGTTGATCACGTCGTGCAGCACCACCCCGCCGTAGGCGTGGACCGCCGCGTTGAGGTCCTCGCGCGCGCCCAGAGAGGTGATGACGATCGGCGCCTTCCACTTGCTCGACATCTCCAGGTCGTGCTCGAGCCGGTCGTTGGTCTTGTGGACGATGTGGTTCACGGCGAAGGGGGCGGACGGGGTGTCCGGGTGGTCGCGGTCCCAGGCGGCCAGCTCCTCGGTGATCCGGTGCAGCCACTCGTCGAGCAGCGAGGCCGGCCGGGCGTTCAGCGCCGGGAAGCTGCCCACCACGCCCGCCTTGCACTGGGCGATCACCAGCTCGGGCCCCGAGATGATGAACAGGGGCGAGCCGATCACCGGCAGGCGCAGGCGGTCACGGAGCACGGGCGGCAGGGCCATGGGCGGGTCCTTCTGGCGGAGGCTGGCGGATTTGATTTACAGCGTACAGGCAACCAGCGCGAACCCGCAAGCCTCCTCAGCCTGCCGCGGCGTCCGGCAAGTCAGATCTTCGGCGTGCGCGGCGGCGGCCGCACCTGCGGCCTGCGGACCGGCGGCGGCGGGCGGCTGGGCCGGTCCTCCACCTGCCGGGTCCATTTGTCCAGCAGGCGCCCGGCGGTGTCGCGGCCGCCGATGCCGAAGGCCAGGGCCGCGGCCACGGCCGCCGAGCCGAGCACCAGGCCGAAGGCCAGGATCACGATCTCGTCGGCGATGCCCATGAACTGCAGGCCCATGGCAGTGGCCAGCGCGATGGTCGCCCAACGCACGATGGTCGAGGCGAAGTGGTCCGCGCCGTTGGTGGAGCGGTCGAGCAGGTTGGCCAGGAAGTTGCCGATCAGCACGCCGACGGTGATGATCACCCCGCCGAACAGCACGTGGCCAGCGAGCTCCAGCACCTCGGTGAGCATCACCGCCACCGCGGCGAAGGCCAGCAGGCGGGCCGCCTCGACGGCGGAGAACAGCATGATCGCCACGAGGGCCAGGCGCGCCACCACCTTGGAAGGCGTGATCCCGCCCGGGGGCGGGGCCTCGGGGGTGTCGGCGGGGTCGGCCGCCGAGGGCCCGCCGATGCCCAGCGCCTGCAGGCTGCGGTCAAAACCGAAGGAGGGCAGCACCTGCTCGATCAGGCCCGCCACCCAGCGGCCGATCAGGAAGGCGATGGCCAGCACGATGGCCGCCGCGATGAGCCGCGGCAGGGCGTCGAGGACCGTGGCGAGCACCGCCACCGCCGGCTCGGAGATCGCCCGCACCCCCAGCTGCTGCAGGGCCGCGATGGTCACCGGAATGATGATCAGCACATAGACGAGCGTGCCGAAGGTGCGCGCCAGGCCGGACGCGCCGGTGAGCCTGGCGAGCCCTGCGCGGTCCAGCCAGCTGTCCACGTGGGCCACGTTCAGGGCGGCTTCCACCACCCGCCGGGCCAGGGTGGCCACGACCACGCCGACCACGAAGATCACCACGGCGCCGATCAGGTTCGGCAGGAAGGCCATGACCTCGGTCAGCAGGCCGTTCAGCGGCAGGATGATGTCGTCCATGCCGAGGATGGAGAGCGCGCCCACCACGCCCACCAGCAGCACCAGCCAGTAGCCGAGCTGGCCAAGCTGGTAGCCGGTGGTCTCCTTCGGCGCCGCGCCCTCGTTGTGCTTCTTCATGCCCGGCGCACGGTCGATCAGACGGGCCACGCCCCACTGCACGCCCTTGGCGATGAAGTGGGAGACCACCAGCACGGCGATGGCGGCCAGCAGAGCCGGGCCCCAGTTCCAGGCCAGGTTGCGGAAGTAGGTGTAATCCAACGTGGGCATGGCGATCCTCGGAGCGTCCCAGAAGCTTAACTTTTAGAAGGCGATTCCGTTCGCCACGGCGCCCTTAGGTGAACTTGACGGCCCACGGCCTTCCGGCCCATCTGCCCCGATGGCCGACGCAAGCCTTTTCCCGCCCGCCACGGAGGACGCCTGGCGCGCCCTGGTCGCCAAGACGCTGGGCGAGGCGCCGTTCTCCAGCCTGGAGAAGACCACCGCCGAGGGGCTGCCGATCGCGCCGCTCTATCCCCAGGCCGAAGCGCCGGCGGCCTTTCCGGCCCGGCCGTTCGACGCGGCGCGGGCCTGGGACCTGCGGACCCTGGTGGCCCATCCGGACGCCGGCCGCGCCAACGCCGAGATTCTGGCCGACCTGGAAGGCGGCGCCGCTTCGGTGGCGGTGCGGATCGATCCCGCTGGCCGCAACGGGGTAGCGGTGGGCTCGGCCGACGGGCTGGCCCGCGTGCTCGACGGCGTGATCCTGGAGCTCGCCCCCGTGGCCCTGGACGCCGGCTTCCTGGGGCCCAAGGCCGCCGACTGGCTGGGGACGGTCGCCAAGGCATCGCCCGGCGCCAAGCTGCGCTTGCACATGGACCCGCTGTCGGCCTTCGCCGAGGCGGGCGCGAGCCCCGGGCCGATCGAGAGCCACCTGATCGCCGCGGCCACCGTGGGCGCGCGGCTGGCCGAGACCTATCCGCAGGCGCAGCTTTTCCTGGCCTCGGGCCGGGGCGCCCACGAGGCGGGCGGCGGCGAGGCGCTGGAGGTGGCCGTCGCCGCCACCGCCGCCATCGCCTACGCCAAGGCCCTGGCGCGCGCCGGCCTGCCGGTCGCCGAGGCCTTCGCCCGCATCACCCTTGGCCTGTCGGCCGACGCCGACCATTTCGTGACCATCGCCAAGCTGCGCGCCGCCCGCGCCGTCTTCGCCCGGATCGCGCAGGCTTCGGGCGCCGATCCGCAGGCGCGGATCGAGGCGCGGTCCTCGCGGCGCATGCTGGCCGTCCGCGACGCCTGGACCAACATGATCCGGCTGACCGCGGCCGGCTTCGGCGCGGCGGTGGGCGGCGCGGACGCCATCGTGCTGGGCGCCTTCACCGACGCCATCGGCCTGCCCACCGCCTTTGCGCGCCGCCAGAGCCGCAACACCCAGCTGGTGCTGATGGAGGAGGCGCACGTGGGCCGCGTGGCCGACCCGGGCGCGGGCTCCGGCTACATCGAGGCCCTAACCGACCAGATCGCCCGCGCGGCGTGGGCCAAGCTGCAGGCCATCGAGGCGGCCGGCGGCCTGGCCGCGGCGCTGAGCTCCGGCCTGGTGGCCGAGGAGGTTGCGGCGGCCCGCGCCGCGCGTCCGGCGCCGAAGCTGGTGGGCGTCAACGCCTTCCCGCCGGACAAGGAGAGCGCGGTGGAGGTGGAGCAGGCCGAGCCGAAACCGGTGGAGGCCCCCTCCCCGCAGCTTCCGGGCCCGGACGGGCGCTGCCCGCCGCTGGCCCCGATCCGTCTGGCGGAGGCGTTCGAGGCATGATCTGCGACCTGCTTCGCTCGTATCTGCAACGCGAAGAGCGCATCTCTCCCGCTCATTCCCGCGGAAGCGGGAACCCAGGCTTTTTCCGCCAACCTGGGGCAGAGGCGGGCGCCGAACCGATGTCCGAACAAAAACACCTGGGTCCCCGCCTTCGCGGGGATGAGCGGGGTTACTGAGATGAGCGCAAGCTTCCCCGATTTCGCGACCCTGCCGTTCGACGCCGACCTGCCGGCCAGCGCTGCGCCTGCCGGCGACCCCTGGGCCACGCCCGAGGGCATCGCGGTGAAGGCGGCCTATGGCCCGCAGGACGCCGCCGGCCTGGACGTCGTCGGCGGCTATCCGGGCCTCGCGCCGTTCCTGCGCGGCCCCTACCCCACCATGTACCTCACCAACCCGTGGACGATCCGCCAGTACGCGGGCTTCTCCACGGCCGAGGACTCCAACGCCTTCTACCGGCGCAACCTGGCGGCCGGGCAGATGGGCCTGTCGGTGGCCTTCGACCTGGCCACCCACCGCGGCTACGACAGCGACCATCCGCGGGTGAAGGGCGACGTGGGCATGGCCGGCGTGGCCATCGACTCGATCCTCGACATGCGCACGCTGTTCGACGGCATCCCGCTCGACAAGATGAGCGTCTCGATGACCATGAACGGCGCGGTGCTGCCGATCCTGGCGCTGTACATCGTGGCCGGCGAAGAACAGGGCGTGGCGCACAAGGCGCTGTCGGGGACGATCCAGAACGACATCCTGAAGGAGTTCCTGGTCCGGAACACCTACATCTATCCGCCGGCGCCCTCGATGCGGATCATCTCGGACATCTTCGCCTACACCAGCGCGGAGATGCCGAGGTTCAACTCGATCTCGATCAGCGGCTACCACATCCAGGAAGCCGGAGCGACGCTCGACCTGGAGCTGGCCTACACCCTGGCCGACGGGATCGAATACGTGCGCGCCGGGGTCGCCGCGGGCATGACCGTGGACCAGTTCGCGCCCCGCCTGTCGTTCTTCTGGAACGCCGGCATGAACGTCTTCATGGAGATCGCCAAGCAGCGCGCGGGGCGGCTGCTGTGGGCCAGGCTGATGAAGGAGAACTTCGACCCGAAGGACTCCCGCTCGCTCTCGCTGCGGGCCCACACCCAGACCTCGGGCTGGTCGCTGGCCGCGCACGACGTGTTCAACAACGTGCCCCGCACGGTGGTCGAGGCGCTGGCGGCGACGGGCGGCCAGACCCAGAGCCTGCACACCAACAGCCTCGACGAGGCCCTGGCCCTGCCCACCGACTTCTCGGCCCGGATCGCGCGCAACACCCAGCTGTTCATCCAGCTGGAGAGCGGCCAGACCCGGGTGATCGACCCCTGGGGCGGCAGCTACTACGTGGAGCGGCTGACCGCCGACCTCGCCGAGCGCGCCCTGGCCCACATCGCCGAGGTCGAGGCCCTGGGCGGCATGACCAAGGCGATCGAGGACGGCCTGCCCAAGCGCCGCATCGAGGAGGCCTCGGCCCGCACGCAGGCGCGGATCGACTCCGGCCTGCAGTCGGTTGTCGGGGTGAACCGCTACCGGCCCGAGACGGCCGACGAGATCCCGGTGCTGAAAGTGGACAACACCGCCGTGCGCGAGCGCCAGCTGGAGAAGCTGCAGCGCCTGCGGGCCGAGCGCGATCCGGAGGCGGTGCGCCAGGCGCTCGAGGCCCTGACCAACGGCGCGGCCGGCGGGGCCAACCTGCTGGAGCTGTCGGTGAACGCCGCCCGGGCCAAGGCCACGGTGGGCGAGATCTCGGATGCGCTGGAGAAGGTCTTCAACCGGCACAAGGCCCAGGCCGACGCGGTGAAGGGCGTCTACCTGCGCGAGTCCGGCGAAACGCCGGCCGCCCAGCGGGCCAAGGCGATGGTGGAGAGCTTCCGCCAGGCCGACGGCCGCAAGCCGCGCATCCTGGTCGCCAAGATGGGCCAGGACGGGCACGACCGCGGCCAGAAGGTGATCGCCTCGGGCTTCGCGGACCTCGGCTTCGAGGTGGACATCGGCGACCTCTTCCAGACGCCGGCCGAGACCGCCGCCCAGGCGGTGCAGGACGGCGTCCATGTGGTGGGCGCAAGCTCGCTGGCGGCCGGCCACCTGACCCTGGTGCCCGAGCTGAAGGTCGAGCTGGCGAAGCTCGGCCGGCCCGACATCCTGGTGGTGGTGGGGGGCGTGATCCCGCCGGAGGACTTCAAGGCGCTGGAGGACATGGGCGTGGCGGCGGTGTTCACGCCCGGCACCGTGGTGCCGGAGGCGGCCGTGACGGTGCTGGAGCGGCTGAACGAGCTGCTCGGCTACGCCCAGGAGCAGGCGGCGCAGTAATCCTCCTCTCCCGCGAGCGGGAGAGGAGACGGCGGCGCGGCGAGCTCCCCCTCTCCCGCTTGCGGGAGAGGCCGGGTGAGGGCGGCGCAGGGTTCAGGTCGTGGCAGGAGGTTGGAACCGGTCGCGTTCGGGTCCAACGGGAGCGCAGGCGGCCCGGCGGGCGCCGCCCTCACCCTGCCCTCTCCCGCGAGCGGGAGAGGGAAAGGCGGAGGGTTCAAGCTTGCCCTAGCCCAGCGGGGTGTTCTCGTTGGGGCCATCGTTGGACGGGCGGCGGCGGGGGAGCAGGGCGGAGGCGGCCTTCATCTCGGCCTTGTCGATGTTGCCGTCCTTGGAGGTGTCGATCCGTTCGAAGAACGGGCCGATCATCCTGCCCATCTGGCCGCGCATCTCGGCCTTCTGCAGGCGACCGTCGAGGTTGTCGTCCATCATCCCGAAGAGCCGGGTCTCGGCGAAGCGGGCGTCGTTGTCGATCTGCTTCTCGGCGGTCTCGTCGAGCCACCGGAAGCTCACCGAGGTGAACAGCATCTCCTCGTGGCTCTGCTCGCCCCAGGTGACCTTGATGGTCGGATCGGGGTTCGCCGGGTTCCGCTTGGAGTTGTCATAGACGTAGTGGGCGATCAGCTTGGAGCCGGCCGGGATCTTCACCGGCTCGGCGAAATTGTAGCTCCGCTGCCAGTTGAAGTCGTAGCGCGGCAGGCTGAGCAGCAGGGTCTTCTTGCCGTCCGGCGTCTGCAGCCACAGATCCGAGGAATAGGCCCGGTAGTGGGCGTGCGGGAAGGCCGAGTAGAGCAGCGCGTCCTTCGGGAACTCGACGTAGGCCACTTCCTTGTGGCGGGCGCTGTTCGGCTGGATCTCGATGCTGGTGTCGATCACCACCACGCTGCGCATGATGTACTTGGGCTGGTCCTTCCGGAAGTAGACGCCGATCTGCGACTTATCGACCGTCTCCTTGCCGTAGGGCGTGTAGTGCATCTGGTAGCCCACGGCGCCGCCGGCTGGCAGGAAGGTGCCCACGTCGCCGCCGAACACGTTGGACTCCGCGCCCACCGCATAGCCGCCCACCGAGCCGCGCCAGTTGGTCTCGGACGACACGCCGTTCTTGGGGGCCTCCTTCATCCAGCCGGTCAGGACGTGGTGCACGGCCCGCCGGTCGCCCGGCTTGACGGTGGTGGCGCGGATCCACTTGCCCTCGGTCAGCGGGTTGGCGCTGAAGGGGCGCTGGTAGTCGACGATGCCGGAGGCGGGCACCTTGTAGGCCGGGATGTCGAGGATCAGGTCCGGCTTGCCCAGCGGCCACTCGGCGGCGACGATCTTCTTGGCGCCCAGGGGATCCGGGCCGTCCCCGCGCGGCGCGCCGGCCTCGATCCAGTGGACGAGGGTCTTGATCTCGGCGGCGGTCATGTTCTTGGAATCCGAGAACTTCCCGACGTGCGGATCGGCGTTGTAGGGCGGCATCCGATCGGTGCGGATCACTTCGCGGATCATCGGGGCGAAGCCCTTCACCATGTCGTAGTTGCTCATGGCGAACGGGCCGATCCCGCCTTCCGAGTGGCAGCCCACGCAGTTGCGCTCGAGGATCGGGGCCACGTCGCGGGCGTAGGAGATCTTGGCGAACTGGGCCTGGCGGGCGCGCTCGGGGAAGGCGATGGCGAGGCCCTTGGTGGCGCCGGCGGCCGGCGGCGCCTGGCCGGCCAGCACCGCCTTCAGCGCGGGCTCCGCGTCGGCGGCCGCGCCGCGGTAGGCCACGGTCCAGGTCTTCGGGTCGACGATGTAGAGCTCGGCCGAGCGGGTGACGCCCAGCTGTTCGCCCACCAGTTGGTGCGCGTCCATCAGCACCGGCAGCCGCAGGTCCTGGGCGACCAGCGCCTCGCGGGTGTCCTTGAGGTTGGAATTCAGCAGCAGCAGCTCGACGCCCTGGGCCGCGTAGCGATCGCGCAGGGCGGCCAGCTGCGGCGCCAGCCGGCGGATCTCGGGGTCGCCGGCCGCGTGGGAGACGATCACCACCGCCTTGGCGTCGGCCAGACGGTAGAGCTCGTGCGCCTCGAGGTTCTGGTCGACGAGCATGAAGTTGTCGACGCGGGCCGGGGCGGCCTCCGCAACCGAGGCGGCGTTGTCCAGCGCGTTGGCGGCCAGGGCGCTCGATGTCGTGGCGTTGTCGGTGGTGCAGCTCGCCAGGACTGCGGTGGTGGCCAGCAGGCCAAGGACGCCGAAAGCCGCGCGGATCATCACTGTCGTTCCCTCAAAATGGCGGCGGGCGCGACTCTTCGGCCGCCTCCGCCGGACTGAATGTCCGGTATGCTTGTTACACCAAAATTTCCGCCACGGCGCGGCCAAGCGAGTCGCAGGCCCGTCAAAGCCTGCTCCCCTGCCCCACGGCGCCGGGCCTACTGCCGGCTCAGCTCGACGAGGCCGAGGTCGACCTGGTCGTCCAGGTTCTGGGCGACGAGGACGCGCCCGTCGGGCGAGACGCCGATGTAGCCGGCGGAGGTGGGCACGTCGGCGAGCTTTCGGGCCGGGCCCGACCAGGGGTGCAGCCAGACGCCGGGGGGCTGGTCGCGCCGTGCCGTCAGGACGTAGATCCCGTCGCGGCCGACCGTCCAGGCGTCGCCGATTGGCGCCCGAACCGCCGGTGCGGCGCCCGTCAGCGCCTCCACCTGACCGCCCGGCGTCCGCAGGCCGAACAGCCGTCCGTCGGGTCCGGCGCGCAGGTTGCGCCAGCCGGCGCCGCCGGGCACGGGGCGCGGGCGGCCGTCGCCGGCGAGGAGCCGCTCCATCAGCTGGAAACCGGTCGCGGTGCGCTGCAGGTAATAGATGCGGTCGCCGCCCGGGCCCCACACCGGCTCCAGCTTGTCGACGCCGTCCCACGTCAGGCTGCGCAGGGCCGAGCCGTCACGGGCGACCGTGTAGAGGTCCGACCGGCGGCCCTTCACGGCGACGAAGGCCAGGCTCTGGCCGTCCGGCGACCAGGAGGGCGCGGTCAGGTAGCTGCCGACGATGGAGGTCAGCCGCACCGACTGGCCGTCGGGCCGGGTGACCCAAAGCTCGGGCGCGCCGTTGCGGCTGGAGACGTAGGCGACGGTCCCGTCGGCGGCCGCTTCCGGGTCCCAGTCGAGGCCGGCTTCGGTGGTGACCGGGGTGAGCCGCCCGCCGGGCTCGAGCCAGGCGATGTTGGTGCGGCCGCGCGGGGCCTCCACCGCCAGCCGGTTCCGGCGGTCGATGGACAGCCGGCTGAAGGTGATCTGGCCGAGGCCAAGGCTGATCCGCTCCGGCGGCTGGCCGGTGCGGATGTCGACAGTCCACAGGCCGAACTCGCCGCCGCGGTTGGACGAATAGAAGATGTGCCGGCTGTCGGCCGACCAGACGTAGCCCGCCGCCTTCCAGCCGTCGGTGGTCAGGGCCCGCTCGCGGCCGGTGCGCAGGTCCTTCAGGAAGAGGTCGTCGGCGCCGTGCATCAGGCTGCGCCGGAACACCACGTAGCGGCCGTCGGGCGAGGCGGCGGGATCGGAGTCGCCCAGGGTGCCGGCGTCCGGGCTGGTGAGGTCGCGAGCCGCGCCGGTGCGCACGTCGATGGCCCGCAGGCGCCACAGATCGGCGGGCGACGGGCGGTCGCCGATCACCAGGGTCTGGTCATCGATCCAGCTGACCCGCGTATAGGTGGCCTGCTGGCAGGGCGCGACCGCGCGCTCCGGGCCGACCGGCACTGGGACGATCATCACGGTGCAGGCGCCGCTCGGCGGCGTCCGGATGAAGGCGAGGCGATCCCCGCGAGGCGACCACACGGCGCTGATGTCGTCGTCCGGGTGGCTGGTGATGCGCACCGGCGTGCCCTGCTCGACGCTGCGGATGTAGAGGTCGCGCCGGGCGGAGAGGTCGGGGCGCTGACTGTAGACGATCTGCTCGCCGGTGGGCGACAGGGCCGGGTGGGTCTCCAGCCCCTGCTCGGCGGTGAGCGGATGATAGCCCTGGGCGCTCCAGCTCACCGGCCGCGGCAGGGCGAGCCACAGGCCGGCGGAGGCCGCCGCAACGCCGGCCAGCAGGCCCAGCACCACCCGGTGGGCCGGCCGCCGCGCCGACGGGGCGGGCGCCGCGGGCTGCGGGGCCGGCTCGGCCGCCACGGGCAGCGCCCGGCGGGCCTCCGGCAGCGCCTGCAGGCGGTAGCCAACGGTGGGGATGGTGTCGAGGCGGATGCGCGGCTCGGACTGCAGCGCCTTGCGCAGCTGGGCCACGCAGCGGTTCAGCGCACCCTCGGTGACGATCCGGCCGTTCCAGCACAGGTCGATCAGCTCGTCGCGGCTGACCGGCTGGCCCCGGGCGCGATGCAGGGCGACCAGCACCTTCATGACCCGCGGCTCGAGCTGGACCACCGCGCCGGCGGTCTCGACCTCCAGGGCGGCGGGGCGCACCTGGGCGCCGGCGAGGGTGAAGGGCAGCTCGCGGGCCAGGTTCAGCCCCGGCCAGAGCGCCACGTGCTCGTTCATCGCGAAACCATTACGAATAAATCACGCCCGCTGCCGCGCCGTCCCCGCGCCAATTTCCGACAGATCGCCCCGTCTGAACAGCCGAGTTCGGCGGGGATTACAGAGATGTCACACTTCAGGGCCGCGCTTCTGATCACGGTTTTCACGGGCACGCCCGTCCTGGCGCAGGAGAGCGCCGTGCGGTCCGCTGCCGACGCCTTCGGCGAGCGGGTGGGGATCGAGCAACTGGGCCTCTACTCCGAGGGCCAGGTGCGCGGCTTCGACCTGCAGTCGTCGGGGGCCTACCGGATCGACGACGCCTACTTCGCGCGGGCCGCGCCGCTGAACGATCCGGTGCTGGCCGGCGTGGGCGTGCGGGTGGGGGTGAACGCCGCCCGGCTGGCCTATCCCGCGCCCTCGGGCGTGGTGACCTACCGGCTGCGGGAGCCTGGCCCGCGCAACAGCCTGACGGTGGGCGGCGGCTTCCGCGACTATGGCACCCAGACGCTGGAGGCCAACGGCTCGTGGTCGAGCGAGGGCGGCGAGGTCGGCGTGGCCGGCGGCGTGGTCTGGCGGCCCCAGGCCAACTGGGGGGCGGGGACGCAGGGCAAGGCGGTCGACGCCGGGCTGGTGGGGCGCTGGCGCATCTCGGAGAACCAGACGCTGCGCGCCTTCGCCTCGTTCTACGACCGCGCCTATGACGGGGACTACGGGATGAAGGCCGCAGAGCCGCGCGTGCCCCCCGCCGCCGAGCCGTTCCGCAACTACTCGCCCGAGTGGGCCAGGGTCGCGGCGACCAACACCAACTTCGGCGTCCTCTACGCGGCCGAGGCGGGCGGTTGGTCGCTGGGGGCATCGGCGTTCCGCTCGATCTACGACGCCGACCGGCAGGACTTCACCCTGGTGAGCGTCGATGATCTGGGCCAGGCCTCGGCGGTCCTGTTCCTCAGTCCGGGCAAGACCAACGTCTCGGACTCCGGCGAGGTGAAGCTGAGCCGGGTGTTCACGACCGGATCGCTGAGCCACCTGGTGAGCGCGTCCCTGCGCGGCCGACGCAGCGAGGTCGACCTGGCCACCACCGTGCCCGTGACGCTGGGCGCCTTCCGGTTCGAGGACGAGACGCCGCAGGGCGCCGAGCCGGTCTGGGCCGGAGCGCGCGGCCTCGACACCGTCGAGCAGGTGACCGCCTCGGTGGGCTACGGGCTCGCCTGGGCGGACCGGCTGCAGCTGCGGCTGGGGGCCCACCGGACGCGCTACGACAAGCAGGTGCGCACGCTGGCCGGCGGGGACACCCGCGGCAAGGACGAGACGACCCTGTGGAACGCCTCGGTGGTGTGGAGCCCGACCGCGCGGACCAGCCTGTTCGGCAGCTGGGTGACGGGGCTGGAAGAGAACGGCCTGGCGCCCAACACCGCCACCAACCGCAACGAGGTGCTCTCGCCCGTGGAGGCCGAGCAGTTCGAGCTGGGGGTGCGCCAGGCGGTGACCCCGCAACTGACCTTCATCGGGGCGGTCTTCGACGTCTCCAAGCCGACGATGGGCTTCCGGGCCGACGGCTCGTTCGGGCTGGTGGGCCGGGTGGCGCACCGCGGCGTGGAGGCGTCCCTGGCCGGCCAGGTCGACGAGAAGACCAGCGTGGTGATGGGCGCGGTCGCCTTCCAGCCGAAGGTCAGCGGGCCGCTGGTGGACGCCGGCGTCGTGGGGCCGCGGGCCGCCGGCCTGTCCGACGTGGTCGTCAACGCCAGCGTGGAGCGGCAGGTGGGCGACGGCTGGAGCCTGGACGCCCAGCTCAGCTGGTACAGCGCCCGGTGGGCCGACACCCAGAACACCTTCCGGACGCCGGACGTGACCCAGCTGAACCTCGGCGCCCGACGGCGCTTCACGCTGGGCGAGCGGCCGGCGCAGTTCCGTGTGCTCGCCTCCAACGTGACCGGGACGGAGGGCTATTGGGCCTCGCCGTCGACCACCCTGTGGCCGATCGCCGGGCGGACCGTGCGGGCGCTGTTCAGCGTGACTTTCGGCGGCTAGGGCGCCGCCACCGACAGCCTAGGCCGCGACCGCCTCGGCCGCGGCGGCGCCCACCTCCACCTCGACGTCCATGCCCAGGTAATCGGCGGGGTCCCCTGACCACGCGCCCTGCAGCGGCAAGGCGTGCAGCGGATTGGCGACCACCGCCACGCGGATCAGGTCGGCGGCGCCCACTGTCCCGTTGGTCGGGTCGAGGTCGACCCAGCCGCAGCCGGGCACGTGGGCCCGGACCCAGGCGTGGGTATGGCCGGCCGCGGCCGGCTCGCGGGCCGCGGCGCTGTAGAGGTAGCCGGACACGAAGCGCGCGGGGACGCCCAGGCTGCGCACCGCCGCCATCATCAGGACGGCGAAGTCGCGGCAGCTGCCGCCCTTGGCCTCCAGCGTCTCGTCGGGCGTGCGGGGACCGCCATCGAGCCGCACGCCATAGGCGAAGTCGCGGCGAATGGCCTGGCTCATCTCGGTGAGCACCGGCAGCAGCAGGGGCCGGCCCTTGCGGCTGAGGAAGCGGCTCGCCCACTGGGCGGCGGCGCCTTCCACGCGCCGGGCCGCCGGGTCGACGATGGCGTCGGAGATCAGCTTGGAGACCGGCTGCGGCCGATGGTCCACCAGCACCCGGCTCTCGAACACCAGCTCGTCGGACAGCGCGCCGAACTGCGCCACGCCCACCTGTGCGCCATAGGCGTCCTGCACGTGCTCGACGGCGTGCGGCTCGGGCGTGATGTCGAGGGCGGCGGAGATCACCCGCTGGTCCGGGCCGTCCAGAGGACGGAACATCATCCTGTGCTCGCCGAACGCCACGGGGCGGCGATAGCGGTAGGCGGTGCGGTGGCGGATCGAGACGACCGGCATCCTTGAACTGTTCAGGCGATTCCGCCGCCCCGTCCACGCGAGCGGGGCTGTGACTTGGCCGAAGGATCGGCTATCCGTGCCGCGCTTCGGAGGGAGCCCCAGATGGCCCGCGTCTATGTCCTCAACGGACCGAACCTGAACCTGCTCGGCCTGCGCGAGCCGGAGATCTACGGTCGCGACACCCTGGCCGACGTGGAGGCCCGCTGCCGCCAGATCGCCGAGCGCGAGGGCTTCGAGCTTGAGTTCCGGCAGACCAACCGCGAGTACGAGATGGTCGACTGGATCCAGGAGGCGCGCCAGTCCGCCGGCGTGGTGATCAACCCGGCGGGGCTGAGCTACAATTCCGTGCCGGTGCTCGACGCGCTGAAGATGTGCGAATGCCCGGTGGTCGAGGTGCACATCTCGAACATTCACAAGCGGGCGGAGACCGAGGCCCGCTGGCGCGCCGACAGCCTGATGAGCGCGGCGGCCACCGGCGTGATCGCGGGCCTGGGCGTCGCGGGCTACGAACTGGCTGTGGAGTACGTCGCGCGGCGTCTGGCGGCGCGATGATCCTCACCCTCTCCTGCCCGGACCGCACGGGGATCGTCGCCCGGGTCGCGGCGCTGCTCTACGAGCGCGGCGCCAACATCGTCGACGCCCAGCAATACGACGACGCCGAGACCGGCCGGTTCTTCATGCGCGTGGTGTTCGACCTGGCGGCGGGCGACGAGCTGGAGGCCTTGCGCGGCGCCTTCGGCGAGCTGGCGGCCCAGCTGTCCATGGACTGGACCCTGCGCGATCCCGCGCAGAAGCGGCGGGTGATGATCCTCGCCTCGCAGACCGACCACTGCCTGGCCGACCTGATCTGGCGCTGGCGGCAGGGCGAGCTGCCCATGGACATCTCCGCCGTGGTTTCGAACCATCCGGCCGCCACCTTCCCGCACACCGACCTGAAGGGCATCGCCTTCCACCACCTGCCGGTGACGCCGGACACCAAGGCTGCGCAGGAAGCCCAGCTCTGGGCGCTGATCCAGGAGACCCGGACCGACCTCGTGATCCTCGCCCGCTACATGCAGGTGCTGTCGGACGGGCTGTCGGCCAGGCTGGAAGGCCGCTGCATCAACATCCACCACTCGTTCCTGCCCGGTTTCAAGGGCGCGCGGCCCTACCACCAGGCCCACGCCCGCGGCGTGAAGCTGATCGGCGCCACGGCCCACTTCGTCACCGCCGACCTCGATGAAGGCCCGATCATCGAACAGGACGTGGAGCGGATCAGCCACCGCGACACCCCCGCCGCCCTGGTCCGCAAGGGCCGGGACATCGAGCGCCGCGTGCTCGCCCGCGCCGTTCGCTGGACCCTCGAGGACCGCGTCCTGCTGAACGGCCGCAAGACGGTGGTCTTCACGGACTAGAGACGGCCAGTTGGTGGGGACACCGGGGGTCGAACCCGGACGGATTGCTCCGAGCGATTTTAAGTCGCTTGCGTCTACCAGTTTCGCCATGTCCCCGGCGGCCTGAGGGTTACCGGCAAAGCCCCCGGCCGTCGAGGCGCGGGGCGCCTAGAGGCGCCGCCCGAGCAGCTTCTCCACCTCGCGGCGCTCCCAGGCCCCGTCGAGGAAAGAGATCCTGTTGAAGACCGCCAGCGCGTGCAGGCCCACGGCGGGACCCCAGGCGAGCAGGACCCACAGGCACCAGAGCTGGTCGGGGGTGGTCAGCAGGTTGCCGATCACGAACATCGGCATCAGCACGACGAACTGGATCAGGTGGACCCAGAACTCCTTGACCTTGCGCACCCGGGCGAGCGCCAGGGCTTCTTCGGTGGGCAGGTCGGCGGATTTGGGATCGGACATCGCGGTCTCCTGAAGTCGAGAGAAGTCGATCTCGAAGACAGCCCCGAGCGCCTTGAGCGACTCGGGATTGGCGCGGCGCCCGCGCTCGATGCGCTGCACCGTGCGCACGCTGATCCCGGCCAGCTCGGCGAGCTGCTCCTGAGACCAGCCGCGTTGCACCCGGAGTTTCTGAACCAGCATGTCGGCTCCCTTCCGATCGACACGCGAGCACGTGGTCAACCGCGGCGAGTTGAACACGACACGGCCACGTCAGGGTAGCGACTTTCCCCCGACACAGGGTGCGACGCTCAGCCGAACACCACGTCCAGAAACATCATCGCCACGAGGCCGACCATCAGGGCCGCCGTGCTGAGGCCCTGGCGATTATCGCGGTGGGTCTCCGGGATGATCTCCGAGCTGACCACCCAGATCATGGCGCCGGCGGCGAAGCCGAGACCCCAGGGCAGCAGGCCCGTGGCCACCGAGACGGCAGCCAATCCCACGGCAGCGGCGACGGGCTCCACCAGTCCAGTAGCCAGGGCGAGGCCTACGGCGACGCTGCGCCGATAGAATGCGGCCAGCGAAGCCGCGACGGCGAGCCCTTCGGGCATGTTCTGCAGGCCGATGCCCAGGGCCACCGGCCCGCCCTTCTCCGGCCCGACGCCATAGCTGACGCCGACCGCCAGGCCCTCCGGGATGTTGTGCAAGGTGATGGCGATCACGAACAGCCAGACCCGGCTGAGGCCGGGCGCAACCGCTCCGTGGTGGCCGGCGAGGAAGTGCTCGTGCGGAGCGAGCGCGTTCAGCACGTGAAGCGCCGCGGCGCCGAGAAGCACCGCCACCACGACCACCAGCGCGGCCCGAACCTCGCTGCCGGTGTTAAGCTCGGCCGCATCCAGGGCTGGAATGATCAGCGAGAAGAAGGCTGCGGCCAGCATGACGCCGGCGGCGAAGCCGAGGAATGCATTCTGCGCCTGGTCCGAAAGCTTGCGGACCATCAGCAGCGGCAAGGCGCCGACTCCGGTGGCCACTCCTGCGGCTAGGCTGGCCAGCACGCCGGTTGCGATAAGGTTCACGCGGTCTCCCTGAGGCGGCCCTGCAGTGGGTCCGGCCTCAGGGACGCGCGCGGCGGCGGGAGGTTCCGCCGCGCCTGGCTCAGACCCGTTCGACGATGATCGCCGGAGCCATGCCGCCGGCGGCGCACATGGTCACCAGGCCGCGCTTCAGGTCGCGGCGCTCCAGCTCGTCGACGATGGTGCCGATCAGGATGGACCCGGTGGCGCCGATCGGGTGGCCGAGCGCCATGGCCCCGCCGTTCACATTGACCTTCTCGCGGTCGAGGTTGAGGTCGCGGATGAACTTCTCGGCGACCACGGCGAAGGCCTCGTTGATCTCCCAAAGGTCGATGTCGTCGGGGGTGAGGCCCGCCTTCTTCAGCACCTTCTTGGCGGCGGGGACCGGGGCATTGAGCATCAGCGTCGGGCTGTCGCCCACATTGGCCATGGCGACCACGCGGGCGCGCGGCTTGAGCCCGTTCCTGGCCGCGTACTCCGGCGAGGCCAGCAGCACGGCCGCGGCGCCGTCGACCACGCCCGAGGAGTTCCCGGCATGGTGGAAGTGCTGGATCTTGAGGTCCGGATAGACCCGGTTGATCAGGCCAGCGAGCGTGGTGCCGTGGTTGTCCAGCGGCACGTTCGCCATCGCTTCGAACGACGGCTTCAGCGCCGCGAGACCTTCACGTGTGGTCTGCGGCCGCGGGAATTCCTCGCGGTCCAGCGCCACCGAGCCGTCCTCCCGGTACACCGGCACCACCGAGCGGTCGAAGCGGCCTTCTCGGATCGCCTGGTCGGCCCGCTGCTGGCTGACGTAGGCCAGCTCGTCCAGGGCTTCGCGGCTGATGCCTTCCAGGGTGGCGATGGCGTCCGCGCAGACGCCCTGGTGGGATTGCGGGTGCTTGGCGCGCAGGCGGGTGTTGCCGCTGTCGATCAGGGCCGGGCCGCCGTCAGGGCCCGTCGGGCTGGCGGTGGCGGCGGTGTAGCTCATCATCTCGGCGCCGCCGGCGATCACCAGGTCTTCCATGCCCGACATGATCTGCGCCGCCGCCAGGTTCACCGCGGTGATGCCCGAGCCGCAGAAGCGGTCCAGGGTCACACCGGAGGCGCGGACGTCATAGCCGGCGTCGAGCGCCGCCATCCGGCCCATGTCGCCGCCCTGCTTGCCGCGCTGCGACGAGGTCCCCCAGATGATGTCGTCCACCTCCTCGGTCTTCAGCTGGTTGCGCTCGGCGATCGCCGCCAGGACCGTGGCCGCCAGGTGCTGCGGGTGATGGTCGGCGAGCGCCCCCTTGCCGACCTTGCCGATGCCGCGGGGCGTGCGGGCGGCGTCGATGATCAGGGCTTCGGGCATAGGCGAGGTCCTCGAAAGATGCAGGATTGTGGGCGCCACGCTGCCTGCCCGACGCCACGTCAGTCCAGCGGGCGTTTCGCCCGTCAGCGCATGCCGCCGTCCACGCGCACGATCGCGCCGGTGGTGAAGGAGGAGGCGGGGCTGGCCAGGTAGAGGGCGGTGGTCACCACCTCCTCCGGGCGTCCGGGACGTCCGAGTGCGTTGTTCGCCCGCTCGCGGGCCTCTTCGGGCCAGGCCTTGGCGATGTCGGTGAGGAAGGGGCCGGCGGAGAGGGTGTTCACCCGCACCTTGGGGCCGTACTCGTGGGCCAGCGACACCGTCATGGCGTTCAGCGCCGCCTTGGCGCCCGAATAGGGCACGGCGCCCGGCAGGGGCACGAGCGCCCCCGACGAGGAGACGTTGAGGATCACCCCGCCCTCGCCTTGCGCCATGCGGTGCGCCACCAGGCTCGCCAGGCGGAAGGGGCCCTTGAAGTTCAGGCTGACCACGCTGTCGAACAGCGCCTCGCTGACCTCGTGGCTGGGGACCGACGGGGACATGCCGGCGTTGTTCACCAGGATGTCGATGCGGCCGAACTCGGCGTAGGACCGCTCGACCAGGCCCTCCACCTGGTCCCACTTGCCCGCATGTGCCGAGACCGCCAGGGCGCGGCGGCCCATGGCCCGCACCTCCTGGGCGGCCGCCTCGCAGGCCTCGAGCTTGCGGCTGGCGATGATCACGTCCGCGCCGTGCCGCGCGAAGGCGCGGACCATCTGCAGGCCGAGCCCCCGGCTGCCGCCGGTGACCAGGGCCACCTTGCCGGAGAGGTCGAAGAGGTTGTCGGTCATGGCGCGCTCCCTTTGGCCGGAGCTTCCGAGCGCGCCGCGACGTAAGCCAAGCGGCTCAGAAGAAGGCGCGGACCCCGACCACGGCGCGCGTGTCCTCCACCGCCTCCCCTTCCGCCCGGGCGTCGTCCGCCGTGTCGCCGAACTTGCGCCGCCAGTGGACCCCCACATAGGGCGCGAAGGTCTGGCGGATCTCGTAGCGGAGGCGAAGGCCGAGCTCGATGTCGCGCAGGCCCGCGCCCTCCCCGATCGCGCGGTCCGCGCTGGCCGCCAGGTTCGCCTCGGCCCGGGGCTCCAGGATCAGCGCCTGGGTCAGGCGCAGGTCGTAGGAGCCCTCCAGCCGCGCGGAGACGTCCCCCTTGTTCGACAGGAACAGCGCGCCCTCCAGCTCGAACCAGTAGGGGGCGAGACCGTCCAGGCCGACGGTGAGGTAGGTCCGTCGCGGCCGCGGCTCGATGTCCTGCCGAACGCCGGCGTTCAGGTTGAAGTAGGGGCCGATGGCGCGTGCGTAGAGCCCCTGCACCTCCGCCTCGTGGAGGTCGCCGCCGTCCAGCTCCCCCTCGGTCTTCAGCAGCAGCCGGTGGATGTCGTCGCCGTGGGATGCGGCGCCTTCCCAGGCGAACTGGTCGCCGTCCGCGGAGGGCCGCAGCTCGAAGGTTTCGGCCATCACCTTGGACCAGCGCACGGCGCCGTGCTCGTGGCGCAGCAGGGTGCGGGCTCGGGCCATGTCGGCGGCCGGGAAGTAGCGCTCGGCGGCGTGGTCCGCGGGCGGCGGCGGCGCGGGCTCCGCGCCCACTGGCGAGGCCGGGGCGGCGTGCCCCGCATGCGGGTCTGCCGGCGCGGCAGGCATGTGGTGGCCGGCGTGCGGATCGGCGGGCGCGGCGGGCATCTGGTGGCCCGCCTGCGGATCCGCGGGCGCGGCCGGCATGTCATGACCCGCGTGCGGATCGGCCGGCGCGGCGGGCATGTGGTGGCCCGCGTGCGGATCGGCGGGCGCGGCGGGCTTGTGGCGGCCCGCGTGCGGATCGGCCGGTGCGGCGGGCATGTGGTGGCCTGCGTGCGGATCGGCGGCCACGGGCGCAGCGGCCGGCGGGTGATGGTGGGCGTGCGGGTCCTGGGCGAGCGCCGGACCGGCCAGGGCCAGCGGGGCGGCCCCGAGCATCAGAAGGCGCCTCATGCGGCGGCCCCTTCCACGGGACGCACGGTCACCACCCGGAACATGCCGGCGTGCATGTGCAGCTGCATGTGGCAGTGGAAGGCCCAGTCGCCGGGCGCGTCGGCCACAAGGTCGAAACTCGCCTTGCCGCCCGGCAGGACGTTGATGGTGTGCTTCAACGGCTGGTGCGCGCCGTGGCCGTTCACCAGGCTCATGAAGTGGCCGTGCAGGTGGATGGGGTGGGCCATCATGGTGTCGTTCACCAGGGTCACGCGGACCTTCTCGTTCAGCCGGAAGGGGATCGGCGTGCTGTCCTCGGCGTAGGTCTTGCCGTCGAAGCCCCAGATGAACCGCTCCATGTTGCCGGTCAGGTGGATCTCCAGGCTGCGTGACGGCGCGCGGACGTCAGGGTTGGGCGTCGGCGAAACCAGGTCGGCGTAGGTGAGCACCTTGTGCGGGACGCCTTCCAGGCCGGTCGGACGGTCGGCCACCCGGTCGACGGGCATCGGCGAGATCATCTGCACGCCCGGCGTCAGCGCCACCTGCGGGGCGTTCGCGGGGTCGCGCATGCCCATGGAGCCGTGGTCCATCTGGTGGGCGCCGTGCCCGCCATGGTCCATGGCGCCCATGCCCATGTCCTTCATGGTCAGCAGCGGCCGCTCGCGCAGCGGCGGGACCTCGGCGACCATGCCAGCCCGCGGCGCCAGCGTGGCGCGGGCCAAGCCGGAGCGGTCGGCGGACTCGGCCACGAAGGTATAGGCCCGATCCTCGCCCGGCTGGACGATGACGTCGTAGGTCTCGGCGTTGGCGATCTGGAACTCGTCGACCTCCACCGGCCGCACTGGCATGCCGTCAGCCTGGACGACGGTCATCTTCAGGCCGGGGATGCGCACGTTGAACATGGTCATGCCCGCGGCGTTCACGATGCGCAGGCGCACCCGTTCGCCCGGCCGGAACAGGGCCGTCCAGTTGCTCTTCGGGCCGTGGCCGTTGATCAGGTAGTGGAAGGTGTCGCCCGTGACATCGGCGATGTCGGTGGGGTCCATCCGCATCCTGGCCCAGGCCATCCGGTCCTTCAGCGGCTGGTCCTTGCCGGCCAGCAGGCCCGCCACCGTCTGCTTCTGGCGGTTGAAGAACCCCGGCTGCTGCTTCAGCCGCACCATCAGCTGGTGGGGGTGCAGGAAGCTGTGGTCGGACAGCACGATCACGTGCTCGCGGTCGTAGGGGGCGGGCTCGGCGCCGGCCGGGTCGATCACGATGGGCGCATAGTGGCCCATCATCTCCTGCATGCCCGAGTGCGAGTGGTACCAGTAGGTGCCGGCGTGCTTGATCGGGAATTCGTAGGTGAAGGTCTCGCCCGGCCGGATGCCGGGGAAGCTGACCCCCGGCACCCCGTCCATCTGGAACGGCAGCAGCAGGCCATGCCAGTGGATCGAGGTGTCCTCGTCGTGCAGGCGATTGGTCACGTGCAGGCGGACGTTCTGGCCTTCCTTCAGCCGGATCAGCGGGCCTGGGACCGTGCCGTTGATCGCCACGGCGTGGCTGCGGCGGCCGTCGATCATCGCGGCGGCGTGGCCGATGGACAGGCGGATGTCTTCGCCCTGCAAAGCATCGGGACGAGCCGCCAGGCCCGGCGTCTGGCTGCGCGCCCAGCCGGGCAGCAGGCTGGCGGCCCCAAGCGCCGCGGCGCCGGTCAGCAGGCGGCGCCGGTCGGGGGATTTCGGAAGGTCGGCCATGGCCGGTCGCGGGACTCCTGAACTGGAGGGCGGCTGATAGGGCTTCCCACCGTGGGAAGGTCAAGCGCGCATTGCCGCCGATCTCCTGAGCGCGGCGATCTCTTCACCGGCCCCTTGACCCTCCCATCATGGGAAGGTCCATCTGAATGCGGCCTCACCGAAGAGGTGGAGACCGACCATGTCCAAGACCTGCTGCGCCCCCAGCGATCACGTCGGCCACGACGCGCACCGCCACCACGGCCACGGCCACGCCCACGGCCACGATCACGGCCATGACCACGCCGCCGCGCCCGCGCATGCCGTGAAGGACCCGGTCTGCGGCATGTCCGTAGACCCGGCGACGGCCGCGCATCGCGCCGAGCACCAGGGCCAGCCGTATTATTTCTGCTCCGCCGGCTGCCGGACGAAGTTCGTTGCCGACCCGCAGCGCTACCTCTCCCCCGAGCCGGCGAAGGCTGCGCCCGCGCCGGCCGGAACCGTCTACACCTGCCCGATGCACCCGGAGGTGCGGCAGGTCGGTCCCGGCTCCTGCCCGATCTGCGGCATGGCGCTGGAGCCCGAGCTGGTCAGCGCCGAGAGCGGGCCCAATCCCGAGCTGGTCGACTTCACGCGCCGGTTCTGGGTCGGCCTGGCGCTCGCCGCGCCTGTCTTCGCGCTGGAGATGGGCGGCCACCTCACCGGCCTGACGATGCGGCTGGGCGGGCAGGCCTCGAACTGGCTCCAGCTCCTCCTGGCCACGCCCGTGGTGCTGTGGAGCGGCTGGCCGTTCTTTGAGCGCGGTTGGCGCTCTCTCGTCACCCGCAAACTCAACATGTTCACCCTGATCGCCATGGGCACCGGGGTCGCCTGGCTCTACAGCGTCGCGGCGACCCTCGCGCCGGGCGCCTTTCCGGACGCCTTCCGGCGGCATGACGGCACGGTGGCCATCTATTTCGAGGCCGCCGCGGTGATCACCGTCCTGGTGCTGCTGGGTCAGCTGCTGGAGCTGCGCGCCCGAGAGCAGACGTCAGGCGCCATCAAGGCGCTGCTGGACCTCGCCCCGAAGACGGCCCGGCGGGTGCGCCAGGACGGCGCCGACGAGGAGGTCACGCTCGACCGGATCGCGGTCGGCGACCGCCTGCGGGTTCGGCCCGGCGAGAAGGTCCCGGTGGACGGCGAGGTGCTGGAAGGCCGGGTCGCGATCGACGAGTCCATGGTCACCGGGGAGTCCATGCCGATCACCAAGTCGCCTGGCGACAAGGTGGTCGGCGGGGCGATCAACAAGACCGGCTCCTTCGTCATGCGCGCCGAGAAGGTGGGCGCCGACAGCCTGCTGTCGCAGATCGTCCAGATGGTCGCCCAGGCGCAGCGCAGCCGGGCGCCGATCCAGCGCCTGGCCGACCAGGTGTCCGGCTGGTTCACACCCGCGGTGATCGGCGTGGCGCTGCTGGCATTCGCCGGCTGGGCGCTGTTCGGCGCCGAGTCGCCGTACGCCACCGGCCTGGTGGCGGCGGTCTCGGTGCTGATCATCGCCTGTCCCTGCGCCCTGGGGCTGGCCACGCCGATCTCGATCATGGTCGGGGTGGGGCGCGGGGCGCAGGCGGGCGTGCTGATCAAGAACGCCGAGGCCCTGGAGCGCTTCGAGACCCTCGACACCCTGGTGGTCGACAAGACCGGCACCCTCACCGAAGGACGCCCGGCGGTGACAGCCATCAGCACGGTCGCGGGCTTCGGCGAGACCGAGGCGCTGCGGCTCGCCGCCAGCCTGGAGCGCGGCAGCGAGCATCCGCTGGCCGACGCCATCGTGCGCGCCGCCGCCGAACGCGGCCTCGCGCTCTCCGAACCCAAGGCCTTCGACTCTCCGGTCGGAAAGGGCGTCATGGGGGAGGTGGACGGGCGTCGCGTCGTCCTGGGCTCGGGCAGGTTCCTGCAGGAACTGGGGGTCGACGGCAGCGGGCTGGAGGGGCAGGCCGAGGCCCTCCGCGCCCAGGGGGCGACCGCCATCTTCATGGCGGTGGACGGTCGGGCCGCAGCCGTGCTCGGCCTCGCCGACCCGGTGAAGGCCACCACCGCCGAGGCCGTCCGCGCGCTGAAGGCCGGGGGCGTGCGCCTGGTGATGATGACCGGTGACAACCGCACGACGGCGCTGGCGGTGGCGCGCACGCTGGGCATCGACGAGGTCGAGGCCGAGGTCCTGCCGCAGGACAAGGCGGCCGTGGTCCAGGCGCTTCGCGCCGCCGGCCGCCGGGTGGGCATGGCGGGCGACGGGGTCAACGACGCCCCGGCGCTCGCCGCGGCCGACGTGGGCATCGCCATGGGGGCGGGCGCCGACGTGGCGATCGAGAGCGCCGGCGTCACCCTGCTGCACGGCGACCTGCAGGGCATCGTGCGGGCCCGGCGGCTGTCGCGCGCGGTGATGCGCAACATCCGGCAGAACCTGTTCTTCGCCTTCGTCTACAACGCCGCCGGCGTGCCGATCGCGGCCGGCCTGCTCTATCCGCTCTTCGGCTGGATGCTGTCGCCGCCCGTGGCCGCCGCGGCCATGGCGCTCTCCAGCGTCAGCGTCATCGGCAACGCCCTTCGCCTGCGCGGCGTGCGGCTGTAGGAGGATCGCCCATGAACATCGGCCAGGCCGCGCGCGCCAGCGGCGTCACCGCCAAGATGATCCGCTACTACGACGAGATCGGTCTCGTGCGGCCCTCCGCGCGCACGGAGTCGAACTACCGGGAATACGACGATCGGCAGATCAACGAGCTGAAGTTCATCCGCCGCGCCCGCAGCCTCGGCTTCTCCATGGAGGAGATCACCCGCCTGCTGTCGCTCTGGCGCGACCGGGGCCGCCCGAGCCGGGAGGTCAAGGCCATCGCCGACAAGCACATCGCCGACCTCGACGCGCGCATCGCGGAAATGCAGGCCATGGCCGAGACCCTGCGCCATCTGTCGCATTGCTGCGCGGGCGACGACCGGCCCGACTGCCCGATCCTGGCCGACCTGACGGAAGGCTCGGCCCCTAGCGATCCGCCGGCCCACCGCCCCAGACGCGCCTGAGCACCAGCGCCGCGGCCTCGGCCGCCTCGGCGCCCCGTTCGGCCTGGATCGCCTTCAGGCGCTCCACCGCGCGGAGCAGGACGGCCGCCTCCTCCTCGGTGGCCCCGCCGTTCTCCAGCACCAGCTCGCGCACGTGCCGCAGGGCCTCGGGGCAGAGGGGTTCCGGATCTCCATCGCTCACGCGCGGGCTATAGCCGAGACTCGCCCGCCGCGTGCGCGCCGGCAACCTAAAGTGGGCTCCTTCAGCCGGCGGAGAGTTCCAGGCCCTTCAGCTCGCCGTCCTCGCGCCAGGCTTCCAGCACCTTGGTGAACGCCACAGGCCCCGCCCCGTAGGAGCTGTTCCGGGCGCTCATCGTCTCCGGCATGCCCTCGTTGTTGTAGTAGCCGGGGGTGCATTCCTTCAGGAACTGCTCGCGCAGCACGGCCAGTTTGACGATCGTCTCGACCCACGCGTCCTCGGCTTCCTGGCTGGGCTCGACCGTGCGGGCCTGGCGTTCGGTAGCCGCCTTCAGGATGTAGGCGATGTGCTTCACCTGCTCGTTGATCATGTGCGGGAAGTTGGCCGAGAAGCCGGACTGCACGTTCGAGACGATGAAGCAGTTCGGGAATCCGCGGCTGGTCAGGCCGTGCAGCGTCGCCGCCCCGCCCTTCCACTTCTCCGTCAAGGTCAGCCCGTCGCGGCCGTAGAGCTCGTAGCCCGAGCGCCGGGTGTAGTCGGTGCCCACCTCGAAGCCCGTGGCGTAGATGAGGCAGTCGAGCTTGTACTCACGCCCGTCCACCACGACTCCGTCCTCGGTGATCCGCTCCACGCCGCGGCCTTGCGTGTCCACCAGGGTGACGTTCTCGCGGTTGAAGGTCGGCAGGTACTCGTCGTGGAAGCACGGCCGCTTGCAGAACTGGTTGTACCAGGGCTTCAGCGCCTCGGCCGTCTTCGGGTCCTTGACCACCTCGTCCACGCGGGCGCGGACCTGCTCCATCTTCTTGAAGTCGGCCAGCTGCATCAGCTCGGCCGGGTTCTCCACAGGCTCGCCGGCCTGAGCCTTACGGCGGGCGAGCAGCAGGATGTTGCCGATGATGTCGGTCCAGCCGTCCTGCACCAGGTCCTCCTCGGCGAAGCCGCCGGAGACGAGGACGTTGAAGTTGTCCATGCGGTGCTGCTGCCAGCCGGGGGACAGGGTCTGCGCCCAGTCGGGATCGGTCGGCCGGTTGTTGCGCACATCGATGGACGAGGGGGTGCGCTGGAAGACGTAGAGGTGCTTCGACCACGCCCCGAGGTGCGGGATGCACTGCACGGCGGTCGCGCCCGTGCCGATGATCCCCACCACCTTGTCCTTCAGCCCGGTGAGGCCCCCGTTGGCGTCGCCGCCGGTGTAGCCGTAGTCCCAGCGGCTGGTGTGGAACGAGTGGCCCTTGAAGCTCTCGACGCCTGGGATGCCCGGCAGCTTCGGCCGATGCAGCGGGCCGTTGGCCATGACCACGAAGTGCGCCCGCATGGCGTCGCCGCGGTTGGTCTTGACGATCCAGCGAGCCGCGTCGGCGTCCCACCGCATCTCGGTGACTTCGGTCTGGAAGCAGGCGTTGTCGTAGAGGCCGAAGTGGCGGCCGATGGCGCGGCTGTGCTCGAGGATCTCCGGCGCCCGGGAGTACTTCTCGCGCGGGACGTAGCCGATCTCCTCCAGCAGCGGCAGGTAGATGTAGCTCTCGATGTCGCAGGCCGCGCCGGGATATCGGTTCCAGTACCAGGTGCCGCCGAAGTCGCCGCCCTTCTCGACGATGCGGATGTCCTTGATGCCCGCTTCGCGCAGCCGGGCCCCGGCCAGCAGGCCGCCGAACCCGCCGCCGACCACCAGCACCTCGACCTCGTCGGTCAGCGGCGCGCGGCTGAACCCCGGCTCCACGTACGGGTCTTCGAGGTAGTGGGCGAACTCGCCGGCGATCTCCACGTATTGCTGGCTGCCGTCGGCCCGCAGGCGGCGGTCGCGCTCGGCGCGGTACTTCTGTTTCAGGGCGTCCGGGTCGAAGCCCAGGTCATCGGACTTGCGGTCCAGCGTCTCGGACATGGTTCCTCCCGGCCGTCTCGACTGCGGCCCTACGCGCCCATTCCGCGCCGTTTCCGCGGCGGGAGGCAACCCCGTTCACAGTCCTTCGCCATACCCAAAGCTCGACAAGACCGCGGCGCGGGGGCTACCGTTTCGCATGCCCAGGTTCCGCACCGCCCTCGCCGCCCTCGCCCTCGCCGCCCTGGCCACCGGCGCCTCCGCCCAGGCCTACAAGGCGCCGCGCAACGCCTTCGGCCAGCCCGACCTGCAGGGCGTGTGGACGAACGCCGCCATCACCGGGCTGGAGCGCCCCGCCAACTTCAAGACGCTGACCATTCCCGAGGCCGAGGCGAAGGCCTTCGAGGCGCGCCGCGCGGCCATGCGGGCGGCGCAGGACCGGCCGAGCGACCCCAACGCCGGCGCCCCGCCGGTGGCCAATGACCCCGGCGGCTACAACGCCGCCTGGACCGACCCCGGCACCGCCCTGGGCCGCATCGCCGGCGAGGTGCGCACGTCCTGGATCGTCGACCCCGCCGACGGCAAGCTGCCCTACAGCCCGGCCGGCAAGCGCCTGCTCGACCAGACCCTGCAAAAGGCCCGCAACAGCTTCGACGGACCGGAGAGCCGGCCGCTGGGCGAGCGTTGCATCCTGGGCTTCGGCTCCACCGCGGGGCCCCCGATGCTGAACGTGCTCTACAACAACAACTACCAGTTCGTTCAGACGCGCGACGCCGTCGCCATCGTGGTCGAGATGAACCACGACGTGCGCACCATCCGCCTCGACCGGCGCGAGCACCTGCCGGCCCACATCCGGCCGTGGATGGGCGACAGCGTCGGCTGGTGGGAGGGCGACACCCTCGTCGTCGAGACCACCAACTTCAACCCGGGCGAGGTGCTGCGGCCCTACTTCGCCGCCACCATCTACATCTCCGAAGACGCCAAGGTGACCGAGCGCTTCACCCGCATCTCGGCCGACCAGATCCTCTACGAGTTCACCGTCGACGATCCGAAGGTGTTCACCCAGGTCTGGAAGGCCCAGATGCCGCTGAACGCCGCCAAGGGCCCGGTCTACGAATACGCCTGCCACGAGGGCAACTACTCCCTCCCCGGCATCCTCGCCGGCGCCCGCCTGGCGGAGAAGGAAGGCCGCGCCGTCGAAAGCGTCGACATCACGGAATGAGCTGAACGCGGGGCCCTTCCCCCGCTCATCCCCGCGAAAGCGGGGACCCAGGCTTTTTCAGCCGGACGGAGCCGACGATGTTCGCCGTCTACATCATGGCCAGCGGCCGGAACGGCACTCTCTACATCGGCCATACCGACAGCCTGTCGCGCCGTGTGTACGAGCATCAGGAAGGCCTGCGCCAGGGATTCACCTCCCGCTATGGCGTGAAGACCCTCGTACACTACGAGTATTTCGAGACCCGGGACGGCGCCTTCACCCGGGAACGCGCGATGAAGAAGTGGCGTCGGGCGTGGAAGATCGAGCTGATCGAGCGGTTCAACCCGGGCTGGCGCGACCTAGCCGAGGAGTTGCAGCCGGAATGAAAAACGCCTGGGTCCCCGCTTTCGCGGGGATGAGCGAAATAGAGGGCTAGTGCACAGCTACGACTACATCATTGCGGGCGCGGGCACGGCCGGGTGCCTGCTGGCCAACCGGCTGTCGGCGGATCCGCGCAACCGGGTCCTGCTGCTGGAGGCGGGCGGCAAGGACGACTGGGTCTGGTTCCACGTGCCGGTGGGCTACCTGTTCGCCATCGGCAATCCGCGCGCCGACTGGATGTTCTCCACCGAGGCGGAGGCCGGCCTGGGCGGCCGGGCGCTGGCCTATCCGCGGGGCAAGGTGATCGGCGGCTCCAGCGCCATCAACGCCATGATCTACATGCGCGGCCAGGCCGCCGACTACGACGGCTGGCGCCAGCTCGGCCTGCCCGGCTGGGGCTGGGACGACGTGGTGCCCGCCTTCCTGCGCCACGAGGACCATATCGACGGCCAGGGCCCCTTCCACGCCGCGGGCGGCGAGTGGCGGGTGGAGCACCCGCGGGTGCGCTGGGAGATCCTGGACGCTGTGCGCGAGGCCGCCGCTGGCCTCGGCCTGCCGAAGATCCCCGACTTCAACACCGGCGATAACGAGGGCTCGTCCTACTTCCAGGTGAACCAGAAGCGCGGCCGCCGCTGGAGCGCCGCCCGCGGCTTCCTGAAGCCTGTGCTGAACCGCCCGAACCTGCGGCTGGAGACCGGCGTCGAGGTGGAGCGGGTGACCTTCGAGGGCCGTCGCGCCGTGGGCGTCGTGTTTCGCAAGGGGGGCGAGCGGATGGAGGCCAGGGCCGCCGGCGAGGTCATCCTGGCGTCCGGCGCGGTCGCCAGCCCGAAGATCCTGGAACTCTCTGGCGTCGGGAACGGCGACCGCCTGCAGGCCCTGGGCCTGCCCGTCGTGCGCCACGCGCCGGGCGTCGGCGAGAATCTGCAGGACCATCTGCAACTGCGCCCGGTCTTCAAGGTCAGCGGGGTGAAGACCCTCAATACCGAATACGCCAACCTCGCCCGCCGGGCGTGGATGGGCGTGGAGTACCTGCTGCGCGGCTCCGGCCCGCTGACCATGGCGCCCTCGCAGGTGGGGCTCTTCGCCAAGTCGTCCCCGCGGTACGCCACCGCCAACCTGGAGTTCCACTTCCAGCCGCTGTCGCTGGACAAGTGGGGCGACGGGCTGCACCCGTTCGGGGCCTTCACCGCCAGCGTGTGCAACCTGCGGCCCAGCAGTCGTGGCTCGGTCCATGCGGCCAGCGCCGACCCGAGCGCCGCGCCGCGGATCGCGCCCAACTACCTTTCGACCGAGGAAGACCGGGAGGTGGCCTGCGATGCGCTGCGGCTCGCCCGCCGCATCGCCGCCCAGCCGGCCCTGGCCAAGTACCGGCCCGAGGAGTTCCGCCCGGGGCCGCACCTCACCTCCGACGAGGACCTGCGCGCCGCCGCCGCCGACATCGGCACCACCATCTTCCACCCGGCCGGCACGGCGGCCATGGGCCCGGATCACGATGCGATGGCGGTGCTGGACGCGCGGCTGCGGGTCCGCGGCGTGGACGGCCTGCGGGTGATCGACGCCTCGGCCATGCCCAGGATCGTCAGCGGCAACACCAACTCGCCGACCCTGATGATCGCCGAGAAAGGCGCCCAGATGGTGCTGGAAGACCGGCGCTAGATCCGCCGGCGCGCCTCAGCCGCGCTCCGCCTGCATCACGCGCTGCTGGCGGTCGACGTTGTCGCGGTCGGAGGCCTTGCGCTCCTCCCACTGCTCGGCGGTCATGCAGACCTTGGTCGGCATCCGCGAGCCGAGCACCGCCTCCTTCTTGCAGACCAGGCCGTCCTTGTTGACCTTCTCCTTCTTCGCAGGCGCCGAGCTGGCGACTGGCGTCGGCGTGGCGGCCTGGGCGGCGGCGTCGGCCAGCAGGAGGGTGGCGGCGAAGGTAATGGCGATCATGGCGGTACGCTCCCCGAAGGCGGTCGAAGCTAATCCATAGCCGAACGCCGGTCGCGGAACAAATTAACCGTCGGTCTCAGGGCTTGCGGCGGGATCGGCGCTCAGGCCGCGGCCACTTCCGCCATCCGCTCCACGCCCGCCTCGCGCAGGGCGGCCAGCAGCTCGTCCACGGCGGCCGCCAGGGCCTCCGGCTCGCGCCCGCGCAGCACCAGGTTGGAGCCGAAGCCGTCCGGGCCGAAGAACGGGTAGCTGCCCAGCGACAGCTCGGGGTGCGCCTTGGCCACCGCCTCCAGCGGCGCCGCGATCTGCCCCTCGCCAGAGCCCTCGACCCGCACCGTGCGCGAGATCGTGACCTTGCCGCCCCTCAGCCGCGGGCCGACGTCCTCCAGCATGCCGCGCATGATCGACGGGACGCCGGCGAGCACGAAGACGTTGCCGATCGTGAAGCCGGGCGGGCCCTGCACCGGGTTCTTCACCAGGTCCCCGCCCACCGGCACCCGCGCCATGCGCCGGCGGGCGGCGTTCAGCTGGTCGCCCCAGCGGGCCTCCATCATGGCGATGATCTCGGGATGCTCCTCGAGCTCCACCCCGAAGGCGGCGGCCACGGCGTCGGCGGTGATGTCGTCGTGCGTCGGCCCGATCCCGCCCGTGGTGATCACGTAGTCGTAGCGGCTGCGCAGCGCGTCCAGCGCCGCCACGATCTCCTCCAGCACGTCGGGGACGGTCCGCGCCTCGGCCAGGTCCACGCCGTGGACGCCCAGGTAGCGGGCAATGTCGCGCAGGTTCGTGTCCTGCGTCCGGCCCGAGAGGATCTCGTCGCCGATGATCAGCACGCCGGCGGTGACGCGGTCCTCAGGGTCGGCGGACATGGATGCTCCAGTTCACTTGAGGCCCGTTCGCCGCCCGGCATCCTTCAGGATGCTGGAAGCCCTTAAGCCCATGGTCAGATTGGAGCTATGGCTCCGGATCAGGTCAAGGACGGCCCTGCGGGCCGCCGCTGCGCGGCGCGCGCTGCGCGCGCGTCCTTGAGCTGATCCGGAGCCATAGCAGGATGGCCGCCATGGACTTAAGGCGCAGAACGCCTTCGCCAAGAGCGGGGCGTCGCCTATCTACGCGCCGATGAAATTCCCCTCCCCCCTCCTGCGCGGAACCCTCGTCGCCCGCTACAAGCGCTTCTTCGCCGACGTGGTGCTGGAGGACGGCTCCGCGGTGACGGCCCACTGCCCGAACCCCGGCGCGATGCTCGGCCTGAACACGCCCGGCCTGCCCTGCTTCCTGTCCACCTCGGACGACCCGAAGCGGAAACTCCGCCACACGCTGGAGCTGGTGGAGGCGGACGGCGGCCTGATCGGCATCAACACCCTGCACCCGAACCGCATCGTCGCCGAGGCGCTGGCGGCCGACGCCATCCCGGAGCTGGCCGGGTACGCCAGCCATCGCCGCGAGGTGAAGTACGGCGTGAACTCCCGCGTGGACTTCCTGCTGGAGCACCCGGACCGGCCCAGGGCCTGGGTGGAGGTGAAGAATGTCCACCTGAAGCGCCAGCCAGGGCTGGCCGAGTTCCCGGACTGCGTCGCCGCCCGTTCCACCAAGCACCTGCGCGAGCTGGCCGCCATGGCCGCCGAGGGGGAGCGCGCCGTCGTCCTGTTCGTCGTCCAGCGCACCGACTGCGAGCGCTTCCGCCCCGCCGCCGATTGCGACCCGAAGTTCGCCGCCGCCCTGGCCGAGGTCGCCCAGGCCGGGGTCGAGGTGCTGGTCTACGGCTGCGAGATCGCCGCCGACGGTGTGCATCTGGCGCGGCCCATGCCCTGGGAGGGGGCGCCTCGCACGAGAGCGTGATCGCAGCCTCGCGGATCGCGGTTCGGCCTCGGGGTGTTTGCCCGCGCGGAGGTTGCAGATGGACCGTATGCTCCGGGCGCTCGCCCTTTCGACCCTGATCCTGATCCCGGGCGCCGGTGCGGCCGCGGCCGTGGAGACCGCCGCCGCCCCGCAGATGGTCGAGGACGAAGACCTGAAGGGCGCCGTGGGGGTCTGCGTCCGCTGGGGCGCCGACCCGACCCGCGTGGCCGAGGTGGTGGTGGTCAAGCCCTCCGGCGACGACCGCGTCGACGCCCTGGCCACGGCCACCCTGAAGGAGATGCCCTTCCCCAAGCCGGCGGGCGACACCGGCGGCTGGCGCGCCATGAGCATGGGCATCGGCGGCGCCGAGCCGCTCTCCGAGGCCCCCAGCTGCGACGGCCTCTCTTCGGTGGTCGACGAGCCGCTGTTCACCCGCCCCCTGCCGCGCAAGATGGTGGCCTAGCCGCGCGCCGGCGTTGAACTTCCGCCAAGGGATTGCGACATAGGCTGTTCCGGCGGCCGCCTTCGGCCGCGGGCCAGCTTCCCGAGCCTTCCCCATGACCGACATCCTCGACGGCGAATACCGCACCGGCCAGATCAAGATCCATTCGCCCGAGGACTTCGAGGGCATGCGTCGCGCCGGCCGCCTCGCCGCCGAATGCCTGGACATGCTGACGCCGCACGTCGTGCCGGGCGTGGTCACCGAGCACCTGGACGACCTGGCCCGCGAATTCATCCTCGACCACGGGGCGATCCCCGCCTGTCTGGGCTACCGCGGCTACACCAAGACCACCTGCATCAGCCCCAACCACATCGTCTGCCACGGCATCCCGGGCGAGCGCGTGCTGCGCGAGGGCGACATCGCCAACATTGACGTCACCGTCATCGTCGACGGCTGGCACGGCGACACCAGCCGGATGTACGGCGTGGGCGAAGTGGCCCCGCGCGCCAAGCGGCTGATCGACGTCACCTACGAGGCCCTGGAGCGCGGCCTGGCCGCCGTGAAGCCCGGGGCTCGCACCGGAGACATCGGCCACGCCATCCAGCAGTACGTGGAGAGCATGCGCTGCTCGGTGGTCCGCGACTTCTGCGGCCATGGCCTAGGCAAGGTGTTCCACGACGCGCCCAACATCCTGCACTTCGGGCAGAAGGGGACGGGCGACCTCCTGCGGCCCGGCATGTTCTTCACGATCGAGCCCATGGTGAACCTCGGCAAGCACCCGGTGAAGCTGCTCGCCGACGGCTGGACGGCCGTGACGCGTGACAAGTCGCTCTCGGCCCAATGTGAGCACTCGGTGGGCGTCACCGACACGGGCGTCGAGATCTTCACCGGCTCCCCGGCGGGCATCTTCAAGCCCCCGGTGCAGAGCGCCTGATCGTGATCCTGCGGAAGTGGACCGGCCGGATCCGCACCGCGGACGAGGCCGAATACGCCGCCTACATCGCCGCCACCGGCGGCAAGGACTACGCCGCCACACCGGGCAACCTGGGCTGGCAGATGGTGTTCCGCGGGCTGGAGGATGGCGTGAGCGAGGTCACCACCCTCTCCTGGTGGCCCGACATGGACGCCATCCGCGCGTTCGCCGGCCCCGAGCCCGAGCGCGCCGTCTACTATCCCGAGGACGACCGGTTCCTCCTCGACCGCCCGCCGCACGTGGAGCACCACCGCGTCGTGGCCGGCTCGGGCCCGCCACGCGGTTAGAGCGGGCGCAGGCGCGCCGCCCCGGGGCAGGCCGTAACACCCTGCGGCCAAAGGTTACGCTTCGCTAACTTGCGCCCGCCGCGGCCGTCGGTGCAGCCTCCCTGCAACGAGGGGTGGTGAAACCGATGCTTTCCATCAAGAACCTGACGCACGTCTACGCCAACGGCACGCGCGCGCTCGACGGCGTCGACCTGGAGGTCGGCACCGGCATGTTCGGCCTGCTGGGGCCCAACGGGGCCGGCAAGTCGACGCTGATGCGCTCCATCGCCACCCTGCAGACGCCCTCGTCGGGCGAGATCCGCTTCGGCGAGATCGACGTCATCAAGACGCCCGAAGCGCTGCGGCGCACCCTGGGCTACCTGCCGCAGGACTTCGGCGTCTACCCGCGAGTCAACGCCTACGACATGCTCGACCACATGGCGGTGCTGAAGGGCATCGCCGGCCGCGGCGAGCGCAAGGCGACGGTGGAAGCGCTGCTCCAGCAGGTGAACCTGTGGGACGTGCGCAAGAAGGCGGTGGCCGGCTATTCCGGCGGCATGCGCCAGCGTTTCGGCATCGCCCAGGCGCTGATCGGGCGTCCGCAGCTGATCATCGTCGACGAGCCCACCGCCGGCCTCGACCCCGAGGAGCGCAACCGCTTCCTGAACCTGCTGGCCGAGATCGGCGAGAACGTGGTGGTGATCCTTTCCACCCACATCGTCGAGGACGTGGCCGACCTCTGCCCCCGGATGGCCATCCTGGCCGGCGGCAAGATCCTCAAGGAAGGCGCGCCCTCCCAGCTGATGGCCGAGCTGAAGGGCCGCATCTGGACGAAGACCCTCGACCGGCACGAGCTGGACGCCGCCAAGGCCGCCCACGAGGTGATCTCCACCCGCCTGTCCGGCGGGCGCACCGTGATCCACGTGCTGGCCGACAGCGCGCCTGGCGCCGGCTTCGCGCCCGTCGAGGGCGGCCTCGAGGACGTCTACTTCTCCACTCTTGCCGCCTCGCGGCGCGCGGCCTGAGCCCGAAGGAACGCGCACCATGTTCGGCAAGATCGCGGGCTTCGAGCTCCGCTACCAGATCCGCCAGCCGATCTTCTGGATCGCCGGCCTGATCTTCTTCCTGCTGGTCTTCGCCTCGGTGACGATCGACCAGATCCAGATCGGCTCGGGCGGCAACGTCCACAAGAACTCGCCCAACGCCATCGCCGAGACATGCTTCGTCATGTCCCTGTTCTTCATGTTCGTCTCGACGGCCTTCGTGGCGAACGTGATCGTGCGCGACGACGAGACCGGCTACGGCCCGATCATCCGCTCCACCCCGATCCGCAAGTTCGATTACCTGTTCGGCCGCTTCGCCGGGGCCTACGCGGCCGTCGCCCTGGCCTTCCTGTTCGTCCCGGCCGGGATCTTCGTGGGCTCGCTGATGCCCTGGGTGGACCCCGAGACGCTGGGGCCGAACAACCCGGCCTACTACGCCTTCGCCTATCTGCTGATCGCCTTGCCCAGCCTGCTGCTGGTCTCGGCCATCTTCTTCGCCCTGGCCACCGCCACCCGCTCGATGATGGGCACCTACCTGGGGGTCGCCGGCTTCCTGGTGCTCTACCTCATCATGAACGCGGCGCTGCGCGACCCGGACAAGCTGAGCATCGCCGCCCTCGTGGAGCCGTTCGGCTTCGCGGCCTACGAACTGGCCACGCGCTACTTCACCGCCGCGGAAGCCAACACACGCATGCCGGCCTTCGAGGGCCCGCTGCTGTTCAACCGACTGATCTGGTCGGGCGTGGCCGCGGCCTTCCTGGCGCTGGCCTACGGCCTGTTCCGCTTTGAGGTGAAGGGCAAAAAGGCGCGCCGCCTGGAGAAGCTCCGCGCCGCCGCTGACGCCGCCCCGCCGCCGCCCGTCGGTCCCCTGCCCGCCCCGCGCTACGGCGCCGCCAGCGCCTGGGCGACGCTCTCCAAGCGCACCCGCTTCGAGATGGGCCAGGTGTTCAAGAGCCCCGCCTATGTGGTGCTGGTGCTGCTCGGCCTGTTCAACGCCATGGGCGCCCTGGTGCTGGGGGCGGAACAGGGCGGCACCGACATCTACCCGGTGACCCGCTGGGTGATCTCCACCCTGAATGGCGCCTTCAGCCTGGTGGTGATCGTCATCGCCATCTACTACGCCGGCGAGCTGGTCTGGCGCGAGCGCGACCGCAAGACCCACGAGATCGTCGACGCCACCGCCGTTCCCGACTGGGCCTTCCTGGTCCCCAAGACCCTGGCCATCGCCCTGGTGCTGATCTCCACCCTGTTGATCAGCGCCGTGGGCGGAGTCCTCGTCCAGCTTGGCAAGGGCTACACCGACGTCGATCTCGGCAAGTACCTGGCCTGGTACATCCTGCCCTACGCCGTGGACTGGACCTTGCTGGCGGTGCTGGCGATCTTCCTGCAGGCCATCTCGCCGCATAAGTTCGTGGGCTGGGGCCTGATGGTGATCTACCTGATCGCCACCATCACGCTCGGCAACCTGGGCTTCGAGCACAACCTCTACAACTATGGGGGCGCGCCGGCGGTCCCGCTGTCCGATATGAACGGCCAGGGCGACTACGCCGGCTTCGCCGCCTGGTTCCGCGCCTACTGGTCGGCGTTCGCGGTGATCCTGCTCGTGCTGGCGTACGGCCTGTGGCGGCGCGGGACCGAGACCCGGCTGATGCCGCGCCTGAAGCGACTGCCGCGACGCCTGATGGGGCCGGCCGGCCTCACCGGCGGCCTGGCGCTCATCGCCTTCGTCGGCCTGGGCGGCTACATCTACCTGAACACCAACGTGTGGAACCCGTACCGCACCCGCCTCGACGGCGAGCGGTTCCAGGCCGACTACGAGAAGCAGTTCCTGCCGTACGAGAAGCTGCCCCAGCCGTCGGTCACCGACGTGAAGCTCGACCTCGACCTCTACCCGCACGAGCCGCGCCTGGTCACCCGCGGCAGCTACCGGCTGGTCAACGACAGTGGCCAGCCACTGCGCGAGCTGCACGTGCGGCTGGACCGCGACACGAAGGCGACTAGGCTCGCCCTCTCCGTCCCCGCCTCGGTGAGGACGTTCGACCGGTTCAACTACCGCATCTTCACCCTGACCCGCCCGCTGCAGCCCGGGGAGACCGCCGAGCTGACCTTCGAGACCCTGATGCATCAGAAGGGCTTCAAGAACAGCGGCAACACCACGCGCCTGGTCGACAACGGCACCTTTGTCGACAATAGCGAGTTCGCGCCCGTCATCGGCATGGATCGCAGCCAGCTGCTGCGCGACCGGGCCAAGCGCCGCAAGTACGGCCTTCCCGCCGAGCTGCGCCCGCCCAAGCTCGAGGACCGTTCGGCCCAGGCCCGCAACTACGTGGGCAACGCCGACTGGGTGAACGCCGACATCTCCGTCACCACGGCCGCTGACCAGACCCCGGTGGCCCCGGGCTACCGGATCAGCGACGTCACCCGCGCCGGGCGGCGGACCATCCATTACCGGACCGACGCCCCGGTGCTGCACTTCTTCTCCGTGCAGTCGGCCCGCTACGCCGTGCGCAAGGTGGACTACAAGGGCGTGGAGCTGGCGATCTATTATGACGCCCAGCATCCCTACAACGTCGACCGGATGATCAAGGCGCTGCAGAACGGCCTGGACTACTACCAGGCCGAGTTCAGCCCCTACCAGTTCCGCCAGGCGCGGATCCTGGAGTTCCCGGGCTATGCGACCTTCGCCCAGGCCTTCGCCAACACCATGCCCTACTCCGAGGCGATCGGCTTCATCGCCGACAACCGCGATCCGGCGAAGGTCGACTTCGTCACCTACGTCACCGCCCACGAGCTCGGCCACCAGTGGTGGGCGCACCAGGTGATCGGGGCCGAGATGCAGGGCGGCACCATGCTGTCCGAGACGCTCGCCTCCTACTCGGCGCTGAAGGTCATGGAGCGCACCTACGGCCCGGCCGGCATCCGCCGTTTCCTGAAGCGCGAGCTGGACACCTACCTTCGCCGGCGCGGCGGCGAGGTCGTCGAGGAGCTGCCGCTGATCCGGGTCGAGAACCAGGACTACATCCACTACCAGAAGGGCGGGATCGTCATGTACCTGCTGGCCGACCGGATCGGCGAGGCCAAGGTCAACGCCGCGCTGCGCCGGCTGCTGCAGCAGTACGCTTTCAAGGGCGCGCCCTATCCGCGCTCGCAGGACCTGGTGGACGCGCTGCGCGCCGAAGCCGGGGCCGACCCCGTCGCCCAGCAGCTGATCACCGACCTGTTCGAGAAGATCACCGTCTACGACCTGAAGACCAAGACGGCGGCGGTGAAGAAGCGTCCGGACGGCCGCTACGACGTCACCCTCACGGTGGAGGCCAGGAAGATGTACGCCGATGGCCAGGGCCGCGAGACCGAGGCGCCCATCCGCGGCGAGGTGTTCGACGTGGGCGTCTTCACCGCCGAGCCCGGCAAGGGCGGCTTCTCGTCCAAGGACGTGGCCTTCTTCCAGACCCGGCCGTTCCGCTCAGGCGCCCAGACGCTGACGGTCACCGTCGACAAGCCGCCGAAGTTCGCCGGCGTCGATCCCTACAACAAGCAGATCGACCGCAACTCGGACGACAACGCGATCCGGGTGACGGAGGGGTGAGGCTTGTCCCGCCCCTCTGGCGCGGCGGCGGGCGCAACTCGCCCTTGCCATCAGGGAACATTTGCGGAACATTCTTCCACCATGGACCGCCGCGCCGCCGTCGAGGACGCCAGCTCCCCCGCCGACCTCTGGGCGGCGGCGGCCGCGCCTGAGCCGAAGCCGCACTACCACGGGCATCGTGAGCGGCTGCGGGCCCGCGCCCAGGCCGGCGGACTGGCCGCCCTGCCCGACTACGAGGTGCTCGAGCTCTTCCTGTTCCGCTCCATCCCCAAGCGCGACGTGAAGCCGCTCGCCAAGCAGCTGCTGGCCCGCTTCGGCTCCATGGCTGCGGTGCTGGGCGCCACGGTGGACGAGCTGAAGACGGTGAAGGGCGTCGGCGAGGCGGTCGCCCTGGACCTCAAGCTCCTGCACGAGGCCGCCCTGCGCGCCGGCCGTGACCAGATCGGCCGCCGGCCGGTGATCTCCTCCTGGTCGGCCCTGCTCGCTTATGTGAAGACCGCCCTCGCCCACGAGGCGCGCGAGCAGTTCCGGGTGCTGTTCCTCGACAAGAAGAACCAGCTGATCGCCGACGAGCTGATGAACCGCGGCACCGTCGACCATGCCCCCGTCTATCCCCGCGAGGTGGTGCGCCGCGCGCTGGAGCTCTCGGCGAGCGCCGTGATCCTGGTGCACAACCACCCCTCCGGCGATCCCACCCCTTCGTCCGCGGACGTCGACATGACGCGCCAGGTGATCGACGCCGCGCGTCCGCTCCGCATCGCCGTCCACGACCACCTGGTGGTCGGCCGCCATGGAGTCGCCAGCTTCCGCGCGCTTGGACTCCTGTAAGGCGGCGGTGGCCGGCGGCAGGGCGGTGGAGCGGGCGGGCTGCGGACACGCGGCGACGACTCACGGGAGCCGCTCCCCCGATGCTGTCGCCCAACGGTGTTCGCCGATTTCGATTGCTGGAGGTTGTGCAGCGCAGCATAGGCGCGCGGGCGGGTTGCAAAGCGTGGCCTGAAAGTTGCTGCGCCGCCCGTTGTGCGCTAGGCGCGTCCCAGGGCCGGACGCCGCCGAACGCCGTTCGGACTGAGGGGAAATTGTGACCATCCGCCGCCAACTGCTCGGCCTCGCCGCCGCCGCCGCCGCGCTCGCGGGCGCTGGCCACGCTGCGGCTCAGACCAGCCAGACGGCGACCGGCAGCATCACCGTCATGCAGCCGGTGCTGAACGTCACCAAGACCGCGGACCTGGCGTTCGGCTCGGTGATCCGGCCGACGAGCGGCTCGGGCACGATCTCCATTGACCCAAACACCGGCGCGGTCAGCACCTCCAACCTCGGCCAGGCCGGCGGCAACTCCACCAGCCGCGCCAGCTTCAACGTCGAGGGCCAGGCCAACGCCAACATCCAGGTGACCTACCCGGCCAGCATCAACCTGCTGCGCTCGGGCGGCTCGGAGACCCTGCAGGTCAACCTGACCTCCAGCATGGGCGGCGGCCAGATCGGCTCCGGCGGCACCGTGGCCTTCCACATCGGCGGCCAGGTGACCCTGCAGGCAGCCACCATCACGGGCGCCTATTCGAACAGCTTCACCGTCACAGTCGCCTACAACTAGGAGCGGCGCCGGGGCCTTGCGCCAGCCGGCGTGGCCGCCCTACCGTCCCGCTCGGCTTCAACCACCGGGACCGCCCATGCGCCTCGACCGACGCGAACTCCTCCTGTCCGGCGGCGCCCTGGGCCTTCTGGCCGCCGCGCCGCCCGCAGGCGCCCAGGTCACCGAGGTGACGCCGGCCCCGCAAACACCCGACCAGGCGCTCGCCCGCCATCTGGACGACCTCGCCGAGCGGATGCTGATCCGCAACCCGGAGCAGGCCACCAGCCTCGGGCTCGACAAGGAGGCGCGCGCGGGCCTCAAGGGCCAGCTCTCCGACGCCGCCTGGGCCAATGTGATGGACGACCGCGGCTTCTGCCGCGCCGGCCTGGCGTCGCTCGAGGCCTTCCCCGACGCCGGCCTGTCGCCGCAGAGCCGGATCCACAAGCAGGTGGTCGCCTATGCCCTGCAGTTGGGCGCCGACGCCGCGCCCTTCGACTACGGCAACAACACGCTCGCCTCGGCCATGAGCGAGAGCTCCACGCCCTACGTCGTCAGCCAGCAGGGCGGCGCCTACAGCTTCGTGCCGGAGTTCCTCGACAGCCAGCACGCCATCGAGACCGAGGACGACGCCGACGACTATCTCTCGCGCCTGCACGAGATGTCGCTGGTGCTCGGAGAGGAAACCGCCCGTATCGAGCGGGACGCCGGCCTGGGCGTGATCCCGCCGGACTTCATCCTGGCCAACATCCTCGGGCAGCAGCAGGGCCTGCTGGCGGTCCCCGCCGCCCGCTCGCGGTTGGTGGGCTCGGTGGCCCGCCGGGCCCGCGCGAAGCGGCTCTCCGGGGACCTGGAGGCCCGCGCCACCCGCATCGTCGAGAGCGAGGTCTATCCTGCCCTCGCCCGCCAGCACGCGGTGCTGAAGGCGCTCGCGCCCCGGGCCGGGCACGACGCCGGCGTCTGGCGACTGCCTCAGGGCGAGGCCTACTACCGCTGGTGCCTGCGCGAGGGGACCTCCACCTCGCTGTCGCCCGACGAGGTGCACCGCATCGGCCTGGAGCAGAACCGGGCCATCGAGGCGCGCATGGACGCCCTGCTGAAAGCGCAGGGCCTCACCCAGGGCACGGTGGGGGAGCGGATGACGGCGCTCGGCCGCGATCCCGAGCACCTGTTCCCCGACACCGACGCCGGCCGCGCCCAGCTTCTCGACTACCTGAACGGGGTGATCGCCGGCGTGCGGCCGAGGCTCGCCCAGGCCTTCACCTTGCGGATGAAGGCGCCGGTGCAGGTCAAGCGCGCGCCGGTCGACATCCAGGAGGGCGCCGGCCAGGGCTACATGAGCTTCGGCTCGCTCGACGGCTCCCGGCCATCGACCTACTACATCAACCTGAAGACCACCTCGAACTGGCCGAAGTTCAGCCTGCCCACCCTCACCTACCACGAGGCCGTCCCCGGCCACGCGTGGCAGGGCGCCTACCTCACCGAGACGGGCAAGCTGCCGCTGATCCGCATCCTGCTCTCCGGCATCAACGCCTATGTGGAGGGCTACGCCCTCTACGCCGAGCAGCTGGCCGACGAGATCGGCATGTACGAGACCGACTGGGCCGGCCGGCTGGGCTACCTCCAGGCCCAGCGCTTCCGCGCGATCCGCCTCGTGGTGGACACCGGCCTGCACGCCAAGCGCTGGACCCGTGAGCAGGCGATCGACTGGGCGGTGCAGAACTCCGGCCGCGCGCGCGACGCCATGACCAGCGAGATCGACCGCTACTGCGCCACCCCCGGCCAGGCCTGCGGCTACAAGATCGGCCACACCGAGATCAACCGCATGCGCGACAAGGCGCGCGCCGCCCTCGGCCCGCGGTTCGACGTCCGCCGCTTCAACGACCTGCTGCTCGAGACCGGCGCCGTGCCCATGAGCGTCCTCGACGGCGTCGTCGACGGCTGGGTCCGGGCGGGGGGCGCTTAGTCCCCCGCCTTTCCGGAGGGGAGGATCAAGGCATCGCCGCCTTCGGGATGATCGCGCCGGGGTGACCGACCACCACCGCCGCCAGCCGCCGGCCCGCCTCCACGGCGTCACGCGCCGAGGCTCCTGCAAGCCGCGCGGCCAGGTAACCCCCGTTGAAGCTGTCCCCCGCGCCGGTGGTGTCCACCACCTTGGCCGCGCCTGGGCCGGGCGGCAGCACGTCCACCGCGCCGTCCGCGTGGATCGCGACCGTGCGGTCCTCCTCGCGGCGGATGACCTCGGCGCCGTGGGCGGCCCAGGCCTGCGCCACCTGCTCCGCGCTCCCGCCGCACAGCGCCTCGGCGTCCGGCCCGCTCACCGACACGTAGCGGCAGAACGGGATGACCGCCTCGGCGGCGGCCTGCGCCTCGGCCGCGTCGCGCCACAGCCTCGGCCGGTAGTTGGGATCGAAGCCGATCGCCACCCCCTGCCCCTGCGCCTCGGCCAGCAGCTCGCCGAGCAGGGCGCGGCCCCGCTCGCCCACCACCGCCAGGCTGACGCCCGAGAGGAAGACCAGCTCGGCCTGCCCGAAGGCGGCCCGCAAGGCGTCCGCCTCCACGTGATCGAAGTAGCTCCGCACCGCGGCCTCGCCCCGCCAGTAGAAGAACCGCCGCTCGCCGGCCGCGTCGCGCTCGATGGCATAGAGCCCCGGCAGCCGCCCTTCGACGCGCAGCGTCAGATCGTCGGCGATCCCCTCCTCCGCCATCAGGTCGCGGATCGCGCGGCTGAACGGGTCGTCGCCGCCCACCGCCGTCGCATAGGCCACTTGGCGGCCCAGGCGGGCCAGGTAGACCGCCGTGTTGAAGGTGTCCCCGGCATAGGCGATGCGGCCCGCGCCGCCCTCCCCCAGGGACAGTTCCACCATGCATTCGCCCAGCGCGATGATCCGGCTCATGCGGCCCCGCTTCCCACAAACTGGCGAACGCCGCTAGCCTCTCCCCCATGTCGGTGGAAATCGGTGTCATCGAAGGCTTCTTCGGCCGTCCCTGGACCTGGGCGGAGCGGACAGCCAACGTCAGCTTCCTGGGGCCGCGGGGCTACGGCTTCTGGCTCTACGCGCCCAAGGCGGACCCTTACCTGCGCAGACGCTGGCGCGAGCCTTACCCGGACGCCGAGCTCCAGGCCCTGAAGGCGTTCGGCGCGGCTTGCCGGGAGGCGGACGTCCGCTTCGGCGTGGGACTGACCCCGTTCGAGCTGCACTTCGGCTTCGACACCGCCGCCAAGGTGGCGCTCTCGGCCAAGCTCGCCCAGCTGGATGACGCCGGGGTCGAGGACCTGGCCATCCTCTTCGACGACATGCGCGGCGACCTGCCCGACCTGGCCGCCCGCCAGGCCGAGATCGTCCACTGGATCGGCCCGCGCACCAAGGCCTCGCGCCTGATCATGTGCCCCAGCTACTACAGCGACGATCCGGTCCTCGACCGGGTGTTCGGCCAGCGGCCGTCGACCTACCTCGCCGAACTGGGCATCGCGCTGGAGCCCGTGGTGCACGTCATGTGGACGGGCGAGGAGGTCTGCTCGCTGGAGTACTCCGCCGGCCACCTCGAGCGCGTCGGCCAGCAGCTGCGCCGCCGGCCGTTCCTCTGGGACAACTACCCGGTGAACGACGGCCCGCGGATGAGCCAGCACCTGCACCTGCGCGCCTTCACCGGCCGGCCGGCGTCCATCGGCGCCCACCTATCCGCCCACGCGGTGAACCCGGCCTCCCAGCCGGTGCTCACCCGGATCCCCATGCTGACGCTGGCGGAGAGCTACGCCCGCGGCGAAGGCTATCAGTACCTCGCGGCCTTCCGCCGGGCTGCCGAGACCGTGTTGGGCGAGCCGCTGGCCCGCCAGGTCACCGCCGACCTGCTGACCCTGCAGGACACGGGGCTCGACCGCTTCAGCGACGAGCGCAAGGCCGCGCTGGTGGCGCGCTACCAGGCCTACGACCATCCCGCCGCGCGCGAGATCGTCGACTGGCTGCAGGGCGGCTACGCCATCACCGGCGAGGCGCTGCAGACCCAGTAGGCCTCAGGTCCAGCGCAGGGCGCGCCGGACGTCGTCGATGGTCTCGCGCCGGCTCTGCCGCGCCGCGAGATCCTGGGTCAGTTCATCGAGCCGCCGTTCGGCGTCACGGCCGTAGCGCGCGCGCAGGCGCCGCGCCTCCTCCTCGGCCGCTTCCGCCTGGGCGAGGGCCTTCAGCCAGTACTCGGTCATCGCCGTCACCTCCTCGATGCCAGGAAGGTTAACGCGAAGGTTACGCCAGCGCAGCCGCTTCCGACCACCGGCGCAGTCAAAGGGACGTGAGGGCGCAACCTCAGCGAACATCGTTGCAGATTCCGCTTGCGTCTCCCGACGGAAGGGGTACAGTAAATACGCAACTAGTTAGTTTGCAGCCATCTTCGTCGCCCGGTCGCGCGGCCGCGGGCATGTGTAGCCCCAGGTCCCGCGGTCTCCCCCACTCCCCCAAGTGCGCGTGACCGGGCGGCGAAGACCACCGCCCGTGTACCCTGGCCTATGAGCACGCCTGCCATGACCGACGCCCGCCTGCCCGCGCCCGTGCGCTATCAGATCCGCTGGACCCGCGCCCTCGAGCTCGCCGCCGTCTCGGCCAGCCTGCTGGCCCTCGTCGCCCTGCTCGTCTAGCTCTTCGGCGGTCGCCAGCCCCAGCGCTTGTCGGGCATGCCGCCCTTCGGGCGTCGCGTGGCGAGGTCGAACTCGTCGCCCTCGGTGAGCACGTGCAGCCGCACGTCGTGCATGGAGAGCGCATAGTCCGCCTCGGCCTCGGCGACGTTCGAATGGCTCACCTCGGCCCCGTCCACCACATAGACGGCGGCCCGTCCGATGACTGTCATGCGGCCCTTCTCGAACACCGCGGCGGTGTCCTCGTCGATGCCGACCCCGAGCACGCGCGGATTGTGCGCCACGGCGCCCAGCAGGCGGCCGATGCGGCCCCGCTCGGCGAAATGCTGGTCGATGATCATGTCGCGCACCAGGCCCAGGCCCGGCGCCATGTGCAGGTCGCCGATGCGGTAGGACTCGGCGCTGGGGCCGCGGACCAGCATGGTTTCGCTCATCATCGAGGCGCCTGCGGACGTCCCGGCGACCACGCCTCCGCGGTCCAGAAGCTCCCGGACGCGGGCCTCGATGGGCGTGTCGCCGACCTGGCTAGAGATGCGGAGCTGGTCTCCTCCGGTGAAGAAGACGCCGGCCGCCCCATCGAACAGGGCCAGCTTTTCCGGGTCGCTCGTCTCGTGACGTTCGTTGACGTAGAGCTCGCGAAGCTCGACCCCTTCCCCCCGAAGCGCCTCTTCGTACATCTCGAAGTAGCCCTCCGGCTCGTGGCTCGCCACGGTCGCCAGGACCAGCACGCCGCCCTGCAGCCGGTCGGCCACGTACTTCAGGATCAGCCGGTCGCCGTCCTTGTCCTCGTGACCGCCGATCGCGATCAGCGGGCCGCGCTCGCTCATTCTCGTTCCTTCTCTGTGTGGCAAGCCAACGCCCCGGCGGGGCGGCGGCTCCCAAGGCTCAGGCGTGCGGCCGGTTCTCGCCGTCCGCGCCCGTCGCGCGCCTGCGGATGGGCTCCGGAAGGTCCTGCGAAAGCTGCGGCAGCGTGTCGGACGTCGCCCTCGGCCGCGCCGCGGGACGGAACGACAGCACGCTGCGCCAGACGTCCTCGACCTCCGTCAGGGTCAGCACCACCAGGTCGCCCGGCCGGGCCAGGGACATGGCGGTTTCGGCCGCATGGATCTCGTCGGAGACGCGATGGATCCGGCGGTCGTGGGCGCCGGCGCGGCGCGCGCCGTCGACCAGCAGGTCGATGATCTCGCCTTCCTTGCGTCCCCGGCGGCTGGGATCCTCGCGGAAGACCAGCTCGTCGAAGGTCAGGGCCGCGACTTCGCCCATCTCCCGGATGTCCTCGTCACGGCGGTCGCCCGGGATGCTGATCATGCCGATCTGCCGCGGATACATCGGCCGCAACTTCACGAGCAGCTCGCGAAGGGCGATCAGCCCGGCCGCGTTGTGCGCGTAGTCGGCGATGACCCGGAAGCCATGGCCGTCGAAGACGTTCAGCCGGCCCGGGTTCTGCTCGAACGCCGTGCCGAATGTGGCCAGCGCCAGCCGCACGGCGTGGATGTCCACCCCGTGGGCGATCGACATGGCCGCCGCGGTCATGGCGTTCTGGACGTTGAATTCCGCCAGCCCGCCGATCGTCGCCGGGATCTCGGCCGCCCGCATCAGCAGGCGGCGGCGGCCCTCCTGGTGCAGAACCAGCTCGCCGCCGCCGTTGTCCGGCTCGCGGACCACCGCCAGTCCGCCCTCCAGGATGTGCTCGCGCAGGAACCGGGGCATCCGCTCGCCGCCCTGCAGCGAGAAGAAGCCGATGCGGCCGCCGGCCCGCCGCCGCATCCGCGCGGTGAGCACGTCGTCGGCGTTGAGGATGCTGACCCCGTGGCTCGCCACGTTCTCGACGACCACCGACTTCACCCAGGCGAGGTCCTGGACCGTGTCGATGCCCTTCATGCCGAGGTGGTCCGGCTGGACGTTGGTCACCGCCCCCACATCGCACTTGTCGAACGCCAGGCCCTCGCGCAGCAGCCCGCCGCGGGCCACCTCGAAGACCGCGGCCTCCACGATGGGGTCGTGCAGCACCATCCGCGCGCTCTTCGGACCCGAGGCGTCCGCCTTCAGCACCTGCTCGGAATTCACATAGACCCCGGAGGTGTTGGTCAGCCCCACCGTCAGGCCGGTCTGGCGCAGGATGTGCGACAGCATCCGGCCGGTGGTGGACTTCCCGTTGGTGCCGGTGATGGCGAAGATCGGGATGCGGCCGGTCTCGCCTTCGGGGAACAGCATGCGCACCACCGCCGGGGCGACTGGCCGCGGGCGTCCGACCGTCGGCTGCAGGTGCATGCGGAAGCCCGGCGCGGCGTTCACCTCGACGATGCCGCCGCCGACCTCGCGGGCGGACTTGGAGATGTCGGGGCTGATGAAGTCGATGCCGGCGATGTCCAGCCCGAGGCTCAGCGCCGCCCGGATGGCGATGCAGGCGTTGTCCGGGTGGATCTCGTCCGTGCGGTCGACGGCGGTGCCGCCGGTGGACAGGTTGGCGGTGCCGCGCAGCATCACCGCCTGCCCGGCCAACGGCACGCTGTCGAGGCTCATGCCGTTCTTTTCGAGCAGCTGCCGAACCTGAGCGTCGATCTTGATCTTCGTGAGGACCTGCTCGTGGCCCTCGCCGCGCCGGGGGTCGCGGTTCACCGCCTCGATCAGTTCGGCGATCGTGCTCTCGCCATCGCCCACGACGTGGGCGGGGATCCGCTCGGCCACCGCCACCAGCTCGCCGCCGACGACCAGCAGGCGGTGGTCGTTGCCCTCGAAATGCTGCTCCACGACCACGCGCCGGCTGTGCTCCGCCGCCACGGCGAACGCCTTCCGGATCGCGTCCGGCTCGGTCAGGTCCGTCGTGACGCCACGGCCGTGATTGCCGTCCAGCGGCTTCACCACCACCGGTCCGCGCAGTCGCGCCGCCTCACGCACCGCATCGTCAGCCGAGCGCACCACCGCGCCCTGCGGCACCGGCACGCCGGCCTTGGACAGCAGGGTCTTGGTCAGGTCCTTGTCCGAGGCGGTCTCCACCCCGATGAACGAGGTGCGCCCGGTGATGCTGGCGCGGATGCGCTGCTGGCGTTTGCCCCAGCCCAGTTGCACCAGGCTCTGGTCGTCCAGCCGCATCACCGGGATGCCGCGACGGCGCGCCTCGGCGACAATGGACCCGGTGGTGGGGCCAAGCCCGGTGCGCCGCTCCAGCTTGCGCAGCTGCTCGAGGGCGGCGGTCAGCTCGAACGGCTCGGGCGTGGCGCCGCGGTGCAGGATGTCGAGCCCCCTCACGCCGCGCAGCTCGTCCGGCAGCAGGTCGTTGACCAGCTCCAAGGCCAGCCGGCCGGCCAGCAGGCCCGGCTCTTCCTCCAGATACTCGTAAAGCACGTTGTAGACGCCGGGATGCCCCTTCACCGAGCGCGTCTTGCCCTTGGTGACCGGGATGTTGGCCAGCGACTGCAGCTCGATGGCCACGTGCTCAACGATGTGGCCGAGCCAGGTCCCCTCGCGCAGCCGCTCCACGAGCCCGCCGGCGTGCCCGCGGCTGCACGCGTGGTTGTGCAGCGTCGGCAGGCGCTCGAGCAGCGCGTCGGTGAAGCCCTCGATCGTATTGGATGGAAACGCCTCCAGCGCCCCGAGGTCCAGCTGGAAGCGGATCATCGGAATGTCGCCGAACAGGTGCGGGCCCCGATAGACCGCGCGTTCGATCACCCGCATGGGACCTGCGGGTTGGGTGTCCTGGCCGGAATTGCTCAACAAAGCCCCCCGAATGTTCATCTACCTGACGAAAGCCACGGCCGTTTGGGACGTTCCTGCTGATAACAAACGATAATCGGCCGGCCGGCTGCTCAAAAGTGGACGGGAACCCTCGCTGGGCGAGGCGCGTATTCCTGGCGAGCCGCCACCGCGGCTCGTGTGATCCGGAAGTGCAGGCTCCCGCGTCCCCCAACGCGCGGGGGCCCGTTTCCGTGGGCCAAGGAACCAAGCTCCGCCGCCCGGGTTCTCACATTTAGGTCAACGGGAGACGCCAACCATGAAGCGTGGATTCTATCTGGCTGCGGCCGCTGTCGCAGCCCTGTCGCTCGCCGCCTGCCAGAAGAGCAACGAGACGGCCGAGAACGCCGCTGCGTCGGCCGGGGGCCAGACCCCCGCGGTGAACGCCGCCCAGGACGCTGTCGGCGCCGCTGTCGGCCAGGTCTCCGCCGCCACCGCCGGGGCCAACACCCTGCAAGGCTACGTGATGAACGCGGCCATGGGCGACATGTACGAGATCCAGGCGGCGCAGATCGCCCAGCAGAAGGGCAAGTCCGCCGAGGTGAAGTCGCTGGCCAAGATGATCCAGACCGACCACACCGCGGCCATGAACCAGATGAAGCCGATGGTCACCGCCGCCGGCCAGACCCCGCCGGCTGCTCTCGACCAGCGCCGCCAGGGCATGATCGACAACCTGAATGCGGCCCCGGCCGACCAGTTCGACAAGGTCTACCTGACCCAGCAGGTCGCCGCCCACGAAGAGTCCCTGACCCTGCACAAGGGGTACGCGGAAAACGGCGACAACGCCGACCTGAAGGGCCATGCGGCCAAGGTGGCGCCGAAGATCCAGGCCCACCTCGACCAGGCCAAGCAGCTGGCCCAGAAGATGGGCGCCGCCAACTAAGACCAGCTTCGCTCCGTCGAGGCATGACGGCCGCCCCTCATGGGGCGGCCGTTTTCTTTAGCGCGGGACCTCGCCGCTGTTGCCGTAGCCGGCCTGGGACGAGCCGGTCGCGTTCTCGCCGGCCGCCTGGCTGACGCCCTGGTTATTGTCGGCCGCCGTCTGCTGGTCGCCGGCCGACGTGCCGCCGGTCCCGCCCGAACCCAGGTGCGCGTCGCCGCCGCCGCCGGGACCGGCCGACGAGGCGCCGGTGGAGCCCGACGAGCCCGAGGCGCCGCCGGTGTCGCCCGAGGCCAGCGGCCCCGTCTCCTGGCCATAGCCGGTCTCGTCCTCCTGGCCGGAGCCGAAGCTGCGGTCCTCACCGCTCGATCCAGGCAGGGAGCCGCCGTTGGTCAGGCTGCCTTCCACCTGGTCTCCGCTCGGCCGATCGGTCTGGTCGGGGCCTTGGCCCTGCTGTTGGTTCATCTCGCGTCCTCCTTGCGGTTGCCTCACGGCCAACCGCGCCCGGGGAATGCGGGTTCCGGCTAGGCGAAGCCGGCGTCGAGATCGGCCATCACGCGATCCACGAGGGGCGCCCACTCACCGGCCGTCTGCTGCCGGTAGAGGCGCATGGTGGGGTACCAGGGCGAGTCCGTCCGGCCGCGCAGCCAGCGCCAGTCCGTCTTCAGCCGCGGCAGCAGGGTCCAGGTGGGCTTTCCCATGGCGCCGGCCAGGTGGGCGATGGAGGTGTCGATGGAGATCACCAGATCCAGCCCATCGATGATCGCAGCGGTGTCGGCCATGTCGGCGACGCCCGTGTCCTCAGGCTGCAGGCTGATCGCGCCCCGGTCCAGGAGCCGCCGCGCCAGTTCGGGCGGCAGGCTCTTGTTGCGGCCATTGAAGCCGGTGGGGCTGGCCTGCCACGCCAGGCCGATCCGCGCGTCGGGCCGCCACCGGGCCTTCCGGTCTTCAGGCGCCGAAAGGTAGGGGCCCGCCCAAAGATCGTTCGCCCCCACCCCCAGCCGCCACGGCAGAGTGAAATAATGGGTCCACAGGTCGGGGCGCTCCAGCTGGGCGCGCGTGCCGGCGTCCAGCGCCACGGTGGCGTCCACCCCCGGTGCGGTCAGGAACAGCGGCGCCAGCGGCCCGCGGCAGCCGGCGGTCACCCGCCCGGCGCCTCGCGCCTTCAGCAGGCGTGCGAAGCGGATCATCTGGATCTGGTCGCCCAGCCCCTGCTCCACCTGGATGAACACCGAGCGTCCTTCCAGGGGCTCGCCCGTCCATTCCTGCCAGGCCGCGTTCGCTCGTGGGACCACGTGGGCGTGCAGCCGGGTCCGCGCCTCCAGCAGCGGCCAGCCTTCGGCGTAGCGCCCCACCGACAGCAGGATCGAGGCCAGCGAGAGCTTTGCGACGTCCGAATCTGGCTTCAGGGCCAGGGCGGTCCGGTACTCGATCTCGGCGAGGTCGACCTTGTCCTGAGCCGAATAGATCGCCCCTAGCCGCTGACGCAGGTCGGCGCTGCCCGCCCGATGCTTCACCGCCAGCTGCAGCCAGTGCTCGGCCTCGGCGAACTCGCCCATCTCACCCAGGCAGTAGCCGAGATTGGCCGCCAGGCTGACGGTGAGCCCCGACCGCGCGGCGACGCGGTAGGCCGCCACCGCCTCGGCCCAGCGCTGCTCGCGCTGCAGCCGCGCGCCGTCATCGGGGCTGGGTGCGGGCGCTTCGGAATCTGCCATGCGGGCGCCTTCTAGCCCAAGCCACGACGCACCCCAAGGCTCACGCCGCGGCGGGTTCCGCCGCTTCCCGGTCCAGCCGCGCCAGCACTTCGTCCAGCGGCAGGGCGCGCGCCACCAGGAAGCCCTGGATGGCGTCGCAGCCCAGCTCGGCGAGAGCCTGGCGCACGGCCTCGTCCTCGACGCCTTCGGCCACCACCGCCATGTCCAGGCTGTGGGCCAGTTCGATGGTCGACCTCAGGATCAGCCGGTCGCGCTCGGCTGTGGCGGCATCGCCCACCAGGGACTTGTCCAGCTTCAGTTCGTCGGCCTTGATCATCTTCAGGTAGGCCAGCGACGAAAGGCCGGTGCCATAGTCGTCGATGGCGATCTTCACGCCCGCGGTGCGGTACGCACGGATCGCCGACATCGCGGCCTCGGGGCTGCGCACCACGGCGGTTTCGGTGATTTCGAAGGTCAGGTCGCGCGGGTCGCGCCGCACCGCCTTCAAGGCCCGCTCGAGGAATGACCCATCGCTCAGCAGCAGGGGCGAGACGTTCAGCGCCAGGTTGATCGAGTGGCCCGCGGCCCGCAGCTTTGCGCGGTCCGCCAGCAGGCGGTCGAGGCCCCACTCCGTCACCGCGCGGATGTTGCCGGTCTCCTCCGCCGCCGGGATGAAGTCGTCCGGCGCGATCGACCCGCGCACCGGGTGGGTCCAGCGGATCAGCGCCTCGAGCCCGGCCAGCCGGCCTGAGACGGGGCAGACCTTGGGCTGGTAGTGCAGCTCGAACTCCCCGCGGCGCAGACCATTGCGCATGTCGCTCATGAGGGCGAGGTTCATGGACGGGTCCACGAAGGCCGAGGCGTCGAAGGCGACGCTGCGGCGGTGGGTCTGGCGGGCCCGGTCGAGCGCGATGGAGGCGTCCTCCAGCAGCCGCTCCGCGGTGTCCTCCGCCCGGAGTCGGTGGGCGATCCCCAGGCGAACGAAGACGTCCACGGCGTGGTCGTCGATCTGGTACCCGGGGTCCAGCTGCTCCACCTGCTGCAGCCGTTCGCCCAGCTCCGCGCGGCTCGGCGCGGACAGCACCAGGCCCAGGACCGAGGTCGACAGGTGGGCGACGCCCGCCTCTCCGGTCACCTTCGCCAGCCGCTCGGCCATGGCGCGTACCACCTGGTTGGCGAGGCCGTAGCCCACCGCCCCGCGCATGGTCGGGTAGCGATCGATGCCCACGGCCACCACGGCGACGGCGGCGTCCGTCTGCATGCGCGCGGCAAGTTCGGCGGTCAGCGCCCGGCGGTTGGGCAGCTCCGTCTCTGGCTCGTGCAGCGCGAGGTGCAGCAGCCCCGCCTCCCGCTCGCGCACGATCTCCGCGGCGCGCCGTTGCAGTTCCGAACGCACGGTCCAGATCAGCATCAGCACCTGCGCGCTCAGCACCGAAGCGATGTCGAGCGTGAGCGGCAGCAGAGCCTGCGCCAGGAACGACGCCGCCACCGCGCCGCTCGCCACCGCCAGGTGGCGGGCTAGCAGCCGGCGGAACGACAGGGCCAGGCCCCTGGGCCGGAGCAGGAAGGCGACGAGGCCGGCGATCGCAAGCATGGCGTAGGGATGCAGCCGCTTCAGATCGCGCCCAGCCCGCATGCTCTCATAGGCCAGGGCGTGCACATAGACACCCGGCAGGGTGCCGAAGCGCGGCGTGGCGAACTCGTCGCCCAGCTCCAGGGCCGTGGCCCCGATCAGCACGGAGCGGCCGCGCACCAGCGCCGGGTCGAAGCGGTTGCTATAGACGTCCTCGAAGCTCACCCGCGGCGCCTGTTCCACGCGGATCCCGTAGTCCAGCAGGAAGCTGCCCGAACCTCCTGGCAGGCTTCCCGCGAGCAGTGCGCCGATCGCGGGCCGCACCCCCTCGCCGCCCTCAAAGCCATAGGCGTAGCGCCTGACGCGGCCGTCACGGTCCACCGGCACGTTGACGCTCGCCAGGACAGCCTCGTCGGACATGGCCGCGAGCGGCATGCTCTCGACCATGTCGCCCCGCGGGCTCAGCGAGCTCTGCTGAACGAACGTCGGCAGCACCACGGCGCCCGGGACGGCGCGCACCGCGGCGGCCAGGCGGGCGTCGGCCTGGGCCGACGAGGGCGCGCTGAAGTCCACGTCGAAGGCCACCACCCCGGCGCCGGCCGCCTGCAGGTTCTCGATGGCCTGGGCGTAGCGCGCGCGGCTCCAGGGCCACTGGCCCGCGGCGCGCAGGCTGGCGGTGTCGATTTCCACGACCGCCAGGCTCTGGCTCGCCGGCCGGCGAAGCCACTCGAACCGCAGCTCGGCGAGCCCGTCGTCCAAGGGCTGCAGGAGGCCGGCCAGCTGGGCTGCCGCCACCAGCGCCATGGTCGCCACGAGGCCGGCCGCGCGCTTGGCGAGGCCGGCCCAGTCCCGGGGGGCCGCCGGATCATCGGCGGCCCGCGATGTCCAGGGAAGGCGCATCAGCCGTTGCGTCCGTTCCCGTTGCCGTTGCCGTTGCCGCTGCCGTTGCCGCCATTTCCGGCCGGCGCGGGCGGCGGGGCGGGTTCGAGACCGCCGTTGCCATTGCCGCTGCCGTTGCCGTTTCCGTGGCCGCCGCTGACGGGCGGAGCCGGCGGATCGGCGCCGTTGCCGTTCCCGCTCGGCGGCGGCGGAGGCGGCGCGCCGACGTTTCCATTGCCACTGCCATTGCCATTGCCGTGGGGCGGCGGCGGCGGCTCGGGGTTTCCGTGGCCATTGCCGCCGTTGGGGGCGGGAGGGCTGGGCGGTCCGCCATTGCCGGGACCGTTGTCCGGCGCGCCGCCTGGCTCGGGCGGCGGCGCCTCGGCGCCCGCGCCGTTACCGGCGCCGGCTCCATTGCCATTGCCGTTGCCGTTCCCATTGCCGTTCACCGGCGGACCGCCCTCCTGGTGGCCGGGCGGCACGCCGCCGCGGCCGACGCCGCTGTCGGCCCCGTTGGCCTGGCCCGGCGGGGTCTCGCCGGAACCCGGGCCATTGCCCTCGTTCGCGCCGCCATGGGCCGGCGGACCGCCGTCCTGGTGGCCAGGCGGCACGCCGCCGTGGCCGACCCCGTTGTCGGCTCCGTTCGCCTGCCCAGGCGGGGTCCCGCCGGCGCCGACGCCATTGCCGTTCCCGTCCTGTGGTGGCGGGGCCGGCTGAGGCGCGGGCGCGGGCGCGGGCGCGGGGGCGGGCGCAGGCGCAGGGGGTTGGGCCGGGGCCGGCGGCGGCTCCGCAGCCGGCGGGGTCGGCGCCGGCGCTTCAGGCGCGGGCGGCGCCGCGGGCTCCGGCGCCGCCGGGGCCGCCTCGGCGGTGGCGGGCGGCGGCGCGGGCGGCGCAGGCGGCGCAGGTTGCGGCGCCGGGACCACCGGGGGGCTCGCTGGCGCAGGGGCCGGGGCCGGCGAGGGAGCGGGAACAGGAGCCGGGGCCGGGGCCGGGGCCGGAGTTGGCAGGGCGGCGGCGGGCGCTTCCACCGCCGGCGCGGGCGCAGGCCCGGGCGCCGGGGCGGGCGCAGGCGCCGGGCCGCTCTCCTGACGCGCGGGCGTCTCCAGCTCGGCGAGGCGAACCGCGGCGGCGCTGCTCGCCGGCGGCGCGGCGGGGGCCGCAGTCGCGCTCTCGGCGCTCGCTTGCGGAGCGGCCGGCGCCGCCGCGGGGCCGGCCCCCGTCGGCGTGGCCTGCACCAGGCCGTCCGAGACGGCCGCATAGTTCAGGGGCTCGACCTTGGCCGCCGCCTCGGGGGACGCCTGGGGCGAAGGGGTTGTCTTGCTGACGGCGCCGGGCGCCTCGCGGCTGACGCTGGCGGTGGTCCCGGCCGGCACGTCGGAGCCGGCCCCGCCGCTGGACGGGCGGACCTCCACCAGGCCTTCGGCCACGTGCACGGTGTCCGACTGCGGCCCCACGTTGACGGTGAACGTGGTGCCCTTGACGATCGCGGCCAGCAGCGGGGTGTCGACCCGGAAGTGCTTCGACGGCTGCTTGTCCACCTGGAACAGGATCGAGCCCAGGTCCTGGACGATGCGCACCATGCCCGGCTGATCTTCCGGCGCCACGGTCATGCGGCTGTTGGCGCCCAGCACGATCTTCTGGGCGCCGTTGAACAGCGCTGCGCGCCCGCCAGCGGCCGTCGTGATGTTGGCGCCGACCGGCACCAGCTGGTTCAGCGCGGCGGGCGCCGCAGCCCGCCCCGGCGCCGCGACGCGCACGGTGCCGGTGACCTCCACCAGCTTCCAGTCCGCCGCCAGTGCGGCGTTGGAGCCGAAGACCACCGCCGAGGTGAAGACCGCCGAGACGGCAATGCGAAAAGCACGCATCATTCAGACCTATTGTATGGCGACCAAATACGCGGCCTTGTCACGAATACTTCCCGGACATGCCACAGCTAGGGCTAACGTTGCGCTAATAAAGGAAAAATTTGTTCTTGGTTAGCTGCTCCTTCATCTTGCCGTCGCAAAATGGTCACCTAAGAACATTATTTACCATGGTGGTTCGGTGGTCTTCAGGGGGAGGCATGGCGGGGTAAGGCCGGCACGCATCGGCGTGTCCGCGGCCCTCGGCCTGGGCGCCTGCGCCGCGCTGGCCACGCCCGCCATGGCCGCGGCCGCCACCCCCGCGAAGGCGCTCACGCCCAAGACCTGCGACGCCGCCGGCGAACCCTGTTTCGTGCTGATGGCGCTGACCATCGACGGCGTCACCGCCTATCCGCTCAAGGCGCTGGCCCCGCTTTACGCCGACCACCTGACGCGCGAGGTCTCGATGACCGACCTCGCCCGCATCGCCCAGGCGATCACCGACAAGTACCGCGCCGACGGCTATTTCCTGGCGCGCGCGGTGGTGCCGCCACAGGACGGCCCAGAGGGCATCGTCCGCCTGGTGGTCTACGAAGGCCACGTCAGCGCTCTGCAGGTGGACGGCGCCGCCGCCCCTGCCGTCCGCGCCCTCCTGGAGGGGGTGACCGACGCCCGGCCGCTCAAGCTCGCGGACCTCGATCGCCGCCTGACACTGGCCACGGACCGGCCGGGCCTGAAGCTCAAGAGCCACCTCGAGCCGGTGCTCGACGATCCGGCCCAGCACCGCCTGGTCGTCCAGGCCGACCGCCAGCCCCTGACCGGCAGCCTCTACGCCGACAACCGGGGCACGGAATCGGCCGGCCCCTGGCAAGTCTATGGCCGGCTGGCCGCCAACTCGGCGCTCGTGGCGGGCGACCAGGCGGCCGTCTCCCTGCTCACCGTGCCGCAGGATCCCAAGGAGTTCAGCCAGGGCGAGCTGTCCTACCTGTTCCCACTGGCCACCGGCGGCAGCCTGGGCGTGCGCACCTCGGCGGCCCGGGCCCGCGACGCCTCGGCCAACCTCGGGCAGGTGGTCGGCAACGAGAACCGGGCCGGCGGCCTGCGCCTCTCGCACCCGCTGTCGCGCGGCCGCAAGCACGCGCTCTGGGCTGCGCTCGCCTTCGACGCCAGCCAGGTGGTCCAGGACTGGGGCCTTGCCGGCGGCTACGAGGACAACCTGCGGGTCGTGCGCGCCTCGCTCTTCGCCCTGCGCCAGGAGGACGGCCGCACCACCACCGCTTTCGCCCAGGTCTCCCGCGGGCTGGACGTGCTGGGCGCCAGCGACAACCCCGGCCGCACCCGCTCGCGCTGGGACGCCGACGGCCAGTTCTGGAAGATTCAGGCGCACGGCTCGCACTATCGCGACCTCGGCCGACGCGCCGGCGTCTACGTCCAGGCCGACGCCCAGTGGTCCCCTGACCCGCTGCTCGCGTCCGAAGAGTTCGCCGCCGGCGCCCTGCCCTACGGCCGGGCCTACAACTACGCCGAGATCGCCGGCGAAAACGGCGCAGGCGGCCTCGTGGAGATGCGCTACGGCTTCGACCCCAGGTCGGCCGCCCTCAGCTTCTTCCAGGTGTACGGCTTCGCCGACGCCGCCAAGGTCTGGCGCAAGAACGCCGCGCCGGGCTTCGACAGCGCCGCCCTCGCCTCCGCGGGCGTCGGCACCCGGCTCACCTTCAACCGAAGGGTCACCCTGCGGATCGAGGCGGCCCGGCCCCTGACCCGCACCCCCTATGTCACCCGAGACAAGGACTGGCGGGCCTTCGTCTCGCTGACCGCCGGCTTCTAGACGAACCAGTCGTTCTGGGCGTGCCAGGCTGAAGCCGTCGTCCCCGCCACCGTCGTGACCAGGACCGCCGCCTTCGCGCCGCCGCCGTCCGGGTCGAACCACACCTGCGTGCCGCCGGCCCCGTCCGCCTTCAGCGCCAGCCAGCCGTCGCGCAGCGGGTCGGCGCCGGCGTAGCCCGCCGCCCGGAAGAGGCCGCGCAGGTCCAGCATGTCCTCGCCGAAGGTGAAGTCGGTGATCCGCCCCGCGGCGGCCGGCAGGCGGTCGAACTGAAAGATGTCGCGTCCGGCTCCGCCCGTCAGCACGTCGGCCCCGCGCCCGCCCACCAGGATGTCGTTCCCGGCGCCGCCGGACAGCGTGGAGCCGGCGTCGTTGGCGGCCAGCCGGTTGGCCAGATCGTTGCCGGTCCCGCCCTGGGCCGCGGCCCCGATCAGCTTCAGGTTCTCCACATTGGCCGCGAGGGTGTGGCCCAAGGCCGTGCTGAGGACGGTGTCGACGCCGCCGCCAGCCGCCTCGACAACGGCGTCCCTGGCGTGGTCGACGACATAGGTGTCGTCGCCGCCTTGGCCGCGCAGCGTGTCGCCGTTGCCCTTGCCGTCCAGGTAGTCGGCGCCGGAGGTCCCGGTCAGGGTGTCCTGCTTGGCGCCGCCGGTGAGGGTCCGCACCCAGGCCGCGCTCTGCGGCAGCTCGAACAGGACGTTCTGGTAGGACGGCCCCGGCGGCGGCGGCGGCGGCGGCGGGGGCTCGGCGGCGGGTCCCGCCAGGTTCCAGGCGCGGATGTAGTCGATCCTGAACTCCGCCGGCAGGGCGGCGTGGTCGACCGTCCCAGCCCAGCCGCCCAGCGCCAGGTTCGCCAGCAGGAACATCGGCTTGTTCATGTCCGCCGGGGTGGCCACGCGGTAGACCTCGACCCCGTCGATGAACCAGGCGGTCTCGCTTGGCGTCCACAGCGACCCGTACGTATGGAACCCGTCCACCGTGTCCGGCGTGTAGCTCGCCACGCCGCTGGAGCTGTGCCCGCCGATCGCGGAATGCGAGGTGGTCCACGAGGCCCGCGGGTCGTGGCCCAGCACCTCCATCACGTCCAGCTCCGGCGGCCATGAGCCGTCCTTCGGCAGCAGCCAGAAGGCCGGCCACGCGCCCTGCCCGGCCGGCACGTCCGCGCGCATCTCGAAGTAGCCGTAGGTTTGGCTGAAGCTCTCCTTGGTGGTGATCAGGCCCGAGGTGTAGCCGTAGCCGAAGATCTCGGCGTTGGCGGACGGCCGCGCCCAGATCGACAGCGTCCCGTCCGCATTGGCCACGAACGGGCTCTCGCCGAAGTCGCCGGCGTGGTCGCGGAAGTAGGGCGAGGTGTAGACCTGCTTCTCCTCGTTGCTCACCAGGGTGTAGCTGCCCACCCCCTGGGCTCCCTGGTAGCCGTAGTCCGGCCGCCAGACGCCGCCCGGCCGGCTCTCCGCGTCCCACAGCGACAGCGGGCCGGCGAACTCGTCGGCGAAGGTCTGCTGCCCCAGTAGGCCCGGGTCGAGCGACAGCTGGAAATTGGCGGCGGTCAGCTGGCCGACCGTCAGGTTCCGGAACACCAAACCATCGCCGTCGCCCATGTCGAGCCGCACGTCGGCGCCCGCCTGGCTGAGCCTGCCCTGCACCTGCGCGAAGCTGGTCAGCCCGGCCTTCAGCCTGACCCTGTCCTCGGCGGCGTTGAAGTCGGCGATCGCGTCGTTGCCCTCGCCCTTGTGGACGATGAACACGTCGGCCCCGGCGCCGCCCACCAGCACGTCCTGGCCGGCGCCGCCGTAGATCTGCTCCTTGCCCGCGCCGCCGGAGACGATGTTGTCCAGGGCGTTGCCGGCCGCATAGAGGCCGTCGCCGGACACGGCGAGGTTCTCCACGTTGGGATGGTCGGCCAGCGTCACGCTGTGCCAGGCGACGATCTTGTCGACGCCTTCGCCCGCCAGCTCGACCACCACGTCGCGGCGGTCCTTCAGGTAGTAGGTATCGTCGCCGCCGCCGCCGACCATGCGGTCTGCGGGCCCGCCCCAGAAGCTCTCCGCCGCCGCCGTGCCGGTGAGGGTGTCGGCGCCCGAGGTGCCGTAGTCGTCCCGCGTCGGCGGCGATGTCTCGACCGCCCACGCGCCGTCGTACTTCAGATACCCCACCACGCACCCCTGACCCAAGCTTTGCTGCTTGGGTCGGTGTTAGAGGCGGTGCATGCCTAAGGTTGAGCCGGCAGATTGTCGCAAGCGCGGCTGTAATCGTCGCACTCCGTTCTGCCGCTCTGCCGCAGAACGACAGACTTGCGCGTCGGCTCTACATACCGACGCGCAACTCAAAGCTTCACCTTAGCGCGGGGCGGACCTGGCCCGCCGCGCGCCCCGGTGCGTCGGCCTACTGCTTCAGCGAGGGATTGTCGGTGGTGGGCGTCCCCACGGTGCCCGGCGAACCGCCGGCCGTGCCCACTTCCGGAGTCGGCGAGACCGCCGGGGCGGAGCCGTCGGCGGGCACCCGGCCCGTGGCCCCGGCGTCCGGCGACACCTGCCGCATGTCGTCGCTCTGCGCGGCTTCCGTGTCCGGCATGGCTGCGGCCACCGCCGAGTCCTGCGGGGCGGTGCCGGTCGGCCGGTCGCAGGCGGCCAGCGGAAGCGCCGCAAGAGCGGCGACGGCAAGCATGATCCTCATGGGTCTCGTCTCTCCTGAACCTTCCAGCCCTTAACGTCCGAACCGCCGCCTCGGGTCCTAGCCCGTGACCCGGACCACCTTGTCGGCGATGCGCGGCCTGAGCAGCATCCGCTTTTGCAGGGTGAACTCGCCCAGCAACACCCAGCGCAGCACCGGCCGATAACGATAGCTCACGTCCGCCACGATCACGCCCTGGCCCCGCGGCAAAGTATAGCCGCTGGGCAACGACGCCGGGGCGCCGCCTGCGTAAGGCCGGCCTTCCGCAAACCACTCGCGGCTGACCTTGCCCTGGCTGTCGGCTACGAAGCTCGACACCCGCACTCCCAGCCGCTCGGGCGGCAGAGGCGCGATGATCAGGTCACCGGCCAGGAAGATGTCAGCCAGCTTGGCCCCGTCCACCTGCCGCTCCTGGGCCACCAGATCGGCCACCGCCGAAGCTGTGTGCGCCACACGTCGATGGGACTCCACGAGATGCGCCGTCTCGACCGAGCCCAGCAACAGCAGCAGCATCACTGGAGCGATGATGGCGAACTCCACCAGCGCCGCGCCGCGCCGGTCGCGCCATAGCCGCCGCGCCGTCCGCCTCACTGGTAGGGCTCGTTCTTGAACGCGAAGCGGCTGACGATCAGCACATGCGTCCCGTCGACTCGCTGAAACGCGCCTTCGACGAAGGGCATGACCACTGGCCAACGGTAGGTCGCCGTCACCAGCACCACCTGCTCAGGCCCGCCCGCGTCGAAGGCCTCGCGCGCTGTCGCTGACCCTGGGTCCGAGCCCATCTGGCCGGCGGCGTTGGCGAAGCGGTTCATCGCCTGCACGTTGATCCGCAGGCGCTCGTTGCAGTTCTTTGGCCCGTCGGCCATCCGCGCGCAGATCAGGGTCCGGAAGGCGTTTGCCGTCCGTGGCCCGTCAGACTGGCCTGTGCGGATCTGGCGCGAGGCGCTCAGCACCGCCCCATGAAAATTGCCCGACATCATGCCCAGCACGCCGACCTCCAGCGTACCCAGGAGCATCACCAGGAAGACCGGCGCGACGATGGCGAACTCCACCAGAGTCGCGCCCCGCTGGTCGGCTGCCAGCCGCTGCGTCCTACGTCTGATCCAGGCCCGCATCCCCACAGCTTGGCACTTTCAACCGCCCCACGACTTATAAGGAAAGATCAGTGGCTTAGCTTGGTTCCAAACAAGCTGGGCCACAGTGTCGAATCTTCTCCGCTTCCGGGACTTTCGCCGATGTCGAGCATGCTGCGCAGGCTGAAGGCGCTCCCCGCCGATCGCTCCGGCGCGGTGGCCATCCTGCTTGCGATCGCGGTGATCCCACTTAGCATCGCGGCGCTTGGCGCCGTGGACGTATCGCGGGCCTTTTCAACCAAGACCCAGCTACAGGACGCCCTGGACGCCGCCACCCTGGCCGGCGCGCGCGAGCCCACCGACGACATCAACGAGATCAGGCGCGTGGCCAAGATCGCTTTCGACCAGAACCGGGTGAACGCTCCCTTCGAAGTCACCGCGGGGCCTGTCTTCAACCTCAAGGACAATAACCGCGTGGTGGAGGGGGACGCGAGCGCCACCGTCGACACCATCCTCGCGCACCTCGTGCTGAACGGTCAGGACATGCGGGTCAACGCCCACTCCGAAGTCCGACGGGCGGGCGCCAACCTCGAGGTCGCCCTGGTGCTCGACGTCACCGGCTCGATGAACAACCCGCCGAGCAAGATGGCCGCCTTGAAGGCCGCCGCCACCGAGCTCGTCGACATCGTTGTCGCCGACCGCCAGACGCCGTTCTTCTCGAAGATCGCTCTTGTCCCCTATTCGAGCGCCGTCAGGCTGGGCGACAAGGCCGCCACGGTTCGAGGCGACCTGACGAACGGTGTGGCCAGGATCGGCGACGGCCAGGGCAGCGACAAGAGCGAATACGCGGCCCGCTTTGACAAGATCGAGTTCCCTGCGCTGTACGGTTCGCAGCCGCGGGAAACGTTCCACGCCACCCCCTGCGTCACCGAGCGGACCGCTGACAAGCACGAGTACGACGACGTCAGCTACAGGACGGCTTTCGTCGGTCGGCATTACGCACCAGCCACTCGCGCGAGCGACTGCCTCTCGGCGCAGGTCATGCCCCTTACCTCCAGCAAGACGGCGCTCAAGGACAGCATCGCCCGTTTGCAACCTCAGGGGTCCACCGCCGGCCACATCGGGCTGGCCTGGGGCTGGTACATGGTCTCCCCCAACTGGGCCGACCTCTGGACGGGCGAGGGACAGGCCAAGCCCTACAACACGCCGGATTTGGTCAAGGTCGTCGTGCTGATGACCGACGGCGAGTTCAACACCATCTACCGCTACGGTGTCGTTGCGAAGGACTCACTCCCAGGAAGCCCGCGGCCGCAGATCAACGACAACTCCGACAACGGCTCGAACAGGAAGCAGGCGCTCGAGCTCTGCAAGAACATGAAGAAGAAGGACGTGGTGGTCTACACCGTCGGCTTCCAGCTGGTGGAGCCCACCGCCATCGAGATCATGGAAAAGTGCGCCACCAGCGGCGAGCACGCTTACCTGCCCGATAGCGGCCTCGAGCTGCGCGAGGCGTTCCGGGCGATCGGGCACGACATCGCTCGCCTGCACATCTCCCGTTAGCGACCGAGAAACGCCGCCGCGGCCCAGGCCCAGCCGGCAAGTGCGATGCTGACTCCGTAAGGCATCCGCCGCCGCATGGTAGCCGCGGCGCCCGCCGTGGCCAGCCTGCGGCCGGCCATGGTCACCAGGGCCTGCACTCCGCCGGCCAGCCCAAGCGCCAGCACGAACACCGGCAGCTCGCCGAGAGGGATCCACAGCGACACGGCGGCGAGCAGCTTCACGTCGCCACCGCCCATCGCTCTCATGACATAGAGGCTGAGCACCACGATGCTCACCGCGAGGAACGCGCCGCCGCGGGACACCCACTCGTCAGACGAGGCGGGGAACGCCAGCACCAGCGCCCCCGCCGCGAGGGCCAGGCAGAGCCGGTTGGGAATGCGATAGCTCTTCAGATCGCTCGCCGCCGCGCCCCCGAGCAGGGCGCCGAAGACGATCAGCGCCAGGATGCTCACGGCCGCGTCACCCCATCAGGCCGCGGATGAAGCGGATGGCCACCGGAATGAAGATCACGCTGGTCAGGCATGGAAAGATGAACAGCACCAACGGAAAGGCGAGCTTCACCGGCAGCTCGGCGGCCTTGCGCTCGGCGTCCAGGTAGCGGGTCTTGCGCATCTCCTCGGCGAAAACCCGCAGCGTGTCTCCCAGGCTCGCGCCGACCGCCTCCGACTGGATGATCATAGTGGTCAGCTGCTTGACCTCGTCGCCGGGGGAGCGCGCGGCCAGCCGGGTCAGGGCTTCGGCCCGGCTGGCGCCCGCCTGCATCTCCGCCAGCACAATTCCGAACTGTTCGGTGACGACGGCGTGCAGATCCCGGAACTCGGCTTCCACGCGCTGCAGAGCGGCGCTCAGCGTCGCGCCGGCCTCCAGGCTCACCACCATCAGGTCGATGGCGTCCGGCAGACCAAGGTACATGGCCTCGGTGCGCGCCTTGATTTTCGAGGAGAGGACGAGGTTCGGCACGAAGAGACCGATGTTCGCCCCCAGCATCGCCCCGGCCACGGCGCCGAAAACACCCCAGAGGTTGAGCGCCAACCCCGCGACGAGGCCCAGGACGCCCAGGAGTAGCGCCGCGGCCGCGCGGATGCCGAAGAAAGCCTCGGCCGCCCGGTCGGCGTAGAAGCCGGCCTGTACAAGCTTCATGCGCAGGCTGGCCCGCGCCTCGGTCTCCAGGCTGCCGCGCCCTGCGGTGCGGCCCCACCGGATTAGGCTGTCGAGCAGCGTCGGGAGAATGGCGGAGAAGGGTCCCTGAACCGCCGCCGCGCCCGGGCGTCCGGCGCTAAGCGCGGTCAGTCGCGAGTCGAACGCGCGGTCTCCCATGACCAACGCCGCGACGCCCGCGCCCAGCGCCAGAACCGCCAGCACCGTCGCCAGGAAGATGACCAGCTCCGCCATTGCGCCCTCAGATCTTGAAATTGATCATGCGCCAGATCATCAGCGCGCCGATCGTCCACATCAGCGGCGGGCCAGACATCAGGGGCCAGAACAGCGGGTCGCCCGAGACCTCTGTGTAGTATTCCGGCGCGATCAGCAGCAGCACGCCCACCACCACGACCGGCAGGGCCGACACCACCCAGAACGACATCCGGCCCTCGGCGGAGATCGCCGCGACCTTCTTGCGAAGCTGCGCCTTCGCCCGCATGGCTTCGCCCAAGTTCAGCAGCACCTCGGCGACGTTGCCGCCAGTCTCGCGGGTCACCTCCAGCGAGGCCGCGAACATCCGGAGCTCCGGGATCGGGAACCGCTGCAACAGGTTGCGCAGCGCTGTGTCGCGGTCCAGGCCGTAGCTCATCTCGGAGATCACCACCGACAGCTCCGGCCCCATCGGGTCCGGCATCTGCCGCGAGGCCACCGCCATGGCCGTGGTCACCGGGTGGCCGGCCTGCAGGCTGCGGGCCATCAGGTCGACGGCCTGCGGCATCTGCTGGGTGAACAGCCGTTGGCGCCGCGCGGCCAGGAAGGAGATCAGCAGCAGCGGGCTGGCCAGTCCGCCCCAGCCGGCCGCGGCCAGGGCGAACAGCGGCGGCACGCCGACAACCGAGAGGGCGATCAACAGGCCGGCGAACCCGCCCAGCGAGCCCAGCACCACCTGGCTCGGGGTGAACGGCGCGCGCGCCGCCAGCAGCCTCCGGCGCAGCGCCGGGATGCGCGCATCGATGAACCGCGCGAACGGACTTTCGTCCGGCTTCGGCTCGCCAGGCAGGGCCGGGCTCTCGACATGCGGCGCGTGTGGGCGACCCAGGCGGCGCTCGATGAGCCGCGCTTCGCCCCCGAAGCTCTGCACCGTCAGCCAACCGCCATAAAGCGCCGCGGCGATCGCCAGTGAAACGGCGAGGTAGGCGATCAGGATCACGGCCGCGCCCTCATGAGAACATTCCCTCAGGCAGGCTCACGCCCATGGCCTTGAAGGTGTCGAGGAAGCCTGGCCGCAGACCTGTCCAGACGAAGCGGCCCTGCACCTTGCCGGCCTCATCCACGCCGGTCTGCTCGAACCGGAAAATCTCCTGCATGACGATCACGTCGCCTTCCATGCCGTCGATCTCCGAGACGCTCACCACCCGCCGCGAACCGTCCTGGAACCGCTTGACCTGCACCACCACGTCGATCGCGCTGGCGATCTGGGTGCGCACCGCACGGGCCGGGAGATCGAGCCCGGCCATGCTGACCATCTGCTCCACCCGGGCCAGCGCATCGCGCGGCGTGTTGGCGTGCACCGTGGTCATGGAGCCGTCGTGCCCGGTGTTCATCGCCTGAAGCATGTCGAAGGCCTCGCCGGCCCGGACTTCGCCGACGATGATCCGGTCGGGCCGCATGCGCAGCGCGTTACGCACCAGATCCCGCTGGGTGATCTCGCCCCGGCCCTCGATGTTCGACGGCCGGGTCTCCATGCGCACCACGTGCCGCTGCTGCAGCTGCAGTTCGGCGGCGTCCTCGATGGTGACGATCCGCTCGCGCGGTCCGATACCCTGGGACATGGCGTTCATCAGCGTCGTCTTGCCGGTGCCCGTGCCGCCTGAAATCAGGATGTTCAGCCGGCACGCGACGATGCCCTTGAGTATCGCGCCGCAGGCCTCGTCCACGGTCCCATTGGCCACCAGCCGGTCCATGCTGAACGGGATGCGCGAGAACCGCCGGATCGACAGCAGGGCGCCGTCCACAGCGACCGGGGGGACCACCGCGTTGATCCGGCTGCCGTCCGGCAGTCGGGCGTCCACCATGGGCTGGCTCTCGTCGATCCGCCGGCCCACCTTGTCGACGATCCGCTCGATCACCCGCAGCAGGTGCTGCTCGTCGGCGAACCGCACCGGCGTCAGCTCCATCTGGCCGCGCCGCTCCACATAGACTTCGCGAGCGGTGTTCACGAGGATGTCCGAGATGTCAGGGTCGTGCAGCAGCGGCTCCAGCGGCCCGAAGCCCAGCAGCTCGTGCATCAGGTCGTCGATCAGCCGATGGGACTCGTCGGCGTTCAGCGGCAGGGCGTCTTCCTTGAGGATCGTGGCCACCAGCTCGGCCACTTCCTGGCGCACCTGCTCGGGCGAGCGCAGCGTGATCGTCGCCAGGTTCATCCGCTCGATCAGCTGCCGGTGCATCCGGGTCTTGAGTTCGAAGTAGTCGTCGTCCGCCGCGAAGGCGCCGAACGGGTCCGGCTCGAAGCTGCGCGTCTCGACGGCCTCGACCCGGGTCCGGGCTGCCGGCGCAACCGAGGTGGCGGCGAAGGACAGTCTCATGCGGCGATCTCGGTGAAGGCGAGGCCGGCGCTTAGCGCTTCCAGCCGGCCATCCAACTTGGCCGCGGCGGGCCGGAAGTCCTTGGCAAGCTTCGAATTGACGAAGGCGTCCACCACCAGCTGGCCGCGGTCGCTGGCTTTCACCGCCATGGGGTCGAGGGCCAGGGCGGCGTCGACGCCCATCTCCAGGCTCTTGCCGATCCGGCCGGGCTTCTCGAAAGCGTCGATCACGCCCGCCAGCTTGTTGAGCACGAGGAAGATCGGCCGCTGCACGCCGGCCTCGCCAAGCGCGTCCAGCACCCGGCGCGCGCCCAGCGCGCCCTGCACCGTCGGCGTGGTCACCAGCACCACGACGTCCGAGCGTTGCAGCACCGGGAACGTCCAGTCGGTCCAGGACGCCGGCAGGTCGATGATCGTGCGCTCGAAGGTCGCGGTCGCGTGCTCGATCAGGTCAACGGCGAAGTCGCCGCTGACGGCGTCCAGCGGCACCACAGTGGGCGGCGCCGCCAGCAGTTTCAGCCCGCTGGCATGCTCCGTCATCACGCTCTCCACGAAGCGGGCGTCCACCCGCTCCTGGGCGCGCAGCACATCAACGACCGTGCTGCGCGGCGTCAGGTCCAGCGCCAGGGCGGCGTCGCCGAACTGCAGGTCGAGGTCGATCACCGCGGTGCTGCGCGGCGGCCGCCCGCGCTTGGCGTCGCCCTGCGCCAGGAGCGCGCCGGCATTGAGCGCGAATGTGGTGGCCCCGGCTCCGCCGCAGCCCTTCACCACTGAGATCACCCCGCCGTTCATTGCGCCCACGAGCGGGTTGGCGTCCAGCACGTCGCGCAGGCTCGCGCGGACCACCTCGCCGGTAAACGGCCCGGTCAGCACGTCGGCGGCGCCCGCCCGGAACAGCAGCCGCACCTGTTCGCCGGAGGCGTTTCGCGCCGCCGCGACCACCTGCCGCTCGCGGGCGGTGAGCGCCAGGCGGTGGAAGCGCTCCAGGGCGTCCGGTGCGCCAGCGTCCACCTCCACCACCACGGCCGCGGCGGTGTTCGCCTTGCCGGACAGGCTGCGCACGCCTTCGCTGCGGGCGATCTCCAGGCTGAGGTTGCGCAGCCCGCGGATGGCCGCGCCCACCGCGCCGATCAGTTCGGAATCCGAGCCGACGACGAGCACATGGCGGTCAGATTTCATGACGTGTCTCCTGCGAGTTCGGCCGGTCGAAGGCGGTCACTTGCTGAGCCCCCCTCCGCCGCCGCCGCTGTCGTTGTCGCCGTTGGCCAGGTCGGCCGCGATCTCGGAGGTCGTGGTGGACGGCGGCTTCTTCACCTCACCGCGCTCGTAACGCCGGATGGCTTCGACGCCTCGGGCGGCGGAGCTCTCCGGCGGCTCGTCCGAGATCACCGGTGGCGGGATGATCTGGACGCCCATGCTCGCAACCGCTTGGCCGAAAGCTGGCGATGACGGCGCATCCAGCGGGGTCGTGCAGCCAGTCAGCACGACGCCCAGCGTCAACAGGGGGATGACAACGCGGTTCATCGGGCGGCTCCGGCGGTGGTTGGCGTCTTCACCCGATCCGTGACGCCCATCAGCAGCAGGTCGCTGGCTTTCGGCGCGCCCTGCAGGTCGGTGGGCAGCAGCAGGTTCTTGCGGTCGGTAGGCTTGGCGAGGTGCGCGGTGACGATGATCACCACCTCCGTCTCGTTCTTCTGGAACCCGGTGGAGCGGAACAGCGGCCCGAAGACCGGGATGCTCGATGCGCCAGGCACGCCGCGCAGGCTGTCGGAGAACTCCTTGCGGATCAGGCCGGCGATCGCGAAGCTCTGGCCGTTCTTTAGCTCGACCGTTGTCTTGGCCCGTCGGGTGGTGAGGCCCGGGATGCGCAGGCCTTGGAACTGGACGCTGTTCTCGCGGTCGAGCGCGCTGACCTCCGGCGCCACCAGCAGGTTGATCGTGTCGCCATAGACGGTGGGCGTGAAGCCGACGCTGACGCCGTACTGCTTGAACTCCACCGTCACGATGGCCTCGCCGACGCCCTGGATCTGCGGCACCGGGATCGGGAACTCGCCGCCCGCAAAGAAGGTCGCGGTCTCGCCTGACAACGCAGTCAGCTGCGGCTGAGCCAGGGTCGAGGCGAAGCCTTTCCGCTCCAGCGCCTCGAACAAACCTTGCAAGGTGTAGTTCTCCGCGACCCGGGTGACGATGCCGAGGTTGGCGAGAGCGTCGGGGTTCAGGGTGATGTCGGGAAACTTGTAGATCGACTGGTCGCCGCCGACGATCTGGGTGATGCCCAGCTGGCGCAGCGCCGAGCGCTGCACCTCGGCCACGTGCACCGACAGCATCACCTGCTCGGGGCCGCGCACGCTCATCAAGTTCACGACCTTTTCGGGGGCGTAGTGCTCGGCCAGCGCCATCGCGCGCGCCGCCACCGCCGACGAGGACACCGTGCCCGACAGCACCAGTCCGTCGCCCTGGGCCAGCACCTTGATCCCCTCGCCAGGCATCGTCTCGGCCAGGCCGCGCTGCATGCCATCCACGTCGTAGCCGACCCGCAGGTCCATGGCGGCGATGGGCCTGGGGCTGTCCCCGGCCGGCAGCACCGTCAGGCTGCTGGCGCCGGCCGCCTTGCCCAGGACGTAAAGGGTGCGGTCGCTAAGCGGCACCACGTCGGCCACCTTGGGGTCCCCGACCATCACCCGGCCGATCGTCTGGTTGAACCGCAGGATCTTGGAACCGCCGATCGGCAGCGACAGTTGTCCACCGTACCCTGAGCCGTCCGCCGTCACGGTCCGCACCGCGCTCTCGCTGGCGACCGCCTTGCCCTTGGTGCGCTGCGCCTGCGCCGCCGAGCCGCCGGCCAGCGCCAGCACGGCTGCGCATGCCAACACCAGCCCTCCCCGAAGGAAGGCCGGCCGGCCTGCGCGTTGCTGCTTCTGCATCCTGGTGTCCCCCTAAGATGTCGTCGTTGTGCCGCTCGCGCTCCCCCGGCGGCCGCTATTCGCGGGCGACGCGAACGCTCGTGGCGTCGGCGGCGCGGTAGATCTTGAGTGTGGGTCCCGACGGCCCCGCGTTTCGCGCCACGCGCACCACGCGGACCCGGGCGGGCGCTTCGGAGACGCCGGCGCCCGCGAGGCGCAGGTCGCCCGTGCGCATGGTGCGGGCGGCGGCGGGGCCGGCCGAGGCCAGCGGATCCGCGGAGCCGCGCAGCGCCAGGGCCAACGTGCCCACCTGCCCGGCCAGCGCCAGCTTCTGGGCCTGGTCGGGCGTCACCTCGACTGTGGCCGCCTTCGCCACGACGGGCTCGTTCTTGCGGTCGCTGGACACCTGGTCGACGGCCAGCACGCGCACGCCTTCCAGAAGGGTGTCGGAACGCATCACCTCCTCGCCCTCGGCGCCCTGCTTTTCGGGCCGGGTGACGATGACGTCGACGAAGTCGCCGGGCAGGACGAACCCCGCCACGCCGGTGGCGTCGTCGACGCGGATAGTGCTCGCCCGGTAGCCGGCGCGGATCACGCCCGAGAGCGTCGCGCGGCCGCCCGGGCCGGAAATCTTCGGAGCCAGGATCGGCTCGTTGGCCGCCAGGGGCGAGAGCGCCAGCCTGGGCTGGCCGCTGGTCAGCTCGCCGATCGAGCGGAAGGCGCCCGGCGGGGTCGCATCGCCCGGCCAGGGCTGCTCCTTGAGCACGCCGGGGCCGATCTGTTCGCCGAACGCGATGGGCCGCGCAGCGACCACGACGGTCGTGCGCGGCCCGGCTTGCGGTGCGGGGGCAGGCGCGGCGTTGGCGCCGCTGAAGCTTCGAAGGCTCCAGACCGCCACGCCGCCGAGAAGCAGCGACAACGCCAGGAGAACCAGGCCGACGCGACGCATGATGTTGTCCCCCGCGGCCGATCGCCTACTTGGTGTTGAGTGCGGTGTTGATTTCGCCGAACTTCGTGTTGAGCGACCCGCGCATCGTGATGATGGCGCCGACCACGAACACGGCGACGAGGCCCAGGATCAGGGCGTATTCGATCATCGCGGCGCCCTCTTCGTCCTGGCGCAGCTCGTCGATGAAGTTCTTGAATTGCCCGATCTTTGTCTGGGCGTAGGCATAGGTTTTGAGCATCGGAAGGTCCTCAGGGTCTGTGTCGGTGACCCGGGGGCTAGCCGGCCCCATTTGGGTCGCCGGAGAGAACCAACCTTAACCGAGACGGTTCCGCGACGGCCGAGCCTAAATGCCATGAAAAACAGGGAGATAGCGGCTAAGCTGTGGAATTGCTTGGCTTATTTCCGCCGCATTCCGGCCACAAAAATTTTTACGGATGAGTCCGCCGCGGGCCGAAATCTTAAGCAAATCGGCGGTTTGAAGGTCGGCTAGCCGACCGTGAGCGCGTGCAGCTTGCCCACCGTGTTCCAGTTGCGGGCGGTCCCGGCCGTGGCCGGCGTGCCCCGCGCATTGGCGAGCTTCGAGCGCCCGGCCCCCTCCGGATAGCCGATGTAGAGGCAGCGCGGGCCGCGCGCGATCATCTCGCCGGCCGTGGCCCACCGCTCCAGCGGCGACAGGTCCTGAGGCGGCTCGTCGGCCAGGAACACCGCCATCAGCTTGCTCGGGCTCTCCCGCGCGAAGTCCGGGAAGGGGTTGGCGGCGATCACCGCGGCGAGCTCCGCATGGTCGCGCACGAACACCTCGGTCGCGAGCCCCAGCTCCCTGGCCAGCGCCGACTTCACCGCGGCCTCCACCGCCGCGGCCGGGCGGTCCGTGCCGAACACCGCGTTCCCGCTCGCCACCAGCGTCTCCGGGTCCTCGTAGCCGAGGCCGGCCAGCACGCGGCGGAAGTCGCTCATCAGCAGCTTGACGCCGCCGACGTTGACCGCCCGCAGCAGGGCCGCCACCCGCCTCATGCCCGCGCGTCGCGCTCCCAGGCCAGGAACTCGGGCTCGGCCAGCAGCCGCGCCGCGTACTCGCCGCAGATCCCGGTGTCCCCGAAGTCCGACAGCCGCACGCCATAGGTGCGGAAGCGGGTGGCCACCGGGGTGTAGAAGGCGTCCACGATCCCCCATTGCCCCCCGCCCAGGTAGGGCCCGCCGAACCGCTCGAGCAGGCTGGTCCACAGGGCGACGATGCGGCGGACGTCCTTGTGCGTCGCCTCCGACAGCTCCACCGCCCGAGGCTCCGCCGTCAGGTCCATGGGGCACTCGCCGCGCAGGGAGGAGAAGCCGGCGTGCATCTCGCTGGCCGCCGAGCGGGCCAGCGCCCGGGCGGCCGGGTCCGCCGGCCAAAGCCCCGCCTCGGGAAACCGTTCGGCCAGGAACTCGCAGATCGCCAGGGAGTCCACGATCACCAGCCCGTCCACCTTCAGCGCCGGCACCAGGCCGCTCGGCGAATGCGGGCGGATCTCGGCTTCGGTCTGGTTGTCGGCCTGCCGCAGCGGGATCACCGTCTCGGTGAACGCCGCCCCGGCGCGCCGGGCGACGAGCCACGGCCGCAGCGACCAGGTGGACCACTTCTTCGTGCCGATCACCAGCTCCACGGGCGCGCTCCATGCCTGACGTAAGGAAAGCCCCTATTGCCGAACCGGACGGGCTCCCGTCTAGTGGCGGGCAAGAACACAAGAACCGACCTGGGCAGGACGCGAGTAAGGATGCCGGACGAGGACCAAGGTCCCCGACGATGGTGCGTGACGGGCGGGCGATTGGCCTCGCCCCTGTCGACAGGGCGCCCTTTACGCCGGCCCGCCCGCCGCGCCGGCCGGCCTATGACCGCCCACCCCGCTTTCCACTGCCCCCATTTTTCAAACCGCCCGGAGCCCATTAGGCCATGACCACCGCCACGCCGGACGTCGAACCGCACGTCGCCCCGCCCGCCACCGTCGGCGCGCCGCCGTTCAGCCGCGGCTACACGCGCTACGCCATGTGGCTGCTGATGGGCATCTACGTGATCAACTTCCTCGACCGGCAGGTGATCAACATCCTGGCCGAACCCATCAAGCAGGACCTCAAGCTCGCGGACTGGCAGCTCGGCCTGATGAGCGGCCTGGCCTTCGCGGTCTTCTACACCGTCCTGGGCATCCCCATCGCCCGCATGGCCGAGCGCAAGAACCGCGCGGTGATCATCGGCACCTCGGTGGCCGTCTGGAGCGGGTTCACGGCGCTCTGCGCCACGGCGGGCAACTTCTGGCAGCTGGTGCTCTACCGGATCGGCGTCGGCGTCGGCGAGGCGGGCTGCACGCCGCCCGCCCACTCGCTGATCGTCGACTACGTGCCCCGGGAGAAGCGCGCCTCCGCGCTCGCCTTCTACTCCATGGGCACGCCGATCGGCTCCCTGCTCGGCCTGGTCATGGGCGGCATGGTCGCCGACGCCTACGGCTGGCGCACCGCCTTCCTGATCGCCGGCGTCCCCGGCCTCTTGTTCGCCGCCCTGGCCATCTTCACCCTGAAGGAGCCGCGCCGGATCATGGCGCAGCATGCGGCCAAGGTGACCGCCGAGATGGCCTCCTTCAGCGAAACCGTGCGCTATCTCGCCAAGCGCAACACCTTCTGGTTCATCGCCTTCGCCGCAGCCATCAAAGCTTTCATCGGCTACGGCCACGCGCCCTTCACCGCCTCCTTCTTCCTGCGCAACCACACGGCCGAGATCGCCCAGCTGGCCGACTTCTGGGGCGACATCCTCGGCATCGATCTTGGCCCCATCGGCTTCATCGGCCTGGCGCTGGGCGTCATCAGCGGCTCGGCCGGCGCGCTGGGCGCCTGGATGGGCGGGGTCATCGCCGACAAGTTCGGCAAGAACGACCTGCGCGCCTACATGGTCACCCCGGCAATCGCCAGCCTGATCACCATCCCGGTCTACATCGTCGCCGTGACCATCGATTCCGCGGCTGTGGCGCTTTGCATCCTGGCGATCAATGGCTTCCTGGGCACGCTCTGGTACGGCCCGGTCTACGGCACCGGCCAATCGGTGGTGCCTCCGCACATGCGGGCCACGGCCGCAGCGCTCCTGCTGTTCATCATCAACCTGGTCGGCCTGGGCCTTGGACCGCTGGCCGTCGGCATCGTCTCGGACGTGGCCGCCAACACCTTCCTGGCGGCCGACGGGCTCAGCGTCAGCGCCTGCAAGACGGCCGTGGGCGCCGCCAAGGCCACCTGCGCGGTGGGCGTCGGCGAAGGCGTGCGCTGGGCGCTGATCATCTCCACCCTCTTCGGCCTGGCCGCCTTCGCCTGCTTCTGGCTGGCGCGGCGCACCATCCGTGAGGACACGGTGAGCTGACCACCCTCCGCGCGCGGCCGCTCCCCCGCCTGTTCCTCCCCACGCGGGGCGGGACAGGGTCGCGGGGCGGCCTCGGCCGGCGGCGGGATCGCCTCCGCCCCGGCCATTGCTCCGAGACGCCGCTTCGTGCGTTGACCCGCTCAGGCGCTCAGCGCCGGCGTTCTCAGCAGATCCGCGAGCGGCGATGGACCCGACCCAAAACCCGTCCCCTACCGTCCCCCCGCCCGAGCCGCCGGGGCTGAACTCCGCGCTGGCGCGCAACATCCAGGCCCTGTCCGAGCGCCACCGGCGCGACGAGCAGAACGCCCCCCTGCAGGAGAAGCTCGCCGCCGCGGTCACCGCCTTCACCGGCAGCATGACCTTCGTCTACGTGCATCTGGCCATCCTGGCGGTCTGGGTGGGCGCCAACGTCGGCCTGATCCCCTGGATCCCGCGCTTCGACCGCACCTTTGTGATCCTGGCCACCGCCGCCTCGGTGGAGGCGATCTTCCTCTCCACCTTCGTGCTGATCAGCCAGAACCGCGCCGCCAGGGCCGCCGACCGCCGCGCCGACCTCGACCTGCAGATCAACCTGCTGACCGAGCACGAGGTCACCCGCCTGATCCAGCTCACCACCGCCATCGCCGACAAGCTCGACATCCACGAAAGCCGCGACCCGGCCCTCGACGAACTCCGCAAGGACGTCGCCCCGGAAGTGGTCCTCGACACCCTCGAAGCCACCAAGGACTAGGCGCTCCCGGCCCCGCCCTTGCCCCGCCCGCCTGGGGTCCGGCTGGCGCGAGGGCCAGCAGCGGCTGGCCGGCCTCTCCTACCGCGCGCGCTTCGTGGTCGCCGAGCGCTGTGGCCACGGCGTCGCCCAGGAAGATCCCGATCTGGTCGCCGAGGAGGTCGGTCGGCTGCGCGACTTGATCGCCGCCGCCGCGGCCGCTAGCCCGCGCGGCCTCGCCTCAAGGCTGCTGCGCCGCCTGGGCCCGCTCGCCGGCCTCGGCCGAGCGTTCGCCGGCCTTCTCGGCCTCCTGGCCCGCGGCGGCGGCGGCGTTGCCGGCCGCCTGGCTGGCCGCCATGGTCTGTGCGGTCGCGGCGTCGGCCGCTGCGTTCGCCGCCTGCCTCGCCGCAGCCTCCGCCTGGCTGGCCGCCACCGAAGCGTCGCGCGCCGCCTCCGCCACCGTCTCGGCCTTCTCCTGCGGCGTGTCGGGCGCCTGATTGCAGCCCGCCAGCGCCAGGGCGCCCAGCGCCCCCATCCACATCCGCCGCATGTCCATGTCCTCCGGCCCGGCGCGCCGCTCGCGCCCCGAGCGCACTACGCACGCCGACGGCGGGCGTTCCCGCCCGGCGTCACGCCGATCGGATCGCCGCCCGCTCGGGCGAGGTGCGCTGCCGCCTGAGACTCGTCCCCGCGATGCGCCGGAGGGCTGGCAGCTCCTGGACGTCGGGATCACCTCACGCAGAACGGCGTTGTGTGGCGAACAACCGGCAGAGGGAGATTCCACTTTGACACGAGACGGATCGGCGCCGATCGCGGGGCTGGCCGCGGCCATGCTTGTCGTGCTGCCTCTGGCCGCCGGGGCCGAGCAGAAGGCCGGCGGGAGGGCGGCCGTCGCAGATGCGCCGAGCCCTTCCTGCGCCGCCGAGCCTCGCAGCGACGACCGGCGTACGTCGCAGCGCGCCGACCTGGCGGCCTACGAGGCGGCGCTGCGCAAGACACCGCAGTTCGCCAAGGCCAGCGACGAACAGGTCAGATACGCCGCCCGCAAGCTCATGAACATGGAGGAGCTCGGCGTGGACACGAGCGACATCGTCGCCCGGCCTGCCGACGGCCGATCCGGCTGCGCCGAACGCCGGAAGTAGAAGCGCCCGCCCCCGAGCCCGCTAAGCCGCGGCGCCCTCGCCTCGCCCTTGCCAGCGCCCGACAACCGTGCGTTGCTTTGCGGGTATGGGGGAGACGCGCAGAATGGCCAGGAAGCTGCTCGGGCCGGCGCTGGTGCTGGCCATCACGGTGCTGGCCATCACGGCGCACGGCGCGGCCGAGGCCGCCTCCAGCGGCCAGGAGTTCCGCCCCGCGCTCGAGGGCCGCAACAACCAGGAGTGCGCCTCGGCCGAGCGGCCCGAGAAGCTGATCGCCGCCTGCACCCGGATCATCGCCGACCGCACCCGCACCGCTGTCGAACACGCCATCGCCCTTCGCAACCGCGGCTTCGTCCGCCAGCAGCGCGGCGAGCATGCGGCGGCCATCGCCGACTACACCGCCGCGCTCGAGCTCGGGCTCGCCGCCGCCCGCAGCGAGGGCGTCATGGCCCGCACCTTCGTCAACCGCGGCCTGGCCCACGTGGCCCTGGGCCGCGAGGACCAGGCCCTGGCCGACTTCGACGCCGCCATCGCCGCGGATCCCACCCTGCCGCTCGGCTGGCGGAACCGCGCCGCGGTCCGGATCGGCCGCGGGGAGCCGTCCGGCGCCCTGGCGGACCTCGACGAGGCCGCTCGCCTGTCCCCCGGCGCGCCCGAGGTCTTCCTGGCCCGCGCTGGCGTGCGCGGCCGGTTGGGCGACCTCGACGGGGCCATCGCCGACCTCTCCGCCGCCATCGCGCTGGCCCCGCAGGACGCCGCCGCCTGGCGTGAACGGGGCCTGGCCTGGCAGAAGAAGGGGGAGGCCGCCCGCGCGGAGGCCGACGCCGCCGAGGCCCTGCGCCTCGATCCCCGGCAGGCGGGCGCCCGGCGCACACGGGCGCAGGCCCTGCAGGCGCTGGGCCGCGGCGAGCAGGCCATCGCCGAGTTCAGCCGCGCCATCGACCTCAACCCCACCGACGCCGAGCTGATCAAGATCCGTGGCGACGCCTACCTGGCCGCCGGCGCCCGCGACCTGGCGATCGCCGACTTCGGCCGCGCCGTGGCGCTCGACCCGGGCTTCCGCGACGCCTGGAACAACCGCGCCGTGGCCTGGATGCAGCAGGACGACTGGGCCAGGGCGGTCGCCGACCTCGACCGGGCGCTGGCCATCGACCCGCGCTTCGTCTCCGCCCTGATGAACCGCGCCCAGGCGCTGAAGTCCCGGGGCGAGGTCGCCCGGGCGCTCGCCGACTACGACCGGGTGATCGCGCTGGACCCGGCCCGCGCCGCCGCGTGGCGCGACCGGGCCGTCCTGCGCCTGGCCCGCGGCGATTCCGCCGCCGCGATCGCCGACTACACCCGCGCCATCGAGCTCGACCCGAAGGACGCCGCCGCCTGGCGCGGCCGCGGGGTGGCCGAACTCGACCTCGGCCGGCCGAAGGCCGCCGTCGCCGACCTCAGCCAGGCCCTCGCCCTCCAGCCGCAGGACGCCTTGGCGCTCCAGCGCCGCAGCATCGCGCTCGCCGCCCTGGGCGAACTGGCGCGCGCCCGCCAGGACGACGACGCCGCCCTGCGCCTCGACCCGCGGCTGGCGCAGGCCGCCTCCGGCCGCCGCCCCTAGGCCCCTGACGCCGCGCCAGCCCCCCTATCCACCGGCGCGGTTTTCCCCCTAGGCTGCCCGCCAACGACAGCGACCCGCCGCCCACACCGGGACGGCGGCGCCACATGGGGAGGCCGCCCACGATGACCGCCGCGTCCGAACGGGGCTCCGCGCCCGAGCCCGCCTTCTCCAACGGCTACAAGGGGACGGTGCTGGCCCTGCTGGTGGTGGCCTACACCTTCAACTTCATCGACCGCACGATCATCTCGACCATCGGCCAGGCCATCAAGGTCGACCTCAAGCTCACCGACACCCAGCTGGGCTGGCTGGGCGGCCTGTCCTTCGCCCTGCTCTACACGGCGCTGGGCGTGCCCATCGCCAGGCTCGCCGAACGCAAGAGCCGGGTGAACATCATCACCATCGCCATCATCGTCTGGTCGGCCTTCACCGCGCTCTGCGGCACCGCCACCACCTACGTCCAGCTGCTGCTCTACCGGGTCGGCGTCGGCGTCGGAGAGGCCGGCCTCTCCCCGCCCGCCCACTCGCTGATCAGCGACTATTTCGAGCCCAAGAAGCGCGCCTCGGCGCTTTCCATCTACTCCCTGGGCATTCCCCTGGGCGCCATGTTCGGGGCGATCGCCGGCGGCTGGATCGCCGAGAACGTCTCCTGGCAGGCGGCCTTCATGCTGGTCGGCCTGCCGGGCGTCCTGGTGGCCATCGCCATCAAGCTTGTCGTCAAGGAGCCGCCGCGCGGCTGGAGCGACCGCCAGCTGGCCGCCGCGGAGACCGGCGTCGCCCCCGACGAGACCCCCGGCGCGCTCGGCCGCGAGGCCTCGGTGGCCGGAGCCCCCGACGCCGCCCCGGCCCCGGTCTCGGCCGCGCCAGCGCCGACCATGGAGAAGCCGCCCGGCATGCTGGTGGTGGCCAAGCGGCTGTTCGGCTCCTGGGGCATGTTCCACATGGCCGCCGGCATCACGGTGGCCAGCTTCGCCGGCTACGGCACCGGCCAGTACGCCCCGCCCTACTTCATCCGCGAGTTCGGCCTCGGCCTCGCGACCGTGGGCCTCGCCATTGGCCTGATCGGCGGGATCTCCAACGGCATCGGCACCCTGCTGGGCGGCGTGCTCACCGACTGGGCCTCCAAGCGTAGCGCGCGCTGGTACGCCCTTGTGCCGGCCATCGGCCTGATCGCCGCCACCCCGCTCTACATCCTGGCCTACACCCGCGACAGCTATCAGCTGGCCTTCGCCATCCTGCTGCTGCCGGGGATCTTGCACTACACCTACCTCGGCCCGACCTTCGGCGTGGTGCAGAACGCCATGGACGTGCGCATGCGCGCCACCGCCGTGGCCCTGCTGTTCTTCGTCCTGAACCTGATCGCGCTGGGCTTCGGCCCGCCCTTCACCGGCTGGTGCATCGACATGTTCGCCCAGCAGGCCTGGATCGACGCCGGCGGCGTGGGCGTCTTCAAGGACGCCTGCCCGGGCGGGATCGGGCCCGAGGGCGGGTCCGCCGCCATCGACGCCGCGTGCAAGTCCGCCACCGCCCAGGGCACCCGCTCGGGCATCGTGTCGAACCTGCTGATCTACGCCTGGGCCGGGGTCCACTACCTGCTGGCGTCCATCACCCTGCCCCGGGACATCGCCCGCGCCAAGGCGGCCCAGGCGGCCGCCTGAGGCGCGCCGCCGCACAATCCTCGGTCGCGGAACAAGGTTCGGCTTGACGCAGTTCAACCGCCCGGACCCGCCCGGCCGCGCCGCTGGCGGGGGCTGAGGCTGGGAGGCGAAGATGAGGATGAGGGCCGGGACGATGGCTCCCGTGGTCGCGCTCGCGCTCGCGGGTTGTGCGACCGCCTACAAGGTGTCGGACGCTGGCGGGCCGCAGGCCCAGGTCGTGTTCGTGGAGGCTGTGGAGAAGGCGGGGCTCGGGGAGGCGACGCTGCAGACCCTGTTCGTCTCCGAAACCCAGGCGTGCGAGGACGCCCGCCGCGCCTTCGGCCTCAGCTGGATCGATCCGAATTCGAAGACCACCCGCGTGCCGGCCGAGCGGCCGGTCACCCTGTTCGCCGAAAGCACCTACCTGACGCTGCGGATAAACGCCGGCCTGATCCAGTCGGTCCCGCTCGGCTGCTACGCCAGCGCCACCTTCACGCCGCGCGCCGGGCGCCGCTACCGCGTCGAGCACCGCGCGCCGCGCAGCCTCACCCGCTGCCAGCTCGTGGTGGTGGATGAGGCCACCGGCGCCCGGCCTGCGGACCTGCGCATCGATCCCGCCGCCACCTGCCGCAAGGCCCGCACATGGAACCGGTCCTGAGCCGCGCGCGCTCGCTACGAGCACCCGTCGATGAAATGGCGTCCGGGGGCCTGAGGCCGGCCGCGACCGCCCGCCGCTAGGCCCGCGCTTCCTAGGTCCGCTCCGGCGGGCGCAGCTCAGCGCAGCGGCGCGGGAAACCGCGGCAGGCTCTCGAAGTCTTCGGGCACGTGCTGGCGCACGACCCGCGCGCCCGTCTCGCGGGCGAGGGCCTCCACGCGGTCGTAGCTGCGCAGGGTCTGGGCGCGATCCACGTTGAACCGCGGCACCCGCCGGGCCGCCCGGCTCTCGGCGATGTGCCACAGGTCGCCGGTCAGCAGGACGGGCCCGGCCTTGGGCAGCCGCACCAGCAGCACCGTGTGCCCGGGCGTGTGGCCGGGCGTCGGCACGACCTGAACCGAGCCGTCGCCGAACACGTCGTGGAGTGCGTCGCCTTCCACGAGGATCGTCTTGGCGTTCTCGAGCGCCGAGTAGGCGGCGAACTCGGCCGCGTTCGCCCGCGCTTGCGGCCGGAAGGCATAGGCCCGCTCATCGGGATCGACGATCCAGGTGGAGCGCGCAAAGAGCCCGGCGTTTCCGATGTGGTCGAAGTGGCTGTGCGAGACCGAGACGTACTCCACGTCCTCGGGGCGGAGCCCGAGCTCCTTCAGCTGGTCCGTCAGCTTGCGCGCCACCGAGATCCCGCCAGGTCCCTTGCCGCCGGGCATGTCGGCGATCGCCTGCGGCACCCCGGTGTCCCACAGCAGGTCGCCCTTCGGGTGGCGCACCAGGTAGCAGGGGACCACCAGGTCCTTGGCCACGCCCTTGTACGCCCCGTCGTCGGCGAAAGGGTCCGCATTGGGTACGGTCAGCCGGCCGCAATCCAGCGCATGGAGCCGCACGTCGGGGGCGGCGGCGGCGGCCTCGCCGCCCAACAGACAGAGAGCGGCCGCGGTCAGGGCGAACAGGCGCATTGGGAGGACCTCCGGGAGGGCTGCGGCGACAGGGCTGCGGAGCGAGGCTAGGCTGCGGCCCGGCGGGTGGCAATCGGCCCCGGCTTCACAGTCCGCCCCGTTCGGCGGACACTTCGGCCAGACCTCGCCAGGGAGACCGGCCCATGGACGTCCGTATCGCCCAGCCCGCAGAGCAGGCAGCCGTGCTCGACACCCTCACCCTGGCCTTCGCGACGGATCCGGTGACCCGCTACTGGTGGCCGGGCGCCAGCGACTACCTGCGCTGGTGGCCCCAGGTCCTGCTGGCGCAGGGCGAGCGCGGCTTCGAGGCGGGCTCGGTCCACGTCACGCCGGATTATGAGGGCGCGGCCATGTGGCTTCCGCCGGGCGTCACCGCCGACCCCGCGCGCATGGCCGCCCTCGACATGCCCGGCACGGCCGATGACGAGCGCATCGCCGGCAAGCTGCGGGAGGCCATGGAACAGCACCACCCCGCGACGCCGCACTGGTACCTCTGGACGCTCGGCGTCGACCCGCGCCGGCAGGGCCGCGGCCTCGGTTCGGTCCTCCTGCGCCATGCACTCGCCCGCATCGACGCGGACGGCGCCGAGGCCTATCTGGAGGCCTCGAACCCGGCCCTGGTCCCGTTCTACGAACGCCACGGCTTCGAGGTAGCCGGGCTGATCGAGGTCGAAGACGTCCCGCGCCTGACACCCATGCGCCGCAGGGCGCGGGCGGGTGGATCTCCGCCGGCCTCTTGAACTCCGCCCCCCGCCTCAGTCCGATCTAGCGTCGCCGAACGGCAGGCGCGCCACGGGCGCCCACGGGCCGCCCAGGTAGCGCCAGACCAGCAGCCCCTCGACCACGAAGGCGAACGGCTCGAAGGCGTGCTGCAATTCTTCCAGCAAGGCCCGGGCGACCTGGGGCTCGGCCTTGTTCTGGACGGTGATGTGCGGCCGCCAGGCCGCCCGGTCCTGCGCCGTGAGCCAGGGCTCGAAGGCCTGCGCCAGCTCGGCCCGCAGGGCCTCCAGGGCGGGCGAGCTCAGCCGATAGGCCACCCCGCGCCCCAGCCACCACGGCCCGCGCACCGCCGCCTCCATGGGCGCCGCCCGCGCGCATGCGGCCTTCAGCACCGCCCCGACCTCCGCTTCCCGGTCGCCCGGCAAGGCATGGAACAGCGTCAGGTGCGCCGGCACGACGTTCCGCCCGGCCGGGAAATGCTCCCGCCGCAAAGCGTCGAACCAGTCGAACGCGCTCTCCTCCAGCGCCGCTGTTACGATGAAGGGCTGTTGATCGTCGCTCATCCGGCCAGGCTAGCGCGCCCCGTCCGCCGCGCCACCCGCGCCCAGCCGATGTTCGCGCGACCAGGCGTAGGCGGCGCGCCGGAGCCGCATGAGTTCGCCGAGCGGCCTGTGCGCCTCGAGCCCGTTCCAGGGGGAGAAGGCGAGAGACCTGGCGGCCGCCTCGCCCAGGAGAGCCTGCGGCTCCACCCGCAGCCTCGCAACGGGCAGGAACGGGCTCTCTTCCTCGTCCCACGCGTCCACGCCGTCTTCGACCGGCATCCGAGCAGGGTCCGTGCAGAGTTGGACGCACAGGCGCCAGGCCGCGCCTTGCGAGGCGAAATGGTCCTCCAGCGCCAGGGCCACCGCGTCGGGATCGCCGCCCCTCGCCAGGGGCGCGTCGCGAAACGCCCGCCGCTGCGCGCTCTCCGGCGTCAGGCAAAGCTTCGCCATATGCCGTCCGTAGCGCACGGGAACCTGGCCGAAGAAGGTGTCGCCGAGCGGATGCACCAAGGGCTGCCCGCCGATCGCCTTCAACTCGGGACTCTCGACGCCGTGTCGCTCGAGCAGGCCCTCCAGCCGGCGCAGAAGGCCTGAGGCCGCGGTCTTGATCCCAAACGCCTGCTCGGTGGCGGGCGTCAGCGCCTGGATCGCCGCCAGGAAGAGCCTGGCGTTGCGCGCGTTGAAGGTGCGGCTGTTGGCCAGGACGAAGTCCTGGGTGTCCCGCTCCGGCGCTCCCGCGATGCGAGGGCCCGGCGCGCCGCGCACCTTCAGGGCGCATCCCCGCGGGAGCGAGGCCTGGTCCGGGAGCACGTCCCCCGAAAGGCTCGAGAGACGCAGGGTGACGCCATAACGATGCGGCTGGGCGAACAGGCCCTGCGCCAGAGGCGCCGGAAGGCCGGCTTCCACCTCCAGTTCGCCTTCGAGGACAGCGTAGGTCTTGGCGTGCACCGCCCGAACGGCCTCCCCTCGCCGGTCTTCCGTTCGTTCGGCGAGCGACCGGATGGCTCCGGCCAGCCGCTCCGCCATCTCGGGCTCGTCTGGACCGACACGTTCCACGTCGGCCGAGTAGAGCGCGATGCGGCTTGGGAGATGCGCCTGGAGATCGGCCGGCTCGACGAGATGCGGGGGTCGGTGCCGATCCATGGGTCAGGCGGCCGGCGTCACCGCCGCGTTCCGGTTCCCCAGCGTCCGGCTGAGCGCGAACGCGCCCGCGACGCCCAGCCCGAGACCGAGGCCGAGCAGGGTCAGCGGCGGCGTGCGCCGGGCGAAACGTCGCCGCCATCCGCCGTTCTCATCCAGCCCGTCCGAGCTTGGCCGCCAGAGATTGCCCTCGCTCGCATCCCGCGGCGCGGAGCCGACTTCCATGGTGCGGGCGGCCACTTCGGTGACCCATTCGCTGAGCGCCGGCGCGAGCGCCTTTCCCGTGGCGGTCACAAGGCCGAACGCCGGGCCCGCGAAGGCTTCTCGCCGCGGGCGCTTCCAAAGTTTCACGCAGACCCGCGCGACGGCCTCCGGCGGATAGAGCAGGCGGATCGGCAGCATCTCGCGGCCCATGTAGTTGGCGGCGCGCTGGTAGGCGGCGGTGTCGATGGCCGCCGGCATGACGGTGCAGACGTGGATGTCCGGCTGGTCGTGCACCTCCTGCCGCAACGCTTCGGACAGGCCCCTGACGCCGAACTTGCTGGCGATGTAGGCCGCGGCGAACGGCTGGCCCACGAGGCCCAGCACCGAGCCCGTGTTGATCAGCGTCCCCCGGCCGCGACGCCGGAAGTGAGCCAGCGCAGCCCGGGAGCCGTAGAGGGCCCCGGAGAGGTTCACCGAAAGCACGCGATCCAGGACCTCAGTGGGTGTCTCGTCCACCCGCCCGAAGTGCAGCACGCCGGCGTTGTTGATCCAGACGTCGATGTGGCCGAACGCCTGCGCAGCCTGGCTCGCGAGCCTCTGCACGTCCTCGGCTGAACTGACGTCCGCCGGCGCCACAACGGCTTGGGCGCCGAGCTCGCGGCACGATCTCGCCACCGCCTCCAGCTCCGGTTCGCGCCGCGCCGCCAGCACAAGCCGCGCGCCCTGCTCGGCGAACGCCAGCGCCGTGGCCCGCCCGATCCCGCTCGAAGCCCCGGTGATCACGACAACCGGTGAGATAGAGGATGCGCTCGTCATGGCCGCACAAGCCGACGCCCCCGCCCGATGTTCCCGCGCCAGGCGCGGGAGGCGCGCGCTCCTCGTGAACTCAACTGCGAGAGTGGGTGACCTCCGGCAAATGAGCGTCTAACACCGGCCTGGTTGCTGAGGCGAGCTGAATGACCGAAACCCTCTTGGCTGGGCGTCTGGACCTGCCCTTCCTAAGTGGCGGCGGCCAAGTCGGTGAGATGATGCGCGCTCACGACTGGGAAGGCTCGCCTCTGGGACACCCGGCGTCGTGGCCGCAGTCGCTAAGATCCGTTGTCGGCCTTCTGCTGAATTCGAAGTTCCCGATGTTCGTCGCCTGGGGCGAGGAGCTCGGCTTTCTCTACAACGACGCCTACGCGGAGATCCTGGGCGCCAAGCATCCGGCGGCGCTGGGCGGCCACTTCCGCGAGATCTGGGCCGAGATCTGGGACGATATCTGGCCGCTGATCCGGACCGCCATGGCCGGCGAAGCGTCCTATCACGAGAACCTTCGGCTGATCGTCAGTCGCAAGGACTATGACGAAGAGGCCTGGTTCACCTTCTCGTACTCGCCGGTGCGGGCGGAAGACGGGACGGTCGCCGGGATGTTCTGCGCGGTGCACGAGACAACCCAGCTGGTGCTTGCAGAGCGCAGGGTCAGCGGCGAGCGCCAGCGCCTCGTCGACCTGTTCCAGCAAGCGCCGACTTTTATGGCCATGCTGTCAGGACCCGACCATCGCATCGAGATGGCGAACCCCGGCTACATGACCTGGTGGGCCATCGCCCGGTGCTCGGTCGAACAGTCGCAGAGGCCCTGCCTGACGCCGTGGCCCAGGGTTATCTGACGCTGCTCGACGACGTCTATTCGAGCGGGGTGGCCTACGCGGCGAACGGCGCCAAGTACGCGGTCCAGCCCGAGCCCGCAGGTGCGGTGAACGAGCGTTACGTCGACTTCGTTTACCAGCCGCTTCGGGACGGTGAGGGTCGGGTTACAGGGATTTTCGTACTCGGAGCGGACGTCACCGACCGCACATTGTCGGAACTGGCCGTTCGCGCGAGCCAGGAGCAGCTGCAGCTCATGGTCCTCGAGCTCAATCACCGCGTGAAGAACAACCTGGCGACAGTT
>NZ_DATCML010000013.1:0-6745 GCF_036563385.1 Phenylobacterium sp.
GCTCGGCGGGATGCGCGGCCTGATGGCCAAGCCGTCCGGCGAGATCATCGAGACGCCGATCATCTCGAACTTCAAGGAAGGCCTGACCGTCCAGGAGTACTTCAACTCCACCCACGGCGCCCGTAAGGGCCTGGCCGACACCGCGCTGAAGACCGCCAACTCGGGTTACCTGACCCGCCGTCTGGTGGACGTGGCGCAGGACTGCATCATCACCGAGGAAGACTGCGGCACCACGCGCGGCATCACGCTGCGCGCCGTGGTCGAAGGCGGTGACGTGCTCGTCTCGCTCGGCCAGCGGATCCTTGGTCGCTTCGCGGCCGAGGACATCAAGGAGCCGGGCGGCGGCGACGTGATCGTGCCGGCCGACAGCTACCTCGACGAGAACATGATCGAGCTGATCGAAAGCGCCGGCGTCCAATCGGTGAAGGTCCGCTCGGTCCTGACCTGCGAAACCAAGAACGGCGTCTGCGGGGCCTGCTACGGCCGCGACCTGGCGCGCGGCACGCCGGTGAACATCGGCGAGGCCGTGGGCGTCATCGCGGCCCAGTCGATCGGCGAGCCCGGCACCCAGCTGACGATGCGGACCTTCCACATCGGCGGCACCGCCCAGGTGGCCGAGCAGTCGTTCTTCGAAAGCTCCAACGAGGGCGTGGTGCGGCTCTCCGGCGGCAACACCGTCGAGAACGCCGAGGGCCACCTCATCGGCATGAGCCGCAACCTGGTGATGACCGTGCAGGTCGACGGCAAGGACCGCGAGTCCTACAAGCCGCCGTACGGCGCCCGCCTGCGGGTGAAGGACGGCGACAAGGTCAAGCGCGGCCAGCGCCTGGCCGAGTGGGACCCGTACACCACGCCGATCATCACCGAGGTCGCGGGCCGCGTGCGGTTCGAGGACCTGGTGGAGAACTTCTCGGTCCGCGAGGAAGCCGACGAGGCCACCGGCATCTCCAACCGCGTCGTCATCGACTGGCGCGCCTCCACCAAGGGTTCGGACCTGCGTCCGGCCATCGCGGTGCTGGACGAGCAGGGCGCCTACAAGCGCATCTCCAACGGCGGTGAGGCCCGCTACCTGCTGCCGGTGGGCGCCATTCTCTCCGTCGGCGACGGCGACGAGGTGAAGCCCGGCGAAGTGCTGGCCCGTATGCCCACGGAAAGCGCCAAGACGCGCGACATCACCGGCGGTCTGCCGCGGGTGGCGGAGCTGTTCGAAGCGCGGCGTCCGAAGGACTGCGCGGTGATCGCCGAGATGGACGGCCGGGTCGAGTTCGGTCGGGACTACAAGAACAAGCGCCGCATCAAGATCACGCCGGAAGACGGCGGCGAGGCGGTCGAGTTCCTGATCCCGAAGGGCAAGCACATCGCCGTCCACGACGGGGACATCATCCGCAAGGGCGAGTACCTGATCGACGGCAACCCGGATCCGCACGACATCCTGCGCATCCAGGGGATCGAGGCGCTGGCCGACTTCCTGGTGAACGAGATCCAGGAGGTCTACCGACTGCAGGGCGTGCCGATCAACGACAAGCACATCGAGACGATCGTCCGTCAGATGCTGCAGAAGGTCGAGATCGTCGAGCCCGGCGACACCGGCCTGCTGAAGGGCGACCACCTCGACAAGCTCGAAGTGGACGAGGAGAACGCCAAGACGGAAGCCCGCGGCGGCCGTCCGGCGATCACCCAGCCCGTCCTGCTCGGCATCACCAAGGCGTCGCTGCAGACCCGCAGCTTCATCTCGGCGGCCTCGTTCCAGGAGACGACCCGCGTCCTCACCGAAGCCTCGGTGCAGGGCAAGATCGACACCCTGGAAGGGCTGAAGGAGAACGTGATCGTGGGCCGCCTCATCCCGGCGGGCACGGGCTCGTACCTCCGCAACCTGCAACGCATCGCCGCCAAGCGCGACGAGGCGCTCACGCAGAGCCGCGAGGAAGCCATGGAGCCGCTGCCGGAGATCATCTCCGACGCGGCGGAGGCCGAGCGCGTCGACGGCTAAGCCCCGACAGCCAGAACCCAGCGAGCGGCCCGGGAGCGATCCCGGGCCGTTTTGCGTTCGGGCCCACGGCGCTCCCTCGCAGGGCCCCTGCGGGTGGCGAAAGGGGGCGCGGCTTCCTAGATCAGGCGGAGCTTCCCACGGAGGAGACGACCGGTGCCCCTGCTGCTTTGCCCCAACGACAACACCTCGATGCAGAACGTGAACCGTGGCGGCGTCGAGATCGACATCTGCCCCACCTGCCGCGGCGTCTGGCTGGACCGCGGGGAGCTGGAGAAGCTGCTCGGCGGGGTGAAGGAGGAGACATCGGCTGTCCAGAAGGACGTCCAGCGGTTCGACCGCGAGGTGCAGGAGTTCCATCGCAACCCGGACGCCTGGAAGCAGCGGCACCCGTACGACAGCCAGCACGGCCGCTACAAGTACGACGACGACTACCACTACAAGAAGAAGAAGAAGGGCTTCGACATCTTCGACATCTTCGACTGAGGTGGCTGGGCGGCCCGCTCTTCTGATCGCGATCTAGGTCAGAAAGGTCGGCTGGCGCTTGGGCGGTCGTTTCCGAGCTGGCGGGCCATGTCGCTGGCCGAGGCGCCAGGACCGCCGCGGCCGGCGGCCACCGGCGGCGTGGGCGGGGCGCCGCGGTAGCGCGCGTCGGCGGCCTTCCGGGCGGCGACGGCGGCGAACCCCTCGAGCTTGTCCGGGCTGACGCCTGGCCCGGTGAACGGCGCGTCGCGCGCGCCGGACGCCAGCTGCTCCTCGCAGCGAGCCCGCTCCTCGCGGGACAGGCGCCCCGGGTTGGCGCAGCCCAGCACCCCGCTGCGGAGCACGCGGGACAGCTCCAGCGGCCCCAGGCCGCCCGCCGGCGGCGGTGAGCTGGCCGCGACAGGCGAGGGCGCGGGCCGGACCTCGACCGCCTCTGGCTGCGCCGCCGTGGGCGCGATCAGGGGCCGTACGTGGGCCGGCAGGTCGCGCGGGCGCACCTGCCGGCGGTGCAGGCGGATGGGGCCGCCGCCTTCCCCCGCCGGACCGGGCGGGACGGCCATGGGCGCCAGCAGCACGGGGATGATCGGGATCGGCGGGCCTGCGGCTTCCGGCGGCCGGACCGGAGCCTTGGGCGCGTGCAGCGCCAGGACGGCGAGCACGACGAGGTGCAGCGCGGCCGATACGCCGACCGCCACCGCGCCGCGCGGGTACCGCCTGCTGGCCATCCGCCCCTTTCCGTCCGCCCCGAAGCTGCAGCGTAGACGAGGGGGCCGTGACGGCGTTTTCATGGCGCCCCTCCGCGGCTGCGGCGCAAGCGCCTCCGCCCTTGCGCAAACGTTGACGGGCAGGCGCTTCGCGACTATGTAGCGCGCTCTTTCGAGCCGGGGAGTCTTTCCCGGCCGGAGACGTGGTTCCCGCCGGAACGCCTCACGACGGCGTCCCGGCGAGTTTTTGCGTTCACCGGAAGCCTCGGAAACCCGACGACAACAATAACCCCCATCGAGGCGCCTCGGCCCAACGGCACACGCCTCCGCAGCGAGATTAGATGCCTACAGTCAACCAGCTCATCCGCAAGCCGCGCCAGGACAAGCCCTCGCGCAACAAGGTGCCGGCCCTGAAGGGCTGCCCCCAGCGCCGTGGCGTTTGCACCCGCGTCTACACGACCACCCCGAAGAAGCCGAACTCGGCCCTTCGTAAGGTCGCCAAGGTGCGCCTGACCACCGGCATCGAAGCGGTGTGCTACATCCCCGGCGAAGGCCACAACCTGCAGGAGCACTCCGTGGTGCTCATCCGCGGGGGCCGGGTGAAGGACCTTCCGGGCGTCCGCTATCACATCCTGCGCGGCGTGCTCGACACCCAAGGGGTCAAGGACCGCAAGCAGCGTCGCTCGCTCTACGGCGCCAAGCGTCCGAAGTAAGGATCAGAAGTCATGTCCCGCCGCCGCCGCGCAGAAAAACGCCAAGTCCTTCCGGACCCGAAGTTCGGGGACCTGGTCGTCACCAAGTTCATGAACTACGTGATGTACGAAGGTAAGAAGGCCGTCGCCGAGAACATCATCTACGGCGCCTTCGACATCCTCGAAGCCAAGCGCAAGGACCAGGGCCCCCTGGAAACCTTCCACGCCGCGCTCGACAACGTCGCCCCCGCCATCGAGGTGCGCTCCCGCCGGGTCGGCGGCGCCACCTACCAGGTGCCGGTCGAAGTCCGTCCCGAGCGCCGCCGCGCGCTCGCCATCCGCTGGCTGGTCAACGCCGCCCGCAATCGCGGCGAGAACACCATGACCGAGAAGCTGGCCGGCGAACTGCTGGACGCCTCCTCGAACCGTGGCTCCGCCGTGAAGAAGCGGGAAGACACGCACAAGATGGCCGAAGCCAACCGGGCCTTCTCGCACTACCGCTGGTAAGCGCCCATATCCTGAGCTTTCCGGCGCGGGCGGTTTGAGCTAAACCGCCCGCGCCGTTCGTTCAGGCGCCCCTCACGAACGCCCTTTTCCGAGCACCCGCTATGCCCCGCACGCATAAAATCGAAGACTACCGCAACTTCGGCATCATGGCCCACATCGACGCGGGCAAGACGACGACGACCGAGCGGATCCTCTACTACACCGGCAAGAGCCATAAGATCGGCGAAGTCCACGATGGCGCGGCCACCATGGACTGGATGGAACAGGAGCAGGAGCGCGGCATCACGATCACGTCGGCCGCGACGACCGCGTTCTGGAACGAGAAGCGCCTGAACATCATCGACACCCCCGGGCACGTGGACTTCACCATCGAGGTGGAGCGTTCGCTGCGGGTGCTCGACGGCGCCGTCACGGTGCTCGACGGCAACGCCGGCGTGGAGCCGCAGACCGAGACCGTCTGGCGCCAGGCCGACAAGTACAAGGTTCCGCGGATCGTGTTCGTCAACAAGATGGACAAGCTCGGCGCCGACTTCGACAAGTCGGTGGAGTCGATCCGCGACCGCCTGGGCGCGAAGGCCGTTCCGATCCAGCTGCCGATCGGCTCCGAGTCCGCCCTGCGCGGCCTGGTCGACCTGGTCCGCATGAAGGCGGTGGTCTGGGACAACGACGGCCTGGGCGCGAAGTACCGTGACGAAGAGATCCCGGCCGACCTCAAGGAAAAGGCCGAGGCCGCCCGCCACTACATGATCGAGAACGCCGTCGAACTCGATGACGAGGCGATGGAAGCCTACCTTTCGGGCGAAGAGCCGTCGGAAGAGGTGATCAAGAAGTGCATCCGTAAGGCCGTGCTGACCGGCGCCTTCTACCCGATCCTCTGCGGCTCGGCGTTCAAGAACAAGGGCGTCCAGCCGCTGCTCGACGCCGTGGTCGACTACCTGCCCTCGCCGGTGGACATTCCGGCCACCAAGGGCATCGACTTCCGCACCGAGGAAGAGATCGAGCGCAAGGCCTCGGACGACGAGCCGCTCTCGATGCTGGCCTTCAAGATCATGGACGACCCGTTTGTGGGCTCGCTCACCTTCTGCCGGATCTACTCCGGCAAGATCGAGACGGGCATGGGCCTCCTGAACTCGACCCGCGACAAGAAGGAACGCGTCGGCCGCATGCTGCTGATGCACTCCAACAACCGCGAGGACATCAAGGAAGCCTACGCCGGCGACATCGTCGCCCTGGCCGGCCTGAAGGACACCCGCACGGGCGACACCCTGTGCGACCCGAACAAGAGCCCGGTGATCCTGGAGCGCATGGAGTTCCCGGCGCCGGTGATCGAGATCGCCGTGGAGCCCAAGTCCAAGGCCGACCAGGAGAAGCTGGGCGTCGCCCTGCAGAAGCTGGCCGCCGAGGATCCGTCCTTCACGGTGTCGACCGATCACGAGTCCGGCCAGACCATCCTGAAGGGCATGGGCGAGCTGCACCTCGACATCAAGATCGACATCCTGAAGCGCACCTACAAGGTGGAAGCCAACATCGGCGCGCCGCAGGTGGCCTACCGCGAGACCATCTCGCGCCGGGCCGAGATCGACTACACCCACAAGAAGCAGACCGGCGGCACGGGCCAGTTCGCCCGCGTGAAGCTGGTGTTCGAGCCGGGTGAAGTGGGGTCGGGCTTCCAGTTCGAGTCCGCCATCGTCGGCGGCGCGGTGCCGAAGGAATACATCCCCGGCGTCGAAAAGGGCCTGACCTCGGCCAAGGAAAACGGCCTGCTGGCCGGCTTCCCGGTCATCGACTTCAAGGCCACCCTGGTGGACGGCGCCTTCCACGACGTCGACTCCTCGGTTCTCGCCTTCGAAATCGCTTCGCGCGCGGCCTTCAAGGAGCTGCGCGAGAAGGGCGGCGCCAAGCTGCTCGAGCCGATCATGGCCGTCGAGGTCGTGACCCCGGAAGAGTACCTCGGCTCGGTGATCGGCGACCTGAACGGCCGCCGCGGCCAGATCCAGGGCCAGGACGTGCGCGGCAACGCGACCGTCATCAACGCTTTCGTGCCGCTGGCCAACATGTTCGGCTACGTGAACAACCTCCGGGGCATGTCCCAGGGCCGGGCCCAGTTCACGATGCAGTTCGATCACTACGAGGCGGTGCCGCAAGCCGTCGCCGACGAAGTGATCAAGAAGTACGCCTAAGACATCCAACCCTAGTTTAGAGGACAGGCCCGGACAGGGCTGGAGCTTGAAATGGCCAAAGAGAAATTCGAACGTAATAAGCCGCACTGCAACATCGGCACGATCGGCCACGTCGACCACGGCAAGACGACGCTGACGGCGGCGATCACGATGACGCTGGCGAAGTCGGGCGGCGCGACGGCGAAGAAGTAC
>NZ_DATCML010000005.1:0-74180 GCF_036563385.1 Phenylobacterium sp.
GAAGGTCAACGACGCCCGCAAGAAGGCGATGGCCGACAAGGTGGCCGGCGCCGTGGACGGCGAGGACCTGGCCGGCAAGACCATCGGGGTGCTGGGGCTGACCTTCAAGCCGAACACCGACGACATGCGCGATGCGCCGAGTCTCGACATCGTGCCGGCCCTGCAGGCGCGCGGGGCGCGGGTGCAGGCCTTCGATCCGGCGGGCATGCACGAGGCGCAGCACATGCTGAAGGACGTGGAGTTCAAGTCGGATCCCTATGCAGTGGCGGAGGGGACCGACGCGCTCCTCATCATCACCGAATGGGACCAGTTCCGCGCGCTGGACCTCGACCGCATCAAGCTGCTGATGAACCGCCCGGTGCTGGTCGACCTTCGCAACATCTACCGGCCGGACGACGTCAAGGGGCGCGGCTTCGCCTACACGAGCATCGGCCGCGGCTGAGACACGGCGCGCCTTCCAGCCCGGGGTCTAGCGCAAAAGCATCTTTTTTTTCGCGGTCCGGCTTATCAGCTTTTCGCTGCTAGGTTGCGGCATAAATCCGAGATTCAGTCGCTCGTTGTGCGCTGGAATCTGGTGATCTGTGCGTGCTGTGGCGGTAGATCTTGCGATTCGGCAGTGACAACGCCTGCTCAGAAAGCACGAGCCGCGGCCCTGATCTCCCCGAGTGAGTATATGCGGAAGGGTGTGCCGCCCCTAACCAACGCGAAACTCGACTTTGACCGCAAATCGCCACACTTCGGCCAAGCCCTTCGCCTATCGATCAGCGTGGGCCGTTTTGGTCACAGTTGACTTCCTGATTTCGCCGACAAGCGACAACATAGAGCACTCTGTTATCTGGATATCCTTACGGGTTTCCTTGTTTCGCGCTGAGCGAGCCGGGGCGAGTCGCCGCATTTACTGCGCGCTCTAATGTATCTATCGCTGCGTCCGGAGGGGGCGAGCGCCGGTTGCGGCGTTCACCATCATGACAACCGATGAGCCGCCCCGTGCAGGTTTGGGGGCGGTAGCGAGGAACTGCGGCATGTATTTTGATGAGACGCCCTACGTGCTCCACAACTCCGGGGACACCTGGAGCTTCAGGCAGACCGGGGACGTTTACCGCTTCGAAGTCCGGTCTGGAGATCAGTGGCGCGAGCGGGACGGGACGAAGGAGCGTTCAGAGATCTCTGCGAAGGAGACCCTGGACTTCGACAAGCTCTACACGATGACCTACGACTTCATGATCGAACCCGGTCAGAAGATCACTTCGGATTGGCTCAATGTGGGCCAGTTCCACGGTACCCCTGATCTGGGCGATTACGGCTCGCTAGGGCCGGTGTTCGCCACTCAAATGTCTGGCGAGCACATGCGCTTCATCATGCGGACGGATCCGAACCCGATCACCGCATCACGGCCAGAAGACAAGGTGATCTATACCGACAAGTCGGACATCGTCCGCGGTCACTGGTACCAGATGAAGATCGAGATCCGCTTCGACCCCGATGGAGAGGGCCTGATCAAGGTCTGGCGCGACGGGGACCTACTCGTCGATTACAAGGGCGGCGTCGGGTACAACGACGCCCTTGGACCGTACTGGAAAATGGGGATCTATCGCGAATCCTCGCCTGAGACCCTGGCTGTGGATTACCGCAATTTCAGCATCGTCGAAGGCGGCGCCACTACGCCAACGCCGACCCCAACGCCGCCTACCTCCACATCGCCTGATCCTCTGGTCATTCGCGCCCCAAGCAATCAGGGGGCTCTGCTGCTCGGGGGTGGCGCTGCGGATCACCTCATTGGCGCCGGTGGGGCCGACACATTGGACGGCGGCGGCGGCGACGACTCGCTGACCGGCGGCTCCGGCCCCGACTCGTTGATGGGCGCCGGCGGTTCGGACACCCTCACGGCCGGTGGCGGTGACGACGGTCTGCTAGGGGGCGATGGCGCCGACCTGCTGAGAGGCAACGACGGCAGGGACACCTTGAATGGGGGCCTCGGAGCCGACACTTTGACGGGCGGGTCCGGGTACGACGTCTTCCGGTTGGCCACACGCGACGGAAGCGTCGACGTCATCACCGACTTCAGCAAGAGCGACAAGATCGAGCTCGATCTTCGTGGTCTCGGTGTGAGCGGCGGGCAGGTTCAGTTCATGGACGGCCTCGGGGCGGCCGCGACGTCCGCGGCGACGCTGCACTACACCGCCTCGAGCGGAGCGCTGTATTTGGATCTCGACGGCGGCGACGCCTACAACGCCGTGCAGATCGCCACCTTGTTGAACCACGCGTCCCTCAGCGCCAGCTCCTTCGTGTTCGCCTGAGTTCAGGGCGCGACATTAGGTCGTGGCATGCCTAGCGAGCCTCGCCCATTTCCGGGGCTCGCTAGGCGCACGGCATGCTGTGCGTCCGGATCAGGCGAACGTCCGCCCGTGTGGACCACCGATCAACATTCAGGCAGTGGTCGCCGTTCGCCTGAGGCGGATTGAACGAGGACCACGACATGCATCGCCCGTCCGCGGAGCCTTTCGGCCAGGAGAAGGGCGGCTTCCTCCGCATCCACCCGGTAGGCGAAGTGGCGCCAGCTCCCGCCCGGGCAGAGAAGACCCCAACCATCGCCCTGCCGAACCACGGTGAGCGTGAGTTCTGAGCGAAGTAACGTATCGGCTGGCGGTCTCATGGGCTTCTCCCGCCGCACGTGTAGACGTGTCGCCCCAGCAAGGAATTGACCTTTGGGCGGTTCTGCTGGCGAAAGCCCGCGGCGAAGCCTGGGAGTGGAATACGGCAAAGCTGGCTTCGAGCGTCAGCATCCCATCTACGATCTATTGCGGGCTCGGCCTGGGCTGCCTGCACCTGAGAGCCATCGTGCTCCCGCCTGATGGGAGCGCCAATGACCACTCGGCTGGCCGACCTGCCGGAACACGCCCGGTTGATCTCACGATTGCAGACTGCGGTGGATCTTCCACCGACGGCGATCCAGGCGCTGCTGAGCCTTCCCGTCATTCTCCAACAATTTGGGAAGGGCGAGGACATAGTGCGCGAGCGCGAGAGGCCAACGCACGTTTGTCTTCTGCTCGACGGGCTTGGGTGCCGCTATCGCAAGGTTGAGCCCGGCTCCAGGCAGATATTGGCCTTTCACATCGCTGGAGATATCCTGGACCTTCAGAGCCTGCACCTCTCGCAAACCGACCACGCCTTGGCGACGCTTACCCCCACGAGGGTTGCGTTCATCCCGCACGAAGACCTCCGGCAGCTCGTCTATAGCAACCCGGCGGTCTGCCACGTGCTCTGGCGCGAAACCTTGGTTGACGCGGCCGTCTACCGCGAGTGGCTGTGGGCGATCGGCCAATTGGGTTCCTATCCCCGCATCGCTCGTTTGATCTGCGAGTTGTTCGTGAAGCACCAGCTGGCCGGCCTGGTGCAAGGCCAGAGCTTCCGCCTGCCCCTCACTCAAGTGGATTTCGCGGACGCTCTCGGCCTCACGGCCGTGCATGTCAGCCGCGTGCTCCGTGAGCTCCGGCGCGAGGGGTTGCTGCAGGTTCGCGGCGGAACGGTCACCATCCTCGACTGGAGACGCACCGCGGAGGCTGGCTTGTTCGATCCGACGTACCTGCACACGACCCAAGCGCAGGCTGCGTGAGAGGGGAGGCGCCAACCTGCATCCAATCGGCTTCCGATGCGTGACCTGGCCGACCGCGGGGCTGACACCGTCCAGATGCGAAGATCTGGCGCGGCGCAGGCCCGGCGGCGTCGGGTTCGTCGGGGAATGATCAGAGCAGGTTAACCGATGTTCGGGCGGCGCAGTCGGCGCGCCAGCACTGTGCCCCGATGGAGCTCCGCCTTCCGGTCCGGGGACAGCCGGACGGCCCTGGTCGAGCTTTTCGCTGGGGGGCGCACATGGCTAATCGCGATGAGATGGTCCGGCGTCAGACGCTGCTGGCGTCCTTCGGTGAGGTCGCGCTGCGGAGCCAAGACCCCCAGGAGATACTCACCGAAGCCTGCCGCCTCGTTGCCGATGCGCTCGGGACTGATCTCGCAAAGGTCCTGGAGATTGACCATGACGCCCATGAGGCCCTGGTTCGGGCCGGCGTGGGATGGGCGCCCGGCGTCGTCGGCCAGGTCCGCGTCGCGCTACGTGAGAGGTCCTCCGAAGCCTACGCGATCAAATCTGCCGAGCCCGTGATCGCCCGGGACATCGAGAAAGAGGCCCGCTTCGTATTTCCTCAGTTCCTGCGCGAGCACGGCGTCGTCGCCATCGTCAACGTCCCCATCTTCCTGCCTGGGGGCGACGAGTACGGCCTCCTGCAGGTGGACGCCCGCGAGGCGCGAGACTTCGGGGATGAGGACATCGCGTTCCTCAAGACCTACGCGACGATACTTGGGCCGGTGATCGACCGGCTGCACAAGCTTGGCCAGCTTCAGTTCGCGAACGACCGAAACGCCATGCTTCTGCGCGAGCTGCAGCACCGGGTGAAAAACGATCTCGCGCTGGTCGCCACGATCATGCGGATGCGCTCGCGGAACGCCTCCGCCGCGGTGCAGGCCGAGCTAAAGACGATGATCGACCGGGTGGCGACGCTGGGGGTGCTTCACGATCAGCTCTATTCCCGTGGGCAGACTGATCGCGTGCCTCTGAGGTCGTACCTCACCGAGCTCGTGCAGCGCCTCACCACCCTGCATCAGGACGAGGCCGTTGGCGTCAACCTGACGATCGCTGCTCCGGACATTTCTGTCGCCCCCGATCTGGCGAGTTCTCTCGGCCTGGTGGTGAATGAGTTCACCACCAATAGCTTCAAACACGCCTTCCGAGGTTTGGGTGGGGTCCTCAGTCTCGAAGTGACCCTGACGGAACGCGGCGGTGTGATGTTTCAGATGGCGGACAACGGACCTGGCCTGCCCGTAGCTCGGACCAGCGACCACAGCGGGAGCGGTCTCACGATGATCGATGCGCTGGTTCGCCAGATGGGCGGCGTGGCGAAGTGGTCATCAGATGGCGGCGCGCGGCTGCAGTTCGAGTTTCGGCTCCGCTGAGGGGCCGGCTCTACGTTCGCGCCGCAGGGGGGCGCGGCATGTTTCCGGGTTCGCCCGTCAGCCTCGCGATCTGGATTGGCGGCCGGCGTGCGCATCCGCGGCGCGGATGCCGGTCGGGAGTAGCTCTCATTCGTGGCGCGGCCTAAGGTCGTCCCGACAGAGCCTCCTGCGGACCGATGTCGGCCCGTCCGGTGAGCGGCGCGAGCGGAGACCGACATGGCGGCGGCGGAGCGGCCCCTCGAAGGACTGTCGGTGCTGGTGCTTGAGGACGACTTCTACCTGGCCGAGGACGCCCGGGAGGCGCTTGAGGCCGCCGGCGCCGCCGTCCTGGGGCCCTGCCGCGACGCTGCGGCCGCCGTCGACCTGGCTGAGCGCCGACGGCCGGACTTTGCCCTGCTGGACATCAACCTGGGTGAGGGGCCGCAGTTCGGGCCCGCTCGAACCTTCCGCGACCGCGGCGTGCCGTTCCTGTTCATGACCGGCTACGACGCCGACGTGGTGCCCGGCGACCTGCAGGACGTGGAGCGGCTGGAGAAGCCGGTCGCGGCCCCGCGCCTAGTGGCGGCCGTGGCGCGGGCGTGCCGCGCCTGACGAGCCAGGCAAGCTCCTCCGCGATGGCCGCTGCGATAGCTGCAATTGACACACCCGCGCAGCGAAGGGCGCCGCGCGGCGTTCAGGGGGCGGCATGGCCGACCAACAGGAACTTCTGAGGCGCCAACGCGCGCTCGCCGACTTCGGCGAGTTCGTCCTCGACCACGATGACCTCCAGGCCGTGCTCGACGAAGGGTGCCGCCTCGTGGCCGAGGCGCTCGGCGCCGAGCTGGCCAAGGTGCTGCAGATCGACCGCGGATCGAACTCGGCGCTGGTCCGGGCAGGCGTGGGTTGGCGCCCGGGGATCGTCGGCCGCCAACGCGTGGATCTCACCGAACGTTCGTCGGAGACCCACGCCATCGAAACCACCGAGCCGGTGATCACCAACAACATTGAGCGGGAGACGCGGTTCGACTTTCCGCAGTTCCTGCATGATCACGGCGTGATCGCCCTGGTGAACGTGCCGATCCTGCTGCCGGGCCGGACGCCCTACGGCGTGCTGCAGGTGGACGCGAGGGAGCCGCGCGAGTTCGACCAGCAGGACATCGAGTTCCTGAAGACCTACGCGATGGTGCTCGGACCCGTGGTGGATCGGCTGAAGACGGTCGTTGAACTGCGCGAGACGGACGAGCGCCTTCGGTTGCTGGTCGACAGCGCCCGCGACTACGTGGTCGTGGTCAGCGACGCCGACGATCTGATCACCGACTGGCTCGGCGGATCCGAGGCGATCCTCGGGTGGTCGGAGGACGAGGTGCTGGGCAAGTCCACGGCCCTGATGTTCACCAAGGAGGATCGCGACGCCGGGGCTCCCGAACGTGAGCTGGGGGTGGCCCGGAGAAAGGGATCGTCGCCCAATCTCCGGTGGCACCTGCGCAAGGATGGCGGCCTGGTCTTCCTCGACGGCCAGACGATTGCGCTGAGGGACGGGGAGGGCAGCCTTCGGGGCTATCTGAAGATCGCCCAGGACGTCACCGAGCGCAGGCGAGCCGAAGAACGGCAGGCCGTGCTCACCGCGGAGCTGCAGCACCGGGTGCGAAACGTCCTGGCCATGGTGAGCGCCCTGGTGAGGCGCACCGTCAAGGGCGACGCGGCTCAGGCGATCTCCGAACAGCTTCAGGGGCGGATCGACGCCATGGCCCGCACCCAGGCCCTGCTGACGCGCGCGGTCGGCCAGGGGGTGGATCTGGAGAACCTGGTGAAAGAAGAACTGCTCGCGCAGAGCGCCGACGGCGAGGCCGCCTCGGTCGCCGGGCCACAGGTGAAGCTGTCGCCGAAGGCGGCGGAGGTCCTGACGCTCGCCATCCACGAACTGGCCACCAACAGTGTGAAGTACGGCGCCCTCGGACAAGACGGCGGCAGGCTGGCGGTGGCCTGGCGGCGCGACGAAGCCCACGGCGCGGAGTGGCTCCGTTTCGAGTGGGTGGAAACGGGCCTCCATCTGCCCCCGACCGAAGATCGGCGCAGGGGCTTCGGGACCGAGCTGATCACCCGGCGTGTGCCCTACGAACTCCGGGGCCATGGCCACATGGACATGCGTCCGGAGGGCGTTCGCTGCACCATGGAGATCCCGCTGGTGGCGGGGGAGAGCATCCTGGAGACGGGGAGTCCGGCCTGAGGCTCCCCTTAGGATGTGCCGGTGAGCGCGGCCATGACGGCGGCTTCGAGAGCCCGTGCGGTGACGGGCTTCTGCGCGTGCGGGCAGCCCTGCCACCGCGCGGGCAGGGCGGACAGGTCGTAACCTGTCAGGAAGACGAACGGCACGCCGCGGGCGAGAAGCGCCTCGGCCATGGGGAAGACTTCAGCGCCGTCGAGGTTGTTGTCCAGGAGCGCCAGGTCCGGGTTGGCGTGGTTCAGAAGCTCGAGGCCGCGGGCAAGGTAGGCGCCGGGCCGATGACCTCGCCGCCGAGGGCCGCAACTTCATCGCAGAGGTCCGTCGCGATCAGGTAACGGTCCTCGATAACCAGCACCCGTTTGCCCTTGAGGATCGGCTCGCCGGCCGAGCTCACGGTGTCGTATCCATCTGCAGGCCCGAGAGGTCGGCGGACACTTCGCTGAGCGGCATCTCGATGGTCGCCCGAACGCCCCCGCGCCGGAACTCCAGGGCGGTGGTGGCGCCCAGCTCATGGGGCAGTCCGCGCTCGATCAGCTCCCGGCCGAAGCCGGAGCGGGCCGGGGCCACCGGCAGGGCGCGGACGCCGCTCTCCTGCCAGACGAGGGAAAGTCGCGGGCCTCGGCTGGTCGTCACGATGCGCCACTGCACCTTGAGCCTGCCATTCGGTTCTGAGAGCGCGCCGTACTTCAGGGCGTTCGTCGTGAGCTCGTGTATCGCCAGCGAGACGGTCTCAGCCGCCTCGTGCTTGAGCTTCAGCTCGGGGCCGTCGATCTCCAGCTGGTCCTCGGCTGCCGCCACGGCCAATAGCTCCTCGCGGATGATCTCCTCCAGGTCCATGGCGCCTTCGCCGGTCCGGCTGAACACGCTCTGGGTGCGGGCCAGCGTCGACAGACGTCCTTCCAGGTGGCTGGCGAGCTCCTCCATGCTGGAGGCCTTGCGAACGGATCGCACGACGATGGACCGCACCACGGCCAGGATGTTGCGCACCCGGTGCTGCAGCTCGCCGAGCAGGAGCCGCAGGCGGGTTTCGGTCTGCTTCCGCTCCGTGATGTCTTGGGTCACGCCCAGCATGCGCCGTCCGCTCTCCGCCTGCTGCATGCGTCCGGTCGCCGCCAGCCAGCGCACCGACCCGTCAGGCCGCACGATGCGCCACTCCAGGTCGATGGCGCCGCTCTCCCGCGCCTCCTGCCAGGCGCTCTCGTAGGCCGCCCGGTCATCCGGCAGGAGACGCCACTCGCTGGTGGGCGGCGGCTCCGCCGCCTCGGGCAGCCCCCAGAGGCGGTACACCACCGGCGACCACCAGCTCTCGTCGGTGTCGAGATCCCACTCCCAGATACCGACCCCGGCGAGGTTCTGCGCCTCGCCGAACCGCCGCTCGCTGGCGTGCAGGGCGGTTTCCGCTTCGCTCCTGCCGGGGATCTCCACGAAGGTCGCCACAACGCCCTCCATCGCGTTGTTCGCCGACCTGTGGGGCAGCAGGCGCGCGAGGAAGCGCCGGTCGTGCTCGGCGCTCGCCACCTCGCGCTCCACCGGGGCAAGGCTCTTCAGGAGCTTCCGGACGTCGGCCTCCAGCTCGGGATAGTCGATCCGCGCCGTCAGGTGGCCGAGCGGCCGGCCGATATCGGCATCGGTGAGGTGGAACACTTGGGACGTGGCCCGGGTGAAGCTGCGCAGCCGCAGGTCGTTGTCGACGAAGACGACGGCGATCTGGGTGCTCTCCAGCAGGTTGTTGAGCTCGGAGTCGAAGCTGGCCCGTTCGCTGGTCGCCATCGTTCACCCACCTCGCGGCTTGGTATCTAGCCTCAGTCCCATCGGGTCAGAAGCCCTGTGACCGCCATGCGTTCGGTGCACGGAATCCTGGCGCCAAGCCGTGCGGCGCCGGCGAGCGTCAGCGCTGCGCCCCTCGTCTCGGGCGCGTCGCCGGGGCGCCGCTGCCTGCGGAGCCTTGGATGACCAGGACGTTCTTCTCCGCCATGGCTCCTGCCGTCCCGCCGAAGAGCGCAACCGCGCTGGACGCGTCAGGTTCCGGCGTTCAGGGCCAGCCTGGCTCGCTGCTCGCTCCCGTCTAGATCCAGCGGCGCCTGCACCGGAGCGCCTCACGCGGGCGTGAGCAGTCGTCCGGCGCCGTCGGACCGCGGAATAACATGGGTGAGCGCGCTCTATTCCGCCTGCCGCTATCAAGCCGATCCGGGTAGGTGAACATGGAGGGCGTCGATGAAGACCGTCAGAGTGACGCCTGTGCAGGGCGGCTGGATGGTGAACTGCGATCTCGCGGCTCCGACCATGTTCAGCTCTGGGGCGACCGCGGAACGGAAAGCCAGAGAGCTGGGCCGGCTGATGGCGCGCGTGGACCAGACCGAGATCCTGATCCACGACCGCCAGGGGCTGATCGTCGGTTCCACCGTCATGGGCTCCGGCCGATCCTGACCCGTTGCGGTGGCTGACGCGCTCGGCCTAGAGCCGCGCCGGCTTCTCGATCTCGAGGATGGCGTCGCCGATCTGCTCCAGCTTGGCCTGCAGGATGGCCTGGGCGTCGGCGAGCCCCTGGTTGTAGTAGTGCGGCCCAAGCGTCTCCCCCAGGAAGTCGACCAGCAGGACCGCGTCCATGCCGCCGATCTCCACGTCGAGCTCGTCCTTCAGGTAGCGGGTCAGGGCGCGCGCCATGGCGTCGCGGACAGGCTTCTCCAGCTCGATCCGGGCCATCTGCGGCTCCTCAGAGGGCGAGATTGTAGGTCAGGAAGGCGTCGCTGCGCGCCCAGCCCTTGTGGGCGTAGACCGACTGCGCGGTGTGGTTGTCGACCGCCGTCGACAAGGTCAGCCGCACCGCGCCCATCCGACGGCCGAACTCCGCCGCGGCGTCGAGCAGCCGGCCGCCCACATCCTTGCCCCGGTGCGCGGGCGCCACGAACAGGTCGTTGAGCACGAAGATCCGCGCGCAGCCCACCGAGGTGAAGCTCGGATAGAGCTGGGTGAAGCCGGCCGGCTGGCCATCAGCCACCGCCAGCAGGATCGCCGAATCCATGTGCCGGAAGCGGTCCTGCAGGAAATCGCGCGCCACGGCCAAGTCCGAGGGCTGGCCGTAAAACTGCCGGTAGCCGTCGAACAGCGGTGTCACCGCGTCCAGATCCGCGATGCTCGCGTGACGGATCTCGACGGTCATGGTCACCTCCGATGCGCCGACTCGAGGGCTGCTATAGCAGCGCCTGTCACTTCGCTACACCTGGAGCCACCCCGTGCCCGCCACCCTCTATGGCATCCGCAACTGCGACACGATGAAGAAGGCCTGGACCTGGCTGGACCAGAACGGCGTCGCCTACGATTTTCACGACTACAAGAAGCAGGGCGTCGACCGCGCGACCTTGGAGGGCTGGGTCGAGCAGCTGGGCTGGGAGCTGCTGCTGAACCGCGCCGGGACCACCTTCCGCAAGCTGCCCGAGGCGGAGCGGCAGGACCTCGACCGCGAGAAGGCGATCCGCCTGATGCTGGAGCAGCCCTCGATGATCAAGCGTCCGGTGCTCGACGCGGGCGGGCGCCTGCTCGTCGGCTTCAAGCCCGGTGAATACGAGACCTTGAAGGGCTGACGAAAAAGGCTCCGGCCCTGCATCGGAGCGTCACCTTGGCGGCGACTACCGCGCGAAAGGGCAGGGGGAACGGCCTCCGCCCGCAAGGAGTCGGACCATGGAAGACCTGTTCCGCAGCTACTGGTGGCTAATGTTCCCGCTGGGGTTCTTCATCTTCGGAGCCTGGGATCGCTGGCTCCTCTACCGCCGCAGCCGCGACCACCTCGAGCTCCTCAAGGCCTACACCAGCCAGGGGAAGGAGCCGCCGCTGGATGGTCATGGTGGCCGGCGCCTCCATCCTCGGTGCGCTCGCCCTCTGGGCGGCTTGGCCCGCCCTGCACCCGGCCATTCTGGCGGTGTCGCGGGGGCTCGCCCCGGCGCTCGCGGCCCTGGCGTTGGCCGGCTGCACGGTCTTTCTGTTCGGCGAACGGAGCGGTCCTGCCGGAATCATGGACAAGATTTCATAGCCCAGCCTGCATCTGCCGGTTCAGGCCCGCGCCTCTTCACTTGCGAGAGGCCGGTCGTCGGGGCCGGCTACAAGGAGACTACACGCTATGGAAGGCATCCTGGTTCCGATCTCGTTCTTCGCGATGATCGCCGCGATCGTCGTCGTTCCGCGCTACTTCAAGAGCCAGGAACGGCAGAAGATGGCCGAAACCATCCGCACCGCCATCGACAAGGGCCAGCCGCTGCCGCCCGAGGTGGTCGACGCCATGACCAGCGACCTGAAGGTCAAGGGCCTGCCGCCGTCGCCTCAACGGGACCTGCGCACCGGCGTGATCTGGCTGTTCGTGGCGGGCGGCCTCGCCGCTTTCGGTCTGCTGGTGGGCGTGGAAGAGCCGGACGCCACCTACCCGCTGCTGGCCTTCGCCGCCTTCCCCGCCTTCGTCGGGGCGGCGTTCATCGCGCTCGGCCTGCTCAACAAGTCGAAGCCGTAAGCCGCGGGATCCGGGGGAACCAAGCCCATGCCGGGCGCAACAACAACGGCCCTGGCCAGCCTGCACGACGTGGAGCTCTGCGCTCGCGCCGCCGCCGGTGAGCGCAAGGCTTTCGGCGAGCTCGTCCGCCGCCACGGCTCGGCCGTGCGGGGTCTGCTGCGCCGGATGGGGGCGCAGGCCGCCGAAGCCGACGACGTAGCGCAGGACGCCTTTCTGGTCGGGTTCGAACGCATCGCCGAGTTCCGGGGGCAGGGCGCCTTCGTCGGCTGGATCAAGAAGATCGCGGCGCGGCTCTACCTGCGCCGCCTGCAGCGGGAGCGCAGGCTGGGGATCTTCGCCGCCGAGGGCGAGCACGAGATGGAGGCTGAACGCGGCGATGCAGACGGCCGGATCGACCTGGACGAGGCGCTCAAGGGGCTGGGCCCCAGCGAGCGCATGTGCGTCTCGCTCTGCTTCGGCGCCGGGCTGTCGCACGCCGAGGCGGCGGAAGCCTTGAACCTGCCGCTGGGAACGGTCAAATCGCATGTCAAACGTGGTCTGGATAAGCTCAGAACGCGACTGGCGCCGGCCGACGGCGCGCGGGTGGAAGGGAGGCGCGGCAATGGTTGAGGTGGAATTCGAACGCCGCCTCGAGCGCCTGTTCGCCGACGCGCCCGAGCTGCCCGACTGCGGCGCCTTCGCCGAGGGGGTGGAGCGTCGCCTCGACCGAGGCTGGACCACACGCCGCTGGCTGATCGGCGCGGCGGGCGTCGCCGGCGGAATCATCGGGGCCAGCCAACTGGTCATGTCCAACATCGTCCAGCGGGTAGAGAACGCCGAGGACTCAGCCCGCATCCTCCGGACGGGCCTGGGTCAGGTGGCGCCGCAGGCCGAGTGGATGTCGCTGCTGGGATCGGGCGGGACCATGGTATGGATCGCGTCCGGGTTGGCGGTGCTCGCCATGGGCTTCGTGCTGACCCGGGTGATCGAGGAGATCTGAGTGTCGTCCCACCGTCAGGAAGCCGTCCGGCGCCTCGCTGCGCCGGACATCGCCGCGCGCAAGGGCAAGGCGCCGATCGTCTGCCTCACGGCCTACACGGCGCCCGTGGCCGAGATCCTCGACGAGCACTGCGACCTGCTGCTCGTGGGCGATAGCGTCGGCATGGTCGTCCACGGCCTGCCCAACACCGTCGGCGTCACGCTGGAGATGATGATCCTGCACGGCCAGGCGGTGATGCGCGGCGCGCGCAAGGCCATGGTCGTGGTCGACATGCCCTTCGGCTCCTACGAGGGCGCGCCGGAAGAGGCCTACGCCAACGCCGCGCGGGTGATGAAGGAGACGGGCGCCGGCGCTGTGAAGGTCGAGGCAGGCCCCGCCGTGGTCGGTACGATCGACTACCTGGTCAAGCGCGGCATCCCGGTGATGGGCCACGTGGGCCTGCGCCCGCAGGCCGTGCTGGTGGACGGCGGCTTCAAGGCCAAGGGCAAGGCCGGCGAGGAGCGCCGCCGCATCCTCGAGGAGGCCCGCGCCACCGCCGAGGCCGGCGCCTTCGCCGTCGTTGTCGAGGGGGTCGCCGAGGGCCTGGCCCGCGAGATCACCGAAGCCATCGAGGTCCCCACGATCGGCATCGGCGCCTCAGCCGGCTGCGACGGCCAGATCCTCGTCACCGATGACATGCTCGGCCTGTTCGATTGGACGCCCAAATTTGTCCGCCGATACGCCGACCTGCGCGGCGAGATCGCTCGCGCCGCCTCGTCGTACGCCGAGGACGTCCGCGCCCGCCGCTTCCCGGGTCCGGCGGAGATCTACTTCGCCAAGGCGGGTTGACCCGCACGTTGCGGCGCAGGGCGGCGCGCTATAGGTTCCCCGCCTCTGGCTGACAGCCCCTAAGACAAGAGTCCGGAGTCCCCGTTCGTGACGGATCTGTTTGAAGAGGTCGAGGAGCAGCTCCGCTCCGACCGGTACCGGACGCTTGCGCGTAAGGCCTCGCCTTGGGTGCTCGCCGTGCTGGCCGCCGCCCTGATCGCGGCCCTCGCCTGGTGGGGCTGGACGAGCTGGCGCGACCGTGAGGCCGCCAAGGCTTCGGAGCAGTACGCCGCCGCCCTCGACGCCTTCTCCCAGGGCGACCAGACCAAGGCCGCCCAGCTGTGGTCGGACGTGGCCAAGTCGCCGTCGAGCGGCTTTAAGACGCTTGCCTTGATGCAACTCGGCGGCCTGCAGATCGCCGACGACAAGGTGCAGCCGGCGGTCGCCTACTTCGACCAGGCTGCCGAAGCGGCGCCGGACGAGATCCTCGCGGACGCCGCGCGCCTCAAATCCGCCTTGGCCTTGCTGGACACCGCGCCTTATGCCGAGCTGGAGAAGCGCTTGAATCCCCTCATTGAGGATGGCCGTCCGTACCGGATCCAGGCCCGCGAAGCCCTGGGCTTCGCCAAGCTCATGAAGGGCGACACGACCGGCGCGCGCAGCGACTTCCTGGTGGTTTCGGCCAGCCTCGATGCGCCGGAAGGCGTGCGGGCTCGCGCCAAGGCGGCCATCGACCTGATCGATTCCGGCTCGGCCAAAGCCCTGGCGGCCACCGTCAAGGCGGCCGCCGCCCTGCCGCGCCAGCAAGCCCCCGCGGGCCTTCTGCCGCCTGGCGCCCTGCCGCCGGAGATGGCGGCGCCTCCGCAAGCCCAACCGCAAGCCCCCGGTCCTCAATGACGTCTCGCCGTAAAACCCTCCTGGCCGTCGCCCTGATCGCCGCGCTCGGCGCGAGCGGCTGCTCGACGCTGGGTCGCCTCAATCCGTTCGACCGGGACAAGGGTCCGCAGGAGACCGCCGGCGAGGGGGAGCGCATCTCGATCGTGCCGGCCGACCAGGTGCTGGAGCCCGCCGAGGCGCTCAAGGGCGTCGAGTTCTCCCTGCCGACCGCGACGGCCGTGGCCGACTGGCCGCTGCCGGGCGGCACGACCGAACAATGGGTCGGCAATGTCGATGCTGCGCCCGCGCTTTCCGTGGCCTGGCGCAAGGGCTTCGGCGAGGGCTCCGGCGGCGGCCGGCACGTCACCGCTCCGCCCGTGGCCGCTGAGGGCAAGATCTTCGTGATGGACGCCGAGGCGACCGTGACTGCCTTCGACGCCCGCACGGGCGCGCAGGTCTGGCGGCGTGACGTGCGTCCTGGCGACAAGCGCGACCGCGAGGCGTTCGGCGGCGGCATCGCTTACGGAGACGGCAAGCTCTACGTGACCTCGGGCTACCGCGTGGTCGCCCAGTTGGACGCCAAGACCGGCGCCGTCGGCTGGACGACCCGCACCGAGCAGCCCATCCATGGCGCTCCGACGCTCGCCGCCGGCCGGGTCGCCGCGGTGGCCATCGACAACACCCTGCTCACGTTTGACACCGCCACCGGCGCGCCCGCCTGGACCTACCAGGCGCTGAGCGAGTCGGCCCGGATCCTGTCGGCTTCCAGTCCGGCGGTCTCCGGCGACACCCTGGTCGCGGCCTTCGGCTCCGGCGAGCTCATTGCGCTGCGGGCCGCCAACGGCAACGACCTCTGGAACGAGGCCCTGTCGCGCGCCAGCCGCACCAGTGCGCTGTCGGAGATCCGCGACATCCCGGGCCGTCCGGTCATCTACCAGGGCGACGTCTACGCGGTCAGCCACTCGGGCGTGTTCGCGGCCATCGACCTGCGCACCGGCCAGGCGCGCTGGCAGCTGCCCGTGGTGGGCGTCACGACCCCCTTGCCCGCCGGCGACGTGGTCTACGTGGTCGGACGGGACGGGCGCGTCGTCTGCGCCTCGCGCGAAACCGGCCAGATCTACTGGATCCGGGACCTGAACGAGGGCTTCCGCGCCAAGCGTCGCGGCGGGATCTTTGGCGTGGGCGGCCGTATCGCGGTGCGTCCCGTGTGGTCGAGCCCGCTGCTCGCCAACGACCGACTGATCCTGGCGGGCTCGTCGGGCGACCTGGCCGTGCTGAACGCCAAGACCGGCGAGGTCACCCGTCGTGTCGACATCGGAGCGCCGGTTCTGCTGGCGCCGATCGCGGCGGGCGACACCATCTATGTGGCGACTGACCGCGCCCAGCTCATCGCCCTGCGCTGAGCGGTCGATTAAGCTGACGCCATGGCGCTGAAACTCGCGATCGTCGGGCGTCCCAACGTCGGCAAGTCCACCCTGTTCAACCGGCTGGCGGGCAAGAAGCTCGCCATCGTCGACGACCAGCCCGGCGTCACCCGCGACCGCCGCTTCGCCAGCGGCCGGTTGGGCGACCTCGACCTGGAACTGATCGACACCGCCGGATTCGAGGACGTCTCTGACGAAAGCCTCGAGTCCCGGATGCGCCAGCAGACCATCCGCGCCATCGAGGAGGCGGACGTGGCGCTCTTTGTCGTCGACGCCCGCGACGGCGTTGTGGCCCTCGACGAGGTGTTCGCCGAGATCCTGCGCCGTCACGACAAGCCAGTCGTCCTGGCCGCCAACAAGGCGGAGGGCCGTCAGGGCGACCAGGGGATCCTCGAGGCCTTCGGCCTGGGCCTTGGGGAGCCGATCCCCATTTCCGCCGAGCACGGCGAGGGCATGGCCGATCTCTATGCCGCCATCGCCGCCGTCGCTCCGGACGAGGACGAGGGGGACGAGGACGAGAGCGACAAGCCTGTGCGTATCGCCATCGTGGGCCGTCCCAACGCCGGCAAGTCCACCCTGGTGAACCGGCTGATCGGGGAAGACCGCCTGCTCACCGGGCCCGAGGCGGGCATCACTCGGGACGCTATTCCGGTAGACTGGGAGTGGGACGGCCGCGCCGTTCGCCTCGTGGACACCGCCGGCCTGCGTCGGAAGGCGAAGGTGCAGGAGAAGCTCGAGAAGCTCTCCACCCAGGACACCATCCGCGCCATCACGTTCGCCGAGGTGGTGATCCTGGTGATGGACGCCACCCATCCCTTCGAGATCCAGGACCTGCAGATCGCCGACCTGGTCGAGCGCGAAGGCCGCGCCCTGGTCTTCGCCCTGACCAAGTGGGATCTCGTGGAGGATCCGCAGGCGCGACTGCAGGAGGTGATCGAAGAGGCCGGCCGCCAGCTGCCGCAGGTTAAGGGCGCCCCCGTGGTCGCGCTCTCGGCCGAGACCGGCCGCGGCCTGGACCGGCTGATGCCCGCGGTGTTCAAGACCTACGGCGACTGGTCGACGAAGGTGAAGACCCGCGACCTGAATGACTGGCTGCAGATGGCGATGCAGCGCCATCCGCCGCCGTCGGTCGGCGGGCGCCGGATCAAGCCCAAGTACATGGCGCAGACCAAGGCCCGGCCCCCGACCTTCGTGCTGTTCTCCAGCCGCGCGGACCAGCTGCCGGAGACCTACCGGCGCTACCTGATCAACTCGCTACGCGAGAGCTTCGACCTGCCGGGCGTGCCGCTGCGGGTCAGCCTGCGCTCGAACAAGAACCCCTATGCCGAGGGCGAGGAGAAGAGCGGCCCAGCCCCCAAGCGCGCTGAGCCCGGTCCGCGGACGGGACTGGTGGCCAAAACCCGTATCGCCGCCGCGGCCAAGGCCAAGGCGGGCGCCGAGGCGTCGTCGAAGCCGAAATCGGCAGCCAAGCCCAAGCCAAAGCCGAAGGCCGGCGCACCCCGTGGCCGGGCCCAGAAGCTCACGCGTCCCGGCGTCAAGCCGAAGCGGGCGTCGCGGCCTTCGACCACTCGGCGAACGCCACGGTGACATCCGGCAGGCCGAGGGTCTCGGCCTGCGCCAGTTGCAGGATGAGCGGCGCGATCTCCGCCGGGTCGGGCAGGGTGGTCGGATCCTCGCCCGGCATGGCCTCGGCGCGCATGCGGGTGCGCATGGGGCCGGGGTTCAGCAGCACGGCGCGCACCTTGGTGTGCTCCAGCTCGTCGGCCCAGGTGCGGACAATCGCCTCCATTCCGGCCTTGCTGGCCGCATAGAGCCCCCAGAACGCCGCGGGCCTGGAGGCCTTGCCGCTGGTCAGGAAGATCGCGCGCGGCCGCTCGGCCGCCTTCAGCAGGGGCTCGGTCGTGCGGATCAGCCGCCAGGTAGCCGTCAGGTTCACGGCCATCACCCGGTCCCAGTGCTTCGGCTCGATATGGGCCACAGGCGTGATCGCGCCGAGCACGCCGGCGGCGTGGACGAGGATGTCCAGCCGGCCGAAGCGTTGGTGGATGGCGTAGCCGAGCTGATCGATGCCGTCGGCCTGGCCAAGATCCATCGGGACCAGGGTCGCCGACTGGCCGGTCAGGCGGCGGATCTCGTCGTCGAGGTCCTCCAGCCCGCCCGGGTTCAGCGCGACCGCGACCACATGGGCCCCGGCCTCGGCGAGGGCGAGGGCGGCTGCCCGGCCGATGCCGCGGCTGGCGCCGGTCACGAGTGCGATCTTGTTGGCGAGGGGAAGGCGTTCCGACATGGGGCCGCTCTCTAGCGGCTCTCGCTCTCCAAGTCGCCCCGCTTTGCGTAGCGCTGGGCGATCATGGCGCAGGCGATCAGCTGGACCTGGTGGAAGATCATCAGCGGCAGGATGGCGATCCCCGCGGTGGCGGCCGGGAACAGCAGTCCGGCCATGGGCGCGCCGCTGGCCAGGCTCTTCTTCGACCCACAGAAGACGATCGCGACCTCGTCTTCACTGGAGAAGCGGAGCGCCCGAGCGAGGAGCCAGGTGACGGCGAGCACGACCGCCAGCAGGACGCAGCAGAGGACCAGCAGCCGCACGAGGTCCAAGGCGCCGATCCGGCTCCACACCCCGCCGACCACGGCGCCCGAGAAGGCCGTGTAGACCACGAGCAGGATCGACCCGCGGTCGGCATAGGAGAGCATCTTCGCCCGATCCTTGATCCAGCCGCTGATCCACGGCCGCAGCGCCTGGCCGGCCACGAAGGGGACCAGCAGCTGCAGGACGATAGCCTGCACGGCGTGCGCGGACACCGCGCCCTGAGCATGCAGGAGGCCGGCGACCAGCAGGGGCGTCAGCGCCACGCCCAGCAGGTTGGACGCCGAGGCCGCGGCGATGGCCGCCGCCACATTGCCCCGGGCGATGGACGTGAAGCCGATGGAGGACTGGATGGTCGAGGGCAGGCAGCCCAGGAAGACGATGCCGCCAGCAAGCGCGGGCGGAGTAATCCAGGCCGGCAGGGCGGCCAGGCCCAGGCAGAGCAGCGGGAACAGGGCATAGGTCGCCGCCAGCACCACCAGGTGCAGACGCCAGTGAGTCAGCCCCTGGACCACGGCTTCGCGCGACAGCTTCGCCCCGTGCAGGAAGAAGACGAAGGCGATGGCGATCTTGGTGGCCCACTCGAACGCCGTCGCCGCCGCGCCGCGGGCGGGCAGCAAGCTGGCCGCCGCCACCATCCCGAAGATCAGGACGATGTACCAGTCGGGCTTCAGCCGGCCGAGCCAGCTGGCCCGCGCAGGCGCCTCGCTCACGCGTCGACCAGGAACGACAGCTGGCGCTCGACGGCCTCGTTTCGACCCTCGGCGATCTCCCGGTCCAGCAGGCGGGTGGGATAGTCGCCGGTGAAGTAGTGGTCGGTGAACTGCGGCTGGGCGGCGTTGCGCGCACCCGCCTCCATGGCCCAGTAAAGCCCGTCGACCGACAGGTACCCCATGGAGTCGACGTTGAGGATGCGGGCGATCTCTTCCACCGAGTGGTTCGCGGCGAGCAGCTTCTCGCGATCCGGCATGTCGATGCCGTAATAGTCCGGCCACTGGATCGGCGGCGAGGCGGACCGCAGGTGGACCTCCGCGGCGCCCGCTTCGCGGACCATCCGCACCACGCGCACCGAATTGGTGCCGCGCACGATCGAGTCGTCGATCAGCATGACACGCTTGCCGGCCAGAACGGCGCGGTTGGGCGACAGCTTCATGCGCACGCCCATCTCCCGCTGGCCCTGGGTCGGCTGGATGAAGGTGCGGCCCACATAGTGGTTGCGGATGATGCCCATCTCGAACGGCACGCCCGCCTCCTGGGCGAAGCCGAGCGCGGCGGGCACGCCCGAGTCCGGCACCGGCACCACCACGTCGATGTCGGCGGGGCTTTCCATGGCGAGGCGGCGGCCCATCCGCTTGCGGACCTCGTAGACCGACTTGCCGTTCACCACCGAGTCCGGCCGGGCGAAGTAGACGTATTCGAATATGCAGGGCCGGGCCTGGCGGGCCGGGAAGGGGCGCAGGCTGCGGATGCCCTTCTCGTCGATCACCACCATCTCGCCGTGCTCGATGTCGCGCACGAAGCTCGCGCCGACCATGTCGAGCGCGCAGGTCTCCGAGGCCAGGACGGCCTTGCCCTCCAGGTCCCCGAGCACCAGAGGCCGGATGCCGAGGGGGTCGCGGACGCCGATCAGCTTCTTGTTGGTCAGCGCCACGAGGGCGTAGCCGCCTTCGATCTGCGACAGGGCGTCGGTGAAGCGGTCGATGAACTTCGCCTTCCGGGAGCGGGCGATCAGGTGGAGGATCACCTCGGAGTCGGAGGTCGACTGGAAGATCGCCCCATCCGAGACCAGCTGCTCGCGCAGGGTGAGGAAGTTCGTCAGGTTGCCGTTGTGGGCCAGGGCCACGCCGCCGGCTTCCAGGTCCGCGAACATCGGCTGCACGTTGCGGATGAACGAGCCGCCGGCCGTGGAGTAGCGGGTGTGACCGATGGCCGAACGGCCAGGCAGGCGGGTCTCGATCCCGCCGCCGCCGAAGGCGTCGCCCACATGGCCCATGTGTCGTTCGGTGTGGAAGCGCTGCCCGTCGAAAGCGGCGATGCCGCAGGCTTCCTGACCGCGGTGCTGCAGAGCGTGAAGGCCGAGCGCCGTCAGCGCCGAGGCCGCGTCCACGTCATGGATCCCGAAGACGCCGCACTCCAGCCGAGGCGTGTCGTCGTCCGGGTCACGAACCGGTGCGGACCATCGGTCGTGGGCCTCAGTCATCGGGATCTCTCCGCCTCGCCGCCGCGTTGCGGCGCCTCGTAGCCGTCCGTCATCGTCCTGTCACCCGTCCCGTCGCTCAGCGCCTTGCCGAACGCGGGCGCCAGCTTGCCGGCCATGTCGAGCCCCTGGGGCGCCAGCGCCTTCAGGACGTTCCCCATGTTCCGGGCCAGCGGCCAGGTCTTCGCCTCGGTGATCCAGCGCGGCTGCAGGTCGGCCGGGGTGGCCGCATTGAACATCAGATAAAGGGCGCCCAGCACCAGCAGGCCGCGGCCCAGGCCGATAGCCAGTCCCACGCTGCGGTCGAGCGCGCCCAACAGATCGGTGCGCTGGATCTGCCGCGCAACGCCTGCGCCGATCAGCCGCAAGGCCACATAGGCGATGGCGAAGGTGAGGATCAGGGCCGCCACCGTGCCCAGCCAGTCTGGCCGCACCACCTCGCGGACCATGGGCGCAAACAGCGGCAGGCCGAAGATCGCGATCAGCGAAGCCGCGACCAGGGCGAACAGGGCCGCCACCTCCCGCGCCGCGCCGCGGGCGAAACCGACCGCCGCGGATATGGCCAGCAGGCCCAGGAGGATGACGTCGAATTTCGTCACTGAGGTCCCTAGTTCCAATCCCCGTCGCCGATGCGCCGGATGGCGTCGGCCAGGCGGCTTACGCCGGTCACCCGAAGCGACGGCTGGGCGTCGGCGTCGCCCGGCGCGAAAGCTCGGCGGAAGCCCAGCTTGGCGGCTTCCTTCAGCCGGGAGTCCATCCGGCTCACCGGCCGCACCTCGCCCGAGAGGCTGATTTCGCCGAACACCACGCAGTCCTGCGGCAGCGCCTGGTCCAGCGCCGACGAGGCCAGGGCCGCGGCCGCCGCGAGATCGGCCGCCGGCTCGCTGATGCGCAGCCCCCCGGCGACGTTCAGATAGACATCGCGGTCGCCGAAACCAAGGCCGCACCGGGCCTCCAGCACCGCAAGGACCATCGCCAGCCGCCCCGAGTCCCAGCCGACCACCGCCCGCCTGGGGGTGCCGTAGGCCGAGGGCGCCACCAGGGCCTGGAACTCCACCAGGACGGGACGCGAGCCCTCGATGCCGGCGAACACCGCCGCGCCTGCCGCCCGCTCGCCGGAGGTGTTGAGGAACAGGGCCGAGGGGTTCTTCACCTCGCGCAGGCCGGCGTCCCCCATCTCGAAGACGCCGATCTCGTCGGTGGCCCCGAAGCGGTTCTTGGCCCCCCGGAGGATCCGGAACGGATAGCCCCGCTCGCCTTCGAAAGCGAAGACGGCGTCCACCATGTGCTCCACGACCCGGGGGCCCGCGATCGCGCCCTCCTTGGTCACGTGGCCCACCAGGATCACCGCTACGCCCTGCTTCTTCGCCAGCCGGACCAGCTCGCCGGCCGCCGCCCGCACCTGGGTCACCGAGCCGGGCCCCGCCTCGTGCTGGTCGCTCCACATGGTCTGGATGGAATCGATAACCGCCAGGTCGAAACGGTCGCGCTTCAGGCCGTCCACGATGGTCCGCAGCGAGGTTTCCGCGGCCAGCTTCACGGGCGCGTCGGCCAGGCCCATCCGCTGGGCGCGGCCGCGCACCTGCTCCACGGCCTCCTCACCCGAGATGTAGGCGCAGGAGACGCCCCGGCGCGCGGCCATGCCGGCCACCTGCATCAGCAAGGTGGACTTGCCCACCCCGGGATCTCCGCCCAGCAGGATGGCCGAGCCCGGCACGACGCCGCCGCCGCAAACCCGGTCGAACTCGTCTACTCCGGTGGCGATGCGGGGCGGGGCAGGGGTGGCGTCCTCGAGCCCCTCGAACGCCAGGCCCCGGGTCGTCTTCGCGCCACGGGTGGGCGCCAGCGCGCCGGGGGGCCGCGCCTGCACCTCTTCCACGAGGTTGTTCCAAGCGCCACAGCCCTGGCACTGGCCAGCCCACTTTGTCTGGACCGCGCCACAGGACTGGCAGACGTAGACGGCGCCGTCGCGGGCCAAGGGTCGCTCCTGATTCGGCAGGCCGTCAGTCTAGCCGACCCTTGCGCCCGGCGTCTGTGCGGCGGCTTGCCGTTCGTCTAGGCTGGCGGCGGGACTTGGGCTGGAGGCGGGTTGGTGAGCGTGGTGGAGCCGGGGCCGGCGCGCGGGACGCTCGCGCGCGTGGGCGGGATGATGTTCCGTCCCGGCCGCACCTGGGACGAGCTGGCCGAGGAGCCGGCCGCGGCCCGCGACCTGATCCAGCGCTACGTCGCCCCGCTCGCCGCCGTGCCGGCCGTCTGCGGCCTCATCGGTATGATGTTGTTCGGCTACTCCATCGCCGGCATCGGCTTCCAGGCCAACCCGCTCACCGCGGTCATCGAGGCCGCCGCCGACTTCTCGCTGACGCTCGGAGCCGTCCTGCTGATCGCCTGGGCGATCCATGGGCTGGCCCGGCCATTCGGCGCCACCCCCGGCTACGGACAGGCGCTGAAGGTCGCCGCCTATTTCCCGACCGCCTACTGGGTCTCCGGGGTCTTCTCCATCTATCCGAGCTTCGGCCTGCTCGCGGGCATGCTAGCGGCCCTCTACAGCCTGTATGCGATGCACCTTGGATTGAAGCGGCTGATGGCCCCGCACCCGGACCACGCGCTCAGCTACTTCGCCACCGTGCTCGGCGCGGTCCTGGTGATCACCGCGCTCAAGGCCTTCCTCGTGGGCCGCGCCGCCGAACTCGGGGGACCGCTCCGGACGGCCGCGGCGGTCTCAGGCTTCGCCTAGGTAGACCCGCTCGGCCCGCGTGCTCAGGCGCACGAGCACCTCGTGGGCGACGGTGCCGGCGGCGGCCGCCTGGTCGTCCAGCAGGGCGTTGGGGCCCAGCAGCTCCACATGCTCGCCGATCCGGGCTGGGGCGTCGCCGATCTCGACGGCGATCAGGTCCATGGTGACGATGAGGATCGGCCGTCGCTGGCCCGCGAACCAGGCGTAGCCGCCGCCCATCCCGGCGCGGAGCACGCCGTCGCTGTATCCCGCCGCCAGGATCGCCGCCCGCACCGGCCGGTCCACCGTGACCCGCGCGCCGTAGCCGATCCGGTCGCCGGGACGGTAGGTTCGCACGTCGAGGATCGGAGCCGTGAGTGTGGCGACGGCCCGCAGCCGCGGATCCGGCCGCTCCTCTGGACCGCCGCCATAGAGGCTCACGCCTGGCCGCACCATGTCGAACCGGTAGTCGGCGCCCAGGAAGGCGCCCGCCGAGGCCGCCAGGCTTTGCCGCGCATGCGGGAACAGCGACGCCGCCGCCCGGAACGCAGCCAGCTGGGCGGAATTGCGCGGATCCGCCGGCTCGGTGGCCGAGCCGAGGTGGCTCATGAGCAGGGTGACGTCGAGCCCGTCCAGGCCGTCCGATGACTGGGCGAGAGCCCGCGCGTCGTCCAGCGTCAGACCCTGCCGGTTCATGCCGGTGTCCACGTGCAGCGCCACGGGCCAGGGACGTCCGGACTGGCGGGCGAAGGCGCTTGCCGCCGCCACCTGGGGCAGGGCGCAGATCACCGGCGTGAGGCCAGAGGCGGCCAGCCTGGGCCCGGCCCCCGCCGTCACGCCGTCCAGCACATAGATCGTGGCGTCGCGCTGCGGGCCCAGAGCACGCCGCAGCGCCTCGCCCTCCTCGAGGCGCGCCACAAAGAAGCTCCGCGCGCCCTCCGCCCGCAGTCGCCGGGCCAGCGGGGCTGCGCCCAGGCCATAGCCGTCCGACTTGACCACCGGCGCGACTTCAGCGCTGGCGGCCTCGTCCCGCAGGACGGCCAGATTGTGGGCGAGCGCGTCGAGGTCGACCGTCAGCCGCGCCCGGGCGGAAGACTCCATACGCCCCTAGTGCGGGTCGTAGCGGTTCATGTCACGCGCCAGGTTGCCGAACTTGGTCGTATCGGAGTGGAAGGACAGCCGCACGGTGCCGATGGGGCCGTGACGCTGCTTGCCGATGATCACCTCGGCGAGGCCCGCCACCTTGTCCATCTTCTCCTGCCACTCGAAGTGCTCCGGCGTGTTCGGCTGGGGCTCGAGCCGGCTCAGGTAGTACTCCTCGCGGTACACGAACATCACCATGTCGGCGTCCTGCTCGATCGAGCCGGATTCCCGCAGGTCCGACAGCTGGGGCTTCTTGTCCTCGCGGTTCTCCACCTGGCGCGACAGCTGCGAGAGCGCGATCACCGGCACCGATAGTTCCTTGGCGAGGGCCTTCAGGCCCTGGGTGATCATTGAAACCTCCTGCACGCGGTTGTCCGAGCTGCCGGCGCCGCCGGTCACCAGCTGCAGGTAGTCGACGATGATCAGGTCGAGGCCGACCATCCGCTTCAGTCGGCGCGCCCGGGCGGCGAGCTTGGCGATGGTGATGCCGCCGGTGGCGTCGATGTAGAGCGGCGCCTCCTGGATCTCGAGCGCCGCCTCGCGAATGCGCGCGAACTCCACCGCGTCGATCTCGCCCTTGCGCAGCCGGTCGCCCGACACGCCGGACGCCTCGGCCAGCAGGCGCATGGCCAGCTGCTCGGCGCTCATTTCCAGCGAGTAGAAGGCCACCACCCCGCCGCGCACCGTCTTGCGGCTGCCGTCCGGCTGCGGCTCGTAGGCGAAGTTGCGGGCCACGTCGAAGGCGATGTTACAGGCCAGCGACGTCTTCCCCATCGAGGGGCGGGCCGCGAGGATCACCAGGTCGGAAGGGTGCAGGCCGCCGATCTTCTGGTCCAGGTCAATCAGGCCGGTGGACAGGCCCGCCAGCCCGCCGTCGCGGCTGTGGGCCTCCGCGGCCATGGCCACCGCGCCATGCAGGGCGTCGGCGAAGGTCACGAACCCCTGGGAAACCCCGCCGGTCTCCGCCAGCTGGAAGAGCTGCTGCTCGGCCCGCTCGATTTGGTCGCGGGCCTCGAGCTCGTCGTCGCCTTTGGCAGCGGTTGCGGCGATCTCGCCGCCGATGCGGATCAGGTCGCGGCGCAGCGCCAGGTCGTAGACCACGCGCGCATAGTCCGGCGCATTGACGGTCGGCGGAGCCCGGTCGACGAGGTCGGCGAGGTAGCGCACCCCGCCGAGCTCTTCGAACGCCGGATCGCGGCTGAACTGCTCGGCCAGCAGGATCGGTTCCGCCAACTGGCCCTTGCGGATGTTGGTCTCGATGGCCTGGAACAGCCGCTGGTGGAAGGGCTCGTAGAAGTGGCGGGCCTGCAGGTGGTCGCCGAGCCGCTCGAAGGCGGCGTTGTCGTAGAGCAGGACGCCGAGTAGCGCCTGCTCGGCTTCGATGTTCGAGGGGACGTGCGGAATGGCCACGTCATTGGAGACGGGGCGGAGATCGAGCGCCGGTACGACTGACATGGGTTAACCCCTAGCCCATGGGCGTCCGGACGAGCACTGCGACAACCGACCATGCGGCCACCTGTCCACACACTTTTTGCGACGGCTGTGGACAAGCTTGACCGTGGCTAGACGTCGTCGCCGGACGTGAAAACGGCGCGGGACCGAAGCCCCGCGCCGTCTCTCGCAACGCCCTTCAAGTTGGGCGGCGCGTCTTACCAGTTCACGCTCAGTCGGCCGTACAGGAACCGGCCGTTGAAGCCGAACGGCGAGTAGCCCGGGAAGCCGATCGAGCCCGTCGGCGAGTTGACGAAGCCCGGCGTGTAGTTCGGGTACTCGTCGAGCACGTTGTTCACCCCGAAGGCGAGGGTGGCGCGGTCCTCGAGCACCTCGTAGCGGGCCTCCAGGTCCACCAGCGCGGCGTTGCCCGTGGTCTGGTCCGAGCCGAGGGCGTTTTGCGGCAGCAGCACACTGTCATAGGCCGTCATCCGCACGGTCGCCCCCAGCCGATCGCGAGACCAGTCGCCGGACAGCACCAGCTTCCGTTCCGGCGTGCCCTTCTCGAAGGTCAGCCGCGCCTGGCGGTCGAACAGGAAGGTCGGCTGCGGCAGGCTGGTGATCGCCGGCAGGTCCGGCGTCTTGGTGATGTTGGTGTAGTTCAGGTTCAGGGCCGCGGTCAGGTCCAGGCGGCTGTCGCCCAGGTCGAACCGGTAGCGCGCCACGGCGTCCACGCCCTTGGTGGTCGTGTCGACGCCGTTGATGAAGAACCGGGCGGCGCTGATCCCGAAGGGCTGCAGGATGGTGCGGATCGCCGCCGCGGTCGCCGCCGGCGTGTTGTTGTTCGGCAGGTTCTCGGACAGGACGATCCGGTTCTCGATCTCGATCTGGTAGGCGTCCACGGTCAGCTCGAAGGGGCCGCGACGATAGACCAGGCCCAGCGAGTAGTTGGTGGAGGTCTCAGGCTCGAGCGGCTGGGCGCCGAGCGCCCGGGCCACCGGGCTCGACACCGGGAACGTGCCCACCTCGATCAGCTGGAAGGTCGTGCCCACCAGGGTGTTATTGGTGGAGGTGTAGGTGAAGAACTGCTGCTGCAGCGCCGGGGCCTTGAAGCCGGTCGACACCGAGCCGCGAAGGGCGATGTTCTCGTTGAGGTCCCAGCGGGCCGACAGCTTGCCGGTCACTTCCGAGCCGAAGTCCGAATAGTCCTCGTAGCGCGCCGCCACGTCGAAGCCGATGGCGTCGGTCAGCTGGCCTTCCACGTCGAGGTAGGCGCTCCAGTTGTGCCGGTTCACATCGGTGGCGTTCGACGGCCGGAAGCCACCGAAGCCCTGCGACAGACCCGCCTTCGACGGATCGGGGCCTTGCGTGTAGGACGCTGGCTCGCCCGCGCCGATCTCGAAGCCCTCGCGCCGGTATTCCACGCCCGCCGCGACGTTCAGCGGCTTGGCCATGCCGAAGTCGAAGCCGCGCGAGACGTTCAGGTTCACCAGGAACTGGTCGTAGCCCAGCATGCCCGAGTAGAAGTTACGCTGCGAGGCCGCGCCGAAGGACGCGTTGATCGAGTTGACCGTGTAGTACTCGAGCTCGTTCTTGCCGTAGGAGACGCCGAGGTCGGTGCGCCAGCCCGCCATTTCGCCCCGCACGCCGCCCTGGACGTTGTAGTCCACGATGTCGGTGTCGATCTTCGGCAGGAAGCCGCCCGGATAGACCGCCGGGACGTTGTTGGCGTTGTTGTACGCGCGGGCGGTCGCCGCGGCGCTGGTGTCACGGCGCTGGTAGCCGGCGTAGCCGTAAGCTTCCCAGGTCTCGTTCAGCGGCAGGCCGGCGTTGGCGTAGAGCGACCAGCTGCGCAGCTCCGGGTCGCCGTACCGGCCGAGCACGATCGGGCGGCCGTAGGCGGGCAGGGCGGTGGCGTTGGCGAAGTCGGAGCGGTTCGTCGACTTGCGGAGCAGGTATTCGCCCGACAGGGTCACGAAGCCCTCGTCGCCGAGCGGAAGGCCCTGCCACATGGAGACCGACTGGGTCATGCCATCGTGGGCCTTGCGCTCGCCGCGGGAGGTCTTCACCTCTGTGTCGTGGATGCCGTAGTTCAGCACCGCGCCGCCGCCCTCGCGGGCCTCGCGCAGACGGATGTTGATCACGCCGGCGATGGCGTCGGAACCGTACTGGGCGGCTGCGCCCTCGCGGAGCACCTCCACCTGCTGCACCGCGACGGTCGGAATGGTGTTCAGGTCGAACGCCGAGGCGCCGCGGCCGATGGAGGTGTTGACGTTGATCAGCGCCGAAGTGTGCCCGCGCATGCCGTTGATCAGCACCAGCGTCTGGTCGGGCTGCAGCCCGCGCAGGGTCGCCGGGCGAACGTGATCCGAACCATCGGTGATCGCTGGACGCGGGAAGTTCACGGCGGGGGTCAGATTGGCCAGGGCCTGGGCCAGTTCGGCCCCATTGCCTTGCCGCGCCAGAACATCGCCCTGCAGCACGTCCACGGGCGCGAGGCTCTCGAGCCGCGAGCGGCCCTCGGTGCGCGTGCCGGTGACAACCAGCTCCTCAACCTCGGCGTTCACGGTCGTCGGCTGGGCGGCGGCGCCGCCGGCCCACAGCGTCCCGGCCGAGGCGGCCGCAAACAGCATTGCGCGGAAAGTCATCTCAGGTAGCCCCATGCAGGCCTGCGGTCCCGTGCAGGCAACCTTCGGAGCATACAGGGGAAATCCTAAGATTTCCGAAACCACGTTGATTCGGGTTTCGGTGACTTTCGGGCTATGGCGTCAGCAGCCGGGAGCCCCAGCGCATCCGGTTGCAGCCGGGGCAGGGCCAGTGGACCAGGTGCGCCACCGCCGCGATGGCGGTCTGCCGGTCGCCGAGCTTCTTGGCCTGCAGACCTGCGACAATGCGGTCCGGCCGGTAGCTGCGCGACCAGGTGCACGAGCCGCAGAACAGCTCCACCCGGCTGCCGGGATGGGTCTCCGCCAAGCTCAGCGGCGCGCCGAGGTCGATGTGAAGCGGGGTCACGACCGCGGCGGCTTGAGCGCGAAGAAGTCCGGCTCCCCAGTGAAGTGGTAGGCGGCCGTGGACAACGCCTTCTTCACCGCGTCGAGGATCATGTAGTCGGGTCCGAACGGCCGGCAGTTGGTCTGCAGGCGCACGAGGTGCCCGTGAAAGGGCCGGAGCGCGTCGAACGCTTCCTTGGCCTGGGTGATGCCGGTGTATCGTACGCGAACCAAGGGGAACTCCTGCGCTGAGGCAGCGAACAAAAGCAGAACTCCGGGCGTCGCGCGACTCCGCGCCGGATGTGTTTTCGGGAGCTCGCAACTTGCGCTGGCGCGCAACCGCTCCGCGGCCTTGCGGGTTACGGCGAAGACGGAAACAGGAGCGCGCGATGCCTCACAAACAAACCGACGATGAAGCCAAGCGGGCTTTCACCCACGGCTCCAGCGGCGCGACCGCCGATGCGGCGCCGCAGGACGGCGTCAGCGGCGAAGATCGCCACATCGAGACGCCGCACGCCCGCCAGGCCGAGCCGCTGCAGGAGGGGGAGAAGTTCGACCAGCTGGCCGACAAGGAAGCCCAGTCCGAGGACCGGCAGGAAGCCCTGCTCGACGAGGCGGTGGAGGAGACCTTCCCCGGCTCGGACCCGATCAGCCCCAAGCACATCACCTGATCGGCCGGTCCTGAGACCCACATTGAACGGCCGGGGCGCGCCCCGGCCGTTTTCTTATGGCGAGGTCGCCGCGACGCAGGGGTCTACTTGCCCTGCTTCGCGCCCACCGTGTCCGCCATGACCGCGCCACGGGCCCCTAGCGGCTTCTCCGGCCCGACGGTCGTGTCCTTGGCCGTCTGGTGCTCGATCTCGGAGTTCAGCTCGGCGCCGAGCAGGATCACCTGGCTCGAGAAGTAGATCCACATCATGAAGCCAATCGCCGCGCCCAAGGACCCGTAGGTCTTCTCGTAGTGGGCGAAGTTGGCGACGTAGATGGAAAAGGCCGCCGAGGCCGCCACCCACAGCAGCAGCGCCGCGCCACTGCCCCAGCTGATCCAGGTCCACTTGGCCCGGTGGCGGCTCGGGCCGAAGCGGTAGAGCAGGGCCAGGCCGCAGCCGAGCGCCGCCAGCAGCGCCGGCCAGGTGATCCAGCGGAACATCGTGGCCGGGGCCGCCCCCAGGAACCGTTCGATGGCCGGCGGCGCGGCGATGGCGGTGATCGCACAGATGCCGAACAGCAGGAACCCCACAGTGAAGGCCAGCGACACCAGGATCTTCTTGAAGAAGCCGCGCTTCTCCGTCTCGTCGTAGGCGATGTTGAGGGCGGTGATCATCGCCTTCATCGCCCCGTTGGCGCTCCACAACGACAGCAGCAGGCCGCCGACAAAGGCGAGGGACAGCCCGCCTTCGCTCGCCGCCGAGATGCGGATCATCTGCTCGCCGAGAAACCGCAGGGCGTCGCCGGGCAGGATCACTGAGAGGGTCTGCAGGTGTTGCTGCGCCTGGCTGACGTCAGCGAACAGGCCGTAGAGCGCCACGAACGAGCCGAGCGCCGGGAACATGGCCAGCAGGGAGTAGAAGGTGATGCCGGCGGCCACCAGCGGGATCTGGTCCTCGCCAAACTCCTTCTTGGTCCGCAGCAGGATGTCCTTCCAGCCCTTGGCCGGGATCTCGCGGGGGGAGTCCGCCTGCCGGCCACGCGCCGGGTCGTGCATGTCGGCGGGATGAGTGGCGTGGCGGTCGGGCGTGGGTTGGTCGCTCAGCCCCTGGCCGGCCGCCCCCGGAGCCGCCGGAGCCGCCGGCTCGGCCCGCCGGGCGTCGGGGAGGGGGCGGCGCGCGGGGCCCGCACGTCGGCCTGCCGGCCCGGCGCGCCTGGGCATCAGGGCCATCCCCGCCAGCACCAGCAACGGGGCCATCTTCCTGAGATTGTTCGCCATCGGCCGTCTCGCACTCCACGCGTACCCGACCGGCAGCAACCGCTGACCGCCGCTACGGTTCCGTTGGACCGAAGGCCTGTTCAAGCGTGGCTATGGCGCGGATTTTTCGGAGCTTTGCAACGAAGCGCGAGCCCCGGTGTTTGAAAGCGCGGCTGTTGGATTTTGTCGAAACTGGGGCTGAAATATGCTGACCGAGACCATCCGCGACCTGGTTGCGGCCCACGCGGGTCTGCCGGCTGGCGCCGTTCTGGAGGACGACACCGACCTCTACCGCGCCGGCATGAAGTCGTTCGCCTCCGTCCAGCTGATGCTGGCCCTGGAAGAGGCGTTCGAGATCGAGTTCCCGGAGGAGATGCTCACACGCACCACCTTCCGCAGCGTGGCCGCCATCGCCCAGGCCGTCGAGACGCTCGCGCCTGGAAAGCTCGCCGCATGAAGCCCCTTGGACCCGTCGTCGGCGAGAGCCTGGCTGAACGGGTCCGCGCGGCGGTCGCGGTAGCGGCCGAGCACGCGGAGACCGTGGACCGAGACGGCCGCTTCCCGGCCGAGGCCGTTCAGGCCATGCGGGCCGGTCGGCTGCTGGGTGTGGCCGTGCCTCCCGAGCACGGCGGCGAAGGCGCCAGCCTGGCGGAGCTGGCGTCGATCTGCAGCAGTCTCGGCGCGGCCTGCGCCTCGGCCGGCATGGTCTTCGCCATGCACCAGATCAACATGGCCAACCTGATCGACTGTGGCCTGGAGAGCGCCTGGTGCCGCGAGCTTCTGCAGCGCGCGGTGGCGGATCAGCTGCTCTTCGCCTCGGCCACAACCGAGGCGGGGGTCGGCGGCGACCTGCGCCAGTCCATCTGCGCAGTCGAGTGCGACGGCCAGCGCTTCACCCTCGCCAAGACAGCGCCGGTGATCTCCTACGGCGAGCAGGCCGACGCCATCTTCGCCACCGCGCGCCGCGATCCTGATGCGCCCTCGTCCGACCAGGTGCTGGTGGTCCTGATGGCGGACGCCTGCCAGCTGGAGCGGTTCACCACCTGGGACGCCCTGGGCATGCGCGGCACCTGCAGCCACGGCTACCGCCTGAAGGGCGAAGGGGAGGCCGGCCAGATCCTGCCCAAGCCCTTCGCCGACATCGCCGCCGAGAGCATGGTGGCGATCTCCCACCTCCTGTGGAGCAGCGTCTGGGCCGGGGTGGCCGGCGACGCCGTCGCGCGCGCGCAGGCCCTGGTCACCGCTGAGGCCAAGAAGCAGCCGGGCGCCCTGCCGCCGAGCGCGCCGAAGCTGGCAGAGGCCTTCACCCGCTTGCGGATGATCGAAGGGACTATCGCCGAGTGCCTGGCCCGCTGGGAGGAGGCTCGCGCCAACCCGGGCGCCTCCAGCCTCAGCCTCGCCCTGGCGATGAATGCGCTCAAGGTCGCCGTCTCCACCACGGCGCTCGAGGTGGTCGACGCCTGCCTGATGATCGCCGGCCTGCAGGGCTACAAGAACGGCGGCCCCTTCAGCCTTGGCCGACACCTGCGCGACATCCACTCCGCCCGCCTGATGATCGGCAACGATCGCATCCTCGCCAGCGCGGGCCAGCTGCTGCTGGTCCAGCGCAAACCCGCCCGGAAGGCTTGATTCATGGACGCCACCGTCAGCTACCTCGACCAGCTCATCGCCGGCGGGCTTCTGATCCCCACAGGGGTCGACGGTCTCTATGGCCGAAGCGGTGTCTTCGAGGACGTCATCGTCAGGTTCGAGGGCCTGGTCACCGCCGAAGGGACCCAGGACGCGCCCGAGGTGATCCGCTTCCCGCCCGCCATGACCCGCCGGCAGCTGGAGACCAGCGGTTACATGAAAAGCTTCCCGCAACTTGCGGGAACCGTCCATTCTTTCTGTGGCGGCGATCACGACCACATGAGCCTGCTTCAGGCTTTGTCGAAAGGCGAGGACTGGACCGCCGGCCAACAGGCCACAGAGATCGCGCTCACTCCGGCGGCCTGCTACCCGATCTATCCGATGGTGGCCGCCCAGGGCCCGCTGCCGCCGGACGGCCGGCTGTTCGACGTGCAGTCCTACTGCTTCCGCCACGAACCGAGTCCCGATCCGGCCCGCATGCAGCTCTTCCGCATGCGCGAGTACGTGCGGCTGGGGACCGCCGCCCAGGTCACCGCCTTCCGCGAGATGTGGGTGGAGCGCGCCAGGCAGATGATCACTGCCCTGGAGCTGCCCTTCGACGTCGTACCGGCCAACGACCCGTTCTTCGGCCGGGCCGGCAAGATGATGAAGGTCAACCAGCGCGAGCAGGGCCTCAAGCTGGAGATGGTCATCCCGGTGGCCAATCCGCAGCCTACCGCCTGCCTGTCGTTCAACTACCACCAGGACCACTTCGCCCACACCTGGGGCGTGCGGTTGGCCGACGGCGGGCCGGCGCACACCGCCTGCGTCGGCTTCGGCCTGGAGCGGATCGCGCTCGCGTTGTTCCGCCACCACGGCTTCGACCCCGCCGACTGGCCGGCGGGCGTCCGCCGTACGCTCTGGGGCTGAGCCGCGTGCCACGCCTGCTGCCGATCCGTCCCGAGGTCCACCAGCCGCATCCGCTCCACGCGCCCGACCGCTGCTGGCCCGAGACCAACTGCTACCTCGACCTCTGGATCGAGCTGCTGAACGCCCTTGGCCTGCCGCCCGAGGCCGCCATGGGCTTCACCGCGCGTCAGGACTTCGAGGGCGACCAGTTCGGCTTCTCCAAAGTCCCGCTGGAGGATCTGGAGACGCTCTACGGCCTGCGCGTCCAGGAGCTGGCCATCTACGAGCCGGTGGAAGCGCATGTCCTGCGTCAGATGGCCCGCGGCCGGCTATGCCTGGTGGAGCTCGACCCCTTCTGGCTGCCCGACACCGGCCAGGCCGCCTATCGGGTCCAGCACGGCAAAACCACGGTGGGGATCAACGCCATCGACGTCGACGCTCGTCGGCTCGAGTACTTCCACAACGCCGGCTACTTCGCCCTCGAGGGCGAGGACTTCGACCAGCTGTTCCGGCCGGCCGCGCCGGACGACCGGCCGTTCCGGCCCTATGTGGAATTCACCACCCTCGAGCCCATCCGGCTCAGCCAGGCTGAGCTGAAGGCGCGCGCCGCCGCCATCCTGGCGCGGGACTGGGCGCGGCGGCCCGCCCAGAACCCGATCCGCCTCTTCCAGCAGGTCTATGCGGAGCGGGCTGAGGCGCTGGCCGGGCAGGGCGAGCAGGCCTTCCACGACTTCGCCTTCCATAACCCGCGCCTGCTAGGGGCGAACTTCGCCATGCTGGCCGCCTGTCTCGACTGGCTCTCAGACGGCACGGATGCGCGGATCGCCCACTGCCACACCATCGCGGAGACGGCGAAGGCCGCGCAGTTCCAGCTGGCCCGCGCGCTGGCCCGGCGCCGGTTCGACACGCTCGCGCCCGCCCTGGAGCCCGCCGCCGACGCCTGGGACGCGCTGTTCGAGGCCCAGGCCGTCCGCGACGCCGCCTGAGGCATGGGCCGCCTCACCGAAGGCTGGTCCCTGACCGTGACGCCGGCCGGCGCCTGCGGCGGCCCGCGGCAGGCCGCCCAACTGGCCGGCTGGGTCCCGGCGAGCGTCCCGGGCCTCGCCGCCCGCGACCTCGCCCGGGCCGGACGGCCTTCGCATCCGCTGCACGACCAGGACGTGTGGTATCGGGTGGCCCTGCCGGAGAGCGGGCCTCGGCGCCTTGCCTTCGACGGCCTGGCCACCCTGGCTGAGGCCTGGCTCGACGAGGTTCCGCTGCTGGCGGCGGACAGCATGTTCCAGCCGCACGTCGTGGATGTGGACCTGGCGGCGGGCGCCACGCTGTGGCTCTGCTTCCGCGCCCTCGACGCGCGGCTGCAGGCGAGGGGGCCCAGGGCGCGCTGGCGACCGGCGATGATCGAGGCCCAGGGCCTGCGCCTGGTGCGCCATAGCCTACTTGGCCACCTGCCGGGCTTCCGGCCGCGGGAGGACCTCGTCGGACCCTGGCGCCCGGTGCGGGTGGAGGCGATCCCGGCCGTCGATCCGCGCGAGGTGCGCCTGCAGGCCGACTGGGACGGGCGGGCGCGCCTCACTGTGGACCTCGCCCTCGATGACGCGGCCGGAGCGCGCATCACCTGCGCCAGCGCCTCCGCCGCGCTCTGGCCTGCCGGCGAGGGCCGCTGGCGCGCCGTGGTGGAGCCGGACGCCGAGCCTTGGTGGCCGCACACCCATGGGCCCCAGCCGCTCTACGCCGTCGAGCTGGACGCCGGCGGCGAGACGGTCGAGCTCGGCCGGGTCGGCTTCCGGCGCATCGAGGCCGAGACGGCGGCCAGCGGCTTCGCCCTGCGGGTCAACGGCGAGCCGGTGTTCTGCCGCGGCGCCTGCTGGGTCTCGCCCGACCTCGGCGGCGAGCGGGCGCACTACGCGCCGGCTCTGCAGCTTGCCCGCGACGCGGGCATGAACATGGTCCGGGTGAGCGGCATCGGCGTCTACGAGAGCCGCGCCTTTTTCGACCTTTGCGACGAGCTTGGCCTCCTGGTCTGGCAGGACTTCATGTTCGCCAACTTCGACTACCCGGCCGCCGACGCCGCCTTTGCGGAGGTTGTCCGCCAAGAGGCGGAGACGGTGCTCGCCGGCCTGCAGGGCGCGCCGTCTCTGGCCGTGCTCTGCGGGGGCAGCGAGGTGATGCAGCAGGCCGCCATGATGGGCCTGCCGCCGCTGGAGTGGCCGCTGTTCGACGAGGTGCTGCCGCAGACCGCCGCGCGCCTGCGTCCAGACGTTCCCTATGTTCCCAACACGCCGTTCGGCGGCGCTGCGCCCTTCGTCGCCGACCAGGGGGTGGCCCACTTCTACGGGGTCGGCGCCTATGAGCGCCCGCTGGCCGACGCCCGCGCCGCCGAGGTGAAGTTCGCCGCCGAGTGCCTGGCCTTCGCCAACGTTCCCGAGCCCCGCACCCTGGCGAAGCATCTGCCGGTTCCCGCGGTGCACGATCCCCGCTGGAAGGCCGCCGTGCCCCGGGACCGCGGCGCCAGCTGGGACTTCGAGGACGTCCGCGACCACTACCTCCGCCAGCTCTTCGAGGTGGATCCGTATCGCCTGCGCCGGGAGGATCCCGCGCTCTACCTCGACCTCTCCCGCCTGGTCTCCGGCGAGGTAATGGCCGCGGTGTTCTCGGAATGGCGGCGCGCCCGCTCCCCCTGCGCCGGCGGCCTGGTCTGGACCCTCCGCGACCAGCTGCCCGGCGCCGGCTGGGGCCTGATCGACGCCCGGGACGAGCCGAAGCCCGCCCTCTACGCCCTGGCCCGCGTGCTGCGGCCGGTGCAGGTCCTGCTCAGCGACGAGGGCGTCAACGGCCTGGCGGTCCACCTGATCAACGAGACCGCCGGCCCCGTCGCCGGCGAGGTGCGCCTCAGCGTCCTGGACGACCAGGGCCTGGCCTCTCCCGATGTCCGCCGGCCGGTGGAGCTGGCCGCCCGCCAGGCGCTGGAAGTGTCCGCCTTCGGCCTGCTGGGCCGGTTCTTCGACCTCTCCTACGCCTACCGCTTCGGCCTGCGAGCCCATGCCTGCGTCCGCGCCCAGCTGATCGTGGACGGCGCTGCCGTCAGCGAGGCCTTCCACTTCCTGGGCCCGCGCTGCGGCCTGTCAGGCGGCGAGGTCGAAGCCCGGCTGGACGGCGAAGACCTCGTCCTCGTAGGGCGCGGCCTGCACCGCTACGTCCACGTGGAAGACGCCCATTTCCGCCCGGTGGACGACGGCTTCCCGCTCGTCCCGGACCAGCCCAAGCGCGTCCGCCTAGTGCGCCGGGGCGACGCCGCCGAGGGAGCCCGGCCTCAGGGCGAGGTCCTCGGCCCGGGCGGTCACGTCCTCGGCGTCTACCGGCCGGACTGACGGCGGCCAAAGCGCCCGGTCCTTCAGCAGGCTCAGCAGGGCGTCGCGGGCGTGGCGCGGCGTCAGGCCGTGATCGGCGTCGTCGAGGAAGGCCAGTTCGATGTCGGCGCATTTGCGCAGCCGCCGGCCGTCTTCGCCGAAGAAGCCGATGAAGTCCCGGTGCGCCTCGCCGTCCCGGGCATAGAGCAGCACCATCCGCACGTTGCGCCCCTTGAGCGCGCCGAACGCGGCCTTCACCGCGCCGTCGAGCTTGCGCCCATGGCCGCCGAGTTTCCCGAGCACCATGGCCGCCGCCGCGCGAGCGAGCTTCAGGACCGCCGGCAGGAGGTCGATCTCGCCGCTCAGCGCCCGCTTCAGCAGCTTCACGGGGTCCTTCGCCTGGCGCTGGTAGTGGCCCACCTGATCGGTGGCGAGCTCGACCGTGCCGTCGCGATCCCAGACGAACCGCCGCTGGTTGACGAGCACCAGGTCGCAGATCCGTGAATCGCGCACCGCGGCGTTGAACGCCGAGAACGCGCCCGAGCAACGCCCGGTCAGCAGCACAGGCCCGAACCCGCGCGCCTCCAGCCAGTCGACCGCGGCCAGCGCGTCTTCGATGGGCCCGTCGGCATAGAGTTTCGGCGGCTCGCCGGACAGGGGCCCCGCGCCATCGCCCACATCGGCGGCGTCCAGCCGCAACGACGCGACGCCTTCGCGGGCCAGCGCCCGGGCGTGCTCGACGTTCGCCCGGGCCCACCCGATGTGCGGATCGCCGCCCGCGCTCAGCATCAGCACCGTGGCCCCGATGCGAGGACCCTCCGGCTCGCACAGCACGCCGGCCAGGCGCTCGCCGGGCCCGAGCCGCGCCAGTTCCTCGGTGAAGCCGTCGCCCTGCAGCACCGCCGAGGCCACGCCGGCGGCCGAGGCTTCCTGCGGGCTGGCCGTGGTCGGGAACCGCTCGGCCATCCAGTTCGCGACCACATCGATCAGCGCCACCGGCGGGCGCGCTGCGGTGGGATTGCCGATCGCCGCCTCATAGCCTTCGTAGGCGACCTCCTGGACGTCGCAGCCGAGCTCCCGCAGGGCCGCCGCCAGCTTTTGGTCGCCTACGCGGCCCGGACGCGCCGCCACCAGGGCCGCAGGCGCGGGCGCTTTGACCAAACGGCCGAGGTCCAGCGCCGCGACCTCCCTGGCTAGCGCGTCCGGCAGGGCGAAGCCCGCCACGGAGCCGGGCTCCGGCGCGAAGCCCAGGCTGTCCGCCACCATGGCGCCCCAGACGGAGAGTTCGCGCAGGTGGTCGCGACCGCGGCCGACCGGCGCCAGCAGGGCGACCCCCGCCGCTCCGGCGCTCGGGGCCGCCAGGGGGGCCACCGCCGCGCCCAGCCCCTGGCCCGCCAGCACGATCCGCCGCACGCCAGCCTGCTGGCGCAGGGTCTCGGCCGCCGCGCGCGCGCTGGCGACGAGTTCGTCCAGCCCACCCACATCCGCTAGGCCGCCCAGGCTGTCGCCCGTGCCGCGCCAGTCGAACCGCAGGGTCGGGTAGCCGGCGCCCGCCAGCCGGTCCGCGAGCATCCGGAACGCGCGCCGCGTGCACAGCGCCTCAAATCCCCAGGGACTGAGCAGCACCACGCCCGTCTCGCCCGCGGCCGGATGCAGCCATCCGGCGCAGCCCTCGAACGTCGTCGGGCGCGCAGGCGCAGCCTCTCCCATCGGAACCTCCCAGAACAGCCGGGGCCGTAACCGGCTCTGCCGTGCGGAGGTTCCGGCTCAGCCGGCGGAAAGCTTCAACGTCTCGTAGGCCTCTTGGGCCTCCAGCCACTCCATCTCTGCGGCTTCAACGGCGGCCTGGGCCTGGTCGCGCCTGCGGCCGAGATCCGCCGCCTTCTGCGGGTCCTTGGCGAACACCGCGGGGTCCAGCAGCGCCTTGTCGATCGCCGCCAGGGCCTCGTTCGCCCGGGCCAGGGCCGCCTCGGCCGCCTCGGCGCGCCGCCGGGCCGGCCCTGTCGGAACCTTGGCGCGCGGCGGGGGTGGAGGAGGCGGCGGCGCGGCTTCGGCCTTCACCTGCGTCGGCGCGCGAGCGGCCACCCGGGCTCGGTCCAGAACGAAGCGGGCGTAGTCTTCCATGTCGCCCTCGAACGGCGCGATCGTGCCGTCCGCCGCCAGCCACAGCCGGTCGGCCACCAGCTCCATCAGCGAGCGGTCGTGGGTGATCAGGATCACCGCGCCCTCGTAGTCGTTCAGCGCGTCCAGCAGGGCGCGGCGGCTGTCGATGTCCAGGTGGTTGGTGGGCTCGTCGAGGATCAGCAGGTGGGGGGCTTCCATCGCCACCAGGTTCAGCAGCAGCCGCGCCCGCTCGCCGCCCGACAGGCTGGCGATCTTGGTTTCCACCTTCTCATGGTTGAACCCGAACTGGGCGAGCTTCGAACGCCGCCTGGCTTCGGTGTCCTCCGGCATGGCTCGGCGGATGATCTCCAGCGGCGTGTCTGTGGGATCCAAGGCCTCAATCTGGTGCTGGTGGAACCAGCCCACCTTCAGACGCTGGCTACGGGTGAGCCGGCCCGCCTGCACGTCCAGGGCTCCGGCCACCAGCTTGGCGAACGTCGACTTGCCAGCGCCGTTGACGCCCAACAGGCCGATCCGGTCGTCGATATCCAGCCGCAGGTTCAGCTTCTTGAGGATCGGCGGCCCGTCGTAGCCCACCTGGGCGTCCTCCAGCCGCAGGATCGGCGGCGGCAGGGGCCGCTCGGGGGAGGGCAGCAGGAAGGGGGCCACATGCTCCTCCACCACCGCCGAGATCGGCGGCAGCTTGGCGATCATCTTGAGCCGGCTCTGCGCCTGGGTGGCCTTCGACGCCTTGGCCCGGAACCGGTCGACGAAGGACTGCAGGTGGGCGCGCCGCGCCTCGATCTTCACCCGCATGGACTCCTGCAGCCGCAGCTTCTCGGCGACCTGGTTCTCGAAGCTGTCGTACCCGCCGGGGTAGAGCTCCAGCTTCCCGTCTTTCAGGTGCAGGATGTAGTCCACCGAATTGTTCAGCAGCTCGCGATCATGGCTGATCACCATGGCGCTGTGCGGGTACTTCCGCAGCCGCGCCTCGAGCCACAGCGCCCCTTCCAGGTCGAGGTAGTTGGTGGGTTCGTCCAGCAGCAGCAGGTCCGGCTCGGCGAACAGCGCCGCCGCCAGGGCCACGCGCATCCGCCACCCGCCGGAGAACTCCGCCATCGGCCGGCTGAGGTCAGCGTTGGAGAACCCCAGGCCTGCCAGGATCTCGGCGGCGCGTGAGGGCGCCCGGTCGGCGTCGATCTCGATCAGCCGGTTGTAGATGTCGCCCATCTCTTCGGGCGGCGCGGTCTCCAGGCGCGAGAGCAGGCTCGCCCGCTCCACGTCGGCGGCCAGCACCGTGTCGAGCAGCGGCACAGGCGTGGCCGGATGCTCCTGGTCCACCGAGCCCATGCGCGCGGCCTTCGGCAGGCTGATCTCGCCCGAGCCGGGGACCAGCTCGCCCTTGATCAGCTTGAACAGGGTGGACTTGCCCACACCGTTGCGGCCGACCAGGCCGACCTTGGCGTCCTTCGGAAGGTTGGCCGTGGCGTCGTCGAAGAATCGGCGGCCCCAGGCGTCGAAGACGAGGTTCTGGATGAGAAGCATGGAGACTGACGGGCAGGGGGTTGCGGGCGCGGACCAGCGCGCGCCGGATCGCGATGAGGATCGTCAGGGCTTGATGTGAGAGACCGCGCCGCCGCCTGACGGGGCGCGCTCATAGCAGACGCGCGGCGCCTTGGCGAGCCGGAGCCGAGCCGCTATAGAGCCCGCCACTTCGCGGCCGCACGCGCGCGCCGCGCCTTTCCCCGTAGTCGGAAGACCAAGAACAAGACCATGACCGAACGCACCTTCTCGATCATCAAGCCGGACGCCACGCGGCGCAACCTGACCGGCAAGGTCAACGCGGTGATCGAGGACGCCGGCCTCCGCATCGTCGCCCAGAAGCGCATCCGCATGAGCCGCCAGCAGGCCGAGAAGTTCTATGACGTCCACAAGGAGCGCCCGTTCTTCGGCGAGCTCGTGGACTTCATGATCTCCGAGCCGGTCGTCGTGCAGGTGCTGGAAGGCGACAACGCCGTCGCCCGCTACCGCGAAGTCATGGGCGCCACCAACCCGGCCCAGGCCGCGGACGGCACCATCCGGAAGCTCTACGCCGAGAGCGTGGGCGAGAATTCCGTCCACGGCTCCGACAGCCTGGAGAACGCGAAGATCGAGATCGCGCAGTTCTTCACGGACGAGGAAATCGTCGGCTAAGCCGGCAACCCAGTGCGGTCCGCGGGGTTCTGCCTCGCGGACCGAGTTTCCCTTCAGAAAGTCCCGATGAAAGAGATGAAGATCGGCGGCTTCAGCGAACGGCTGGAGTCCCAGGCCGCGGCGCGAAAGGCGCTGCTCGAGAAGTTCAAGCCGAAGCCGACGGTGCAGCCCGAGGTGTTCGAGACCCGCGCCCAGCGTAAGGCGCGCGAGTTGGAAGAAGTCCGCGCCAAGCGCGCCGCCGAGAAGGAAGCCGCCCGGATCGCCGCGGAGGAGGCCGAGCGCGCGCGTCAGGAAGCCCTGGCGAACGACGAGGAATTCCAGCTGCAGCTGAAGCGCGACGAGCGTAAGGCGCGGAAGTCGCAGGCCAAGGCGGAAGCCCGCGCCAAGCGCGAGGCGAAGTCGGCGGCTCGGCGCTAGGCGCTACTCGTCGTCCCCGCCGCTCACGCGGCGGGACATGTCGCCGTAGTAGCCCTGGATCAGCAGCTCGACCATTTCTCCGCGGGTTTCCGCATCGAAGGCCAGGTCCTTGGCCATCTGGATTGCGGCGGAGCGGGACAGGCCGCGTTCCATGGGCTGCCCGTCGCAGAAGACTGTCCAGTCCCCGTCCTTAAGGGTGACCGCGTATTGGACCATTCAGCACAACCCTCGCGATAAAGCTTCAGCGTACGAACCCGGCCGAAGGTTCCCGAACGCTGCCCACACACTGAGGGACAGGATTCCGGGAACCGGAGTATTGGCGAGCAATTCCGGCGGAAAAGCAATCCTTTAGAGGTTAACGCTCGCACGGTTCCTCACGGCGGTCTGTCCTCCGCCCGTTTCGCGCATTGCGCGTATTGCCAAGCTTCCTCACCTCACGGTGAGGAGGTTGCCTGCGGGCGTGACCTGCCGCGCCGCGCCTGCGATGCTGTTCGTCCACGGAGGCTCGCCATGGACGGCCCGCATCTCATCTACTTCGCCGACCCGATGTGCTCCTGGTGCTACGGCTTCTCGCCGGCGCTCGACGAGATCCGTCGGGCGTTCGGGCGCGCCCTTCCGATCCGCCTGGTGATGGGCGGCCTCAGGCCGGGGACAGACACCCCGATGACGGAGGCCGCCCGGCTGGAGGTCACCACCCACTGGCGACATGTGCATGACGCCTCGGGGCTGCCGTTCGACCCCGGCGTGCTGGGCGAGGGCTTCGTCTACGACACCGATCCCGCGGCCCGCGCCGTGGTGGTGTTCCGCCGGAGCGAACCGGAACTGGCCGTCACTTACCTCGGCCGGCTCCAGCGCGCGTTCTACGCCGAGGCTCGCGACGTCACCCGGGGCGAGGTGCTGGCCGATCTGGCCGGCGAACTGGGCGCCGATCGCGAGGCCTTCCTGGCCGAATGGGACACGGAGGCGGCCAAGCAGGAGACCTGGCGCGACTACGCCGTCTCTCAACGCGCCGGCGTCACCGGCTTCCCGACCCTGGTGGCCGGGCCCAATGCGGACGGCGCCTTCGGGGTCGTCACCCGCGGCTACGCACCGGCGGATCAGGTCGTGGCCGTCCTCCGCGACTGGCTGGAGCGCATCGCCGCGTGAGGGCAGGTGCCGTCGGCGTCTCGGGTGATGGCCGCCCCACGTTGACAGGATGGCCGCTGACGTTCAGGCGCAGACATGAACGAGCCGAATCTGACGATGCAGACCGCCTCCGGAACCGCCGCCAACCTGCCTCCGGACCTCGCCAAGGTCGCCGCTGACTGGTGGTACTACGGCGTCGAGCTGGCGCCCGGCGTGATCATGCGCGGCTCGTTCCCGACCCACCTGCCGCTTCTATTTGCGGCCTCCCAGGACCCGGCCAGGTTCCGCAACGTGGCCGACGACCTTCGCGACACGGCGCACCTGCGGCTTGACCACGCCGACTGAAGCCTGAACGCGAACATCCGGGCTGCGGCCGTCCGCCGCAGGTGCGGGACGACGCCTGGCCGCCCTCTCGAACGCAAGCTCGACTGTCACGGAACGGCGACAAAACCGACACTCAAACGGGGTAGCCGAACGCCGGAGTCTGGCGTCATATGCCGGACCGTCGGCGCGACGCCGGCCTCATCAAAAACCCGAGCCCGGTCCGCGACGCGCTTGGCGCGCGGGCCGTCTTGCGTCTCGTCGCCGGGGCGCGGCTTCAGCCTGAGTGACGCACGACATGCCCACGACCCTCGCCGCCGGTGACCTCGCCCTGGTCGGCTTCAGCGCCGATCAGTCGACAACCGCCGACCACCCCACGGCCCTGCCCAAGTCCCTGGCGTTCGTCCTGCTGCGCGACGTCGAGGCGGGGACCCAGGTCTCCTACACCGACAACGGGTGGAACAGCGCGACGAACGCCTTCCGCACCGGCGAGGGCTTCGGGAGCTGGACCGCCCCGGCCGGTGGGGCGGCGGCCGGTACGGTGATCGTGATCTCGAACCTCACAGGGTCTCTGAACCCCTCCGGCTCGGGCGACCAGTTCCTGCTGTTCCAGGGGGCGCAGGCCAGCCCGACCTTCCTGTTCGCGGTCGACTTCGCAGACGGCAACACCGCGTGGGCGGCCAACGCCACCAGCTCCAACACCTCCGCGGTCCCCCCCGGCCTCACCGTTGGGTCCACGGCGCTGGCCTTTGGGCCCGACAACGCCGCCTACACGGGCCCGACGGTCGGCTCGGTCGCCGACATCCGCGCCGCCATCGCCAACCCCGCCAACTGGACCACCGACGACGCAGGTCCGCGACCCTATCCCGCCCAGTTCACCGTTGGCGGGGCGGCGGTCAGCGTCAGCGACGCCAGCGTGGTCGAGGGCGACGACGGCGCGACCGTGCTCACCTTCAGCGTGACCCGCCAGGGCGAGACCGGCCCCTTCACCGTCGAATACGCCACCGCCGACGGGACCGCGGCGGCCGGGTCCGACTACACGCCGGCTGCGGGCACGCTCTCGTTCGCCGCTGGCGAGATGAGCAAGACGGTCACGGTGGCGGTGCAGGGCGACGCCCTGGCCGAGCCGGACGAGACCGTCCTGATCAAGCTCAGCGGCGCCACCGGCGGGGTGGTGATCGCCGACGGCCAGGGCGTCGGCCGGATCGAGAACGACGACCTCACCGTCTCGAAGATCAGCGCCATCCAGGGCTCGGGCGCCGGCAGCGGCATGGTCGGCCAGAAGGTGATGATCGAGGCCGTGGTGGTGGGCGATTTCCAGAGCGGCGACGCGGATGCGAAGCGCGACATCGCCGGCTTCTTCGTCCAGGAGGAGACCGCCGACTTCGACGCGTCGGCGGCCACCTCCGAGGGCCTGTTCATCAACCAGGCGGGCCTCGCGCTGCCCGCCGACCTGCCGCTGGGCGCCCGGGTCCGGGTGATCGGCGTCGTGTCCGAGCAGTTTGGCCTGACCCAGCTCGTCGACACGGAGGTGGTGGTGCTGGACGCCGACGCCGGCGAAGAGACCTCCGCGGTGACGCTCGACCTGCCGAACGCCAGCCTGGAAGCCTTCGAAGGCATGCTGGTCACCGTGCCTGGCCGGCTGGTGGTCACCGAGCTGAGCGAACTCGACCGGCTGGGCGAGGTGCGCCTCTACGCCTCCGAGGGCGACGGACTGGCCGGCCTGGTGGACGAGGCGGCGGACGGCCGGCCCTACACCTACACCCAGTTCAACGAGCCCAGCATCGGCGGCTTCGCCGCCTACGACGCCGAGATCGACCGCCGCTCGATCATCCTCGACGACGGCCTGAACGGGACCTGGCGGCCGATCACCAATCCGGACGGGGGCGGCGCCTGGTCCACCGCGACCGCCATCCAGGCGGGCGACAGCGTGCAGAACCTCACCGGCGTGCTGGACTATGGCTTCAACGCCTTCCGCATCCGCGCCGTGCAGGACGGCCAAAACCGCTTCGACGACACCAACCCGCGGGAGGACGCTCCGGCCGAGGTGGGCGGGACGCTGACGGTTGGCAGCTTCAACGTCCTGAACTTCTTCATCACCCTCGACGACGGCTCGCGGACCGACAACGGCCAGGAGCCCCGCGGCGCCAACAGCGAGGCCGAGTTCCTGCGCCAGCTGGACAAGCTGGTGGACACCCTGATCACCCTCGACGCCGACGTCCTGGCCCTGGTCGAGATGGAGAACGACTTTTCCACCGGCGCCAGCAGCGTGGTGGAGGGGAACGCCCTGGCATTCCTCGTCGAGCGGATCAACGCCCGGCTCGGCGCGGACGTCTACAGCTGGGTGAACCCCGGCCAGGACTATCTGGGCACGGACGCCATCTCCACGGCCTTCATCTACAGGCACGACGTGGTCGGGATCGCGCCGGGCACCGTGATCGCCATCGACTCCAGCGCAGTGAATGATCGGCCGACGCTCGCCGTCACCTTCGAGGAGCTGGCCACCGGCGGCCAGTTCACCGCCGTCGCCAACCACCTGAAATCCAAGGCCTCGGGCTCGGGCCAGAACGCCGACAAGCTTGATGGCCAGGGGCGCTCCAACGCCGACCGGGTCGCCCAGGCGAACCAGCTCGCCACCTTCGTGGCCAGCCTGCCCACCGGCACGACCGACACCGACGTGATCCTGCTGGGCGACTTCAACGCCAACCCGCAGGAGGATCCAATCGACGTCCTGCGCGCCCGCGGCTTCACCCCGGTGCTCGGTCCCGAGAGCTGGTCCTACGTCTTCGACGGGACCCTGGGGTCGCTCGACCACGGCTTCGTCAACGGCTCGCTGCTGGGCCAGGTGACCGGCGCCACCAAGTGGCACATCAACTCCGACGAGGCCGACGCGCTCGACTACAACCTCGACGCCGACGACTCGAACGACCTCACCAACCGCGACCCGTCCTATTTCGACAGGACCGTGCCGTTCCGCGTCTCGGACCACGACCCGGTCCTGGTCGGTCTCAACCTCACCCCCACCGACAAGGTGCTTACGGGCGGCGACGGCGCCGACACCCTGGCGGGCAAGGACGGCCGCGACAGCCTCTCGGGCGGCGGCGGCGCGGACGCGCTCTCCGGCGGCAAGGGAACCGACACGCTCTCGGGCGGAGAGGGGGGCGACACCCTGAATGGCGGCCTGGGTGACGACGTCCTGCAGGGCGGCGAGGGCGTGGACTACGCGATCTTCGGCGGCCCGCGTGCGGCCTACGCCATCGTCCAGGGCGAGAACGGCCAGGTGATCGTCACCGGCCCTGACGGGCGCGACGTTCTCACCGGGGTGGAGTGGCTGCGCTTCGCCGACGGCGAGGTCCTGCTGCGCCAGCTGTTCAACCAGGCCCCCACAGCGGTCGCGGACGCGGGCGCGGTGGCCGAGGACGCCAGCGTCGTGCTCGACGTGTTGGCCAACGACACCGACCCGGACGCCGACGACGCCAAGACCCTGGTCTCCGTGGGGCCCACGGCGCTCGGCGGCCATGTGGCCATCGAAGCGGGCAAGCTGGTCTACGTGGCCGACGCCGACGCCTTCGACCTGCTAGGCCCGGGCCAGACCGTCACTGACAGCTTCAGCTACGTCATGCGCGACGCCTACGGCGCCACCAGCACAGCCACGGTCCAGGTACAGGTCGCAGGCGTGGCCGACGGGGCGACGATCAACGCGGGCAACGGAGCCAGCACGGTGGCCGGCACCGCGGCGGACGAGGCCTTGAACGGCGGCAATGGCAGCGACCACGTCTCCGGCCTGGGCGGCGCCGACACGCTCACCGGCGGCAACGGGAACGACACCGTGCTGGGCGGGCAGGGGATCGACCGGCTCGACGGAGGCAACGGAAACGACAGCCTGTCGGGCGGGGAGGGCCGCGACAGCCTTTCCGGCGGCAATGGGAACGACACTGTTCTCGGCGACGCGGGCGACGACCGCCTGACCGGCGGCAACGGGAACGACCGTTTCGTGTTCGGGACCGGCTTCGGCCGCGATGTGGTGCAGGACTTCGACCACGGCGACCAGCTGCAGTTCGCGGGCGGCGTGTTCAGCAGCTACGCCGACCTCCTGACCCACGCGCAACAGGCGGGCGCCGACGTGGTCATCGCGCTCGACCCGGCGAACTCGGTGACGCTTGCGGGCGTTGAGCTGGCGAGCCTCCGGGCGAGCGACTTCCTGTTCGGCTGAGCAAGGGGGCGGCGGCGTTTCGGCGCCGCCGCCACCTTGCGGCGCAGGGCTGGGCGCGCGATATCGGAGGGGATGCGGGTTACGGCAGCCCGCGAGCGAGCTTCCTGGAAGGACTTCATTGCCTATGCGTGACCCCGTCACCACCGCGCTCGGCCTCGTGCCGATGGTCGTCGAGCAGACGAGCCGCGGCGAGCGCGCCTACGACATCTTCTCCCGCCTGCTGAAGGACCGCATCGTGTTCCTGGCCGGCCCCGTGGAAGACGGCATGGCCAGCCTGATCTGCGCCCAGCTGCTCCACCTCGAGGCGGAGAACCCGAAAAAAGAGATCCAGATGTACATCAACTCGCCCGGCGGGGTGGTGACGTCCGGTCTCGCGATCTACGACACCATGCAGTACATCAAGAGCCCGGTGATCACGCTCTGCCTCGGCATGGCGGCGTCCATGGGCTCCTTCCTGCTGATGGCCGGCGAAAAGGGCCAGCGCATCGCGCTCCCCAACTCGCGCATCATGGTCCACCAGCCCTCCGGCGGCTTCTCGGGCAAGGCGTCCGACATTGAGCGCCACGCCGAGGACATCCTCAAGACCAAGCGCCGGCTGAACGAACTTTACGCCAAGCACACCGGCCGTACGGTGCAGGAGGTCGAGGAGACCCTGGACCGCGACCACTTCATGACCGCGGAAGAGGCCCGCGACTGGGGCCTCGTGGACCACGTCTGGGAAAAGCGCGACTCCGAGGACTGACGATCCCCGCGCGTTCGGGCTAGATGAGGGCGCGCGCCGGCGACGGCGTGCGCCCTTTTCGCGACCAGGCGCCTCATCTTGCGGATCTTCTACGTCACCGACGGCGTGCACGTGGCCGGCGGCCAGCTGATCAACCTCGAGCACGTGGCGGCTCTGCGCCGGATGGGCTTCGACGCCCGCTTCCTGATCGTGCGGCCGAAGGGCGAGACCGGGTTCCGGCCGCAGTTCCCGCCCGGCCTGGAGAGCCCCTGGCAGCTGGAGGCCGACCTGACCGCCGAAGACTGGGTGGTCTGCGGCGAGATGCACTCGGCGGGCTTGCTGTCGGTGATGAACAGCCCGGCGCGCAAGGCCATCCACAATCAGAACTGGCACTACAGCTTCCAGGCCTTCCTCGACATGGCCTCGATCCGCCGCTGGGGCTGCGAGGCGATCATCGCCGGCAGCCGGATCGGCGCCGAGCGCCTGCGGGCCATGGGCTGGGACCGGCCCATCCCCGCGGTGCGGGTCTTCGTCGACCCGGTGTTCGCGGCCGAACCGCTCCGGCCGCGGACGCTGCGCGTCTGCTGCATGACTCGCAAGCGGGCGCTGGAAGCCCGGCTGATCCGGGGCGTCCTGCTGTCTCGCCGGCCCGACCTCGCCGCCGTCCCTTGGAGCGAGATCGCCGGCGTCACGCGTCCCGAGGCCGCGGCGGTCATCCAGGACAGCGAGGTCTTCCTAAGCCTCAGCGAGAAGGAGGGCCTGGGCCTGCCGCCGCTGGAGGCGATGTCGGCCGGGGCTCTGGTGGTCGGCTATCACGGGGTGGGCGGGCTGGAGTACGCCGCCCCGGCCAACGGCGATTGGTTCGATGACGCGGCCGATCACGCCGCCATCGCCGACCGCCTCGCCGAGCGCCTCGACGCCCTCCGCGACGGTGAGCGCTTCGAGGCCCGCCGCATCGCCGGTGCCGCCACCGCCGCCGCCTTCTCCAGCGATCGCTTCGAATCCGAGCTCCGCGCCGCCTGGAGTGAGCTTCTCGCCCTGCCCAGGCCCTAGGGGTCCCTCCCCATCAAGGGCGGGACGCCTCACGGCTTGCCCGTGAACACCCGGTAGCCCTTGATCTCGGCCATGGCGATCATTTCGGTGTCGCCGGAGGTGTCGCCGTAGGCCGCCTTCAGCACCATGTCCTGCCCGAAGACCTCCTTCAGCCGCACCACCTTCTCGGCGCCGCGGCAGTTGGGCCCGGAGAAGGCGCCCATCACCCGGTTGTCCGCGTCGTAGGACAGCTGGGTCCCCAGCACCGTGTAGGCCCCCAGATCCTCCGCGAACGCGCCCACCAGCAGCTCGGGCGAGGCGGTGACGATCACCAGCGTCACCGGCTCGGCGCGCCACTTGCGCCAGGTGGCCAGGGCGTCAGGGCGCAGCAGCCTGGCGGCCTGCGTCTTGGCGAACCGCCGGGCATCGGCCTCGAGCTCGTCGTGGCTCACCCCGTGCAGGAACTCCTTCACCGCCGCCGCCTTGATGCGGCCACGGTCCCGATGGACCAGGTAGGCCGCGGCTGCGGGCACGAGTCGTGCAAGGCCCAGCGCATAGCGTGCCGGTCCGGCACGCCACTTGAGGAAGGCCGTGAAGCTGTCCTTCACCGTGAGCGTGCCATCGAAGTCAAAGGCGACCACCGGTCGCCCTGCAGGCGCGCTTCCGGACGGCCTGCTCGGGTCAGGCGTTTCGACATGGGACGCAGGCCCACTGAACTCTTGTGCCATTTCGGGCGGTATCCCATTTAGGTGCCACGAACGCCGCTCGGTGCGGCGCCGCGTCGCCATTCGCCCTTCAGGCGAACGAAGGGTTGTGATCCTTAGCCGGATCGGGGATTGTCAAGACTTAGACAACCCGCGGCGCGTATTCTGCATTGTAGGGGCGCAGACGTCCTGCGGGACGGCGCGGGCCACGGTACGGCCGTGCCGTCTAGAGAGTGAGAAACGACCATGACCAAGGCCGCGAGCGGAGATTCGAAGAGCACGCTCTATTGCTCTTTCTGCGGCAAGAGCCAGCACGAAGTCCGCAAGCTGATCGCCGGGCCGACCGTGTTCATCTGCGATGAATGCGTCGAGCTGTGCATGGATATCATCCGCGAGGAGCACAAGATCTCCTTCGTGAAGTCGAAGGATGGCGTCCCCACGCCGAAGGAGATCCGCGAGGTTCTCGACGACTACGTGATCGGCCAGGACCACGCCAAGAAGGTCCTCTCGGTCGCGGTGCACAACCACTACAAGCGCCTGAACCACGCGACGAAGAACAACGACGTCGAGCTGGGCAAGGCCAACATCATGCTCATCGGGCCGACCGGCACGGGTAAGACCCTGCTGGCCCAGACGCTCGCCCGCATCATCGACGTGCCGTTCACCGTGGCCGACGCCACGACGCTGACCGAAGCCGGCTATGTCGGCGAGGACGTCGAGAACATCATCCTCAAGCTGCTGCAGGCCGCCGACTACAACGTCGAGCGCGCGCAGCGCGGCATCGTCTACATCGACGAAGTCGACAAGATCAGCCGCAAGTCGGACAACCCGTCCATCACCCGCGACGTGTCGGGCGAGGGCGTCCAGCAGGCGCTGCTCAAGATCATGGAAGGCACCGTCGCCTCCGTGCCGCCGCAGGGCGGGCGCAAGCATCCCCAGCAGGAATTCCTGCAGGTCGACACCACCAACATCCTGTTCATCTGCGGCGGCGCCTTCGCCGGCCTGGAGAAGATCATCTCGGCCCGGGGCCAGGGCACCTCCATCGGCTTCGGCGCCAAGGTGGCCGATCCTGACGAGCGCCGCACGGGCGAGATCTTCCGCCAGGTGGAGCCGGACGACCTGCTCCGCTTCGGCCTGATCCCGGAGTTCATCGGCCGTCTGCCGGTGATCGCCACCCTGGACGACCTGGACGAGAAGGCCCTGGTGAAGATCCTCACCGAGCCGAAGAACGCCTTCGTGAAGCAGTACGTCCGCCTCTTCGACATGGAGAACGTGGGCCTCACCTTCACCGAGGACGCCCTGATGGCGGTGGCCCGCAAGGCCATCCAGCGCAAGACCGGCGCCCGGGGCCTGCGCTCCATCCTGGAAGGCATCCTGCTCGACACCATGTACGAGCTGCCCACCTACGACGGCGTCGAGGAAGTGGTGGTCAACGCCGAGGTCGTGGAAGGCCGCGCCCAGCCGCTGCTGATCTACGCCGAACGTCGCGACAAGGGCGGCGCCGCCTAACCCGCACCTCTCCGCACGGAACCCGAGGCCCCGCAGGCGACTGCGGGGCCTTTTTCGTTCCGCCGTCAGTTCCTGTCCTCTCCCTCTCACTCCCCATCCGCTCATCCCGGCGAAAGCCGGGATCCAAGCTGACCCAGCAACCGCGCTGTGACGCGAAGAACCACAGACCCACACAGACCCACACAGATGGCGGGCCTTCCGAGAAGCCGCGCCTCAGCTCGCCTGCGCGCCCAGAGCGCCCGAACTTGGTCCACCGCCCGGCCCAGCTCGACCAGCGCAGGCCCTCCGTGTGGGTCCGTGTGGGCCTGTGGTTCCCTCCCACCTCTTCCCGCGCGCAGAATTTCTGCCGCGACCGCCACGAGCCGTTTCCGCTTACACTGTATCCACCAACAGGAGCGGACCCATGGCGGAAAAGGCGGCGGTCGTGATCGGGGCGGGGGACGCGCTGGGCGGGGCCATCGCCCGCCGCTTCGCGCGCGAAGGCTATGCGGCGGTGATCGTTCGCCGCCACGCCGACCAGCTGGAGCCGCTGGCCCAGGCGATCCGGCACACCGGCGGCGAGGCCCACCCGTTCGGCGTGGACGCCCGCCAGGAGGACCAGATGGTCGGCCTGTTCGATCGGGTGGAGGCCGAGATCGCGCCCGTCGACGTCTGCGTCTTCAACATCGGCGCGAACGTCCGCTTCCCGATCGCGGAGACCACCTCGCGGGTCTACTTCAAGGTCTGGGAGATGGCCGCCTTCTCGGGCTTCCTGGCCGGCCGCGAGGCGGCCAGGCGGATGACGCCCCGCGGTCGCGGCACCATCCTCTTCACCGGCGCCACGGCCAGCGTGCGCGGCCGCGACGGCTTCGCCGCCTTCGCCGGGGCCAAGCACGCGTTGCGCGCGCTCGCCCAGAGCATGGCCCGCGAGCTCGGGCCCAAGGGGATCCACGTGGCCCACACCATCATCGATGGCGCCATCGACACCGCCTGGATCGCCGAGAACTTCCCCGACCGCTATGCGGCGAAGGAACATGACGGCATCCTCAATCCCGAGCACATCGCCGAGGCCTACTGGATGCTGCACGCCCAGCCCCGGGACGCCTGGACCCACGAGCTCGACCTGCGCCCCTGGACGGAGGCCTTCTGATGGCAAAGACGCTGGAGTTCCTGTTCGATTTTGGCAGCCCCGCCAGCTACCTCGCCTACAAGGCGCTGCCGGGTATAGCGGCGCGCACCGGGGCCAAGATCGTCTACGTTCCCGTCCTGCTGGGCGGCGTGTTCAAGGCCACCGGAAACGCCTCGCCGGCCACGGTGCCCGCCAAGGGTCGCTGGATGAACGCCGACCTCGCCCGCTGGGCCGAGCGACGCGGCACGGCGTTCAACCGCAACCCGCACTTCCCGATCAACACCCTGCACCTGATGCGGGGCGCCGCGGGCCTCAAGGACGACCCGCGCTTTGCGGCCTATGTGGAGGCGGTGTTCGACGCCATGTGGGCCGAGCCGCGCAACCTGGGCGACCCGGCCGAGATGGGCCCGGTCCTCGCCCGCGCCGGGGTGTCCCCCGATGAATTCCTCGGCTTCCAGCAGGACGACACGGTGAAGGACCGCCTCAAGGCCGACACCGAGGCCGCCGTCGAGCGGGGCATGTTCGGCGCCCCCACCTTCTTCGTCGAGGGCGAGCTGTTCTTCGGCCAGGATCGCCTCGACTTCGTGGAGGAGGCGCTGGCGGCCTGATGCACCCCGAGCACGCCCGCCTGCGCGCCGAGCTCGAAGCGCTTTCGCCGCCGCCCGACCGCGGTCCGCCCGCCAACTACCTGGGGCAGGGGAGCCACCCTCTGCTCGGCGTCTCCGTGCCGGAGAAGCGCGCGCTGGCGCGGGCCTGGGCATCCGCCCGCAAGGGCGCGCCCGCCGCGGAAGTTCTTCCCGTGGTGGAAAGCCTGTTCGCCGGCGAGACCTACGACGAGAAGACCCTCGCTCCGCTGATCCTCTCTCAGCACCGCGCCGCGCGCCTCGCCGTGCGGCCGCAGGACGTTCACCGCTGGCTCGCCGACCTCGTCGGCTGGGCCGAGGTCGACCACCTCTGCCAGGGCTTGTTCCCTGCCGAACAGCTGCTTGCCGATTGGCCGGCCTGGCGGCCGATGATCGCACGGCTCGCCGGCGATGCGACTATCAGCCGCCGCCGCGCCGCCCTGGTGCTGCTCACCGCGCCCGTCCGGCGCTCGCCGGACCCGCGACTGAAGGACCTGGCCTTCGCCAATCTGGAGATCCTGCAGCGCGAACGCGACATTCTGATCACCAAGGCGGTTTCCTGGCTGCTCCGCTCGCTGGTCACACACCACCCCGAGGCGGTGGCGGCCTGGCTCCAGGCCTATGACGCGGAGCTTCCGGCGATCGCCCGGCGCGAGGTGCGCGCCAAGCTGGACACAGGCCGCAAGACCAGCCGGGCGCCGGCTTGATGACGCCGGCGCCGATCCCTATCTGAACACTGTTCAGCAGGGCACGGCCTTGCGCGGACGGCGTCGCTTTCCCCGGTCAACCTAACCTGTGGACGGTGATGAGGCCGAGTGTCGCGCAACGACCTTGCTCCGCTTGCACGGGGCCCCAAACGCTCCACATAAATCCGTAACAAGCCGCCGGGGTACGGCGGACGGGTCGTCCGACTCAGACGCATCGTCTGAGTGACCGCGACCTGACGCGCTCTGCCGGCGCCAAACCGGCAGGCCAGGAGTTGAAGCATCATGTCCGAGATTAAGATCCTTCCGATCCTGCCGCTGCGGGACATCGTGGTCTTCCCACACCAGCCGGTGCCGCTTTTCGTGGGTCGGGAGAAGTCCGTGCGCGCGCTCGAAGAGGCGATGCGCAACGAGGGCAAGCAGATCCTGCTCGCCACCCAGAAGGACAAGGACGACGACGATCCGGCGCCGGGCGCCATCTACGACGTCGGCGTGGTCGCCACCGTCCTGCAACTGCTGAAGCTGCCCGACGGCACCGTGAAGGTGCTGGTGGAAGGCCGCGCGCGCGCTGGCATCACCAAGTTCACCAGCCAGACCGACTACTTCGAGGCCGAGATCGCCTTCGTCCAGGAGGACGGCGCCGGCACCTCGGAGGCTGAGGCGCTGAGCCGCGCGGTCGTCGAGCAGTTCGAGAACTACGTCAAACTGAACAAGAAGGTCCCGCCGGAGGCCCTGGCGGCGATCCCGCAGATCGACAATCCGGGCGAGCTGGCCGACCGCATCGCCAGCCACCTGTCGGTCAAGATCGCCGAGAAGCAGCAGCTGCTCGAGGTCTTCAACGTCGTGAAGCGTCTGGAGAAGGTCTACGCCCTGATGGAGGGCGAGATCTCCGTGATGCAGACGGAGAAGAAGATCCGCAATCGCGTGAAGCGTCAGATGGAGAAGACGCAGCGCGAGTACTACCTCAACGAGCAGATGAAGGCGATCCAGCGCGAGCTGGGCGAGCAGGACGACCAGCGCGACGAGCTGATCGAGCTCGAGAAGCGCATCAAGAAGACCAAGCTCTCCAAGGAAGCCCGGACCAAGGCCGAGGCCGAGCTGAAGAAGCTGAAGAACATGAGCCCGATGTCGGCGGAGTCGACGGTCGTCCGGAACTATCTGGACTGGCTGCTGTCGATCCCGTGGGGCAAGTCCAAGCAGAAGCCGATCGACCTCCAGCGCGCCGAGGACATCCTCAACGAGGATCACTACGGCCTCGACAAGGTCAAGGAACGGATCCTTGAGTACCTGGCGGTGCAATCCCGCGTGGGCGCCCTCAAGGGCCCGATCCTGTGCCTCGTCGGCCCGCCTGGGGTCGGCAAGACCTCGCTCGGCAAGTCGATCGCCAAGGCCACCGGCCGTGAGTTCGTGCGCGTCGCCCTGGGCGGCGTCCGTGACGAGGCCGAGATCCGCGGCCACCGGCGGACCTACATCGGCTCCATGCCCGGCAAGGTGATCCAGTCGATGAAGAAGGCGAAGACCACCAACGCCTTCTTCCTGCTCGACGAGATCGACAAGATGGGCTCGGACTGGCGCGGCGACCCGTCGTCGGCCCTGCTCGAGGTCCTGGACCCGTCGCAGAACTCCACCTTCGCCGATCACTACCTGGAGGTGGACTACGACCTGTCGCCGGTGATGTTCGTCACCACCGCCAACAGCCTCAACATGCCCCAGCCTCTGCTGGACCGCATGGAGATCATCCGCATCCCCGGCTACACTGAGGACGAGAAGGTGGAGATCGCCAAGCGCCACGTCCTGCCGAAGCTGGCCAAGGACCACGGCCTGAAGCCCGAGGAGTTCATCGTCCCCGAGACGGTGATCCGCGACCTCATCCGCTACTACACGCGGGAGGCGGGGGTCCGCAGCCTGGAACGCGAACTTGGCAACCTGGCCCGCAAGACGGTCCGCGACCTGAGCCGTGAGAACGTCGCCTCGATCACCATCGACGACGAGCGGCTGGCCAAGTACGCGGGCGTCCGCAAGTACCGCTACGGCGAGACCGACGCGGAGGACCAGGTCGGCATCATCACGGGCCTGGCCTACACCGAGTTCGGCGGCGACATCCTGACCATCGAAGCTGTCAAGATGCCGGGCAAGGGCCGCATGTCCATCACGGGCAACCTGAAGGACGTGATGAAGGAGTCGATCCAGGCGGCGAACAGCTATGTCCGCAGCCGGGCGACCCGCTTCGGCATCGAGCCGCCGCGCTTCGAGCGCACCGACGTGCACATCCACGTGCCGGACGGCGCGACCCCGAAGGACGGCCCCTCGGCCGGCGCCGCCATGGCCACGGCCATCGTTTCGGTGCTGACCGGCATCCCGATCCGTAAGGAGATCGCCATGACCGGCGAGGTCACCCTACGCGGCCGGGTGACGGCCATCGGCGGCCTCAAGGAGAAGCTGCTCGCGGCCCTGCGCTCCGGCGTGAAGACCGTGCTGATCCCGACCGAGAACGAGAAGGATCTCGCGGACATCCCCGAGAACGTGAAGAAGGAGCTGGAGATCATCCCCGTCTCCACCATGGACGAGGTGCTCAGCCATGCCCTGACCCGTCAGCCGACCCCCATTGAGTGGTCGGAGGCTGACGCGCCGCCGGTCGCCCCCGTGGACGACGCCGACGTGGAGAGCATGGTCACCCACTGATCTCCGATCACAAGTTGTGACAGCGGCGCGGCGCGGGAGGGATCCCGCGCCGCGTTCGTTTGACGGCCAAGCTTGAAGGAGCTTTGATCCTGGCTCGGGCGCCGGGGGGCGAGCCTGCAGCTGTGAGCCCCCGTGCGCCGCCAACAAGCACAACAACGATGATGGGAGTGACGGAGATGACCAAGGCGGAGCTCGTCTCGGCGATCGCGGACAAGGCCGGCCTCAACAAGGCTCAGGCCCGGGAGGCGCTGGACGCCTTCATCGCGTCGGTCTCCCACTCCCTGCGCGCCGGTCAGGAAGTGCGGCTTGTCGGCTTCGGCAGCTTCGTGCCGGTCAAGCGCGCCGCAGGCCTGGCCCGCAATCCCAAGACCGGCGAGGCGGTGCGCCGCCCGGCGCAGACCACCTGCCGGTTCCGGGTCGGGGACGGCCTGAAGGGCGTGCTGAACGGCTGACACCTGCGGCGATGCGGCCGCTGGGGACGGCCGTCTCGCCCATTGCCAGCCGCGCCCCTGCGGCCTATCACGACCGCCTCTTCGGGGAGTAGCCGTTCGCTTGAGCGGAGCCCGCGTCAACACACTTGCCTGAGGGCATGGCGCAGGCGGCGGACCACTGAGGTCCGGATTGGCGAGACCGACGACGCGCGCCAGGCGAGGGAGGCCGGCCGGGCGCTGCGTCGTCGTGCGTCCGCCAGGCCCCCGGAGTTCGTTGTGTTCGAGCCGCTCTTCATCTCCACGGGCGTGGTCGCCGTCGCCGAGATCGGCGACAAGACCCAGCTCCTGGCCATGGTTCTCGCCGCCCGCTTCCGCCGGCCCCTGCCGATCATCCTGGGCATCCTGGTCGCCACCCTGCTGAACCACGCCGCCGCAGCCGCGCTCGGCGTCCTCGTCGCGCGGTGGCTGGAGGGCTGGATGTTCCAGGCTCTGGTGGGCGTCGCGTTCATCGCCATGGCCGGGTGGGCGCTGATCCCCGACAAAGAGGACGAGGACGCCGCGACCAAGTCGGTGGGCGGCGTCTTCCTCACCACGCTGGTGGCGTTCTTTCTCGTGGAGATCGGCGACAAGACGCAGATCGCCACCTCGCTGCTCGCCGCCCGCTTCGAGAACCTCACCTTCGTCACCGTCGGCACCACGCTGGGCATGATGCTGGCCAACATCCCTGCGGTCCTTCTGGGGGAGGCCGCGACCAAGGTCGTTCCGCTCAGGCTGGTGCGTATCGTGGCGGCGGTGATCTTCGGCGTCATCGGTCTGTGGGTGCTGGCCGCCGCCTTCCTTCCGGGCGGGTTCCGCGTCTAAGGTCCCGCCGGGTTGGGGAGAATCCGATGACGTCGACGACCGCTGCGGCCGCGAAGGACGGCGACCGCGCCTTCCTGGGTCATCCCAAGGCGCTGGGCTTCCTCTCGTTCTCAGAAGCCTGGGAGCGGTTCAGCTACTACGGCATGCAGTCGCTCCTGGTCCTCTACATGACCAAGACCCTGCTGCTGTCGCCCAACGTCGATCGGATCGCCGGGTTCGAGGGCTTCCGCGCCTTCCTCGGCCATCTTTATGGGCTGCCCGGCGACGCCTCGACCCAGCAGGTCGCCTCGACCATCTTCGGGCTCTACACCAGCCTCGTCTACTTCACCCCGATCTTCGGGGGCTTGCTGGCCGACCGCCTGCTCGGGCGCACGCGCACCATCGTCATTGGCGCCCTGCTGATGGCGGCCGGCCACTTCCTGATGGCCTTCGACGTCTCGTTCCTGCTGGCGCTGCTTTGCCTTGTGCTCGGCACCGGCTGCTTCAAGGGCAATATCGCGGGCCAGGTCGGCTCGCTCTATGCCGAGGGCGACCTGCGCCGCGCCGACGCCTTTCAGATCTTCTACCTAGGGATCAACGCCGGCGTCATCGCCGCGCCGCTCATCGCCGGCACGCTGGGCGAGAAGGTCGGCTGGCATTATGGCTTCGGCGCCGCGGGGGTCGGCATGCTGATCGCCCTGGTCATCTACCTGACCGGCCGCAAGCACCTGCCGCCGGACCCGCCCCTAGGCCCCAGGGCAAAGGCCGAGCGTCCCAGGATGCAGCCGCACGAGTGGCGGACCGTCGGCCTGCTGATCCTCCTCCTGCCGGTGCTGACCGCCTCGGTGCTGGTCAACCAGCAGATCTTCAACGCCTACCTGGTCTGGGCCGACACGAGCGTCGACCTGACCTTCTTCGGCGAGAAGGTGCCCACCACCTGGCTGGTCACCCTGGACAGCGTGGTGTCGGTGTCCTTCCTGGCCATCATGGTCGTCTTCTGGCGGGTCTGGGCGCGCCGCTTCAAGGAACCGGACGAGATCGGCAAGCTGACGATCGGCGCCTTCATCTCGGTGCTCGGGGCGCTCTGCCTCGCCGCCGGCGCCGCCTCGGCCGCCGCGACCGGGACCCAGGTCAGCATCTGGTGGTGCGTGGCCTTCCACGTCCTGAACAGCATCGCGTTCGCGAACATGCTGCCCGTGTCGCTGGCTCTCTACGCCCGCGCCGCGCCGGTCGCCATCACCGGCTTTGTCATCGGCCTCTACTACCTGCACCTGGTGGCGGGGAACCAGACGGTCGGAATCCTCGGCACACTGCTCGAGAAGATGCCGGCCGCCCAGTTCTGGGGCATGCACGCGGCGATCGCCGCGGGCGCGGCCGTGGTCTTCCTGATCGTCGGCCGCTTCTTCGCCCGCCTGCTCAGCCATGAGAACGTCAAGGGCCCGGTCGCCCACGCCTAGGCGCGGCGACACGACTTCGGCTAGAACCCCTGGCCATGGGCGGCTAGCTCAGCTGGTTAGAGCACCTCGTTTACACCGAGGGGGTCGGGGGTTCGAATCCCTCGCCGCCTACCATCCTGCTTCGCGCTCATGCGCTTCGCAGGACTTGTCCCGGCCCGAGAGCGCGAAGCAGGATGCCCTCCGAAGCTTCAGCGAAGGAGGGCGGGCTGCATTACGTCTATCTGCTCCGAAGCCGCGCCGACCCCCGACAACGGTACGTTGGGGTCACGTCCGACCTCCCGGCCCGCCTGAAGGCGCACAATGCGGGCGAGTCGCCGCATACATCGAAGTTCCGGACCTGGGGCCTTGTCACCTACTTGGCCTTTTCCCATCGACTACAGGCGGAAGAGTTCGAGCGGTATCTCAAGTCTGGCTCCGGCCACGCGTTCGCGAACAAGAGGTTATGGTGACCGGCTCAAGAAGGAGACCACTGCGATGGCTGGCGCTGGGCGCGGTGATGCTGGGCGCGGGCATGGCTGAGGCCGAGCCGCTGCCGCTGGCCGCCTACATGGACCAGCCGCGCGTGCAGCCCGACGCGGTCATCCGCTACGGCGGGGCGCCGTCGCAGGTCGTCGAAGTCTTCAAACCGGAGGGGAAGGGGCCGCATCCGGTCGTCGTCCTGCTCCACGGCGGCTGTTACCAGCAGCGATTCGACGGGCTGCCGCAGACCAGCGCGATCGCCGCCGACCTGGCCCGCCGCGGCTTCGCTGTCTGGAACGTGGAGTACCGCCGCCTGGGCGAGGCGGGCTCGGGCTATCCCGGGACCTTCCAGGATGTCGCCGCCGCCGTGGACCGCATCCGCGCCGAGGCCGCCCGCCATGATCTCGACCCGCGCCGGGTCGTGGCGCTCGGCCACTCGGCCGGCGGCCATCTGGCGCTCTGGGCGGCCGCCCGCCACCGCCTGCCGGCCGACAGCCCGCTCTACCGCCCCGACCCGCTGCGCATCGGCGCAGTGATCAGCCTGGCCGGCATCGGCGACATCGAGGGGCAGGGGGATGTCTTCTCCCGCGCCTGTGGCGCGGACACCTTCCCGCAGTTGCTGGGCGACCCGCAGCGCCTCGCCGACACCTCGCCGGCCGCACTCCTGCCGAGCGGCGCCCGCACCGTCATGGTGCACGGGACCTTCGACCACGTCATGCCGCCCTTCACCGGTCTCGAGTACGCGCGCAAGGCGCGGGCGGCTGGCGACCATGCCGAGGCCGTCAGCCTGCCGGAAGCCGGCCATTTCGACGTCGTGGTCCCGACATCCGAAGCGTGGAAGGCTGTTTTGGCCATCGTGGCCCGCGAGGTCGAGGCGCTCCGCTAGCCATGCTCTACCGCCCGCTCGGCCGCACCGGCCTCGTCGTCTCCGAGATCGGCTATGGCTGCGCCAGCTGGTGGGGCAAGCCGCGCTTCCCGGAGCGGCAGGCGCTGGGCCTCGTCCACGCCGCCCTCGACCTGGGCGTGACCTTCTTCGACACGGGCGCCAGCTATTCCGCGGGCGAGGCGGAGCCGAGGCTCGGCCGAGCCCTGCAGGGCCGCGACACGTCCGGCCTGGTCATCGCCACCAAGGCCGGCACCTTCCACGCCGGCGGCGGCCGCATCGCGCGGGACTTCAGCCCCGGCGCGATCGTCGCCAGCGCCGAACGGTCGCTGCGCAACCTGGGCCTCGAGACGCTGCCGTTGCTTCAGCTCCACGGCCCCGCGGCGGCCGAGCTGACGGACGAGCTGCTTGCCGCGCTGGAGGGCCTGCGCGCCCGCGGCCTCGTCCGCGCGCTGGGGGTCAACAGCTTCGATCCCGCCGTGATCGAGCAGGCGATCGGCCTGCCCAGCTTCGATGTCGTGATGATCGACTACAATGTCCTGCGCCCGGAGCGAGAGCCGCTGATCGCCCGGGCCGCGGCGGCGGGGAAGGGCGTACTCGCCGGCATGGCGCTGGCCATGGGCCATACGGGATTGAAGGTGGCCAGGATCCGCGGCCCCCAGGATCTCTGGTACGCCGCCCGCGGCCTCATGCGGCATCGCGGCGAGGTGCGGCGTGGCGCGCGCTTCGCCTTCCTGCACCGCCTGGAGGGCGTCACCGGCTCGCAGGCGGCCTTGTCCTACGTGCTGGAGAACCCCGACGTGGCCTGCGCGGTCATCGGCACCACGCGCCTCGCCCACCTTCAGGAGAACGCCGCGGCCTCCGGCCTGGTCCTGCCGCCGCAGGTGCGCGCGAAGATCGCCGACGCTCAGCGGCGCTGAGGCCTATTGGTAGGCGACGGTGACGTCGTATTGGCCCTTGTAGACCCCGGTCGCGGCGTTGCTGGGCACCGGCACGCTTCCGTTGACGCCCACCTTGGCGGTGACCGCATGGCCCGCCTGTCCGGTGAAGGCGCCCACCTTCTGCGTCGGCGTCAGCTTCAGCTTGATCTCCTCCGTCCCGCCGTCGCGGGTGAGGGTCACCGTCTCCGGCGTCGAGATGCTGAACGCCTCGCCGGCCATGCCCGTGAGAGTGTAGCTGCCGGCCTGCGCATTGGCGGTCCTTGCCCCGCTCTGGGGCCGCGAAACCGGTCCAACGGTCAGGTCGCTGTCATGGCGGACCTGGGCCGGGTCGACCACGGTGATCGATCCGTTGGTCACCACGCTGTCACGCATCTGGGCCGCTGCGCCGCCCGCGCTGAAAACGCCGGCCGCAAGGCCCGCCAGGAGGATCGTTCGCACGCCCATGGCCCTCATCCTTAGGGGCGCGAGGTTAACGCGGCAATGACGGCGGGGCCACGTGGCCTGACGTCACGGCGCCCTTCCTTCGCCGCCGGGCGGGAGTCATGCTGCGGACAAACAACGATAAAGCCTGGGAGAAACGACGATGGCGGAGGCTTCCCTGCTCGAGCAGGCGCTGCAGGATGCGCACCTGCCCGCGCTGCTCGCGGCCCTGGTCCAGGTGACCGGCGATCCGGCCTGGCTGAAGCCGGAATGGACGCCGACCTATACGCCTCTGGCCCGGAACGACTCCGGAATACCCGACGCGGAGCAGGCGAAGATCCGCGAGCACGCCCGGGCGGCGATCGAGCGTCACCTGCAAGACCCTGAGGTCCGCCTCCCGCAGCCGGATGCGCCGCTGCTGCGCCGGATGATGGACTTCGTGGCGGGCGCGCCGATCCCTGAAGGCTATGCCGACTTCCTCCAGGACGAGCTCGCCATCTCGGGCAAGAGCACCAAGGATCCTCAGTTCGAGCAGCCTCGCCTGAGAGAAGCCGCGCGGCGGCTGAAGGTGCTGGTCATAGGCGCCGGCATGTCCGGCCTTCTCACCGGCATCCGGCTGTCCCAGGCCGGCGTGCCCTTCGAGATCGTGGACAAGAACCCCGATGTGGGCGGCACCTGGTTCGAGAACACCTACCCGGGCTGTCGCGTCGACAACTCGAACCACATGTACAGCTACTCCTTCGAGCCGAACCACCTGTGGCCGCAGCACTTCTCCACCCAGCCTGTGCTGCTGAGCTACTTCCGGGGCATCGCCGACAAGTACGACCTGCGCCGCCACATCCGCTTCGAGACCCTTGTGGAGAGCGTCACCTGGGACGAGGGCCGCGCCGTCTGGCGCGCCGAGCTCCTCGGCAAGGACGGCCGGCGCGAAACGATTGAGGCCAACGCCGTGGTCAGTGCGGTCGGGCAGCTGAACCGCCCCCGCTACCCCGACATCGACGGGCTGGAGAGCTTCACGGGGCCCGCTTTCCACTCGGCCGAATGGCGCCACGACGTGGAGCTGAAGGGCAAGCGCGTGGCCGTGATCGGCACGGGCGCCTCGGCCTACCAGTTCGTCCCGGAGATCGCACCGGAGGTGGCCCAGCTGACGGTGTTCCAGCGCACGCCGCCTTGGGGTCTGCCCGTCCCGCACTATCACGAGGACGTCCCCGAGGGCATGAAGTGGCTGCTGGAGCACGTGCCCTATTATGACAAGTGGTACCGCTTCTGGCTGTTCTGGATGACCACCGAGGGCTTCCTGCCCATGGTCAAGGCGGACCCGAGCTGGAACGGCGGCCCAGGGGCCGTCGGGCCGGAGAACGCCATGCTGCGCGAAATGGCCGCCCAGGCCCTCGCGGCCCAGGTGCAGGACCGTCCCGACCTGGTCGACAAGGTGATCCCGCAATACCCGGTAGGCGGCAAGCGCGCGGTCCTGGACAACGGCGTGTGGCTGGCGGCCCTCAAGCGGCCGAACGTCGAACTGGTCACCGACCGCATCGCCCGGGTCACGCCCAACGGCGTGGTCACCGCCGACGGCGCCGAGCACCAGGCCGACGTGCTGATCTACGGCACCGGCTTCCAGGCCTCAAACTTCCTCTCCTTCCTGAAGGTGAAGGGCAGGGGCGGGCGCGACCTGCACGAGGCCTGGGGCGGGGACGCTCGCGCCTACCTCGGCATCACCACGCCCGGCTTCCCGAACTTCTTCATCCTCTACGGGCCGAACACCAACATCGTCGTGAACGGCTCGATCATCTTCTTCTCCGAATGCGCCGTCCGCTACGTCGTCGGGTGCCTGAGGCTGATGGCCGAAACGGGGGCCCGCGCCCTCGACGTGAAGAAGGAGGTCCACGACGACTTCAACCGCCGTGTGGACGAGGCCAACCAGGGCTGGGCCTGGGGCTCTCCGCACGTGTCCAGCTGGTACAAGAACGAGTTCGGGCGGGTCAGCCAGAACTGGCCCTTCGGGCTGATCGACTACTGGCGCGCCACCCTGGGGCCGAACCCCGATGACTATGTCCTGGAGCGGCAGCCGGAGGCGGTGGCTTGAGGCTGGCGGCCGTCCTGGGCGCCGCCTGCGCCGGCGTCGCGCTTGGCGGCTGCGCCAGCGTCGGCCACCCGCACCAGCCGGCCGCGGTGCTCCACTGCGAGAACGGGGAGACGGTCGAGGTCGGTTACGCGGGCGATCTGGCGCTCGTCACGTACAAGAACCGGACACACCGGATGCGGACGGCGCTCTCCGGCAGCGGAGCGCGGTACGTCGGCGACGGCCTCGAGTGGTGGACCAAGGGCTTCGAGGCGGGGACCATCGCCCCGGTGCGGGAGGGGGAGGAGACAGCCTCCGGCGAGCGGGTCGCCTGCCGCGCAGGGCCGCCGCCCACCTAGCGCCGCCGCGCCTACGACAGGTGTCGCGGCTGTGCTAACCAGCCGCCATGAGCACACAGCCTGTGGTGACCGACGCGCGAGAAGCCGCCGAGCGTCTCCGCCGCCTGGCCTATGACGCCTGGCGCGAACGGCGGTTCGAGGCTGCCGAGCGGCTCTACCGCCTCGCCCTCGGGTACGGAGCCCAGGTGAAGATGGCGCTTGGGGTGGTTCTGCTTGCGCAAGGCCGGCTCGAGGAGGCCTGGCCGCTCTACGACGAGCGCGAGAACCGGCTTCGTGTCGTGCGCCAGCGGCTGCGTACGCCCGAGTGGCGCGGCGAAGACCTGGCCGGCAAGCGACTGGCGGTGTGGCGGGAGCAGGGGTTCGGGGACGAGATCCTGTTCAGCCGCTTCCTGCCGCGTCTAGGCGGCGCGGTCACCTACATCGGAGACCCGGACCTCGAGCGGCTCTTCCGGACGCTCGGGGTGGATTATCGCGCCACCACAGAGGGCGCCAGCCTGGACGGCTTCGACTTCTGGGTCGCCGCCACCTCCATTCCGGGCCGGCTCGGAGTCACGGCCCGCGATGTGCCCCGGCCGCCCTATCTGGCCGCCGCGCCGCGCCAAGCGGGGGGCAGGATCGGCGTGATGGCCAGCGGCAACCCCGCCAATCCGAACCAGGCCTACCGCGCACTTCCGGCGGAGTACGCCGATGAACTCCTGGCGCTGCCCGGGGCGATCCATCTTGCGCCGGAGGCGACGGGGGCGCGGGATTTCCTCGACACCGCCGAGATCATCGCCGGGCTGGACGTCGTGGTCTCGGTGGACACCTCGGTGGCGCACCTTGCCGCGGCCATGGGCAAGCGCTGTTTCGTGCTGCTTTCCGCCCACCGACTGGACTGGGTTTGGGACGCCGGCCTCTGGTATCCCGACGCACGCCTGTTTCGTCAGCCCGCCCCCGGCGACTGGCGCTCGGTGATCGACGAGGTGAAGGCTGCGCTCGCGTCCATCTAGGACGGGCGCCAAGGCGCTTACTGCTCGGACTGGGGAGGAAAGATCGCCCGAGCCACCTCAAGGAGAGAAGTGGCGCGAGTGACGGGGCTCGAACCCGCGACCTCCGGCGTGACAGGCCGGCGCTCTAACCAACTGAGCTACACCCGCATCTGGACCGTTCCGGCCCGGCGAGGCGCGTCTGATAGGTGTGGTCGGGAATCGTGTCAACGGGAGAGTTCGGGCGGGCCCAAAATGGGCCGAGTCACGACCTTTCCGCGCGCCGTTTCGGCGGCGCACAAAGCCTTGTTTGAAACCGCAGAAGGGGTGGTCTAGAAGGGCGCGCGACTCCCCCGAGGACTCCATGAACGCGTTCCTTCTGCAGTACCTACCCATCGTGATCTTCCTGGGGATCGCGGCGGCGCTGGGTCTCGTCTTCCTGGTGGGCGCCTGGCTGCTCGCGCCCAAGGCTCCCGACCCCGAAAAGCTGTCGTCGTACGAGTGCGGGTTTAACGCCTTCGACGATGCGCGGATGAAGTTCGACGTCCGGTTCTATCTGGTGTCGATCCTGTTCATCATCTTCGACCTGGAAGTGGCCTTCCTGTTCCCATGGGCGGTGTCCCTCATGAAGCTGCCGGCCGACGTGGCCCAGTTCGCCTTCTGGTCGATGATGACCTTCCTGGGCGTGCTGACGGTGGGCTTCATCTACGAATGGAAGAAGGGAGCCCTGGAATGGGAGTAATCGTCCCCCCCGGCGCGGGCGACCGCGCCTCTCTCATTCCTGCGGGCGAGGCTGGCCGCACCACAGTCGAGGGCTACGACCCGCAGAAGCACGACCCGTTCTTCGACGGCGTCTCCGAACAGCTGGCCGACAAGGGCTTCGTCACGGCGGGCCTGGACGACCTGATCACCTGGGCGCGCACCGGCTCGCTCATGTGGATGACGTTCGGCCTGGCGTGTTGCGCGGTCGAGATGATGCAGGCGTCCATGCCGCGCTACGACCTCGAGCGCTACGGCTTCGCGCCGCGCGCCAGCCCGCGCCAGTCGGACGTGATGATCGTCGCCGGCACCCTGGTGAACAAGATGGCTCCCGCCCTTCGCAAGGTCTACGACCAGATGCCGGAGCCGCGGTACGTCATCTCCATGGGCTCGTGCGCCAACGGCGGCGGCTACTACTACTTCAGCTATTCCACCGTGCGCGGCTGCGACCGGATCGTCCCGGTCGACGTCTATGTGCCCGGCTGCCCGCCCACGGCCGAAGCCCTCGTCTACGGCGTGCTGCAGCTGCAGAAGAAGATCCGTCGCACGGGGACCATCGTCCGATGAGCTGGCCCGCGACCACCCAGGAGCTGGAGGCTTTCGGCCAGGAGCTCGTCGCCAACGGGGCAGGGGTCTTCACCGGCTTCCACGTGGCCTACGGCGACCTGCAGCTCACCGCCCAGGCGCCGCAGATCGTGCACGCCCTGAAGCTGCTGCGCGACCAGCACGGCTTCCACCAGCTGATCGACATCGCCGGGGTCGACTACCCGGAACGCGAGCGGCGCTTCGATGTCGTCTACCACCTGCTGTCGATGACCAAGAACCGCCGCATCCGGATCAAGGTGCAGGCGGATGAGGACACCGCCGTGCCGTCGGCCGTGGAGGTCTTCCCGAACGCCGACTGGTACGAGCGCGAGGCGTTCGACATGTACGGCATCTTCTTCGACGGGCACCCGGACCTGCGCCGGATCCTCACCGACTACGGCTTCCACGGCCACCCGCTGCGGAAGGATTTCCCGATGACCGGCTACGTCGAGGTCCGCTACGACGACGAGCTGAAGCGCGTGGTCTATGAGCCTGTAAAGGCCGTGGAGTGGCGCAACTGGGACTTCCTATCGCCGTGGGAAGGCATGGAGAAGGGCTACGCCCCTCTACCCGGCGACGAGAAGTCCGACTCCCAGCAACGGGACGCGAAGTAAGATGACCGGCAGCAACGCGCCCGCCGAGGCGATCCACGCCGAGGTCGGCCACACCCCCGAGACCCCGGTCCGCAAGTTCAACATCAACTTCGGCCCGCAGCACCCGGCGGCGCACGGCGTGCTGCGCCTGGTGCTGGAGCTGGATGGCGAGGTGGTGGAGCGGGTCGACCCGCACATCGGCCTGCTGCACCGCGGCACCGAGAAGCTGATGGAGGCCAGGCCCTACGCCCAGACGATCCCCTACTTCGATCGCCTGGACTACGTTGCGCCGATGAACCAGGAGCACGCCTATGTGCTCGCCCTCGAGAAGTTCATGGACGTCGAGGTGCCGATCCGCGGCCAGCTGATCCGCGTGCTCTACTCCGAGATCGGCCGGATCAAGAACCACCTGCTCAACGTCACGACCCAGGCCATGGACGTGGGCGCGCTCACCCCGCCGCTGTGGGGCTTCGAAGAGCGTGAGAAGCTGATGGTGTTCTACGAGCGCGCGTCCGGCGCGCGCCTGCACGCCAACTACTTCCGCGTCGGCGGCGTGCGCCAGGACCTCCCGCCCGAGCTGGTGCAGGACATCTCCGACTGGTGCGACGAGTTCCCGCGGGTGCTCGACGACATCGAAGGCCTGATCACCGACAACCGCATCTTCAAGCAGCGCAATGTCGACATCGGCGTGGTCACCAAGGACGAGGCCATCGCCTGGGGCTTCTCCGGCGTGATGGTCCGTGGCTCGGGCATTCCGTGGGACCTGCGCCGCAGCCAGCCCTACGAGTGCTACAACGAGCTCGACTTCGAGATCCCGCTCGGCATCAACGGCGATTGCTACGACCGCTACCTCTGCCGGATGCAGGAGATGCGGGAGTCCGTGAAGATCATGAAGCAGTGCTGCGAGCGTCTGATGAAGACGCCCGGCCCTGCGCTCAGCCAGGACAACAAGGTATCGCCGCCCAAGCGGGGCGAGATGAAGCGCTCGATGGAGGCGCTCATCCACCACTTCAAGCTGTTCACGGAGGGCTATCGTCCGCCGGCCGGCGAGATCTACGCCTGCGTCGAGGCCCCAAAGGGCGAGTTCGGCGTCTACCTGGTCAGCGACGGCACCAACCGGCCCTACCGCTGCAAGATCCGCGCGCCGGGCTTCCCGCACCTGCAGGCGATGGACTGGATGAACCGCGGCCACATGCTGGCCGACGTCTCGGCCATCCTGGGCTCGCTCGACATCGTGTTCGGGGAGATCGACCGTTGACCGCGGCCGCGACGCTGAAGCCGGCTGAGCTCGCCCAGGGGCAGCTCGACGCCTACAACGCCCAGGACCTGGACGCCCACTGCGCCTTCTTCGCGGACGACGTGGTGGTCGCCGACCTGAACGGCGACGTCACCATCCGCGGCATCGCGGCGTACCGCGCCAAGTACACGCAGGTGTTCGCCGACTTCCCGAAGAACCGCGCCGAGCTCGCCAACCGCATCGTGGTCGGCGACACCGTGATCGACCACGAGCGGGTCTATCGCGACGGCGTGACCGAGGCCTTCCAGGTCATCGCCATCTACACCATCGCCGGCGGCAAGATCGCCCGCGTGGATTTCCGCAAGTGAGGCCCGCGTGAGCGTCCGTCGCCTTTCACCCAACCAGCCCGACAGCTTCGCCTTCAGGCCCGAGTTCCTGAAGCAGGCCCAGGACTGGATGGCCAACTATCCGCCCGGCAAGCAGCAGTCGGCGGTGATCCCGATCCTGTGGCTCGTTCAGAAGCAGGAGGGCTGGGTCTCCGAACCGGCGATCCGCGTGGTTTCCGAGCTGCTCGGCATGCCGGTGATCCGCGTGCTCGAGATCGCCACCTTCTACACCATGTTCATGCTGGAGCCGGTCGGCACCCACGCGCTGGTGCAGGTCTGCGGCACCACGCCCTGCATGGTGCGCGGCGCGGGCGAGCTGATGGACGTCTGTAAGCGCCGGATCGGCCCGCACGACCACCGCTCCGCCGACGGCAAGTTCTACTGGCAGGAAGTCGAGTGCATGGGCGCCTGCGCCAACGCCCCGATGGCCGCCATCAACGACTACTACTACGAGGACCTCGATGCGGCCTCCTTCGAGAAGCTGCTCGACCAGTTCGCCGCCGGCGAGAAGCCGGCGCCCGGCTCGGTCATCGGCCGCCAGGGCGCGGCTCCGGAGGGCGGGCCGCTGACGCTGACCGACGAGAGCCTCTACGACGGCAGCCGCGCCAAGAAGATCACCATCCCGAACCTGCCTGCCAAGGAAACTGCCTGATGCCTGGTCTGCTTCAGGACAAGGACCGCATCTTCACCAACCTCTACGGCCTGCACGACTGGGGCCTCGAGGGCGCGAAGAAGCGCGGCTGCTGGAACGGCACGGCCGACATCCTGGCCCAGACGCCCGAGTGGATCTGCGACCAGATCAAGGCCTCGGGCCTGCGGGGCCGGGGCGGCGCCGGGTTCCCGACCGGGCTGAAGTGGACCTTCATGCCCAAGCAGGAAAGCGAGCGGCCCCACTACCTCGTCGTTAACGCGGACGAGTCGGAGCCGGGCGCCTGCAAGGACCGTGAGATCCTGCGGAACGACCCGCACCTGCTGATCGAGGGCTGCCTCATCGCCTGCCGCGCGATCCGCGCGCGCACCGCCTACATCTATATCCGCGGCGAATACGTCTTCGAGCGCGAGCGGCTCATGGCGGCGATCAAGCAGGCTTACGACGCCAGGCTGATCGGCAAGAACAACGTCAACGGCTGGGACTGTGACGTCCGCGTCACCCACGGGGGCGGGGCCTACATCTGCGGCGACGAGACCGCGCTGATGGAGAGCCTGGAGGGCAAGAAGGGCCAGCCGCGCCTGAAGCCTCCGTTCCCGGCCGGCGCCGGCATCTACGGCGCGCCGACCACCATCAACAACGTCGAGTCCATCTCGGTCGTCGGCACGATCCTGCGCCGCGGCGCGGAGTGGTTCGCCGGCTTCGGGACCGAGAAGTCCACCGGCACCAAGCTGTTCGCCGGCTCCGGACACCTCAACAAGCCTTGCGTTGTCGAGGACGCCGTCGGCATCCCGCTGCGCCAGCTCATCGAGGAGCACATGGGCGGCGTTCGCGGCGGCTGGGGCAACCTCAAGGCGGTGATCCCCGGCGGGATCTCGGTCCGGATGATCCCGGCCGAGGAGGCCGAGGTCGCCGTCATGACCTACGAGGACCTGCAGGCCCGCGGCTCCGGCCTCGGCACCGGCACCATGATCGTGTTCGACAAGGACGCCGATCTGGTGAAGGCGATCGCGCGAGCCGCCTACTTCTACAAGCACGAGAGCTGCGGCCAGTGCACGCCGTGCCGTGAAGGCACCGGCTGGATGTGGCGGGTCATGGAGCGGATGGTCACCGGCGAAGCCGAGATGTCCGAGATCGACCTGCTGCTCGACGTGGCCAGCCAGGTCGAGGGCCACACCATCTGCGGCCTCGGCGACGCCGCCGCCTGGCCGATCCAGGGTCTCTTCCGCCACTTCCGCCACGAGGTGGAGGAGCGGATCAACAGCTACCGCGCGCGCAAGGGCTCTTACGCCGGCGCGTCCATCGCGGCGGAGTAGTCCGGAATGCCTATCGCCAAGGTCGACGGGGTCGAGGTCGAGTTCGAGCCCGGCATGAACGTGCTTCAGGTGGCGGAGCTTGCGGGCAAGGAGATCCCGCGCTTCTGCTACCACGAGCGGCTCTCCATCGCCGGCAACTGCCGGATGTGCCTCGTGGAGGTGAAGCCCGGCCCGCCGAAGCCGCAGGCCTCCTGCGCGCTCCCCGCCGCCGAGAACATGGAGATCTTCACCGACACGCCGATGGTGAAGAAGGCCCGCCACGGGGTGATGGAGTTCCTGCTCATCAACCACCCGCTGGACTGCCCGATCTGCGACCAGGGCGGCGAGTGCGACCTTCAGGACCAGGCCATGGGCTATGGCCGCGACGACAGCCGCTACGCCGAGAACAAGCGCGCGGTTGAAGAGAAGTACATGGGTCCGCTGATCAAGACGGTCATGACCCGGTGCATCCAGTGCACCCGCTGCGTGCGCTTCATCACCGAAGTGGCCGGCGTGCCCGAGATCGGCATGATCTCGCGCGGCGAGGACGCCGAGATCGTCACCTACCTCGACAAGGCGGTTTCGTCCGAGCTGTCGGCCAACGTCATCGACCTCTGCCCGGTGGGGGCGCTGACCCACAAGCCGTGGGCCTTCAACTACCGGCCCTGGGAGCTGAAGAAGACCGAGACGGTGGACGTCCACGACGCGCTCGGCGCGGCGATCCGCGTCGATGCGCGCGGTCCGGCCGTGCTGCGCGTGCTGCCGCGCGTCAACGAGGACATCAACGAGGAGTGGATCTCCGACAAGACCCGCTACGCCGTCGACGGCCTGGCCCGCCAGCGCCTCGACCGGCCCTATGTCCGTGAGAACGGGAAGCTGCGCGTGGCCAGCTGGAACGAGGCCCTGGACGTCGTGGCCGCGCGCCTGAAGGCCGCCAGTCCGGACCGCGTGGGCGTGATCGCCGGCGACCTGCAGGACGCGGAGTCCATGAAGGCGGCCCTCGACCTGTTCCGCGGCATGGGCGTGCCGTCCATCGACTGCCGCCAGGACGGCATGGCCCTGGGCGACGGCCCGCGCGAGAGCTGGCTGTTCAACTCCACCCTGGCCGGGATCGAAGAAGCCGACGTGGTCCTGCTGGTCGGGACCAACCCGCGCCTCGAGGCGCCGGTGTTCAACGCCCGCCTGCGCAAGCGCTGGCTGAACGGGGCCCTGCGCGTCGGCGTCATCGGCGAGAACGTCGACCTCACCTACACCTACGACTACCTGGGCGCCGGGCCGCAGACGCTCACGGGCCTCGCCCGCCAGCGCAGCGACTTCGTCAAGGCGCTGAAGGAGGCCAAGAACCCGGCCATCGTGGTCGGCGCCGGGGCGCTCAGCCGGGCCGACGGCGCGGCGGTGCTCAAGGCCGCGGCGGCCGTGGCCAAGAGCTTCGGCGCCACTTGGAACGTGCTGCACACCGCTGCCAGCCGGGTCGGCGGCCTGGACATGGGCTTCGTCCCCGGTCCCGGCGGCAAGACCGCGCGCGAGCTGGTCGCCCCGGGCGGCGCGGACGTGCTCTTCCTGCTGGGCGCCGACGAGATCGAGCTTTCCGCCTCCGACGCCTTCGTCGTCTACCTGGGCACCCATGGCGACGCCGGCGCGCACAGGGCCGACGTCATCCTGCCGGGCGCGGCCTACACCGAGAAGAACGGCCTCTACGTCAACACCGAGGGCCGGGTGCAGCTCGGCGTCCGCGCCGTGTTCCCGAAGGGCGACGCCCGGGAGGACTGGGCGATCCTGCGCGCGCTCTCCGAGCGCATGGGCCAGACGCTGCCCTACGACAGCCTCGACCAGCTGCGCGCCCGGCTGTTCGCCGACCACCCGACCTTCGGCCGCATCGACTACGTGGCCGGCCCTGAGGCCGCCAAGGCGGTGGACCTGAGCGGCCTCGGCGGAGCGGGCGACCTCTCGGACGCGCCGTTCGCTAGCCCGATCAAGAGCTTCTACCTCACCAACCCCATCGCCCGCGCCAGCGTGACGATGGCCGAGTGCGCCGCCCTGGCTTCGGGCGCCGCCAAGATCGCCGCGGAGTAGGCATGGAACCTGCGACCCAAAGCTTCTGGGCCACGCCGGGCGGCTGGACGCTGCTGACGGTTGGCCAGATCCTGGCCGTGATGGTCTGGATCCTGATCTCGCTGGCCTTCCTGCTGCTGGCCGACCGCAAGATCTGGGCGGGCGTGCAGATGCGCAAAGGGCCCAACGTGGTCGGCCCGTTCGGCCTGCTGCAGTCCTTCGCCGACTTCGGCAAGTTCCTGCTGAAGGAGATCGTTATCCCGGCCGGCGCCGACAAGGCGGTCTTCCTGCTGGCCCCGATGATCGCCTTCACCCTGGGCTTCGCCGCCTGGGCGGTGATCCCGCTGGCCCCCGGCTGGGTGGTGTCCGACATCAATGTCGGCATCCTCTACCTGTTCGCCATCAGCTCGCTGGGCGTCTACGGGATCATCATGGGCGGCTGGGCGTCCAACTCGAAGTACCCCTTCCTGGGCTCGCTGCGCTCCGCCGCCCAGATGGTCTCCTACGAGGTCTCCATCGGCTTCATCATCGTCGCGGTGATCGTGCTGGCCGGCACCATGAACCTGCAGGGCATCGTCGCCAGCCAGGCCGGCGGCTTCTGGAACTGGTACGCCTTCGGCGGCCCGGGGGGCCTGGCCAAGCTGCCGCTGCTGATCTTCATGATCCCGCTGTCGGTGATCTTCTTCATCTCCGGCCTCGCCGAGACCAACCGTCCGCCCTTCGACCTGCCCGAGGCCGAGTCCGAGCTCGTGGCCGGCTATGCGGTGGAATACTCGTCGACGCCCTACCTGCTGTTCCAGATCGGCGAGTACGCCAACATCGTGCTGATCTGCGCCATGACCACCATCCTGTTCTTCGGCGGGTGGCAGGCGCCCATCGACTTCGGGTTCGTCCACGAGTGGCCGGCGACGGCGCAGAGCTTCTACGGCTTCATGTGGTTCTTCCTGAAGGTCATCTTCTTCTTCTTCCTCGTGGCCATGGCGAAGGCGATCGTGCCCCGCTACCGCTACGACCAGCTGATGCGGCTGGGGTGGAAGGTGTTCCTGCCGTTCTCGCTGATCGCGATCTTCGCGATCTCCGGCTGGGCGCTCTTCGTGCTCCGGCCCGCGGCCGGCGCATGAGGACCCTGCTGGCTACGCTGCTGGCGCTGGGCGTGACCGCCTGCGCCACGGCCATGCCGGCCGGTGGCGTGGCCACCTACGACGACCTCCGGCGCGCGCAGGCCGACTGCGCTGCGAAGGGGGGAAAACTGACGCTGAAGCGAGGCGGGGACTCCCAGTACCTGGAAGACTACGCCTGCGAGAGGAACTGAGATGCTCAATCGGATCGGACAGGCGGTGAAGGGGGCGGCGCTCCTCGACTTCGCCGGGGCCTTCGGCCTCGCCATGAAGCACATGGTGCGTCCCAAGAAGACCGTGCAGTACCCCCACGAGCGCAACCCGCAGAGCCCCCGGTTCCGCGGCGAGCACGCCCTGCGCCGCTACCCCAACGGGGAAGAGCGATGCATCGCCTGCAAGCTCTGCGAGGCGGTGTGCCCGGCCCAGGCGATCACCATCGAGGCCGAGCCCCGCGCCGACGGCTCGCGCCGGACGACCCGCTACGACATCGACATGGTCAAGTGCATCTACTGCGGCCTGTGCCAGGAGGCCTGCCCGGTGGACGCCATCGTGGAAGGCCCGAACCTGGAGTTCGCCGTCGAGACCCGCGAGGAGCTCTACTACGACAAGGAG